>NZ_CAXTHV010000029.1:18601-48901 GCF_964244265.1 uncultured Sphingomonas sp. | reverse complement strand
CACGCCCTTGCGAGCGCCAGCACCTGAAGCTGGTGCGTCTACCAATTCCGCCATCCGGGCACGGGGGTAGGCGGCGCGCTCTATTGGCCGCCTCGTGCGTTGTCAACATGCCGTACGTGGCTTGCCGGAGCGGCGGTCACGCGGCATGGAACGTCCTCACGGGCGGCCGAGGAAGGCGATGAAGGACAAGCTGATAACGTTGATCGGCGGCGGCGGATTTCTGGGGCGATATGTCGCGCAGGAAGCGCTGGCGGCCGGCGCGCGCGTGCGCATCGTCGAGCGCGATCCGCGCCGCGCGTGGTTCCTCAAGCCGCTCGGCGGGCTGGGCCAGACGCAGTTCGTCGCCGCCGACGTGACGAAGCCGCAGACGATCATGCGCGCGGTCGAGGGGTCGGACGCGGTCGTGTATCTGGTCGGCACCTGGGGCCCCGACTTCCGCGGCATCCAGGTCGACGGGCCCGGGGCCGCGGCCGCCGCGGCGCGGGCGACGGGTGCCCGTTCCTTCGTGCTCGTCTCGACGATCGGCGCCGATCCGGCCTCGGCCTCGGCTTACTATCGCAGCAAGGGCGAAGGCGAGGCGGCGGCCCGCGCCGCCTGGCCGGGCGCGACCATCCTGCGGCCATCGATCGTGTTCGGGCCGGAGGACAAGTTCATCAACCGCTTTGCCGGGATGGTCGCCGGGCCGGTGGTGCCGGTGCTGCGCGCGGGCGCGCGGTTCCAGCCGGTCTATGTCGCCGACGTCGCCCGCGCCGCTGCGGCGGTGCTCGGCGATCCGGTGTCGTTCGGCGGCCGCACCTTTGAACTGGCCGGGCCCGAAGTGCTGACGATGGGCGAGCTGGTCCGCTGGCTGGCACAGGCGACGGGCCGCTCGCCGGCGATCGTCGAGCTGCCGGACATGGTCGGCGCCGCGCTGTCGATGGTCGGGTTCCTGCCCGGCGCGCCGATCAGCCGCGATCAATGGCGCATGCTCCAGACCGACAATGTCGCCAGCGGCAAGGTCGACGGGTTCGCCGCCTTGGGCATCACGCCGATGGCGATGGCGGGCGTCGCGCCGAGCTGGCTCGTGCGCTATCGCCGCAACGGGCGGTTCGGCACACCGGCCGCATCGGCCTGATCGTTGGCCGGGCGATCATATCGGCGCCGCGTGGCGCCGCGAAGGGGGGGTGGGCGTGGGTGACCTGATTTCCATCATCTTGCTCGGCATCGTCGAGGGCGTGACCGAGTTCCTGCCCGTGTCGTCGACCGGGCATCTGATCCTGGCCGGCGCGCTGCTCGGCTATGACGCCGAATATTGGAAGGTGTTCAACATCGTCATCCAGCTGGGCGCGATCCTGGCGATCGTCGTGCTTTACTGGCGGACGTTCTGGGCGGTGCTGACGGGGCTGGCCAAGTTCGATCCGGTGGCGATCCGGTTCGTCCGCAACATCCTGGTCGCCTTCGTGCCGGCGGCGGTGATCGGGGTTCTGCTGCACAGGCACATCGAGGCGCTGCTGGGTTCGCCGCTGACGGTCGCGGTGGCGCTGATCGTCGGCGGCATCGCGATCCTGGGGATCGAGCGGTTCGTCAAGGAAGGCGACATCAGCGGCGTCGCCGACATCCCGCTGGGCATTGTCGCCGGCATCGGCTTCATCCAGTGCCTGGCGATGATCCCCGGCGTCAGCCGGTCGGGCGCGACGATCCTGGGCGCGCTGAGCCTGGGAGTCGAGCGGCGCACCGCGGCCGAGTTCAGCTTCTTCCTGGCCATTCCGACGATGGTCGGGGCGACCGCGCTGGAACTGGTCAGCAATCGCGAGGCGTTGAAAGCGGGCGGCGGCGTCGGGCTGGGCGGCATCGCGATGGGAACGTTGGTCGCGTTCATGGTCGCGCTGCTCGTCGTGCGCTGGTTCGTCGGCCTGGTCGGCAAGCACGGTTTCACGCCATTTGCGTGGTATCGAATCGGCATAGGAGGCCTGGCTCTAATAGCTCTGTTGGCAATATAGGTCCGTTCCGTAACTTTTATCCTAAGTTTTCGACGAAAGGCCTTTCACTCGCGACATTCGACGTAATTTTATGACAGTATAGCTGTCCTTTAAGCTGGACTCCGTCATTTCGTTGCGATAGCGAGCTTGACGAAAGGCTCGCGATGACCGGAAACATGCTGCAATTCGTCGATCAGGCGCAGGCCTATCCGGCAAAGCGCGACGCCAGCATGCGTGCTGAGGATTTCCGCGAGATCGCCGATCGTTATGGTGCGCCCGCGGCCGAGGAGCAGGCGGGGCGCTGCTCGCAATGTGGCGTGCCCTATTGCACGGTGCATTGCCCGCTCCACAATCATATCCCCGACTGGCTGCGGCTGACTGCCGAGGGGCGGCTGCGCGAGGCGTATGAGCTGAGCAACGCGACCTCGACCATGCCCGAAATCTGCGGCCGCATCTGCCCGCAGGACCGGCTGTGCGAGGGCAATTGCGTTATCGAATTTTCCGGTCACGGCGCGGTGACGATCGGCTCGGTCGAGAAGTTCATCACCGACACGGCGTGGGAGAATGGCTGGGTCGAGCCGATAACGCCCGGGCCCATGCGCGGCCAGTCGGTCGGGATCATCGGCGCCGGCCCCGCCGGGCTGACCGCCGCCGACCTGCTGCGCACTGCCGGGTACGAGGTCCATGTCTATGACCGCCACGACCGCGCCGGCGGGCTGCTGACCTATGGCATCCCCGGGTTCAAGCTGGAAAAGCCGGTGGTCATGCGCCGGGTCGACCGGCTGAAAGCCGGCGGCGTGGTATTCCACGAAGGTTTCGAGGTCGGTCGCGACACGGGGCTCGAGGATCTCCGAACCCGTCACGACGCTATCCTGATCGCCACCGGCGTCTACCGTGCGCGCGGCCTGTTGGCGCCGGGGGTCGAGGCGCAGGGTGTGGTCGAAGCGCTCGATTACCTCACCGCGTCCAACCGCAAGGGGTTCGGCGACGCCGTCCCGGCGTTCGACGACGGCACGCTGGACGCGGCGGGCAAGCGCGTCGTCGTCGTCGGCGGCGGCGATACCGCCATGGATTGCGTGCGCACCGCGATCCGCCAGGGTGCGGCATCGGTCGCCTGCCTCTATCGCCGCGACCGCACCAACATGCCCGGGTCGCCGCGCGAGGTCGCCAATGCCGAGGAGGAGGGCGTCGAGTTCGTCTGGCTGTCCGCCCCGCAATCGTTCGGCGGGCCGGGGCGCATCGCCAGCGTGACCATCGCCCGGATGCGGCTCGGCGCGCCCGATGCCAGCGGCAGGCGGGCGCCGGAAACGGATCCGGGCAATGAGGAAGTGCGCGGCGCCGACCTGGTAATCAAGGCGCTGGGCTTCGATGCCGAGGATCTGCCCCGCTTGTTCGGCGCGCCCGAACTCGGCGTCACGCGCTGGGGCACGGCGATGGTCGACAATGCCACGCTGATGACCAGCCTGGACGGCGTGTTCGCCGCTGGCGACATCGTGCGCGGTGCCAGCCTGGTGGTCTGGGCGATACGCGACGGCCGTGACGTGGCGGGGCACATCGACAGATATCTGCGCGCCAGGGCGAAGAGCGAAAGGAAGGCGGCGTGAGGCTGAAGGCTCGCGATATCGAGGCGATCAAGAAAGCGGCTCGTGACGTCTTCGGAGAGAATGCATCGGTGCGCCTGTTCGGCAGCCGCACACGCGACGATCTGCGCGGCGGCGATATCGATTTGCTGATCGAGGCCGATGCGAGCGAGCGATCCGAATGGCGTCGTATCGGCGATTTCCGGGACGCGCTGTTTCGCCATATCGACGAGCAGAAGGTCGATGTCGTCCTAGTTGAACGAGGCAAGCCGCCATCGTCCTTTGCGCAGATGGTCGCTCCCTCGTCCGTGCCGATCGCATGAAGACCGGGGAAGTGATCCGTGCCGCGGTCGCGCGTTGCGACCGAATCGTGCAGGGGTATGACGATCTCCGTTCCCTTCTCGGACCTGTGCTCCCTGTCGTGGAGGAGCAGTTCGATTTGCTGCCTGTCGTCGAGCGGATCGCCACCATTGCCCTGCTCAAGCGCTATGAGCAGTTGCAGGACATGCTTGGCCGGCTGCTCCGCGCCTATTTGAGCTGGGAGCTGGAGGATGTGCGTGCGATGACGCGCCGCGATCTGGCGAACCAGTTCGAGAAGCTGGGCGTGTTTGATAACGCCGACGCGTGGATCGACGCCTCGGAGCTTCGCAACAGGCTCGTTCACGAATATCCGATTGACGAGGCCGAGCAGGTCGAGCGGGTGAACGACGCCTGGGCCGCCAGTGCGCAGCTTGTCGCCGCCTACGCGATCCTGCGCGCGCGGATCGCGGATCGGGGATTATTGTCATGATCGAGGAATCCGTCCGCACCTATCTCGCCGAACACGGCATGTACCGCCCCGAATTCGAGACCGACGCTTGCGGCGTCGGGCTGGTCGCGGCGACCGACGGCAAGGCGTCGCGCCGCGTCGTCCAGTCGGCGATCGATGCGCTGAAGGCGGTGTGGCACAGGGGGGCGGTCGATGCCGACGGCAAGACCGGCGACGGCGCCGGCATTCATGTCGACCTGCCGCACCGCTTCTTCGACGAGGCGGTGCAGGCCTCCGGACACCGCCCGATGCCCAACCGCCTGGCGGTCGGCATGATCTTCCTGCCGCGCACCGATCTCGGCGCGCAAGAAAGCTGTCGAACGATCGTCGAGAGCGCGATCATCGAGGCCGGCTATACCATCTATGGCTGGCGCCAGGTGCCGGTCGACGTCTCGGTGATCGGCATGAAGGCGCAGGCGACGCGTCCCGAGATCGAGCAGATCATGATTGCCGGCCCCGCTCCCGACGCCGCCACCATCGCCGAATTCGAGAAGGAATTGTATCTCGTCCGCCGGCGGATCGAAAAGAGGATCATCGCCGCGCAGATCCAGGGCTTCTACGTCTGCTCGCTCAGCTGTCGCTCGATCATCTACAAGGGGCTGTTCCTGGCGGCCAGCCTGTCCGAATTCTACCCCGATCTGCTCGATTCACGCTTCGAAAGCCGCGTCGCGATCTTTCACCAGCGTTATTCGACCAACACCTTCCCGCAATGGTGGCTGGCGCAGCCGTTCCGCTGCCTGGCGCACAATGGCGAGATCAACACGATCCGCGGCAACAAGAACTGGATGCTCAGCCACGAGATCAAGATGGCGGCCAATGCGTTTGGCGAGCATTCGGAGGATATCAAGCCGGTGATCCCGGCCGGCGCCAGCGATACCGCCGCGCTTGATGCGGTGTTCGAGGCGATCTGCCGTTCCGGCCGCGACGCGCCGACTGCCAAGCTGATGCTGGTGCCCGAGGCTTGGGGACCCAGGGACGAGATGCCCAGGGCGCATCTCGACATGTTCAAATATCTGGCGAGCGTGATGGAGCCGTGGGACGGTCCGGCCGCGCTGGCGATGACCGACGGGCGCTGGGCGGTGGCGGGAATGGACCGCAACGCGCTGCGCCCCTTGCGCTATACGATGACCGCCGACGGCCTGCTGATCGTCGGGTCGGAAACGGGCATGGTCGTCGTGCCGGAAACGATGATCGTCGAAAAAGGCCGGCTGGGCCCTGGCCAGATGATCGCCGTCGACCTGGCCGAAGGACAGGTATTCCACGATCGCGAGATTAAGGACCGCATCGCCGGCGAGGCGGATTACGCCGCGATGATCGGCAACTTCCTGTCGATGGACGACCTGCCGGTGGTGGCGGGCGATTGCGTCACGCGGTTCGACCGCGCCGAGCTGGCCCGCCGCCAGGTCGCCGCCGGGCAGACGATCGAGGACATGGAGCTGATCCTGGCCCCGATGGTCGAGACCGCCAAGGAAGCGATCGGATCGATGGGCGACGACACCCCGCTCGCGGTCATTTCCGACAAACCGCGACTGATCAGCCAGTTCTTCCGGCAGAATTTCAGCCAGGTGACCAATCCGCCGATTGATTCTCTGCGCGAACGCCACGTCATGTCGCTCAAGACGCGGTTCGCCAACCTGTCGAACATCCTCGACGCCGATACGCGGCGGGACGGCGTGCTGGTCCTGGAAAGCCCGGTATTGCGCGGCGTCGACTGGGCCCGGCTGAAGGCGCATTTCGGGCCGGCGGCGGTGGAGATCGACTGCACCTTTACCGCCGGCGGCGGGGGCGCCGACGCGCTGAGGGCGGCGATCCAGCGGATTCGCGACCAGGCCGAACAGGCGGTGCGCGAGGGCAAGAGCGAACTGTTCCTGTCCGATCGCGCGGGCGGGCCGGGACGGGTCGCGATCGCCGGCGTGCTGGCGGCGGCGGCGGTCCACACCCACCTCGTCCGGCGGGGGCTGCGCTCCTATGCCAGCGTCAATATCGAAACCGCCGAATGCCTCGACACGCATTATTACGCGGTGCTGATCGGCGTCGGCGCGACCACCGTCTATGCCTATCTGGCGGAAGCGGCGATCGCCGACCGCCAGGCGCGCGGCCTGTTCGGCGACATGACCATCGACCAGGCGCTAAAGAACCACCACAAGGCGGTCGACGAGGGGCTGCTGAAGATCATGTCGAAGATGGGGATCGCGGTGATCTCCAGCTATCGCGGCGGCTATAATTTCGAGGCGGTGGGATTGAGCCGCAGCCTGGTCAACGACCTGTTCCCGGGCATGCCCGCCAAGATTTCGGGGGAGGGCTATGCCTCGCTGTTCCTCAATGCCGAACTCAGGCATCGCGCGGCCTATGACACCGGCATCGTCACGCTGCCGATCGGCGGCTTCTATCGCCAGCGGCACGGCGGCGAGGAACATGCCTATTCGGCGCAGCTGATGCACCTGTTGCAGTCGGCGGTCGCGACCGACAGCTATTCGACCTACCAGAAGTTCTCGCGCGGGGTCGCCGACCTGCCGCCGGTCTATCTGCGCGACCTGCTCCAGTTCAATTTCCCCGACGAAGGCATTTCGGTCGACCAGGTCGAGGCGATCACCGCGATCAGGAAAAGGTTCGTGACGCCCGGCATGTCGCTGGGCGCGCTTTCCCCCGAGGCGCACGAGACGCTGGCGATCGCGATGAACCGCATCGGCGCGCGCGCCGTCTCGGGCGAAGGCGGCGAGGACAGTTCCCGCTATATTCCCTATGAAAACGGCGATAATGCCAATTCTGGCGTCAAGCAGATCGCCAGTGGCCGGTTCGGCGTCACCGCGGAATATCTAAACGCCTGCGAAGAAATAGAGATCAAGGTCGCGCAAGGGGCCAAGCCTGGCGAGGGCGGCCAGTTGCCCGGGTTTAAGGTCACCGAGTTCATCGCCCGCCTGCGCCACGCGACCCCGGGTGTCACCCTGATCAGCCCGCCGCCGCATCACGACATATATTCGATCGAGGACTTGGCGCAGCTGATCTACGACTTGAAGCAGATCAATCCCCGAGCGCGCGTCTGCGTGAAGCTGGTCAGCTCGGCGGGGATCGGCACCGTCGCGGCGGGCGTGGCCAAGGCGCATGCCGACGTCATCCTGGTCGCCGGCCATGTCGGCGGTACGGGTGCGTCGCCCCAGACCAGCATCAAATATGCCGGCACGCCGTGGGAAATGGGGCTGTCGGAGGTCAACCAGACGCTCACGCTCAACGGCCTGCGCGGTCGCGTAAAATTGCGCACTGACGGTGGACTCAAGACCGGGCGTGACGTGGTCGTCGCCGCGATCCTGGGCGCGGAAGAGTTTGGCATCGGCACGCTCAGCCTGGTGGCGATGGGCTGCATCATGGTGCGACAGTGTCACTCAAACGCCTGTCCGGTCGGCATCTGCACGCAGAATCCGGCCTTGCGCGCCAAATTCACCGGAACGCCCGAAAAAGTCATCAACCTGATGACATTCATCGCCGAGGAGGTGCGCGACATCCTGGCACGGCTTGGCGTCAGGAGCCTGGACGAGGTGATCGGCCGCACCGAGTTCCTGCGCCAGGCGAGCCGCGGCGCCGAGCATCTCGACGACCTCGACCTCAACCCGATCCTCGCCAAGGTCGACGCGACCGATGCCGAGCGGCGATTCAGCCTGTCGACGTTCCGCAACGACGTCCCCGACAGCCTCGACGCGCAGATGATAAAGGATGCCGCCGCGGTCTTCTCGCGCGGCGAGAAGATGCAGCTGACTTATTCGGTGCGCAACACCCACCGTGCTGTCGGCACGCGGCTGTCGAGCGAGATCACGCGCAAGTTCGGCATGGCCAAGCTGGCCGACGGCCACGTCACGGTCCGGCTGCGCGGGTCGGCCGGGCAGAGCCTGGGTGCGTTCCTGTGCAAGGGCATCACACTCGAAGTGTTCGGCGACGCCAACGACTATGTTGGCAAGGGCCTGTCGGGCGGCATCATCATCGTCCGCCCGGTGGTGTCGTCGCCGCTCGCCAGCCAGGAGAACACGATCGTCGGCAATACTGTGCTGTACGGCGCGACGGCCGGCCGGCTGTTCGCGGCGGGCCAGGCGGGCGAGCGCTTCGCCGTGCGCAATTCTGGCGCGACGGTGGTGGTCGAGGGCTGTGGGGCCAATGGCTGCGAATACATGACCAACGGCGTGGCAGTGGTGCTGGGCCCGGTCGGCACCAATTTTGGCGCGGGGATGACCGGCGGCATGGCGTTCGTCTATGACGCCTCGGGCAGCTTCAGCCGCCGCGCCAACGGCGAGACCATCGTGTGGCAACGGATCGCGTCAGAGCATTGGGAGACGGTGCTGAGGAACCTGGTCAGCGAGCATGCCGAGGCGACCGACAGCAGTTGGTCCACCGGTATCCTGGTGGATTGGGAGCGCTCGCTCGGCCGCTTCTGGCAAATCGTGCCAAAGGAGATGCTGACCCGCCTGCCGCATTCGCTCGACGACAGCGCGGAACTGGTCGCGGCCGAGTGACGGGGATCGGCGCCAGGCGCACATACGGGGTTGAGGGCGGCGTGCGCGATGATATGATGCCGCTAGCGCGCTGTTTTGGCTGGAGTGAATGTCATGCGTAAATTCCTGCTGTTTCCGCTGCTTGCGCTGATCGCGATGCCGGCGGCCGCAAGGGATCGTGCCGGTGCGCCGCCACCGCGCGAGCCGAATGCGCGTGACGCCGCCCGTATCCTATCGAGCCCGACCGTCCAGGCGGGCGTAGTCGGGCTGGTCGGTGCGGTCAGCGATGCGCTGCTCGACACACGTGTCGGCCCAATCGCCGACATCGCGCCGGACAGCGGCGTGCGCCCGGACGATCGGCTGGGCGACGTGGTCCGCCGTGACGATCCCGGCTTTGACCGGCGGCTGCGCAGCAATATGCAGGGCGCCATGGCCACCACCGGCCGCGCCGCGGGCGACATCGCGACAATGACCGACGAACTGCGGGCGACGATCGAACGGGTCAAGCGGACCATCGGCGCGCGCTAAACGCGTCAAATTGCCCGCATCATGCGGCTACGGACTCTTGATCGTCGGCTTCGGCCTGGCCGGCATGACGCTGCGCCGTCCGTCCGTGCGCATCCGCTACGTCTGACGCCGGTCTGCCCGATGGGTGTCAGGGGTTGGCGGGGCTGGACCAGCGTCGGTCGAAGCGCGTAAGCCTGCATCGATGTGGGAGCTTCATCAATTCGCCCTGTGCCCGTTTTCGCGCAAGGTCCGGCTGATGCTGGGCGAGAAGGGGGTCGGCTATACGCTGATGACCGAGCGCCCGTGGGAGCGGCGCGACGAGTTCGTCGATCTCAATCCGACGAGCCAGACGCCGGTCATGGTCGACCCCGAACGCAACATCCAGCTGATCGATTCGTCGGTGATCTGCGAATATCTCGAAGAGACTGTCGACAGGGCGCAGATGATCAACGGCACCGCGATCAACCGCGCGGAGATCCGCCGGCTGGCGATCTGGTTCGACACGCAATTCTTTCGCGAGGTAACCGAGCTTTTGCTCGGGGAGCGGATGATCAAGCGGATCGTCACCAAGGCGGGGCCCGACGCCAGGATGCTGCGCCAGGCGATGAGGGCGGCGGTCGAATGCCTCGATTACACCGACTACCTGCTCGGCCGGCACAATTGGATGGCGGGCGCGACGCTCAGCCTCGCCGATCTTGCCGCGGCGGCGCAGATTTCGGTCGCCGATTATCTTGGCGGGATCGACTGGAAGAACCATGACCAGACCGCGCGCTGGTATCGCGGTTTCAAAAGCCGGCCCAGCTTCCGCCCGCTGTTGTCGGAACGGATGGAGGGCATCGCCCCCGCGCCGCATTATGCCGATGTCGATTTCTGATCGCGCGATGCATGTCACCCACGATGCCGGGGCTCCCGCTGCCCAGACGATCGGGTTCGACGATTTCCTGAACGTCGATATTCGCGTCGGCACGATCGTCGCCGCCGAACCTTTCCCCCAGGCGCGCAAGCCGGCCTATCGGCTGAGGATCGATTTTGGCGCGGCGATCGGTGTTCGGCAGTCGTCGGCGCAGATCACCGAGCATTACACGCCGGCCGAACTGATCGGCCGTCAGGTCGCCGCGGTCGTTAACCTTCCCCCGCGCCAAATCGGTCCGATGATGTCCGAGGTGCTGACGCTGGGCTTTCCGGACGCGGCGGGCAAGGTGGTGCTGATCGCGCCGGACCGGCCGTTGCCCGATGGCGGGCGGCTCTTCTGAGATACCGGCCGCGCTACCGCAGCCGGGCGGCGGCGCGCGTGGTCTCGACCAGAGCGACGTCGGACAGCACGTCGCCGACATTGCCCGACGTCATCAGCGCACGTTCGGCGTGGCGGATACGGTCGATCGCGCGGGCAATGTCGGGCGAACTCCAACGCTGAAGCTGGCGGATGACCGAGCCTTCCTCCCTGAAGTGCAGGCGGCGCTTCTTCGCCGCCGCCGCCGCATCGGCGCCATCATCGACCTCGGCGCGCATCGCCGCCAGCGTCATCAGCTTGCGCACGGCCTGGCGCAGCAGCGGGACCGCGCTGCCGCCCGCCGCCTGATACCGTGACAGCGCGCGCCCGATCCGGGCAACGCGTCCATCCAGCGCGGCGTCGATCACGTCGGACATCTGCGCGTCATCCAGTTCAGCACCCAAGCTATCGAGCGCGGCGTCGTCCAGGGGGTGGGGGCGGTCTTTGGTGGCGTTTAGATAAAGCGCCAGCTTCTCGATCTCGCGCGCCATCACCGCGCGGTCGCCATTGGCTCCGGCGGCGATCCGCCGCGCCGCGCTGTTGCTGGGCCGCAAGCCATGGTCGCGCGCGATCGCCATCACCAGCCGCTCCGCCTTGTCGCCTTCGGGCACATAGCAGGCGAAGCTAAGCACCGCAGGCTGGGCAATTGCGAACTGAACGAGCTTGCTGGCCGTCCTGAGCGACGGCGCGACGAACACCACCGGATGCTCGGTCCGGGGCTCGGCGATCAACAAGTGCGCCGCCTCGATCGCCTCGTCGCCGACGCCGGTCACCAGCAGCCAGCGACGCCCGCCGAACAGGCCGAGCGACCGCGCCTCGTCGGCGATGCGACCGGGATCGCCCTTCAGCGTGCCGCCGTCGATCGTGATCCGCTCGGCATCGGCGCCCATCGCGCGGCCCAGCCGGCCGGCATAGTCAAGCGCGCCCGCCTCGTCGGGGCCGTGCAGCAGATAGAGGCGAATTGCCGGCAATGCCGCGTCGAGCGCGGCCAGCAGCTGGTTTTCCGACGCCTTCACCGCGCCGGGGCGCGCCGGATATAGAGCGCGACGCGGGTGACGATCTGGTCCGCGACGATATCCGACAACCGCTCCAGCGCGGTATTTTCGGCGGCGATCGTCGCATATTCGGATCCGACCACGTCGACCCCGGCATCCGATCCGGCGGTCGCGTCGAGCACCACTTCGCCATTGCCCAGGCTGACCAGCTGATACCGCGCGCGCAGCGTCCGGCGCTCGCGGGTGACGGTGTCGTCGCGGCGAACGCCCAGCCCGGTGATCTGGTCGTCAAGCACGATCTCCAGCCGATAGGCGGCGGTCCCCCCGGAGCGCCGCGGCAGGCGGTCGCGCAACGCATTGGTCACCAGATAGCCCGATTTGCCCGCCACCGGCGCCACCTCGACTCCGGCCAACCCGGAGGCGATCGGCCCCGACGCGCCGCCGGCGTACAGCGGATGCAACCCGCATCCGGGCAGGGACAGCGCGACCAGCACAACAAGGAGCAACCGCTTCATGCGACCAGATTGACCAGGCGATCGGGCACGACAATCACTTTCTTCGGGCGTTGGCCGTCGAGCAGCCGGATGATCCGGTCCGATGCCAGCGCGGCGGCCTCGATATCGGCCTTGGACAGCCCCTTGGCCAGCGTGATCGTGTCTTTCAGCTTGCCGTTGACCTGGATCGCGATCGTCACCTCGTCCTCGACCAGCAGGGCAGGGTCGTGGTCGGGCCAGGCGGCGTCGGCGACCAGCCCGGCCTCGCCCATCGCCGCCCAGGCTTGCTCGGCGAGATGGGGGGTCATCGGCGCGACCAGGCGGACGAGCGTGCGCACCGCAATCGCCCGCGATGCCGATGGCGCGGCCTTGTCGATTGCGTTGACCAGTTCGTACAGTTTGGCGATCGCCTTGTTGAACGACAGCGCCTCGATATCGGCGGCGACCCCGGCGATGGTCTGCGCCAGCTTGCGGTCGAGCGCGGCATCCTTGCCATCGGCGTCGGCGTCGGCAATGCCGTCGACCAGCCGCCACAGCCGCTGGACGAAGCGCCACGCGCCCTCGATCCCGGCTTCGCTCCATTGCAGGTCACGCTCGGGCGGCGAATCGGACAGCATGAACCAGCGTGTCGCGTCGGCGCCATATTGGTCGACGATCGGTTCGGGATCGATCGTGTTCTTCCTCGACTTCGACATCTTCTCGACGCGGCCGACGGTGACCGGCGCACCGGTGGCGAGCTCCCTGCCGTCGCGGACCTCCGCCGGGGACAGCCACTTGCCGTCGGCCGCGCGATAGGTCTCGTGGGTCACCATGCCTTGCGTGAACAGACCGGCAAACGGCTCGGCCACGCCGATCATGCCGATACGGTTCAGCGCCCGCGTCCAGAACCGCGCATAGAGCAGGTGCAGGATCGCGTGCTCGACCCCGCCGATATACTGCCCGACCGGCAGCCATTGCTCGGCGACCGCGCGGTCGAACGGCGCGTTCGGCGGCTGGCTGGCGAAACGGATGAAATACCAGCTCGAATTGACAAAGGTGTCGAGCGTGTCGGTCTCGCGCCGGGCGGGCTGGCCGCACGACGGACAGGCGACGTGCTGCCAGGTCGGATGGCGATCGAGCGGATTGCCGGGATGCTCGAAGCTGACGTCCTCGGGCAGCACGACCGGCAGCTGGTCCCTGGGCACCGGCACCACGCCGCACGCGTTGCAATGGACGATCGGGATCGGCGTGCCCCAGTAACGCTGGCGGCTCACCCCCCAATCGCGCAGGCGCCACACAATGGTGCCCTGGCCCCAGCCGCCGTCCTCCGCGCGCCGGATGACCGCGCGCCCGGCGTCGGCGACGTCCATCCCGTCGAGGAAGCGTGAGTTCACCAGGGTGCCGGGGCCGGTATACGCCTCATCGCCCGCAAATACCGGATCGGTCACGGCGCCGTCCGAGACGACCCGGCGCACCGGCAGGTCGTACTTGCGCGCGAAATCAAGGTCGCGCTGGTCGTGGGCGGGCACGCCCATGACAGCGCCGGTGCCGTATTCCATCAGCACGAAATTGGCGATGTAGACGGGTAGCCGCAGGTCCGGATCGAACGGGTGGAGCACCTCATACCCCGTGTGGAACCCGAGCTTTTCCTGGGTTTCGATCTCTGCTGCCGATGTCCCGCCGGCCTTGCACCCGGCGATGAACGCGGCGGCTTCAGGTTGCCGGGATGCGACGTCGCGCGCGATCGGATGATCGGCGGCAATCGCGATGAAACTTGCCCCGAAGATCGTGTCGGGACGCGTCGAATAAACCTCGATCCGCTCCGTCAACGGAACCAGCGGCTCGAAGTGAAAGGTCAGCCCCTCGCTCCTGCCGATCCAGTTCGCCTGCATCAGCTTGACCTTGTCGGGCCAGTGTTCGAGCGCGCCCAGACCGTCCAGCAGTTCATCGGCGAAGTCGGTGATCTTCAGGAACCATTGGTCGAGCTTGCGCTTCTCGACCGGCGCGCCTGATCGCCAGCCCTTGCCGTCGATCACCTGCTCGTTGGCCAGGACGGTCATGTCGACCGGGTCCCAATTGACCGACGATTCCTTGCGATAGACCAGGCCGGCCGCCAGCATGTCGAGGAACAGCGCCTGTTCGTGGCCGTAATAGCTCGAATCGCACGTCGCCAGCTCGCGGCTCCAGTCGAGCGCGAAGCCCAGCCGCTTCAGTTGGGCCTTCATCGTCGCGATGTTCGACCGCGTCCACGCGCCCGGATGAACGCCCTTTTCCATCGCCGCATTCTCGGCCGGCATGCCGAACGCGTCCCAGCCCATCGGATGGAGCACTTCGTGCCCGGTCATCCGGCGGAACCGCGCGAGCACGTCGCCCATCGTGTAATTGCGGACATGGCCCATGTGGATGCGCCCCGACGGATAGGGGAACATCTCGAGCACATAGCTCTTGGGCTTGGGCGAATCGTCCCGCGCGGCAAAGGTCCGGCGATCGTCCCACATTTTCTGCCACCGGGCATCGGCCTGCAGTGGGTTGAAGCGGGTCATTGATGGTTCAACTTCGTTGTTTCGGTGCCGTCCAGGCGGGACCGCGACAAAACTACTTCGCGATGGCGGCGCGGCGCAGGTCACGCGCGCGCGTGAGGATGATGTCCTCCAGCTTCTGGACGGTCGCCGCCTGGACCGGGGCGGACACCCATTGGCCGTTGGTGCTGACCTCCCGCAAGGCGGCGACGCGCAGCGCGTCGGCGCGCAGGTCCTGGTCCAGGATCGACACCGTCACCTTCATCCGTTCGGTCGGCGCGCGGGGGTTCACGTACCAGTCGGTGACGATGACACCGCCGTTCGAATCGGTCTGGAGCAGCGGCATGAAGCTGATCGTGTCGAGCGACGCGCGCCACAGATACGCATTGACCCCGATCGTCGTCACCTTCGATGCCGCGATGTCCGCCTGGGGGCGGCCCTTGCCGCCGGCGCACGCCGCCAGCGGCAGCAACAGGGCCAGATACGCGGTACGCGGCGGACGGATCATGATCATTCCCTATAGCCAGGGGCGAATATCGAGCGGCATCTATAGAAGCTGGCGCCCGCGCTGCAAGCGCCCCCCGCGATCCACCGCATGTGGGCGCAAGGCAACACCTGCCGGGTAAAGTGAGTCACGGGTGTGGCGATGGCGGACCGTTCCGTGATACCGCGCGTACAAATTCGTGGAGTCGAAGGATAAAGCCGGGCAATGGTTGCGTCGCGCGTCATGATGGGGATGGTTGCCGGGACGATGTTCGTCGCGGGCTGCCTTGTCGTGCCCGCGCTTGGTGCTCCCGATGCGCCGCGCCGGGCGATGCCGCCCCGCGCCCAGATCGCGCGGACGTTCTTCACCCCCGCCTCGGCCGATCCCAAGCTGGCCGCGATGATCGCGCGCAGCGGGGTGGACGCGACGAAATTCCGCTTCGCCCCGGCAGATGGGCGGCGCGGCAATCGCGGGGTGACGATCGCGGTCAGGTCACGCTCGACCCTGCCCGGCGTGACGGTCGGCGGCAACGATGGCGGCGTCAGGCCGATCGCGATTGCGCCGATCGCCTATAGCCTGGGCGCTTCGGTCTCCTATAAGCGCCTGACGGTCACCGGCGACACGACGAAGGTCGACCTGGGCGGCGCGCCCGGCAGCGGCAAGAGTGTCGATGTCGGGGTAAGCTATGCCGGCCGACGCGCCAGCGGACGCTTGCAGGTGCGCAGCGAGCAACCGTTGCCGGGCGCCGATGCGCGCCTGTCGAGAGACTTGCCGAGCTATTCGATCGATGTTGGCGGTTCGTACACGCTGACCCGCAATTTCGATGTCACTGCCGGCGTCCGCTACAAATCGCAGGAACGCGACCGCTTGTTCCGCCTGACCGACGGTTCGGCGCGGCGGGACAGCCAGGCGGTCTATGTCGGGACCGCCTTCCGCTTCTGACCGGCCGGCTGGCGCCCAGACACATGGGCCTCCCCTAACTCCATGCATCGATCGCCGCCCAGCCGGCAAACCCGGATAGCCTGCTGAACTTTCGCGCGGTCATGCCGCCCAGTGCGATCGTCGGCAGGTCGTATCCCCTGGTCAGGCGGCGGGCACGCGCCGGCCCCAGCGGCGATGCGCCGATGTGCGATCGTGTCGCGAACACCGGCGACACGAACACGGCGTCCAGACCATGACGCGCCGCCGCCGCGGCCTGGCCGCGGTCGTGGACCGCAGCGGTGCGCAATCCCGGCCGCCGGCATCGCGATGCTCCGTGCGTCCCCGCCTCCCCATAGCCGCAAGGATCGCCGGCGCGGATGACGGCCAGCCCGCGCGAACGCGCGATCCGGACGATCGCGGCGAACAGCCGGCGTCGATCGGTCGCTGGGGTGGCATAATGGCGAAAGACGATGCCGGCGCCGCGCGGCAGGCGCGCGACGGCGGGCAATATCGCGTTGCCCATCCGTTCGTCGGTCATCAGCCACATAGGGGGAAGCGATCGGGGGTGGCGAGGCGTCACGCCGGCCCCTATAGCGCGCGCCATGACGACCGACGACCCCGCGGCCGTGCGGCTCGCCGACGTTCGCGATACCATCGCCCGTGCCGCCCGCCAGGCCGGGCGCGATCCCGCCACGATCGAGCTGATCGCGATCTCCAAGATGCAGCCGGCGGAGGCGATCGGGGCGCTGATCGCCGCCGGCCAGCGATCTTTCGGCGAAAATCGGGTGCAGGAGGCCGAGGCAAAATGGCCCGCGCTGATCGAGCGTCATCCCGGCCTGCGGCTGGCCCATGTCGGGCGGTTGCAGTCGAACAAGGCCGCCGACGCGGTCGCGCTGTTCGATGCGATCCACAGTGTCGACCGCCTGTCGCTCGTCGCGGCCTTGGCCAAGGCGATGGATCGCGGCGACCGCCGTCCGGATTGCTTCGTCCAGGTCAATATCGGCGACGAGCCGCAAAAGGGCGGTTGTGCCACCACCGAGCTGCCGGCGTTGCTGGCGGGCGCGCGCGACGCGGCGTTGCCCGTACGCGGATTGATGGCGATACCGCCCGCCGACGTCGAGCCGGCACCCTATTTCGCGTTGCTGGCGCGGTTCGCGCGCGACCATGATCTCGACCAGCTGAGCATGGGCATGTCGCACGATTATGCCACCGCGGTAATGATCGGCGCGACCCAGGTGCGCGTCGGCACCGCGTTGTTCGGTGCGCGACCATGATAGCCGACCGGGGCAGCGAAGGTCGGCAGCCTCCCAGACCGCCGCGGCGCAACGTCGCCGCGATGATCTTCGATTTCGACGGCGTGCTGATCGAGAGCGAACATGTCGGCAACGCGCATATCGCGCGCTACCTGACCGGTATCGGCCACCCGATCAGCGTCGAGGAGTCGATGGCCCGGTTCATGGGCCTGGCCGGCATCGACTTCATCGCCGCGGTCGAGGCGCAGATCGGCCGGCCGCTGCCGGAGGACTTCGCCGCCGCGCGCGCGGCCGAGGACGATCGCGTCATGGCCGAGGGGATCGGGGCGGTCGCCGGTGCTGTCGGCTTTGTCCTAGGCTTGCCGGCCGATCTTCCGCTGGCGATCGCCTCGTCAAGCTCGACGCGCTGGATTCGTCGCCATCTTGCCCATATCGGGCTGGCCGACCGCTTCGGCGATCACCTCTATTCCGGACGCGAGCATGTCGCCCGGGGCAAGCCGGCGCCCGATCTGTACCTCCATGCCGCCGCCGCCATCGGCGTCGCGATCGATCGCTGCGTGATCCTGGAGGATTCGGTCGTCGGCGCCACCGGCGCGGTGGCGTCGGGCGCGTTCGTCATCGGCCTGGTCGCCGGCAGTCACTGTGGACCCGGTCACGCCGAACGCCTACGCCTGGCCGGGGTCAATGCCGTGGCCGACGATTTCGGCCAGGTCGTGGCGTTGCTGGCATAGCGCCATGACGAACAACGGACCGACGGCATCGCTGCCGCCGGCCCGCCGGACGTACCCTCTCCCTGGGAAGGCTATGCGAAGGAAACGGCCTGCTTGCCGCGACGATAGCGCGCCATGCCGCCGATCATACCGAATCCCACGATCATCATCGCCCAGGTGCCCGGTTCCGGCGCGGGGGCGACGACGGTCAGCGACTCGATCTTGAAAGCGTCGTTGGTGCCGCTGTTGAACGCCGCAGCCACCAGCCATTCGCGCGACGCGGTCTTTGTGCCGGTCATGACCTGGCCGTCCTTGCCGGCCCCCGTCACCGTCGTCCAGAGCGAGGCGGGGAGGGTGTAGGCGCTGAGGTTGAGCTTGTCGTCCCACGAGACTTCCGGGAAACTCGCCGCATAAAAAGCGAGGTCGTTGTCCTTGACCGACGCATTGCCCAGCGTGAAGCTGTTCAGCGTCAGGCTCTGGAGCGTCACCGGCGCGTTGAACTGCAGCAGGACGAAATCGGTGTAGAAACCCGCATTGTCGATCTGGTGGTAACCGTTGTCGCCCGACTGGTCGCCAATGCCGGTCACGCCGAGACCCGGCGAATAGGCGCCGACCCAGGCCGAATTGATCGCGCCGGTGAACTGGTTGATCTGCCAGCCGGTCACTTGCAGCCTCAGGCTGCTGGCATTTGAGGTGGGCTTGAACGGGAGGACATCTCCATACCCCCCGTTATCCGCCATGTTCCCGGTCGTGTTGAACGTAACGGCCTGGGCATTCGCCTGGCCCGCCGTCAAGCTCATGGCCATCAGCGCCAGACTGAAAATCGCCGGCTTTTTGAAATTGCTCATCATCATCACCTGCCTGTTGCCCCGATTGGCCAGGTGGGTCAGCTACCTTCCCCTTAGAACCAATCAACTGCATTCTTCCTTGCCGGCCGGTGCGATCTGTTCAAGATTAACGTCTATCGTTAAATCTCGTTTCAGGACTATGTTTGAATATTTACCATGAATACTTGATTGATGATATTCTGTTGGCGATAAGATCGGAGCACGTCCTGAAAGAGCCATGGAGGGACAAGCCGGGCTCCGCAGACGCGGCGCCCAAGCAGCATCGCATCGCCCGACGTGGATCAAATAGTTGATTTATCCGGAACTTATGCAACCGATCCCGGTTTCGTCTGCCGGGGCCAAGTCAACAGGGATGTTAGGATGACCAGATACCAGGCTATGGCGGCAGCGCTGCTGATCGGGGCCGCCACGGCGGCCATGGCGCAGTCCGCGCCGTCCACGAATGCCCCTCCCCCGCCGCCCCCGCCAGCGACGGCGACGGCCTCCCCGGCGGCCGCCCCCGACATGCAGGCCGTGCTGGATCAGATTGCCGCGCTCGGCCTGAAGCCGATCGAGAAGCTGACCCCGGTAAAGGCGCGTATCCAGCCGTCCGCCGCCGATGGCGCGAAGGCGGTCATGCGGGCAAAGGGCATGTCGACGGCGCCCGATCCCGCGGTGATGACGATGGACAAGCCATATGGCGCCGATCCGATGCAGTTCGCGCGCATCTACAAGCCGGCCCGGGCGCCCGGCGGCACGCCGCTGCCGGTCATCGTCTATTATCATGGCGGCGGCTGGGTCATTGCCGACGTCAACACCTATGACGCGACGCCCCGGCTGCTGGCCAAGCAGCTGAACGCGATCGTTGTCTCGGTCGAGTACCGCCATGCTCCGGAGGCCAAGTTCCCAGCCCAGCACGACGATGCCGCGACGGCCTATCGCTGGGTGTTGCAGAATGCGGCAAGCTGGGGTGGGGACCCGATGAAGGTTGCGCTGGCCGGCGAAAGCGCGGGCGGCAATCTCGCAATCGCGACCGCTATCTATGCCCGCGACAACGGCCTGACTGCGCCGCTCCATATCCTGGCGGTCTATCCGATCGCCAACAGCTCGATGACGTTGCCGTCGCGCCTGGACAGCGCCAACGCCAAGCCGCTCAACAAGGCGATGCTGTCGTGGTTCGGCTATTATTACTCGCGGACCAAGGCCGACCAGACAGACCCGCGGATCAACCTTGTGAAGGCCGACCTGCGCGGCCTGCCGCCCACCACGATCGTCAACGCGCAGATCGATCCGCTGCGGTCGGACGGCGAGACGCTGGCGGTCGCCATGCGCGGCGCCGGCGACAAGGTCGAACAGCGCACCTTTCCCGGTGTGACCCACGAGTTCTTCGGCATGGGGACGATCGTCCGCGGCGCTTATGATGCCGAAATATATGCGGTCGGCCGGCTGAGGAAGGCTTTCGACAAAGCCGGCTGACCCTTTGCCTGATACCCTCTTTTCAAGGAATTCATCATGATCTCGAAACGTCACATCCTCCTTGCGGCCTCGCTCGCGCTAATGGTTGCCGCGCCCGCGACAGCCCAGGTGATGACCCCGGCCGAATATGTCGCCACCGCCGGCGCCAGCGACCTGTTCGAGCGTCAGTCGGCCCAGATCGTGCTCGAGACGACGACCGATGCCAACGTCCGGTCATTTGCGACCATGATGCTGAGCGCACATGCGCAAAGCACCGCCGAGGTGAAGGCGGCCGCGGCCAAGTCGAAGGTCCCGGCCCCGCCACCCGTGCTGACGCCGCTCCAGATGGAGATGATCGCCGAACTCAGGGCAGAAACGGGCGCGGCCCGCGATGCGCTCTACATCGCGCAGCAGAAAGCGGCGCACGGCCAGGCGCTATCGGTGCAACAGGCCTATGCAAGCGGCGGCACGGCGGCGGCGCTGAGGATGGCGGCAGCGAAGATCGTGCCGGTGGTCAGCGAGCATATCGCGATGCTGATGAAGATGTGATGGATCGCAATTACGCCATTTGACCGGCAATGTTGCCGTCGGCCCTGGTTCGGCCGGCGGCTTCCGCTTCTCCACGAGAATAGGTGCCCACCAGCATGCCCGTGCCGAGCACCTTGCCGGCAATCGCCTCCACCAAGGCCGAGCGGCCCGGATTGGCGCTGATCGCCGCCGCTTCGGACAGGGCAAAAAGCTGAAAGACGTAATCGTGCGATCCGTGCCCGGTCGGCGGATCGGGCGGCAGCCAGCCCTCACCAAGGAAGCTGTTCCGCCCGACGTCCCGCCCATCGGCTCCACGTGAGCCGTCCTTGCCGATCGCCCCTTCCGCCAGCCGCCTTTCACTTGCGGGCAGGCCGACGACGACGGCGTGAACCAGGGGGGTGAGCGCAGGCGCGTCGGGATCCTCGACGATCAACGCCAGGCTGGCCGTGCCCGCCGGTACGTCGCCCCAGACCAGCGGCGGCGATACCCCGGCGCCGTCCGCGGTGAAGCGATCGGGCAGGCGCCCCCCGCTGGCGAAGGCGGGACTCGACAGATCGATCCGGCGATCAGGGACGGCCAGCGCGGGTTGCGCAATAACCAGCTTGTCGTGCCCCGCGCGCGCGTTTTTCAGGAGGGCGCCGAGCCATTGCGGTATGTGTTCCAGCACGGTCTACGCTCCTGTCAGGGCAGACCCTTGCCGCCTGCCGAACCATAAACATGCCCGGTCGTATAGCTCCCGTCATTCTCGGCCAGCCGGACATAGATGCCGGCAAGCTCGGCGGGCTGGCCGGGACGCCCGAGCGGCGTATCGCCGCCGAACTTTTCCAGCTTGTCCATCGTTGCCCCGCCGGATACCTGCAGCGGCGTCCAGATCGGTCCCGGCGCGACGCCGTTGACCCGGATACCCTTTGGCGCGAGCTGCTTGGCCAGGCTGCGCACGTAATTGGTCGTCGCCGCCTTGGTCTGGGCATAGTCGTAGAGATCCTCGGACGGGTCGGTGGCCTGTTCGGAGGTCGTGCCGATGATCGCCGAGCCGGGCGCGAGGTGCGGCAGCGCCGCCTTGATGATCCAGAACGGCGCATAGATGTTGGTCTTCATCGTCCAGTCGAACTGCTCGGTAGTGATGTCCAGGATGGAGGCATGGGTCTGCTGGCGGGCGGCGTTGTTCACGACGATGTCCAGCCCGCCGAGTTCGCGGACCGCGGTGTCGACCAGCTTCTTGCAGAACGCCTCGCTGCGCAGGTCGCCCGGGATCGCCACCGCCTTGCGGCCGGCATCGCGGATCGCCGCGATAACCTCGCGCGCGTCGGGCTCCTCATCGGGCAGATAGTTGATCGCGACGTCGGCGCCCTCGCGCGCAAAGGCGATCGCGGCGGCGCGGCCCATCCCCGAATCGCCGCCGGTGACCAGCGCCTTGCGCCCGGCCAGGCGGCCCGACCCACGATAGCTGGCTTCGCCGTGATCGGGCTTGGGCGTCATCTTGCCGGCCAGGCCGGGCCAGGGCTGGGACTGGCGCTGGAAAGGCGGCTTGGGACCCGCGCTGCGCGGGTCCTTCAGGCCGGTGGCGGGCTGCGTTGTCTCGGGCGCCCTGGCAAAGGCGTTAGACGTGGCGGCGGCGACGCCCAAAGTAGCACCGCCGACCACGGTACGCCGCGACAGATTACGATCGTCTTCGATTGGCATGGCACGTCCACAGATTGTTGAAGGATGATCGGGAAACTCGCGACTCTATCGGGAAGTTCATTGCCGGCGGGATTCTTTGCCCAACCTGGATCATCCGCCAGGCATAACAGCCATCAAGCGGCGATCCGGACGGGAACCGACTTGGCCGCCGGAACATGGCTCTCTTCGGCATGATGCTCGACCGGCATCAGCACGTTGCACTCGGGGTAATAAGCGCCGAGACACCCCTGCGGGATGTCATAGGGGGTGACGATCAGTCCCTCGCGGCGGCGTACCTTGCCGTCGCTGGCGTCGCTTTCCAGCGCAATGATCTGGCCGCCCGCCAGTCCCGCGCGGGCTATGTCGTCGGCATGCATGAACAGGACATCGCGCGTGCCCTTCACGCCGCGAAAACGGTCGTGATAGCCGTAGATCGTCGTGTTGAACTGATCGTTCGACCTGATGGTCATCAGCCGGAACCGGCCATCGGCGTCGGCGAACCCGGTCGCCGACAGGCCGGTGGGCGTGAGGAACTCGGCCTTCTTGCTGGGGGTCTGCCAGATCCGCTCGGCCGCCTTGTTGCCCTTCCAGAACCCGCCCGGGGTGAACAGCCGCGCATTGTAATCCTTGAAGACTTCCGGATAGGTCTCCTCGATCGCATCGCGGATGCGGGCATAATCGGCGACCCAGCCATCCCAGTCGACCCTGGGGTTGGGCGGCAGTATCTGTCTGGCGATACCCGCGACGATTGCCGGTTCGGACAGCAAATTGGGGCTGGCGGGCTTTGCCTTGCCGCGCGACCCGTGGATGCAGCTGGTTGAATCCTCGACCGATACGACTTGCGGACCGGTCGCCTGGACATCCTCCTCGATCCGCCCGAGGCACGGGAGCAGATAGGTGACCGCGCCCGGGAACAAATGGTTGCGGTTAAGCTTGGTCGCGATCTGGACCGACACCCGCAGTCCGGGCCACGCTGCCTCCATCGCCGCCGTCTCGGGAACGGCGCGCAGGAAATTGCCGCCCAGCGCGACGAACGCCTTGACCGATCCGTCGATCACGCCGCGGCAGCTCTCGATGGTGTCGAGTCCCTTTTCCCGCGGCGCGGTGAAGCCGTATTGCTCCTCCAGCTTGTCGACCGGGACCAGCTCGGTCTTTTCGGTGATACCGACGGTGCGCTGGCCCTGGACATTGGAATGGCCGCGCACCGGGGTCGGGCCGGCGCCCGCTTTGCCGACATTGCCACGCAGCAGCAGCAGGTTGACCAGCATCCGCACGTTCTCGACGCCCTTGACGTGCTGCGTCAGCCCCATGCCGTAAATGGCGAGCACCGCCTTCGCCTTGGCGTAGATGCGCGCCGCTGCTTCAAGGTCGGCCTTGGCCAGCCCGGATTCATGCTCGATCTCGTCCCAGCCGACCTGGTTCACGGCGTGGACGAAATCGCCGAAGCCATGCGTATGCGCCTTGATGAAGTCGAGATCGAGCACCGGCGGCGCGCCACTGGCGACCGCGGCGTCGTGCCATTCGACCAGGAACTTCGCGATCCCCATCATCGCCGCAATATCGCCGCCGGTCTTGACCTGATGATATTGCGTCGAGATCGCCGTCTCCTTCAGCGTCGCCATCTCGATCGGGTTCTGCGGGTCGGTAAAACGTTCGAGGCCGCGTTCCTTGAGCGGATTGAAGGTAATGATCTCGACGCCGCGCTTGCGCGCGCTGCGCAGGTCGTGGAGCATGCGCGGCGCATTCGACCCGACATTCTGCCCGAAGAAGAGGATCGCGTCGCATTTCTCGAAATCCTCGAGCCGGGTCGTGCCGACCGGCACGCCGATCGCGGCCTTCAACCCGACCGATGTCGATTCGTGGCACATGTTCGAACTGTCGGGCAGGTTCTGGTTGCCGAACATGCGGGCCATCAGGCCGTACATGTACGACGCCTCCAGGCTGGTGCGGCCCGAGGAGTAGAACACCACCGACCGGGGATCTAGCTGGCGGAGTTCCGCGCCGATCTCGACGAACGCCTCTTCCCAGGAGACCGCGACATATTTGTCGGTCGCGGCATCGTAGCGCATCGGGTGGGTGAGCCGACCGTGCTGCTCCAGGTCGTAGTCGCGCCACGACCGCAATTCGGTCAGCGTGTGCTCGGCAAAGAAGTCGGGGGTGGTGCGCAGCGTCGTCAATTCCCACGCGGTCGCCTTGGCGCCCTCCTCGCAGAATTCGGCCGGATGGTGGTCGGCGGGCTTGGCCCAGGCGCAGCTCACGCAAGCAAAGCCCTCAGGCTTGTTCTGCCGCGCCAATTCGCGCACCGCCTCGGGCGAGACGCGCTCGCGCGGCAGGATTTCGGCTACCGAGCGGATCGAGCCCCAGCCGCCGGCCGGTCCCTTGAACGGCTTGATCTCGGGATCGTCGGCCTTCTGCTTCGCCACCTGTCGTCCTTCCCGTCATCGTATGTTCTATCGCATCACTAAACCGGCGACCATCGCCATTGGTCCGCCGTCATGGCCAACATAAAATATCGCAATGGATTGATCCAACGCCGCAAACGGGCGTTCCGGTAAGGATTTGCAATCCGGGAGGCACCCGATTCTGCACGTCGTCCCCGTCAAATGGGGGTATGCGATCGGCATGACCCGTCGATTCCCGACCCCTTCCCCAGCGATCATCATCATCGGGAGAAAGAACATGGCAACAGCGCCCGCCAACCCCGTCCGGTTCTCGCCGTCGGTCGAACAGCACCGCCCCGAGGAAGACGAAACCGTCACGACGCTGAAGGACACGTTCAAGACGATCCTCGATACGACGTCGAGCAACTATGGTCACGCCGTGCGCGGCGTGCACGCCAAAAGCCACGGCATCGTGACCGGCACGCTCACGATCCTGGACGGCCTGCCTCCCACGCTGGCCCAGGGCCTGTTCGCCCAGCCGGGCAGCTATGAGGCGGTGCTGCGCCTTTCCACCGCGCCGGGCGATATACTGGACGACGCGGTCAGCGCGCCGCGCGGCATCGCGCTCAAGGTGCTGGGGGTGCCGGGCGATCGCCTGCCGGAATCGCATGATGGCGACCAGGATTTCCTGATGGTCAACGGTCCCGTCTTCGGTGCGCCGACCCCGGCGGCCTTTGCCAAGAACCTGAAGCTGCTCGCCGCGACGACCGACAAGGCCGAAGGGTTGAAGAAGGCGTGGTCGGCGACCTTGCGCGTGATCGAGGGAGCGCTGGAAGCGGTCGGTGGCAAGTCCGTCCTGCTCAGCCAGCTGGGCGGGACGCCCGAAGTCGATCCGCTCGGCGAAACCTATTTTACGCAGACCGCGTATCGCTATGGCGACCATATCGCCAAATTTTCGCTGAAGCCGGTGTCGGCGGCGCTGACGGAGCGGACCGGCGACAAGGTGGACGTGAAGGATCGGCCGGACGCGCTGCGCGATGTCGTCCGCGGCGTGATGATCGAGCGCGGCGGGACGTGGCAGCTGTGCGTGCAATTGTGCACCGACCTCGACAAGATGCCCGTCGAGGATCCGACCGTGTTGTGGGACGAGAAGCTCAGCCCCTTCGTGCCGGTCGCGACCCTGGTCGTCGAACCGCAGCTGGCTTGGGAGAACGGCGTCAGCGAGGACCAGGAAGACCGGCTGTCGTTCAGTCCCTGGCATGGTCTTGCCGCGCACCGGCCGCTGGGATCGGTCAACCGCGCCCGCCAGGACATCTATCAATTCTCCGCCGAGTATCGCAGCCGGGCGAATGGCTGTCCGATGCATCAGATCAAGGCGCTCGAAGATCTCGACGCCTGATGAGGATCGACGCGGGCGTGACGATGGACGACTTCCTGATCGGCGCGGTGGAGGGATCGTTCGAGAATGTCCCGCCGGACGGAGCGCCCGTCCGCACCGCCCGTGCCGTGGCGATCGAGATGCCCGTCGCGATCGAGTTTAACGGCATCGGTTATGCCGTGATGATGGCGACGCCCGCCGATCTGGACGATTTCGCGACAGGCTTTGCCCTGGGCGAACGATTGATCGAGTCCGTCGCGGACGTGCTCGACATCCACCGTCACCACACGGCCGAGGGCGTCGTGTTGCGGATTACTCTGACGGCGAGGCTGACCGGGCAGCTGGTCGACCGTGTCCGCCACCGAGTGTCCGAATCGTCCTGCGGATTGTGCGGCATCGAGAATCTGGAGCAGGCGCTGCGCCCGCTGCCGCCGGTGCGATCGGCGGACGTGGACGATGCCGGCATCTTCCGGGCGCTGGCGGCGCTGCGTGCCCACCAGCCGTTGAACCGTGCAACCGGGGCCGTGCATGCCGCGGCGCAATGCCGTCCGGACGGGTCGATCGTCACGGTCCGTGAGGATGTCGGGCGTCACAATGCCTTCGACAAATTGATCGGAGCGATGCGGCGCGCCGGCGCGGACTGGAACGGGGGCTTCGCCCTGCTGTCGTCGCGCTGCTCCTATGAGCTGGTGGAAAAGGCGGCGCTGGCCGGCTGTCCGACGCTGGTCACGGTATCGGCGGCGACCAGCCTGGCGATCGATCGCGCGCGGGACTGCGGGCTGCGGCTGGTCATGCTGGCGCGGCCGGACGGCATGCTCGCCATGCCCTTCCGGTAGGCAAGGACATGGGCATCACCGGCGCCGTGCTGGCCGGCGGCCGGTCGCAGCGGTTCGGCAGCGACAAGGCACTGGCGGAACTCGACGGCCGGACGCTGATCGATCATGCCGCGGCCATCGTCGCTCCTTTTGCCGATGCGGTCATCGTCTGCGGGCGGCGGCGGGCGCCCTCCGGCCTGATTGCGGTCGATGATCTTCCTCGCGCCCATCTGGGGCCGTTGGGGGGATTGTGCGCCGCGCTCGCCTATGCGGCGCGACGGGGACATGACTTTGTCCTGTCGACCGGCTGCGACACCCCGGTAATTGATCGGGGGCTGCTGGTTCGGCTGCTCGCAGGCGGCACCTCGACCTATGTCGCCGAAGCGCCGATCATCGGATTGTGGTCGACCGCGCTGGCCGGAACGCTGTTGCATCACCTCGAAACATGCGACGATCGCTCGATCCGGCGCTGGGCCGACGCGGCAGGCATATCGGTGGCGGCAGCGGGACAGGACATCCCAAATCTCAATCGGCCGCTGGACCTGGCCATGCTGCGGCGCACGTTCGACGACTGATCCGGCTTCCCGGTTGATCGAAGTCAAGACGTTCTAACAATTGGCTTTCTTCTCCGTCAGACGGAACTTGGCAGCCGCTCGCGCGATTGTCAGCCTGAAACCCGATGAAGCGAGGCAGACATGGCCGAGACGATGGGCATCCGCGACGATGCCCCCCTTACAGCATCGAAACGCTCGACCGCGGTGGACGAGGCGACCGCCGGAATGATCGAGCCGAAGGGCGACGCCATCGTCGGCCGGGCGGTCACTATCAACCGGCCGGCCGGAGAGCTGTACGCATATTGGCGTGATTTCACTAATCTGGCGACGTTCATGGACAATGTCGTCGAAATCTCCGCGACCGACGACAACAGGTCGCACTGGGTGGTCAAGGCGCCGGGCGGCAGGACCGTGGAATGGAACGCCGTCGTTACCGAGGACCAGCCGAACGAGACCATCGCCTGGACCTCCGAAGAGGGTGCGGATGTGCCCAATAGCGGCCGCATCGAGTTCCGCGACGCGGGCGACCGCGGCACCGTGGTCACCGCGACGATCGTCTATGACCCGCCCGCGGGAGCACTCGGCAAGCTGATCGCCAAGATGTTCCAGCGCGAGCCCGCGATCCAGGCCCGCCGCGACCTGCGCCGCTTCAAGCAGCTGATGGAAACCGGCGAAATCGCCACTTCCGCGAAGAATTGTGCAGAATTCGAGGAGATGGGGCGGTGAAAGCTCTCGCCTGGCATGGCAAGCATGACGTCCGTGTCGACACTGTGCCCGATCCGGACATCGTCAATCCCCGCGACGCGATCATCAAGGTGACGTCGACCGCGATCTGCGGTTCGGATCTCCACCTCTATGACGGCTATATTCCGACGATGCAGGCCGGCGACGTGCTCGGCCATGAATTCATGGGCGAGGTGGTCGAGGTCGGCGCCAAATCCACCCTGAAGAAGGGCCAGCGCGTGGTCGTGCCGTTCACGATCGCCTGCGGCAGCTGTTATCATTGCGGCAAGCACCAATATTCGGCCTGCGACAACGGCCTGCCCGCGGACAACCAGGATATTGCACAGGCGGCTTACGGCCAGCCGATGTCGGGTCTGTTCGGCTATAGCCACATGACCGGCGGCTATGCCGGTGGCCAGGCCGAATATGTCCGCGTGCCGTTCAGCGACGTCGGCCCGATCGTCATTCCCGACGGCGTCGACGACGACAAGGTGCTGTTCCTGTCGGACATCCTGCCCACCGGCTGGATGGCGGCGGAAAATGCGCAGATCGAGCCCGGCGACACCGTCGCGGTCTGGGGCTGCGGGCCGGTCGGGCTGTTCGCGGTGCAGTCGGCGTTCCTGATGGGCGCCGAACGCGTGATCGCGATCGATCATTTCCCGCGTCGGCTGGAACTGGCGAAGAAGTTCGGGGCGGAGACGATCAACTTCGAGGAATCGGCGGTCTATGAGGCGCTGATGCTGATGACCGGCGGGATCGGCCCCGACGCGGTGATCGACTCGGTCGGGCTGGAGGCTCATGGCTTCTTCGTCGACAACGTGATCGACCAGATCAAGAAGTCGACCTTTCTCGGCACCGACCGCACGCACTCGATCCGCCAGGCGATCATCGCGTGCCGCAAGGGCGGGCGGGTGTCGATGCCGGCGGTCTATGGCGGCTTCGTCGACAAGTTTCCGCTTGGCGCGTTCATGGAAAAGGGTCTGACACTCAAGACCGGGCAGACCCATGTCCAGCATTACATGCCCGCGCTGCTCAACGCGATCATGGAGGACAAGATCGATACGACCTTCCTGATCTCGCACCGCCTGGACCTCGAAGAGGCGCCCGAGGGCTACAAGATGTTCCATGACAACCAGAACGAAGTGACCAAGGTGGTGCTGAAGCCGGGCCTGGGCCGCGCGTTTCAGCCCGCCGCTTGAGGAGAAGAGACATGGCAGACAAATTCGCGATCATCACCGGCGCCTCGACCGGCATCGGCTTCGAACTGGCGACCCTGGCCGCAAAGGACGGCTACGACATCCTGGTCGTGGCGGACGAACCGCTGATCGATGCCGCGGCCGCGGACTTCAAGCAGTTCGGCACCGACGTACGGTCGGTGGAGGCCGACCTGTCGACGATCGCTGGCGTCGATGCCTTGCTGGCGGCGACCGACGGACGCCGGATCGACTTGCTGTGCGCCAATGCCGGCAAGGGCCTGGGTCACGGCTTTCTCGACCAGAACGTGGACGACTGGCGCCACGTGATCGACACCAACATTACGGGCACGCTCTACTTGTTGCACAAGGTGCTGCCCGCGATGGTCGCGCGCGACGACGGCAAGGTGCTGGTAACCGGATCGATCGCGGGCTTCATTCCCGGCAGCTTCCAGGCGGTCTATAACGGCACCAAGGCGTTCGTCGACAGCTTCACCGACGCGCTGCGCAACGAGATCAAGGAGTCGACGGGGGTCACGTTGACCACCCTGATGCCGGGTCCCGTCGAAACCGAATTCTTTCAACGCGCGGACATGCTCGACACGTCTGTCGGCGCCTCGGAAAGCAAGAGCGATCCGGCGGATGTCGCCAAGGACGGGTGGGACGCGCTGATGGCGGGCAAGGCCTCGATCGTGTCGGGCTGGAAGAACAAGGTTCAGGCGGTCATGGCGAACGTCACCCCCGCCGCGGTTCTCGCCGAACAGCACCGCACGATGGCGGAACCCGGGTCGGCCGACAAATAATTACGCGACCGGATCACGGGGCAGC
>NZ_CAXTHV010000029.1:0-18501 GCF_964244265.1 uncultured Sphingomonas sp. | reverse complement strand
ATGGCTCGTAATCTGTTCCTCCACCATCGCGCGCACGTCGACTCGCGCCTTCAGTATGGCGGAACCCGGGTCGGCCGACAAATAATTACGCGACCGGATCACGGGGCAGCACGCGGCCTATGTGTTCGCCGCGTGTCTGCTCGCCGGCACCGCGATGGCTCGTAATCTGTTCCTCCACCATCGCGCGCACGTCGACTCGCGCCTTCAGTCGCGCCGCGAGCAGTGCGGTGCCGCTGATCTTGCGCTGGACGAACAGGATTTCGGCGGGTGGCAGGTGCCAAGTGTCGCGGTCGGCGGCCACCTCCATTCCTTGATCGCGCAAGGCAGCGACGAAGCCGCGATCGCCGAAGTCGAAGTCGCCGGGCCGGTTGAACTCGCCGACGATGACGTCGACTATCCGGTCGATGCGCGCACGATGCCCGGTCACGATCGCCTCGCCCAGGAAGCCGGCAGCGAGTGCCGCCACCCGCACCGCATCGCGATCACCGTCCAGCCCGGCGCGGAGAAGCCGTCGATAGCCGTTCGCCGTTGCGGTACCGACGGCACGCGTCGCCCCAAAATCGAGCAGCACCAGCCGCCCGGTCGCGGGTTGCCAGCGATAATTGGCGAAGTTGGGATCAGTCTGCATCACGCCGAACTCGAACAACTCGCGCAGCACCAGCGCGATCAGTGATCGCATCGCCACGTCGCGCGTCTCCTGCGGCGCGTCGGCCAGCGTCTCGATCGGTTGACCCTCGACAAAGCTCATCGCCAGCACGCGCCCGGTCGTCAATTCACGATCGGGCACCGGGACGACATAATGCGGCGCATCGGCGAGCAGCGCGCCGAAGCGTGCCATCTGCTCGGCTTCTCGGACGTAATCCGCTTCCTCAGCGAGTTGGCGCTTGGCCTCCGCGAGCAACGGCGCGATATCCAGCGCGCTCCCGAGCAGGCCGGAGACACGCAGCAGCGTTGCGACATTGTCGACATCGGCGTCGATGCTGTCGCGCACGCCGGGATATTGGACCTTGATTGCCAGGTCGCGGCCATCGCGTGTGACGGCTCGGTGGACCTGACCGATCGAGGCGGCGGCGAGCGGCGTCGCCTCGAACCGCGCGAACCGCGTCCGCCAATCCTTGCCCCATTCGTCCGCGAGCACCCGCTGGAGCTGCGTGGGCGGCATGTGATATGCGCGCTCGCGCAGTTGGCCTATGATCTCGGCAAGCTCAGTTGGCAGCATGTCGCCGGCATCCATCGAGATCATCTGGCCGAGCTTCATCGCCGCGCCGCGCAGGTGCGACAGCCGGTCGGCCACGCGCGCGACGTTGCCGGGCGTGAGCATCATGTCGCGCATCCGTGGCCGCTCGCCGCCCGCCAGGCGTCGCGCGCCCTCCGCCAGCATGCCGCCCGCGACGCCCCCCGCCAGCCGGCCGAACTGGCCCAGCCGCGACAGCCGCCCGCGAGGAACCGGGCGGCCCGGACTATCGTCGCTCATGTTGTCCCCCGTCGCGGCCTCGTGACGCGCCCCTTGGCCGGTCCGGCGAGAGTGCCGGTGATCCAGCCGTCGCGGAACTCGCCGGGTTGCGGCACCATCGCTTTGTCACGGCCGCGCATGCTCAGCGGGTGGTCGCAGGCTTCTCGATCACCGGCGGCGCCCCCTCCCAGCCGCCGCCCAGCGCCTTGAACACGCTGACCTGGGCATCGGCGCGGTTCGCCTGGGCCTGGGCCTGGGCGGCGCGCGCGCTGGCACGGTCGCGCTCGGCATCGAGCAGCTGAAGGAAGCTGTCGGCGCCCGCGTCGAACCGCACGCGTGACAAGCGCGCGGCATCCTCGCTGGCGATCGCGGCGCGGCCATAGGCCTGCTCGCTCTGGATCGCGCCGCCCAGCCGGGCGAGCGCCTGCTCGGTTTCCTGCAACGCGGTCAGGACGGCGCCGTCGAACCTCGCCAGGCTTCCAGTGGCGGTCGCCTCCGACTGGCGCAGCCGCGCACGCGCCGCACCGTTGAACGGGAAATTCCAGCTGATCAGCGGGCCCAGCGAAAAACCGAACGACGCCGGCTTGCCGATGTCGCCCAGCCGGCTGGCGCCCAGGCTGACACCCCCGAGCAGGCGGATCGACGGATAGAGGTCGGCAGTCGCCACGCCGACCCGCGCAATGTCGCCGGCCAGGATACGTTCGGCACTGCGGATGTCCGGGCGGCGCGCGATCAGCGCCTGGCCGTCGCCGGCCGGGATCGGCGTGGCGACCTGCGGCACCAGGACGCAACGCTCGGCCGCCGGATCGACGCGCGCCGGCGGGTCCCCGGTCAGTACCGCCAGCGCATAGAGCGAGGCGCGGCGTTCGGCCTCGAGCACGGGGAGCTGGGCATTGGCATTCTCGACCAGCACGCGCGCGCGGTCGACGTCGCGCCTCGTGCCGCGCCCGCCGTCGAACAGCCGCTGGGTCAGGTCCAGCGTATTGGTCTGGAGCCGCACGGTCTCACGCGCGACGGCCGCCTGCGCGGCGAACGAGCAGGCCGAGACATAGGCGCGCGCGGTCTCGGCCGCGACCGACACGCGTGCCGCGTCGACCTGTGCCTGGGCAGCCTGCGTATCGGCGCGCGCCGCCTGGATCGATCGCGTGACCCCGCCGAACAGGTCGACCTCGTAGGACGCGTCATAACCGATCGAGAAGTAATCGGTCGTGACGGCGCCGCCGGTCAGCGGGTCGGCGTTGCGTGACTTCGTATAGGACGTCGTGGCGTCGCCGACCGGCAATCTCGCGGCATCGGCCTCGGACAGCACGGCGCGCGCGCGCTGCAGGTTGGCGGCGGCCACGCGCAGGTCGGTATTGCCGGCCAGCGCCTTTTCGACCAGCCGGTCGAGGTCGCGATCGGCGAACAGCCGCCACCATCTGTCGGGCAGGGGCGAGGGGGTGACGCCTATCGCACCGCGTTCGCGCAGCGTCGCATCGGGTGCGGCGAGCGGCGCCGGCCTAGTATAGTTCGGCCCGACCGAGCAGGCCGACACCGCCAGCGCGACCATGCCGGCCATGGCGACGCGGCGGATCATTCGGCGGGCTCCGGCAGGGTATGCGGCGGCGCCTGGTCGCGCGGCGCCTGCGCCCCGGGGTCGCGGCGTGCCTTGCGCGCTACCCAGTCGCCCAGCTTGCGGGTGATGACGTAGAAGGCGGGCGTGAACAGCAGGCCGAAAGTGGTCACGCCGATCATCCCGAAGAACACCGCAATGCCCAGGGCACGGCGCATTTCGGCACCCGGGCCCGACCCGATCACCAGCGGCAGCACGCCCAGGATGAAGGCGATCGAGGTCATCACGATCGGGCGCAGGCGCTGCTCGGCGGCGTGGATCGCCGCGGCGTGGATCGCCATGCCCGCTTCCTCGTTCTGCTTGGCAAACTCGACGATCAGGATCGCGTTCTTGGCGGCCAGCCCGATCAGCACGATCAGGCCGATCTGGGTCAGGATGTTGTTGTCGCCGCCCATGATGTTGACCCCGACGATCGCCGCCAGCAGGCACATCGGCACGATCAGGATCACCGCCAGCGGCAGCACCAGGCTTTCATAATTGGCTGCCAGCAGCAGGAACACGAACAATACCCCCAGCGCAAAGGCGATCGCCCCGGTATTGCCCGCCTGTTGCTGCTGATAGGCGATGTCGGTCCATTCGAACGTCATGCCCTGGGGCAAGGTCTCGCTCGCGATCCTGGCCAAGGTAGTCAGTGACTGGCCCGACGAGAAACCGCGCTTGGTGTCGCCCTGCAGTTCGGCCGAGGGATAGAGGTTGTAGCGCACCACCCGATAGGGCCCGCTGTCGTTCTTCAGCGTCATCACCGCGTCGAGCGGGACCATCTGGCCGCCGGCCGATCGCGTGCGCAGCCGGCCGACGTCGCTGATCTGATCGCGATAGGGCGCGTCGGCTTGCGCCGTCACGCGATAGGTCCGGCCGATGAAGTTGAAGTCGTTTATATAGGTCGATCCCAGATAGGTGCCCAGCGTCGAGAACACGTTGCCCACCGGCACGCCCAGCTTTTCGGCGCGTTCGCGGTCGATATCGGCGAACAAGCGCGGAGTCTTGGTGTTGAAGGTGGTGAAGCTCGGCCCGATGCCCTCGGCCTGGTTGGCCTTCATCATCATCGCAAAGGCCGCCTTTTCCAGCGCCTTGAACCCCAGATTGGTGCGGTCCTCGATCAGCATCTTCCAGCCCCCGCCGGTGCCGATGCCGCTTACGGGAGGGGGCGGGATAACTAGGACGGTGGCCGCTGTCAGGTCGCTGAACGCCTGCCTCAACTCGCCCGCCACCGCATCGGCGGCGCCGCGCTGACCAAAGGCCTTCAGGGTCACGAACATCGTCGCTGCGTTGGACGCGGTGGTCAGCGAGGTGCCGTCCAGCCCCGCAAACGCGACGGTGGACGCGGTCGCCTTGTTGGCAAGCGCCCGCTTGGTCGTCTGCGCCAGGATTTCGCTGGTGCGCTGGAGCGAAGCACCCGGCGGCAATTGGATCGCCGCAATCAGATATCCCTGATCCTGGGCGGGAATGAACCCGCCGGGCGTGGCGGTGAAGCGCCAGGCCGTGATCGCGATCAGCGCGACATAGACGATCCCGATCAGCATCAGCGACCGGACGGCGCGCGCCGAGAACCGGCCGAACGCTTCACCCAGCCGGCGAAAGCCGTCGTTGAACCAGCGTGCGAACCTCCCCGGCCAGCCTAGCACGCCGCGGCGCGGCGCGTCCTCCTCCTTGCGAGGCCTGAGGACCAGGGCCGCCAGCGCGGGCGACAGCGTGAGCGAGACGAATGCCGAGATTACCGCCGCCGACACGATGGTCAGCGCGAACTGCTGATAAAATTGCCCGGAAATACCGGGGATGAAGCCGGTCGGGATGAACACGCCGCACAAGACGAGCGATATCGCGATCAGCGCGCCCGATACCTCGTCCATCGTCTCGTGCGCGGCTTCCCGCGGGCTGAGACTCTTCTCCTCCATCAGGCGCTCGATATTCTCGACTACCACGATAGCGTCGTCGACGACGATGCCGACCGCCAGCACCATGCCGAACAGCGACAGGTTGTTGAGGCTGAATCCGAACAAGGCAAGCATCGCGACGCTGCCGATCAGCGAGATCGGCACCGCGACCAGCGGTATGATCGTCGCGCGCCAGTTCTGGAGGAACAACAGGACGACCAGCGCGACCAGCACGATCGCCTCGACCAGGGTATGCTCGACCGCCTCGATCGACGCCTGGATATATTCGGTCGGGTTGTAGGGGATCGAATAGCGCATGCCGGCGGGGAAGGACTTGGCCGTCGCCGCGACCTCCGCGCGCACTGCCTCTGCGGTAGTCAGCGCGTTCGATCCCGGCAATTGGGTGATGCCCATGCCGATCATCGGCTGGCCCGACAGCGACGCGTTGATCGTATAGTCCTGCGCGCCAAGCTCGATCCTGGCGACGTCGCGCAACAGCGTGAGGCGTCCCTGGTCGTCACGCTTGAGGATGATCGCGCCGAACTGGTCGGGGTTGGTCAGCCTTCCCTCGGCCTGGATGCCCAGCTGATAGGCGGTGCCGCCCTGGTTGAACGGTGGCTGGCCGACCGAACCGACCGCCACCTGCGCGTTCTGCGCGCGAATCTGGGTCACGATCTCATCGACCGTCAGGTTGCGCTCCGCCGCACGATCGGGATCGATCCACACCCGCATGTTGTAGTCGCGCGCGCCGAACGTCCGCACCCCGCCGACGCCGGGGATGCGCGAGATGCGATCGATCAGCTGCGATGTCGCGTAATTGGAGATATATTGCTGGCTCAGTGATCCGTCGGGCGAGGTCAGCGCGACGACCATCAGCAGGTCGGGCGAATTCTTGCGCACCGTCACGCCGATCTGGCGGACCTGCTCGGGCAGGCGCGGCTCGGCGGTGGCGACGCGGTTCTGGACCAGCACCTGCGCCTGGTCGACATTGACCCCTTGCTTGAAGGTGACGGTGATCGAGATCACGCCGTCGCCGGTCGCCGACGACGACAGGTAGATCATGTTCTCGACGCCGTTGATCGATTCCTCCAGCGGCGCGGCGACGGTTTCCGACAGCGTCTCGGCGGTGGCGCCCGGATAAGTCGCCGACACCACGACGGTCGGCGGCGCGATCTCGGGATATTGCGCGACCGGCAGGGTGGGATAGGCGACGATGCCGAACACCACGATCAGAATCGACAGCACCGCCGCGAAGATCGGCCGCTCGATGAAGAAATGGGGGAACTTCATGGCGCCGCGGCCGGCCTCAGCGCGTCGTGGCTTCGGCCGGCGCGGGCGCGCTCAGCGTGGTCGCGTTGGACGAGGTGTCGGCGGCGCGCGGTGTCAGCTTGACCAGCCTGACGGTCACCGCAATGCCCGGTTGCAGCTGGGTCAGGCCGTCAATGACCACGCGGTCGCGGGTGCCCACGCCGGTCTTCACCACGCGCAGCCCGGACACCAGCGGCCCGGTCTCGACGTTGCGCTGTGCAGTCTTGCCGTCGGGTCCCACGACGAACACCGTGCGCCGCGTCTGGTCGGTCTGGATCGCCTCGTCCGGGATCAGCATCGCGTCGTACGATCCCGATCCCAGGAGACGCGCGCGGCCGAACATGCCGGGCACCAGGAAGCCGTTGGGATTGCTGACCTCGGCATGCGCGCGGATCGTGCCCGATTGCGGATCGATCGCGTTGTCGACGAACACCATCCGTCCGTGCCAGCGATAATCCTGTTCGTCGGCCAGCTGGATGTCGACGGGATTGGGGGCGTAGCGCGACGAGGCGCGCTGTCCGTCTTGCGCCTGGCGGCTGTATTTAAGATAGAAGCTCTCGGCGCCGTCGAAACTGAACCAGATCGGATCGGTCGACACGATGCGCGTCAGCAAGGTCGTGCCCGCGGCGACGAAATCGCCGATCGCCACCCTTTTGTCGGATGCCCGGCCGGTGATCGGCGCGCGTACCACGGTGTAATCAAGATCGAGCTGGCGGCTCTTTACGGCCGCGCGCGCGCCCGCCAGGCCGGCGACGGCGCTGCGGTAATTCGCCAACTTGGTCTCGTATTCCTCCTGGCTGATCGCCTGTCCGGCCAGGAGCGTCCTGGCCCGGGCCAGCTCCGTGCGGCCGTTGGCGACGGCGGCGCTGGCCTTCGCCTCATCGGCGGCCGCTTGCGCCAGCGCCGCGCGATAGGGCGCCTGGTCGATGACGAACAGCACCTGTCCACGCTTCACCTCGATGCCTTCGCGAAAATCGACCCGCTGGATCGTACCCGCCACGCGGGGCATCACCTGGACGTCCTGGATCGCTTCGAAACGGCCGATATAATCGTCCCAGTCGGTGATCGTGCGCTGCAACGGATATGCTGCCGCGACGCTGGGCTTGGGGGGCGGCGGCGGTGGCTTGTTCGCGCACGATGCGAGGGCGAGAGAAGCCATGGCGGCTGCGGTCCGGACCAGGTTTCCCATAGGCCGCTTAGTTGGGCCTGATCCAAATCAGTTCAATAGAGCCGGATTAACTTTGTCTTGCAGATGCACAAGAATTACTGCTTTCCTTGAAATATCGGAGAAATTTCAAGGGGATATATTATTCGCACTGCACAATAATGCAGCGGAAAAGCGCATAGGAACGTGGCTGCGGCGGTTTGGATGGCTTATGCTTCGAGCGCGTTGATCGCCGCATGGACCCGCGCTTCGGCTTCGGCGCGCGGCAGGCCGGGGGGGATCGGCTGGCCGAACCGGAAGGTCACCGTGCCCGCCCGCTTGAGGCCCCTTCTGGGCCATAGCCGCCCGCTGTCCGTCGCAATCGGCACAACGGCCACGCCCAGCACCTTGTAGAGCCCGGCAAATCCCGCGCGAAGCTCGGCCCGCTCGCCCGGCGCCACCCGGGTGCCCTCGGGAAACAGCAGCACCGCCCGGCCGCCGCCGATCGCCGCTTTGGCATCGCGTACCAGGTGCCGCAACGCAGCGCTCGACGCCGCGCGATCGACCGTGATCACGCCGTAGCGCCGTGCCGCCCACCCCCAGATCGGGATCGCCGCCAGCTCCTGCTTCATCACCGTCGCCGGGTTGTCGAGCGCCAGTGTCAGTTCCAGCGTTTCGTACATCGACTGGTGCTTGGCGGCGAACAGCACCGGCGCGGTCGGGGGATCGCCTTCATAGCGCGCCCTGATGCCAAGCAAGGTCGCCGCCGACCAGCGGTGGAACGCCGCCCAGGCCATCGAGTACCGCATGATCGCGCCGCGACCGGCCATCGCGACCAGCGGCGCCAGCAGCACGATCGGGATCGACACACCGTAAAAGACCAGCACGAAGGCGATATTGCGCAGCAACGTCACGTGCCGAGCCCCAGCCAGAGCGCGACACGGCGGAGCAGCAGCTTGTCGTATTCGTCGATCAGCAGCCCCAGCGGCGGCTGGCTCGCCACGCCGTCGGCGACCACGGTCGCCTCGTTTCCCAGGGCGTAGACCAATTCCATCCGCGCCCGCGCCATGTGCCAGTCGGAGGTCACCAGCCGGACCGAGCGATAGCCGTGCGCGTGCACCCAGCGCGCCGTCTCGTCGGCGTTGGAGCGCGTGTCGACGGCCTCGCGGCCAAGGTCGATGCAGCAGCGGAACAACGCGGTCGGCGTGCGGTATTCGATCGCGAGATCGATCGGTCGCACACCCGGCGCGACGCCGCTGACCAGCATGCGCGTCGCCTGACCGGCCTTGAGCAGTGCCAGCCCACGGTCGATTCGTCCCATGCCGCCGGTCAGGACGACGATCGCGTCGGTCCGGCGGTTTTCCAGCGGCGACGGCATCATCAGCATGAACAACGCGAAACCCAGTACCCAGGCCAGCGCCACGCCCGCGACCAGCCGCCGGACGATCACAACGTCCGGCCCAGCTGGCGAATGACGGTCAGCCGCGCCGCGATCGTGGCCAGCATCGCGAACGCCAGCGGCAGGCAGGCGAGGACCAGCCAGTCGCGCAGCACCAGCACCGCCCCGCCGACCAGTTCTGAATCGAGCGTCGCGGCCTGGCCGGCCATGAAGGCGACCGCGCCGATCGCCGCTGCCCCGCCGATGGCGCCGCCGGCCAGCGTGTCGAGCGCGATCCGCCGCTGGAACAGGCGGGCGATCTGGACGTCGGTCGATCCCAGCATATGCAGTATCTGGATCGTCTCGCGATGCGTCTCAAGCCCGGCGCGCACCGCCAGGAGGACCACGGCCGTGGTCGCCGCCGCCATCAGCAGCACGAGCATCCCCGCCACCGCGATCAGCACGCGCATGAACCGCGCGACCGGCGACAGCCAGCGCGAATGCTGGTCGATCCGCGCGGTCGGCGCCGCCGCGCGGACCGCGGCCGCGACGTGGCCGACCGCGTCATCGGTTGCCATCGTCAGGTCGACGTCGATCAGCGCCGGGATCGGCAGGTCGGCATCATTGCTTTCTTTGCCCAGCCAGGGCGCCAGCATCACCGCCAGCCGGCCGCGATCGACCGGCGCGGCGCGGGCGACCAGCGGCAGCGCGCGCAACGTCGCCAGCACCATTGCTGCCGAGCGGGCGCGCCGTGCGGCATCGGGATCGACGATCTGGACGGTCAGCCGCCCCGCCAGCTGCCGGTCCAGCGTCGCGGCGGCATTGATCGTGGCCAGCCCCGTCGCGGAGGCGAGCACCGTCAGGAAAAGCATGATCGCCATCACCCAGCTCATCGCCCGGGTCGACCGCCGCTCCTCGAGCACGCGCCGGTGGGCGATGCCGTTGATCGCCCGGGTCATCAGGCGTTTGTCCGCGGCGGGAAGCGCAACGATCCCGTCGGGTCGATCATCCGGCCCTGCTCGATCCGGATCATCTGCGCCCGGGGGATGCGCCCGAGCAGGTGGAAATCGTGCGTCGCGACGACCACCGTCGTGCCCAGCCGGTTCAGCGACTCGAACAGGTGGAGCAGCCGTTCGGCCATGTCGGGATCGACGTTGCCGGTCGGCTCGTCGGCAACCAGGATTTCGGGCCGGCCGATGACCGCGCGGGCGATCGCCACGCGCTGCTGCTCGCCGCCCGACAGGGTCGGGGGGCGCGCCTCGGTCCGCCCCTCCAGCCCGACCCAGGCAAGCATCTCGCTGACAGGCGCCGCGATATCGGTTTCCGACACGCCCGACACGCGCAAGGGAAGCGCGATATTGTCATAGGTCGACAGATGCGGCACCAGCCGGAAATCCTGGAAGACGACGCCGATGCGTCGGCGGAACCCGGGAAGGCGCGCGCGGGGCAGCCGGCCGGCATCCTCGCCGAACAACCGGATGATCCCCCGCGTCGGCCGTTGCGCAAGATAGAGCAGTTTCAGGAGAGAGGTCTTGCCCGCGCCGCTGGGGCCGGTCAGGAAGTAGAAGCCGCCCGACGTGAGCGTGAGGTTGACGTCGCTCAGCGTCTCCGCGCCGGCGCCATAGCGCAGCCCCACATTCTCGAACTGCACGATGTTCGCCATGCCGGCGTTGCTACCGCTCACCTTGCCTCAGCCCCGCCCCGAGCCATCGCACGGTCGCCCACCGGCTTCAAGACACCAGCCGGGATGGTGCCGTGGCGGGACTTGCCGCGGCCCGGCGGGAATGCTTAAGCTGGCATCAGCAGGGCCGAACCGGGGCGTCGGCCCGCTTTTGGGCGTGCCGATGATCCTCGAATGCAGTGAATGCCACACCCGCTATCTGGTGCCCGACGCGGCGATCGGGGTTGAAGGACGCACCGTGCGCTGTGCCAATTGCCGGCACAGCTGGTTCCAGGCGGGACCGGGCGTAATAACCGAACGCGTAGCGGCGCCGGTCGCGACGGCGGAACCGGCAATGGAGGCCGCGTCATCGGGCGACAATCACGACCCGTTCGCGACCGAACCGCCGTTCCGGCCGCGCCGCAATCCGGCGCGGCGCTGGACGATCATCGCGGTAACCGCCGCCGTCGCGATGCTGGTCGCCATCGCCGCCACGTTCTTCATCGATCCGGGCGGATTTGCAAGCATGGTCGGCATGCCGGTCGAGGCCGGGGAGACCCCGCTGACGTTCGTCAACGTCAAACGCCCCAATCGCCGCGGGCTGCCCAGCGGCAGCGAGCTGTTCGCGGTCAGTGGCCAGATCGCCAATCCGACCGACATGCGCCAGCCCGTTCCTGACATCCGCGTCGAGCTGCTCGATGCCGCCGGTCCCCGGGGGCGGGTCGTGTTCAGCTGGACGATCAAGCCCGAACAGCGGCAGATCGCGCCGGGCGGCAAGCTCGATTTCGCCAGCATGACGCTGGACGTGCCGCCCAATTCGAAGGAAGTGCGGTTCAGCTTCGTCGGCCAGCCGACGAGCTAGCGCGGTGCCGCGATGCGCCGTCCGACTGATGACCGCAGCCGACATACCGAGAGCCGACATACCGAGGACGACGCTTGCGTGGGGGGAAGCGCTTTGCTAGGGGGCTCGCCTGCCAGCTGCCGGTCGTCCGGCGGCACTATCACGTGCGGTCGTGGCGGAACTGGTAGACGCGCAACGTTGAGGTCGTTGTGGCCGAAAGGCCGTGGAAGTTCGAGTCTTCTCGACCGCACCACTTCCGGTCAAAACTGGGCACCGCGGCGCAAGCTGCGGGATCACCTTTCCGGGCGGCGTTTTCGAGCGCGGCCTTGGATCCGGCGATGACGATCTCGTTGTCGTTGACCGTCACGTTGGAGACCAGCAGCCGCACATAGGCTCGGCGCACGGCGCTGTTTTCGGTCAGGATGCTGGCGCGCAACGTATCGCCGAAACGCTGGATCGCTTCGTCGGTGATCTGGTGCGCAGCGCCGCCGAGCTGCCCGGCGAGGCTGCGCTCGGTCTCGGCAAGCGCGGCAATGGAGGCATTGGCCTCAGCGAGCTTGGTCGCGAAGATCGGATCGCGCACGCTCATCATCCCCTCCTCGACGATCTCGAGCAGCCGGCGGAGCCGCGTCTCGGCTGCGATCCGCTCGCGGCGGACTCTATCGAGATCGCGTTCGCGGCGCTGTTTCGCTTCGTCTGATCGATCGAGGACGTCGGCGAGTAGCGCGCGCAACCGGTCGGGAGCCAGGATGCGGTGGAGCAGGCCATCCAGCACGATCGCGTCGAGCGCTTCTTCTCGGATCGACTTGCTCCCACATATGTCTGCACCAGCCGTCGCCTTCCGATTGCAGACGTAGTACCGATACTGACCACCCTTGCCGCTCCTGATCACCATGCCGGCGTTGCATCGGCATGCCCGCAAGTCGCGAGGCCGCCTAGCAGCACCGGCGAATTGGTGATGCGCGGCGGCGTCACGCGCGGGGCGGCCTTTGAACGGATCGCGGCGACGCGAGCCATCACATCCGGCTCGATTATCTTCGGGCATACGACGATGATCTCATCGGCCGCACTCGGGACCGCGCCATGATCATCGCGCGTGCGGTCGCGATAGGACCCGGCATAGTGCTCGCGCGTCAGAATGCCGTCGACGTTGCTGTGGTAGAATTTCCGGCCGCGGAAGCTATAGCCGTTGTCGTTAAGGTATTTGGCGATCGCCCGCGTCCCCATCGGCTGCCCCGTCAGCCCGAAGCAGGCCAGCTGCACAACCAGGCGAACGATCTCCGCTTCGCCCTCGCGCACGAACAGCTTCTTGCGCTCCTTGCGTCCATCGACTTTCGCGACGCGGGATTCATAGCCGAATGGCACCGGGCCACCATTCCAATATCCCGACTGCGCGTTTCCACGACGATCGCGGCAGGTGAACGTGGATGCATCGCTGGCGTATTTCTCGTTCATCACCGCGATGAACCCGCGCATCATCCGGCTGTTGGGATCATCGCCCATGCTCTCAATGACGGAGATGAGTTTCACCTGAGCTTCGGTCAGCTTGTGCTCGGCGGTCACTTGGGTGAGCAAGCGCCGGGTGAACCGGCTCAACATATAAACAACGACAAAATGAACCGGGCGCGCGGGAGACGTCGCCAGCGCGATCATCCGGTCGAACTGCCTGCGCTGCAGTTTCCGGCCCGAGACGTTCAATTCCTCGAACACCTCGACGACCGAGATGCCCTCGCGTTCGCACAGCGCCCGACAGGCCGCCTCCTGTGCAGCGCTGGAGGCGTTGTTGCCGCCTTCATCGTCGTTGCTGACGCGCAGATAGATGAAGGCGCGGCGACCATCGGTCATGGATCATGCTCCCTTGTCGGCCGCTAAGCGGCGAAGATGCTGGCGAGCAAATCGCCGATATGCTGGAGAACCAGTTCGCTCTCGTTCTGCAAGACCGGAAGCTGCTCCGGGATGTCGGTATGAATGAGGCGCGTGGGCAGCGGTCTTTCTCGCGTCACTATGCGCGCCTCGCGCATGGCCGCAAAGCACACCGAACTTTCGTCGCTGTCGGCCTGGCGGTCCATGGCTCGGGACTGCCAGCCCGGCCCACGCCTGATCTTGGGACATTCTAAAATTTATCTGGAGGGCAGGAGAGGTTGATCCGAACGGGATCGTGGAAAAAAGGAACTGGTCCATGTCCATCATCATCGCGCTGATGATTGTCACTTTCGTCTGGCATGCGGCGATGGTGATCGCCCGCTCGACCGTCGATGCTATCGCAACGGCCTTGGGCGTCGTCCTCTTCGCTCGTGCCGCCCGCGTCCAACGCCACATGATCGCGACACGGGGAGAGATTGGCACCGCCGACTTCGACCGACGGACCAGCCGTGCCGAGCGGCGGCTGATGGCGGCCGGGCTCAAGCTCGCCATCCGGAAAACCGAGTTGCGCAGCCTGTTCCCGCACGTCGGTTCGCGGTGCGAGCGCCTGCTCGGGCTTGCCACGTCGTCACCGTGATTTTGCGGCGTGGACATTAAGTTATTCAACGTCGAGCCACTTTACCCGGTTAGGCTGCCGAGCCCGTGGCCACGATCAGCGTCTGCCCGAAATAGGACGCCTCGGGTTCCTCGACGTCCACGATTTGCCATCCGCGCCACTGCCAGGCCTCGTGGTCGACGACTTCCTCGAGCGGCCGGCCCACACAGGCGGTGGCGAGCGTTTCTGGAAATGGCTCATCGAGCTGGACGCGCAGTTCCCCGAACCGCGTCTCGAGCCAGACCAGCGCGATCTTTGCCTTGAGCTCGAGCGAATGATCGACGATCTTCATTGTGACATAGTCGCCGTCCGCGCGATGAAACGTGTGGCCATGCCATGGCGGTTCAGCCAGCGGGCCGAGCGGCATCTCTCTGATGTAGTAGCGCAGCAGGTGGTTGCGGGCCGGATGCCCGAACGATCGGCCTGAAAGTCGTGGTTGGCGCGGCCAGGATCGTCCTGGATCGATCAGTGCCATGGCATCATCCAGCGTCAGTCCATCGATCGCGAGCAGCGAGATCAGCAGCGGCGAGGCCGACCTCACGACGGCGCCTAGCTCGGCGCGAAACACTTGCGCCGTCAGCTCGTGCAGCGGTCGCTTCGAGCAGGCGGCATAGACCAGGAAGGTTCGGAACAGATCGTCGGTCAGCCCCTCGTTTTCGTAGAGCAGCTGGACGTCGAACAGATCGCGCGGGTGCTGGCGATCGAGCGCGGCGCAGACCTTGCCCGCGTAGAGATCCTCGAACGCCACAACCGACATTTCCGCAAAGCCGAAGGCCTCCTCGACCGCATCGGTGACCTGCATCGTTCGCGGCGCCGCGACGGTCCCGCGGGTGACCGGTGACACCTCGATCTTGATCTCCGCGGCGCCCGAGCGGAGCATCAGCCGTGTATCGCCATCGCCGCCGCCAGCAATGCGCTGGGCATCGACGCCGCGAAGCGTCTCTCTGGCGCGCGCCACCATCCGATCGAAGGCGCTGTCGATCGCCGGCAGCGCGATCGCCCGCTGGTCCAGCGGCAGATAGGTCAGGTCGATGTCGACCGACAAACGCGGCATGTCCCGGTAGAACAGGTTGATCGCGGTTCCGCCCTTCAAGGCGAAGGCGGGTTCATCGGCGACGATCGGGATCGCCCGCACCAGCAGCTCGAGCTGGACCGCATAGCGATCACGCGCCATCGCTGGTGGCCTCCTCTCGCGGCCCTGCAAACTCTTCCGGGACGACGAGCTGATAAGCAGCGGCGTAGCGCCCGCCTTCGACAAGCGAGCGCGGGCCTTTGCCGAGATCGACCTGCGTCCGATCGACATGAGAGAGCCATCGGTGCGGATGGCGGTCGGCGAACAGGAAGAAGAGGCGCTTCACCTTCACGCTCTTGCAGGCCTGCAGCAATTCGGTGACCCGGCCAGGCCGCAGCGTCGGCAAACCCTGAAAGAGCATGTCGACCTTGTGGAAGCTCTCCTGGTCGGGAAGCTCATTCAATGCTTCGAACAATGCGCGCTCGGGCGACGAACGCCGCAGCGGCCAGTTCCACGGACTTGGCGCGTTGCCGGCGGTGGGATCGAAGTCGCGGTCGTCGATGCCGACAGGGTCCGAGCCGAACAGCTGCCGACGACGCGACAGGAAATGTGCGTCGACTTGCAGCCTGGGAAGCCAGCTGGGGACGTCGCCATAGAGATAGACGTTCGCGCTGCGGCCCAGCCCAAGGTAATGATTATGGCCTTCCAGGGTAAGCGCGCTCATGCCGCCGACGTGGAAATCATAGCCCATGATCCACTGGGCGGAGAGCACCGGCAGTTTCCAGCCGCGCACATCCTGCTGGTCCGCATGGGGGTAGGGACGGCGATAGACGCCGCGTGCAACCCGTTCCAGCCAGCCCTCGCGGTGATAATCATGGGCTGAGCTCTTGGCGACGTCGCTGGCCGCAAGCCAACGCGAGTCGACCAGAAAGCCGTGTGGCACCTGCTCAAGGACATATTTTAGTCGATTTCGATTTGGTCGGAAAGTGATCGATGCGCTGCCGCGCTTCTTAAAGCAGGCGGCTAATGAAACCTCGGTAAACCACTTCAATATCGTCATACATGGCGGGGAGCCGCTGCTGCTCAAGAAACTTACTTCAGCTATATATGCGAAGTAATCCGTTCTATCAAAGATGATCGCCTTACCGTCTCGCTGGCCTTGCAGACGAATGGCGTGCTTGTTGACGACGATTGGATAGATATTTTCGAGCGTTATTCCGTGGCTGTGGGTGTCAGCATCGATGGGTCACGCGAGTTTCATGACGAAATGCGCCCAGACAAGCGCGGTCGAGGCAGCTACGACGACGCCGTTGCAGGATTGCGGAAACTACAGTCCGCTGTCCGTGCCGGAAAACTTCGATCGGCCGGCGTGCTGGCTGTCGTTCCCGACGGGCCGAGCGGTAAGGCCGTTCTCGATCACCTGATCACCGAACTTGCCGTCAGCAGTCCCGGGTTGAACTTTCCGAGAGGCGGCTGGGATTGCAGTGACACTTCTTCCTGGAACGCCAATGGCGAGCAGCGCCGGTCGCTTGTCCGCGCGTGGCTGGCCGAACATACCTATCCCAACTTCCACTATATTCGCGACTTGGGCGACCTACTCTTTGGCATGATGTCTAGCAGTGGTGCCGAACGCCTCGATCTCCGGAACTCCAAGCGCCACCACGTTCTTACCATCTCGAGCCGGGGGGACCTCCTGGTCGACGACAACCTGCTCGGACAGGTCCCAGCTCCAGCTTCGCCGTTATCGGTGGTGAACAACACCTTTTTGGAGTTTCTGCGTTCATCCGAGTGGCAGAGCCTGGAAGAGGCAATGAACTTTGTCGCGCCCAAGTGCGCAGACTGCGTCTGGCAACGCCCGTGCCATGGTGGTGCGCTGTATAACCGCCATAGCGGCGATAACTACCTCAATCATTCTGCGATATGCGATGTGTTGCAGATTTTCAATGAGGAGGTCGCTCAGTACCTCGTCGACCGAAACATCGTTAGCGCAGAGTCTTTAGTGGAGCGATTATCGTCGCCGCCGATCCACACCGCCGCCAGCGTCTATAACGAAATGGTTAGAGCTGCGCGTTCCGATCGATAGGCCGACGAGGAGGTTGCTTTGTTAGGAAACATCTTAACTTACCTGAGTACCTCGTTGGAGGGAGATTTCGTAACGATCGAGGAGAGCCTCCTCCGCCACCTTTGCAGCATGGTGGCGGCTCGGCTGGACGATCGCCCCGACCCCGATTCTAGTTTGCCAGAAGCAAAGCAGCGTCTGGCGGAAAGTGATCGAATTGATCTCGCTTATGGGGCGAGCCTCGGGATGGCAGTATATAGCTTGACGTCCGAAGCTGCCCATACCGTCGAGGACGCGCTCGCCCACTTTCTGGTGAGCGCATGCGTTGCCCGGGCGCTGCCGTCGCTCGACCGCTCCGTCACAGTTTCCGAACCGGTGATCATCAACGGCGAGACATGCGAATCCGGACGCCTGCATCTCCGTGCGAGCGAGAACAACGTGGTCGTAACGGGTGATACGGGCGGAACCGTGGTCATATCGGCTAGCGGCCCGTCTACCTTCTGGCGGCATGAAAGCCCGTTACGAACGTTTTCGATGGGTTCGCTCGGACGGGCCGCGATTACGACAGGCGATTGGATGGCGGAGTGGCGCGAGCGCGCGCCTTACGTCGACTGCGACGACGCCGGCGCTTTCGCCGACCAGCTTGAGACTGCCTTCGACCTGCTCGAACACTACACGCCCGAATACTTCCTCTGGTGCACTTACCTGCTCCGGGAGGTCGTCGCCCGTAAGCGGGTCGATGTGCATACCACGACCAGCGCATCTTATCGACATGGTTTCGGCTTGGTAGAGCTTTGCACGCCCGCGTCGGTCCTCGAGACTGCCGAAATGCTGGTTCATGAATGCTCACACCTGCATTTCCACCTCGCATCCTGGACGTCTCGCCTAGTTCAGCCGGACGCGCCTTCAGTATATTCTGTTCTGAAGAACGTCGCGCGACCGCTGGAGATGATTTTGCTTGGATTTCATGATTTTGGCAACGTATTGCTGATGTACGATCGTCTTGCTCGAAGCGACGCGCCGATCGACCATGGCGACCTGGCTGGCCGAATGGAGCATGTTTGCGGCTTGGTACGCGCACTGCACTCGGGGCTGGTGCCCAACCTCGAATGGCTGACACCTTCCGGAACATGCTTGTACGCTCCCCTCGCGCATCGCCTCGTTGACAGCGGTCACCTCGAGAGCGAGCAAGCGGTACGCGAAAAGGGCATAGCAGATATCGAGGTAGTCTAGCGACCGCTGGCGGGAATGCGCGCAGCTGTCGATTTGGGCACGATTGGTAATAGGCTGCGAGTAGTGACTCCGCCGGAGCGTGAAAAATGGACTACGAGCATGACGGACAAGGCAGGCCACAGCTTTACCGGCAGGAAGCTGTGGAATCGTATAGGTACCAGTTGGTCGGTGACACGGAGCTCGCGCGCGCGCCGGGCGCGTGGCTCGTGCTTCTTTGCATATCGCTCGCCGCCGGGTTGCTTGCAGCGATCGCGATGGCCTCGTGAGAGCCGAGCACGAGTGTTTTTGTCCGGAATCCGCCAGATCTGGATAATGCCGCCCTCCAGCAATAGACCTAAAAAGGGATCCGGAAATGACGCTAGAGCGTTTTCAGGTTAGTTGGCGTCATATCCGGCGTTACGGAGATAGT
>NZ_CAXTHV010000028.1:0-49716 GCF_964244265.1 uncultured Sphingomonas sp. | reverse complement strand
GGATCGGGCAGGGGATCGAGTTCGACTATTGCTGCTGCCACGCCTGTTTCGCGCTTCAGGACGCAGGCTATGAGACGATCATGGTCAACTGCAATCCGGAGACGGTGAGCACCGATTACGATACCTCCGACCGGCTATATTTCGAGCCGTTGACCATCGAGGACGTGCTGGAGATCCTGGCGGTCGAGCAGCAGAACGGCACGCTGGTCGGCGTGATCGTCCAGTTCGGCGGGCAGACCCCGCTCAATCTGGCGCGGGGACTCGAAAAGGCGGGTATTCCGATCCTGGGCACCAGCCCCAATTCGATCGACCTGGCCGAGGATCGCGAGCGGTTCGCGGCCCTGGTCAACCGGCTCGGCCTGCTCCAGCCGGCCAACGGCATCGCCCGCAGCTGCGACGAGGCGATCGCGGTGGCGGAGCGGATCGGTTACCCCGTGCTGATGCGCCCCAGCTACGTGCTCGGCGGGCGCGCGATGGAGATCGTCGACGGGCGCCCGCAGCTGGAGGAATATATCCAGACCGCCGTCCAGGTATCGGGCGACAGCCCCGTGCTGATCGACCGGTATCTGCGCGACGCGATCGAGGTCGATGTCGACGCGATCTGCGATGGCGCCGAGGTCGTTTTGGCGGGCGTGCTCCAGCATATCGAAGAGGCCGGGGTCCATTCGGGCGACAGTGCCTGCTCGATCCCGCCTTATTCGCTGGCGCCGGGGATCATTGCCGAGATCGAGCGCCAGACGGTGGCGCTTGCCCATGCGCTGTCGGTCGTCGGGCTCATGAACATCCAGTTTGCGGTCAAGGATGGGCTTGTCTTCCTCATCGAGGTCAACCCGCGCGCCAGCCGTACCGTACCGTTCGTCGCCAAGGCGATCGGCGCGCCGGTCGCCAAGATCGCCGCGCGCGTGATGGCCGGCGAGAAGCTGGCGAACCTGCCCGCGATCGATCGCGCGATCCGCTATTCGGCGGTCAAGGAAGCGGTATTCCCGTTCAACCGGTTCCCCGGCATCGATCCCGTGCTGTCGCCCGAGATGAAGTCGACCGGCGAGGTAATGGGGATCGACAACGACTTCACCATGGCCTTTGCCAAGGCGCAGCTTGGCGCGGGCACCATCCTGCCGCGCGGCGGCACCGTCTTCGTCAGCGTCAAGCAGGACGACAAGCCCGTGGTCCTGCCCGGCGTTCGCCTGCTCGCCGAGCATGGCTTCGCCATCGTCGCGACGGGCGGGACCGCCGACTTCCTGGCCGCCAACGATGTTCCCGTCGACCATGTCAACAAGGTCGCGCAAGGGCGTCCGCACATCGTCGACCGGATCAAGGACGGCGGGATCGACATGATCTTCAACACCACCGAGGGGTGGCAGAGCCTGAAGGATTCGCAGCCGATCCGCGCGTCGGCGCTGGCACAGAAAATTCCCTATTTTACCACGGCATCCGCCAGCGTCGCCGCGGCGCAGGCAATTATCGCGCTGACCACCCGAAGCCTTGAAGTTCGGCCGCTACAATCCTATCATTTACGCTCGCACAATTGATCCCGCGACAATCGAGCGTGTGTACGGGCGGACCTTGTGGGGCCGCGTGAGAACGAAAACTGACGAAGGACGACAGGGGTTATGGCGACCGTCGAGAAGATGCCGATGCTGCACGAGGGCTATGAAAAGCTCAATGCGGACCTGAAGCGCCTGAAAGCGGAACGCCCGATGATCGTCGACGCGATCGAGGAAGCGCGTGCGCATGGCGACTTGTCGGAAAACGCCGAATATCATGCCGCCAAGGAGCGGCAGGGCCAGATCGAGGCGTCCATCGCCGACATCGAGGACAAGCTGAGCCGTGCGCAGATCATCGACCCGACCGAATTGTCGGGCGACAAGGTCGTCTTCGGCGCGACCGTCACGCTGATCGACGAGGACGAAAAGCCGGTGACCTATCAGATCGTCGGGCAGACCGAGGCCGACGCCAAGACCGGTCGCATTAGCTACAATTCGCCGCTGGGCCGCGCCTTGATCGGCCGCAGGGTCGAAGACGAGGTGGAGGTATCGGTGCCCGCGGGCGATCGATATTATCTGGTATCCAAGATCGCCTTTATCTGAGGCGGCACGCAATGCGCTTCGACGATGCGCGCGCAACCCATGTCATCGCCGTTCTGACTTTCACCGCCTCGGCGCTGATCCTGATGCTGGGCTGGGATAATCAAGCGGCGCTGGGCGGGGGCTTCATCCCGGCGCGAGCTGGCGGTGCGATCATGCCGCCCGATTTTGGTCCCGTGGCGCCGACGTGGCTCACGCCTCTGACAGCAACGTTGATCCACGGAAACTTCATCCACCTGCTCTTCAACGGGGTGATGCTGGTCTATTGCGGCCGGGAGAGCGAACGCGCGCTGGGGCCGACCAACATCGGCATCCTGTATCTTGTCGGTGCCTATGTCGCCGCGCTCGGCCAGTGGCTGCAGGATCCGATGTCGACCGCGCCGATGATCGGGGCGAGCGGGGCAATCTCGGCGATCGTCGCCGCCTATGCCTTGCTCTATGGGCGCAGCCGGACACGGGCGATCGGGCCGGTGCCGGCCGCCTTGGTCCACGCGCTGTGGCTGGCGGCGGCCTGGACCGTCATCAACCTGCTGATCGACTTTGCCACCAGTGGCGGAGCGCGCGTCGCGATCGGCGCGCATATCGGCGGCTTCCTTGCCGGCCTGGTTCTTACCCGGCCGCTGCTGTTGTGGCGATATCGCCGGGCGTAAGCCCTGATACGGCGCGAGATGGCGGTAAAAGACCGTCCGCCCTACGAGTCGGGCATTGCCGAAGGTTGCCGGTCGGGTTCCAGCAGACGGTGCAGGTGAACGACCACATACTTCATCTCGGCATCATCGACCGTACGCTGCGCTGCGGCGCGCCATGCCTTTTCCGCCGCGCCATAATCGGGAAAGATGCCGACGACCTCGATCGCGGCGGGATCGAAGTCCAACGTCTGCGGATCGTGCACCCGACCGCCGAAGACGAGGTGAAGCTTGCTCATCGATCCCGCATAGCGCGCCGCCCGGCGGCGTTGAAGTGCTATTCGCCGCGTTTCGCCTCGATGCTCTTCATTGCCGCCTGACTGGCGACGTTGACCGCGCCGGCGACCTGGTCGAACAGCTTCGTCGCCTGCTCGCGTGCGGCGTCTCTGGTCAGCGGCAACCCGCCTAATTCGCCCTGCGCCGCGTCCCGCGCGGCAACGATCGCCCCGGTCGTGGCCGCGGTCAGCCGCTTGCCGAGCGGCGCGAGCAACTCGGTCTCCCGTTTCGACCTGGGGACCAGCGCGCCGACCACCGCGCCAAGCGCGATCCCGCCGACCAGCAGCGAGAAGGGGTTGCCCTCGATAGCATCGGCGGTGCGGCGTGCGGCGGCCCTGGCATTTTCGCGGGTCGTGTCGATCGCCTCGCCGGCGGTCTCGCGTACGCTGGTCAGCGCCTTTTCGATCCGCCCGGCCTTGGCGGTGGGCGCGGTATCGATGGCATCGGACGTATCGGTCATCGGTCGGTTCCTTTGGACAGGTCGTGAACTGAATCAGGCGTCTTCGGACTTGCGATCGAACAACCTGGCGATCGGCCGCCGCGCCAACACCGCCAGGACGAGCGCTGCGGCACCAATGGCGGGCAGCGGGTGGCGCTTCACCCGATCGACGCCGATCCGCCCGAGCTCGGCGCCCGCATCCTTGATCTCGTCGGCCGCGTCACGCGCCAGCACCGCGGGCTTCAGCCGCAGCTGGATCGCGCGCAGCGTCGCCATCAGCCGCTCCTTGGCGGCCTCCGCCTGGTGCTTGGCGATCGCCAGTTCCTTGCTCATGCCGACTTGTCCTTCGGTTCGAACACCGCGGTCGCACGGCGGAACTGGACATAACCCAACGCGGCCAGGACACCCGCCAGGACCAGCCCGCCACCGACCACGATCAGCGTGGCCCAGCCGAATCCGACCAGCTCGCGAAGCGTCAGCAGCAAGCCGACGAACCCCGACATGATCGCCGACAGCGCGACCAGCAGCGCAACGACAGCGAATACGACCGCATTGCGCGCTTCGCCCAGGCGGGCGAACAGGCGCGCCCGGTACAATTCGAATTCCGCGCGCGCGAATCCCTCGCCATCGTCGACCAGGCGCTTGAACAGCGTAGGCAAGCCTTCGTCTATCGGCAGGTCGCTGCTCACCCTCGTCCCCGATAGTTGATCGTCGATCACGCCACCTTGTCGCCGGCGGGGTCGCCGGCGGGCGCGATCCCGGACCTGATCAGGCGGGCAAGGACAAAGCCGATCGCGGCGGCGGTGCCGATCGCGATCGCCGGGCTCTTCGCGGCAAAGGCGCGCGCATCCTCGACCAGGTCGTCGACCTGCTTGGTCTTGAGCGTGTCCGAGAAATTCGACACGTACTCGGCGGCGGATCGCGCATAACGACCGTATTGATCGCCGAGCTTCTCGTCGACCGTACCTGCGGTGTCGTGCAGCAATGTCGACAGTTCGTCGAGCGCGCTGCCGGCGCGTGCCTTGCCGTCCTCGGCATAGGTCTTGGCGCGATCACCGGCAGTACGCGCGAACTTGTTGGCATTGTCGATCAACGTCTGGGCAATACCGGACGTGCCGCCCGCGCCCGCTTCCCCATCGGGCGCGCGCTCGCCTGGGCCAGGCATATCCAGCTCCGGTTCGATCGCTTCAGCGCCGGGATCGACCATCAGTGCCTCTTCATCTTCCGGCAGCAGGGACGCGGTCTTGAGAACCGCATCATCACGATCGGCATCATCGGGCCGGGACGTTTCCGTATCAGTGTCGGGCATGGCGATCGTGTCCCTTGCGTTCAGTGTGTCGACAACCCGGCGCGTACCGTCCCGGTTCCCTGCGCACGAGCGAATTGCCGTGTCCAGCACAAGCCGGTAGGAGCCCCGTGACGCCTTTAATCCAGCAATCTAGGAAGACCGTTCCATGACCGCAATCATCGATGTCCATGGCCGTCAGATCATCGATAGCCGAGGCAATCCGACGGTCGAGGTTGAAGTGATGCTGGAGGATGGCAGCTTCGGGCGCGCGGCGGTGCCGTCGGGCGCGTCGACCGGAGCGCATGAGGCGGTCGAACTGCGCGACGGCGACAAGGGCCGCTGGGCGGGCAAGGGCGTCCAGAAGGCGGTCGACGCGGTCAACGGCGAGATTGCCGAGGCGGTCTATGGCATCGATGCCGAGGACCAGGCCGATCTCGACGCGGCGATGATCACGCTGGACGGGACGAGCAACAAGGCCCGGCTGGGCGCCAATGCCATCCTGGGCGTCAGCCTGGCGGCGGCGAAGGCGGCGGCGGACGCGCGCGGCCTCCCGCTCTATCGCTATGTCGGGGGGGTTGGCGCGCACGTCCTGCCGGTGCCGATGATGAACATCATCAACGGCGGCGAGCATGCCGACAATCCGATCGACTTCCAGGAATTCATGATCATGCCGGTCGGCGCGGACTCGCTGTTCGACGCGGTGCGGTGCGGGTCCGAGATCTTCCACACGCTGAAAAAGGCGCTGCACGACAAGGGGCTGGCGACCGGGGTCGGCGACGAGGGCGGGTTTGCGCCCAACATCGCGAGCACCAGCGAGGCGTTGGACTTCATCATGAAGGCCGTGGAAACCGCCGGCTACACGCCGGGCGACAACGTGATGCTGGCGCTCGATTGCGCCGCGACCGAGTTCTTCAAGGGCGGCAGATATGAGATAGCGGGCGAAGGCAAGAGCCTGGCGAGCCACGAAATGGCCGAATACCTTGCCGATCTGACCCGGCGCTACCCGATCCTGTCGATCGAGGACGGCATGAGCGAGGACGATTTCGACGGCTGGAAGGCGCTGACCGACCTGATCGGCGACAAGGTGCAGCTGGTCGGCGACGATCTGTTCGTGACCAACCCGGTGCGGCTGAAGCAGGGCATCGCCGATGGTCTCGCCAATTCGCTGCTGGTCAAGGTCAACCAGATCGGCACGTTGACCGAGACGCTGGAGGCGGTGTCGATGGCCCAACGCGCGCGCTATACCGCGGTCATGAGCCACCGGTCGGGAGAAACCGAGGATACGATGATCGCCGACCTGGCGGTTGCCACCAATTGCGGACAGATCAAGACCGGCAGCCTGGCGCGATCCGACCGGCTGGCAAAATACAACCAGCTGATCCGAATCGAGGAGGAACTGGGTTCCGCCGCGGTTTATGCCGGACGGTCCGTATTGCGCGGATAAATCCCGCTTGATCAAGGAGTCGCCTTGCGCGAGAATAGGGTGGCATGTCCTACCGTCAGACCCCGCCGCTTTCGCTGTTGCGCAAGGCCGCTTTGCCGGCCGTCGCGGTCGTGGTCATGGCCTTTTTCGGGACGAACGCGGTGATCGGCATCAACGGCGCGCTGGCTTTTGGCGACTATCAGCATCGTCGTGCATCGGGCGAGACCCGGCTGGCGGCGCTCAAGCAGCGACAGCGGGTCCTGGCGAACCGCGTGTCGCTGCTCGATCCGCGGCGGGCCAATCCGGACATGGTCGACGAACTGGCCCGCAAGCAGCTAAATGTTGTCAATCCCGACGAGCTGGTCGTTCCCTTGAAATAACGCCTGGTTTTCGGCGCGGCCGGTGCCGAGGAACGTCAGGAGATCCTGGGTCAGGCGATCGCCGGCGGTGACGTTCAGGCCGTGGGGCTCGCCGTCATATTCGATCAGCTGCGCGCCCGTGATCCCCGCCGCCGCGGCGCGGGCGGAGGTGTCGATCGGCACGGTCTTGTCGGCGGTGCCGTGGATGATCAGCGTCGGCACATTGAACGCCGCCAGATCGGGGCGGAAATCGGTATGCGAGAAGGCCTGGGCGCAGGCCAGGGTCGGCTTCAGCCCGGCCAGCAAGGCCGTGCCGGTAGTCATCGCCAGGACATCGTCGCTGACCGGTGAACTGATCCATCCCGCGCCGAAGAATTGCGGGAAGAAGGTGTGGCGAAAGAACGCCGCGCGGTCCTGTTCGATGCCGTCGGTGATCTGGTCGAACGTTTCCTGGGGCACGCCATCGGGATTGTCGTCGGTCCGGAGCATGTACGGCACGACCGAGCTCACCAGCGCGGCGGCGACCACGCCCTTGCCCTGGTGCCGGCTCATGTAGCGCGCGACCTCGCCGCCGCCCATCGAGAAGCCGACCAGGGTCGCCTCGCTGTCGGCGCCTGTCTGCTTCATCACTTCGGCGAGATCGTCCGACAGGGTGTCGTAATCATAGCCGCTCCAGGGCTGGCTCGACCGGCCGAAGCCGCGCCGGTCATAGGCGATCGCGCGATAGCCGGCCTCGGCCAGCGCCATCGACTGCGCGTCCCAGCTGTCCGCCGACAACGGCCAGCCGTGAAGCAGGATGACGGGTCGGCCGGATCCCCAATCCTTGTAATACAGCTCGGTGCCGTCGCTGGTCGTGATGTAGGGCATGATCTGTCTCCACTCGCCAAATTGTCCCGGGAGAACGGGCGGATGTGGCCCCCCGTTCCGGCGGGCTGGCGCGAGCCGTCGCAATCTGGCAGCATCCCGTCGACGGCAGGCGGAGATGTCGATGCGGATCAGATTATTAAGCGCAAGCGCCATCCTGGCGCTGTCGGGGTGCAACGAGACCAGCGCCACCGACGTGAACGTCGCCGCGGTCGCCTCCCCCACCCCGGCCGAAAGCTGGCCAGCGTTCCGCGACGCCTTTATCGAGGGCTGGTTCAAGGTGAACCCGGCCGACGCGGTGTATCAGGGTCGCCACGATTTCGATGGCCAGATGCCCGATTGGAGCCCGGCCGGTCTGAAGGCGCAGGGCGATTTCCTGCGCAGGTCGATCGCCGGCGCAAAGGCCTATGACGGGGCCAAGCTGAACCCGGGCGACGCGTTCGAGCGCGACTATCTGGTCAAGGTCGCCGAGGGGAAGTTGTTCTGGCTGGAGGATGCCGATCAGCCGCATACCAATCCGGCTTATTATGTCGGCGGCGGGCTGGATCCCAACGTCTATATCGCCCGGCCCTATGCCGATGCGCCGACGCGGATGAAGGCGATCACCAGGTTCCTGATGCAGGTGCCCGCCGCCGCCGACAACATCCGCACCAACCTGCGCACGCCCCTGCCGCTCAGCTTCATCAACTATGGCGTTGCCGGCTTTGGCGGGCTGGCCGATTATTATGTCGGCGATGCGAAGAAGGCGTTCGCCGGGGTCAGGGACCCCGAACTGCACAAGCAGTTCGACGCGGCGGCGAAGGCGGCGGCCCTGTCGATGAAGTCGCTGGCCAATTGGCTCGACAGCCAGAAGGGCACCGCCACGCAGGGCTTCGCGCTGGGCGCCGACCGGTTCCGGCGGATGCTGGCGACGACCGAGGCGGTCGACGTCCCGCTCGACCAGCTGGAAGCCGCGGGACGCGCCGACCTGGCCAGGAACCAGGCCGCGCTGAAGGCGGCGTGCGCCACGTTCGCCGCCGGCAGGACGATCCAGCAATGCGTCGAGAAGATGAACGCCAACAAGCCGCCCGACAATGACCCCGTGGCCGAAGCGCGCAAGCAGATCCCGATGCTGCGCCGGTTCGTGGTCGACAACGACCTGGTCTCGATTCCGGGGACCGAACAGGCGCTGGTCGAGGAAAGCCCGCCCTATAATCGCCAGAACTCGGCCTATATCGACCCTCCCGGACCGTTCGATAAGGGTATCGCCTCGGTCTATTACATCTCGCCGCCCGACCCGTCCTGGTCGAAGGAGAAGCAGCTGGGCTTCGTGCCGGGCAAGATGGACCTGCTGTTCACGTCGGTCCATGAGGTGATGCCGGGGCATTTCGTCCAGTTCCTTCACGCCAACCGCTCACCGTCTTTGTTCGGGCGGCTGTTCGTCGGCTATGGCTATGCCGAGGGCTGGGCGCATTATGCCGAGGAGATGATGTGGGAGGCCGGGCTCGGCAGGGGCGACGCCGAGACGCATATCGGCGAGCTCAGCAACGCCCTGCTGCGCGACTGCCGCTTCCTGTCGGCGATCGGCATGCATGCCAAGGGCATGAGCCAGGCGGAATCGTTCACGATGTTTCGCGAGCAATGCTATCAGGGCGAAGGCAGCGCGGACCAGCAGGCGGCGCGGGGCACCTATGATCCCGCTTATCTCAACTACACGATGGGCAAGCTGATGATCCGCCGGCTGCGCGAGGACTGGACGGCGACGCGCGGCGGACGGGCGGCGTGGAAGGCGTTTCACGACCGGTTCCTGTCCTATGGGGGTCCGCCGATCCCGCTGGTCCGCGCCGCGATGATGGGCGGCGACGCAAAGGCGGTGTTCTAGGGGCTTGGCGCCCGCACCGCAAAACGCGTTCTCAGTGCGTTTTCAAACAGACTCTCAGCGCGTGGTCTTGAGCGTCGGGACCTCGTCCGCCACTTCCGTGCGATCGGGATCGCGAACCGAGGGGCGCATCCGGGCCAGGCTGCACAGCCCCGCGACAAGCGCCAGGCCGGCCGCGATCAGCGCGGGCGCGCGCCCGCCGCCGATGCCGAGCGCCAGCAGCCCGGCGAGCAGCGTCGCGCCGGTGGTCTGCCCGACCAGCCGTACGGTCGAGATCAGGCCGCCCGCCGCCGCTGCGCGATCTCGCGTGGCGCTGCCCAGGATCAGCCGGGCGTTGGGCGGCAGGAAGATGCCGAAGCCCGATCCGCACAGCGCCATCCGCCAGGCAATGTCGACATAGCCGGGATGTGCCGGCAGCAGGGCGATCAGCAGGAGCGCGCCGATGCTGATGGCCATGCCGATCCCGCCCAGGATGCCCGCCGGAATCCGGTCGGAGAGCATGCCGGACAATGGCGCCACGATCATGTTGGTCATCGGCCACGGCGCCAGGGCGGCGCCGACCGCGGCAATGCTGAAACCGAACTCCTGCGTCAGCCGGAACGGCATCGACAGCAGCAGCATCATCGAGGCGGTGAAAGCTGTAAAGGCGCCAACCGCCGACAAGGTGACCACCGGCTTGGCCAACAGATCGAGCGGGAGGATCGGATTTTCGACGTGACGCTCGCGACGGACGAAGCGGGAGCCGATCAGGAGACCGAGCAGCACGATCGCCGCGGAAACGACCGGGCTGTCGCCGTGAACGCCGCTTTCGGCGCCGCCGATGACCAGTCCGAACGTGGCCGCGCACATCACCGCGCCCGCCGCATCGAAGCGCCGGTCTTGCGCGGGCGGATCGGGCAGCGCGCCGCCCAGCAGCAAGCTGACGATGGCCAGGGGAACCGCGCAGGCGAACACCCACGGCCACGGGGCGAACGCCAGCACCAGCCCGCCGGCGGTCGGCGCGGCGGCGGCGGCGCTGGAGATGACCACGCTGTTGATGCCCAGCCCGCGACCGAGCTGCTTACTGGGATAGGTTGATCGGATCAGCGCCGACGATACGGACAGCGCGCCTGCCGCGCCGATCGCCTGTGCCGCGCGGACGATCAGCAGGAACGGCAGGCTCCTGGCGAAAAAGCACAGCAAGGTCGCGACGGTGAAGACCAGCTGCCCGCCCTGGTACATCCGCTTCAGGCCGATGCGCTCCCCGAGCCCGGCCAGCGGCAGCAGCAGCATGACCAGCATCAGCTGATAGACGGTGACGATCGACACCACCGCGCTGGGCGCGACCCGCAGGTCGCCGGCGATGCTGGGCAGCGCGACGTTGGCGATTCCGCCGTCCAGGATGATCAGCGCGCTGCCGCAGCTCAACGAGGCGATCGCGGCATAACGGCGCGGTACCGGCAGACCGTCCGTGTCGTCGGTCCGCACGGCGCGGGGCGGGTCGGCTGGGCTGGTCATTCACTCTTTCCCTGGCGGATACCAGCCGGGCGGCGCAAGCTCGAAGCCAGCAAAGTCGAAGGCCGGCACGACGACGCAGCTGACCAGCGCCCAGCCGCTGCGGGGCTCGGCCGCCTGCCAGGCGAGCGATGGCACGATCACCTGCGGATTGGCCGGGCCGAGCACATGTTCCACCACGCCGTTACTGTCAGTGCCGGTGGCGGCGATCAGCAGTGTCAGCGGATCGCCGGCATTCCAAATCCACAATTCGGCGGCGTCGACCCGGTGCCAGTGCGATCGTTCGCCAGCGTCGAGCAGGAACAGGATCGCGGTGGCAAGGCCGCGCGCGCCTTCTACCGACGGCACGCGCATCGTCTCACGGAACCACCCGCCCTCCGGATGGGGCGATAGATCGAGTCTGGCGACAAGCGGGTGGGGCATGGCATCCTGCCATGCCTCCCGCGGCAGGGCGGAGACAAGCGCCTTTGCCGGAAACCTGCCCACTGCGACGAGCTGATCTGGATCAACATGATCGGCGGGAACGGCAGTCCGGGCGGCGAGTTATGTCGCTATCGAAACGACGAGAGGAGTTGATAATGGGCAAGGGCATCCTGTTGTGGCTGATCGGTATTCCGCTACCGATCATCATCCTCCTGCTGCTGTTCTGGCATTGATGTAGGGTCGGCCGCCTTGGCAAAAGGCGGCCGGTACTTTTTGATGGCGACGTAATCGTCGCAGCGTTTTCGGCACGGCCGGTCTGACACTAGCAGCCAAGAAAACGTTTGCTGCGATGCAACACAGCCCGTACCTTGCGGATATGTACCTCACGGATGAATCGGGGCCGCGAAAGGTCGTATCCACGCCGCTGGCCTTCGAGGCGATCGTTCGCCAGCGCTGCCTGGTCGGCACGTACAATCGCCAGCGGGTGACGCTCGCACCGCATGCCTTGTTCACCCGCAATGAGGCGCTTTACCTTGTCGCGGTGACGATCGACCGCGACGGCCAGCCACCCCGCGAGGCCAAGATCGGGCTGTTCAAGCTGGACGGCTTGGCCGGTATCACCCTCATCGAGCGGCCGTTCGAACGCAGCCCTCTGTTCGAGCCCGCCGACGAGCGTTTTGCGGCGACCACGCTGATGGCGGTCGAAGGCTGAACCCGGCAACGCGCCGCGTCGATCGATCGGGCGATCAGCCCATGCTCACGAAGCTGTCCATTACCCTTTTGCGGCCCGCTGTCGCAAAGTCGATCTCCAGCTTGTTGCCTTCGATTTCGGCGATCTCGCCATAGCCGAACTTCTGGTGGAACACGCGCATTCCCACCGAAAGATCGGACCTTCCCTTGTTGCCCAGGCTCACCGCACTGGCTCGTGCCTCCACAATGCGGGGCGCTTCGCGGGTGAAGGTGCGGCTGGTGAAGCCGCCGCCGGGCTTGCTCGGATCGATCCCCGCTGCGCGCTGCCAACCGGGGCCACGGCCGGCACCGCGTGCGACATCGGCGAAGGGATCGGCGCGTTCGGACCAATTGGCGCGCCACAGGCTCTCGCCGCCCGCCATGCTGGTCTCGCTCTCAATGTGTTCGCCGGGCAGTTCGCCGACGAAGCGGCTGGGGATGCTCGACGTCCACTGGCCATAGATGCGGCGGTTGGCGGCATGGATGATGACCGCCCGCCGGCGTGCACGGGTGATCGCGACATAGGCCAGGCGGCGTTCCTCCTCCAGGCTGGCGAGCCCGCCTTCGTCAAGCGCGCGCTGGCTGGGGAACAGCCCTTCCTCCCACCCGACCAGGAACACGGTGTCGTATTCCAGGCCCTTGGCGGCATGGATCGTCATGATCGTGACCTTGGCTTCGTCGGCGGCGCCTTCGTTATCCATCACCAGGCTGACATGTTCCAGGAAGGCGCCGAGGCTGTCATATTCCTCCATTGCGCGGACGAGTTCGGTGAGGTTTTCCAGGCGGCCCGCGGCGTCGGCCGATTTCTCCGCCTGGTACATCGCGGTGTAGCCGCTCTCGTCGAGGATCCGGCGGGCAAGGTCGGGGTGGGGCAGGCTGCCCGCCAGGCTGCGCCAGCGCGCCATGTCGCCGACAAGGTTGCCGAGCGACTTGCGCGCCGCGCCGGTCAGTTCGTCGGTGTCGAGGATACGCGCGGCGGCAACGGTCAGCGGAATGCCCTGGGCGCGGGCGAGCTGGTGGACCTTGGCCACCGCCTTGTCGCCCAGACCGCGCTTTGGGACGTTGACGATGCGTTCGAAGGCGAGGTCGTCGGCGGGTTGCGCAACGACGCGCAGATAGGCGAGCGCGTCGCGAATCTCGGCACGCTCGTAGAAGCGGAACCCCCCGACGATGCGGTACGGCATCCCGACCGCGATGAAGCGGTCCTCGAACTCGCGTGTCTGGTGCTGCGCGCGGACCAGGATGGCGATGTCGTCGAGGCTCTTGCCCGAACGCCGGCATGCCTCGATCTCGTCACCGACCCGGCGCGCCTCCTCGGGGCCGTCCCACACGCCCAGCACCTTGACCTTCTCGCCGGCCTGCTCGTCGGTCCAGAGCGTCTTGCCGAGCCGGCCGCCATTGTTGGCGATGACCCCGCTGGCGGCGGCCAGGATGTGCGGGGTGGAGCGGTAATTCTGTTCGAGCCGGATGACCTTGGCGCCGGGAAAGTCCTTTTCGAACTTCAGGATGTTCTCGACCTGTGCACCGCGCCAGGAATAGATCGACTGATCGTCGTCGCCGACGCAGCACAGGTTCCTGGAGCGCTGCGCGAGCAGGCGGAGCCACAGATACTGGACGCTGTTGGTGTCCTGATACTCGTCGACCATGATGTAGCGAAAGCGCTGCTGATACTGCGCCAGCACCTCGCGATCGGTCTTCAGGACGGTCAGCATGTGGAGCAGGAGGTCGCCGAAATCGCAGGCGTTGAGCGTCTTCAGCCGATCCTGATACGCGACGTACAGCTCGCCGCCGCGGCCATTGGCATAGCGTTCCGACTCGCCGGCGCCGATGTCGCGCGGGGTCAGCCCCTTGTTCTTCCATTCGTCGATGAGCCCGCCCAGGCTGCGCGCCGGCCAGCGTTTCTCGTCCAGGTCGGCGGCCAGCACGAGCTGCTTGAGCAGCCGCAGCTGGTCGTCGGTATCGAGAATCGTGAAATTGGCGTGCAGCCCGACCAGTTCTGCGTGGCGGCGCAGCATCTTCGCCCCGATCGAATGAAAAGTGCCCAGCCACGGCATTCCCTCGACCATGTCGCCGACCAGCGCGCGAACGCGCTCGCGCATTTCCCGCGCCGCCTTGTTGGTGAAGGTGACCGACAGGATCTCCGATGGCCACGCCCTCCGGGTATGGAGCAGGTGCGCCAGCCGCGCGGTCAGCGCCGCGGTCTTGCCGGTGCCCGCGCCAGCCAGCACCAGCACCGGTCCCTCAAGGGTCAGCACCGCCTCGCGCTGCGGCGGATTGAGGCCACGGATATAGGGCGGATCATCGACGGAAGGCGCGGGAAGACTCATCGCTGAACAGGTAGGGAACGCGGCCAGCCCGGACAACCGTCTTCATTTTCCCGTTGGCGGGGCAGCATTGTCTCGATCTCGCAATTCATGGGTTTGCCCCTTAAGCGGGGCCATGAACCCGATCCGCGCGCATGCCCGCATCCTGACCGCCGCCTTGGTTGGCACCTCTGTCGAATTTTACGACTTCTATATCTATGCGACCGCCGCCGCGCTGGTGCTGGGGCCGGCTTTCTTCCCGTCGAGCGACCCGGGAGTCCAGTTGCTGTCCTCCTATGCCAGCCTGGGGCTGGCGTTCGTTGCGCGGCCGGTGGGGGCGGCGGCTTTCGGGCATTTCGGCGACCGGCTGGGGCGAAAGTCGACGTTGGTCGCCAGTTTGATGCTGATGGGTGCCTCGACCTTTCTGATCGCCTTCCTGCCGACCTATGCGCAGATCGGCTGGTGGGCGCCGCTCCTCCTGTGCCTGTTGCGCTTCGGGCAGGGCTTCGGCCTGGGCGGCGAGTGGGGCGGGGCGGCGCTGCTCGCGGTCGAGAACGCGCCGCCGTACTGGCGCGGGCGGTTCGGCACCGCGCCGCAGATGGGCGCGCCGGTCGGCTTCATCGCCGCGAACGGCCTGTTCCTGGTGCTCGGCGCGACGCTGACTCCGGCGCAGTTCGCCGCCTGGGGTTGGCGCCTGCCGTTCCTGCTGAGCGCGATCCTGGTCGCGCTGGGCCTGTGGGTACGGCTGCGGATCAGCGAGACGCCGGCCTTTGCCCGCGTTCTGGCGGAGGGGTCGCCGCCCAGCGTCCCGCTGGCCGAGATGGCGGGCGCGCACGGCGCGGCGGTGCTGCGCGGGACATTGGCGGTAGTGGCGTGCTTCGCGATCTTCTACATCGCGACCGCTTTCGCGCTTGGCTATGGCACCGCGACCTTGGGCCATTCGCGTCAGGCATTCCTGGCCGTCCAGCTGGTCGCGATCCTGTTCATGGCCGCCGGCATCCTGATCGCGGGATGGTGGAGCGACCGCGCCAGCCCCCGCCAGGTGCTGATCTGGGGTTGCCTGGGTACGATTGCCGCCGGTGCCCTGCTGGCGCCGCTGATGGCCGGGCCGCTGATGCAGGCCGGAATGTTTCTGGGCATCGCCTTGCTGGTCATGGGATCCGTCTATGGTCCGCTCGGCGCGTGGCTGCCCGCGCAATTCCCCGCGCGGGTGCGCTATACCGGCACGTCGATTGCCTTCAACGTGGGCGGCGTGATCGGCGGCGCGCTGACCCCGCTCGCCGCGCAGGCGCTGTCGCGGCACGGGCTCGGATGGGTCGGCCTGTATCTGGCGGCGGCCGGACTGCTCAGCCTGGCCGCCCTCCTGACGGGTGGCGGATCGGCGACCGAACGGACCGACTAACTACGGGTTCGACAGCGGGTGTCACGCACTTGTCATATATTGCCCGCAAGGGCGCGAGGATGGCGAGCGAATTCATTGCGGCCGGCGGAGTGGCCGAGACCGGGGTTTCGCGCGGGCCGCAACTCGATCGGGCGCATCATCCGCTGGCGCGCTGGCTGTTCCTTGCGGTGCTGGCCGGCGCCCTCGGCTATGCCGCGTTCAGCATCCTGACCGACACCCGGCAGGTCGGCGAGCAGATGGCCGGGGGCGTGTTCGCCTTCCTGATCCTCGCCTTGCTGATCGCGTTGGGATTCGAATTCGTCAACGGCTTCCACGACACCGCCAATGCCGTGGCGACGGTGATCTACACCCATTCGATGCCCGCGCCGGTGGCGGTGATCTGGTCGGGCTTCTTCAATTTCCTCGGCGTGCTATTGTCGTCGGGCGCGGTTGCCTATACCATCGTCACGCTGCTGCCGGTCGACCTGATCCTGCACGTCGGGTCCGGCGCGGGCTATGCGATGATCTTCGCCTTGTTGCTGGCGGCGGTGACCTGGAACCTCGCAACCTGGTGGGTCGGGCTGCCCAATTCTTCCAGCCATGCGCTGATCGGGTCGGTGCTGGGCGTCGGCGTCTCCAACCAGCTGCTCGCCCCGGGTGGCGAGGGGACGGCGGGGGTCGACTGGAACCAGGCATATACTGTGTTTTCCGCGCTGCTCTTCTCGCCGTTGATGGGCTTTGCCGGGGCGTTCTTGCTGCTGTGGCTGATGAAGCTGACGATCCGCGTGCCCAAGCTGTATCGCGAGCCCGATCGCGACGCGCCGCCGCCGCTCGCCATTCGCGGATTGCTGGTCCTGACGTGCACCCTGGTCAGCTTCTTTCACGGCAGCAATGACGGCCAGAAGGGCATGGGGCTGATCATGCTGATCCTGATCGGCTGCGCGCCCACCGCCTATGCGCTCAACCGCACGATGCCGGAGTCCCAGACACCGGCGTTTGTCGCGACCGCGGTCAATGCCGCGCAGATATTCTCGGCAAAGGCCGGTCCCGCCGCCAGCCGATCGGTCGACGATGCCCGCACTATTCTGACCGCCGCGTTGCAGCAGCGCGCGGTCGACGGTCCGCGGGTCGCCGGCGCGGTCGCCGCGCTGTCGATCGATCTCAGCCAGCGCATCCAATCCTATGGCGCCTTGTCGCGGGTGCCGGCGGCGGCGACGGGCAATTTGCGCAACGACATGTATCTGGTGCTCGACACGACCCGGCTGATCACCAAGCGCAAGACCACGGCGCCGGCCTTTTCACCGGCGGATCTCACGGCGATCGGTGATTATCAGAAGATGCTGGAACAGGGGACGCGCTACATTCCGTTCTGGGTGAAGGCGGCAGTGGCGATCGCGTTGGGCCTGGGCACGATGATCGGCTGGAAACGGATCGTCGTCACCGTCGGCGAGAAGATCGGCAAGACGCACCTGACCTATGGCATGGGCGCCGCCGCCGAACTGGTCGCTGCGGTCACCATCGCCTTTGCCGACCGGTTGGCGGTGCCGGTATCGACGACGCACATTCTGTCCTCCGGCGTCGCCGGCGCTAGCGTAGCCAACGGCGCCGGGCTGCAGGTGCGGACGATACGGAACATGATCCTCGCCTGGGTGCTGACGCTGCCGGCGGCGATGGTGCTGGCGGGCCTGTTATACTGGCTGCTGCTGAGTTTCGTCCGGCTGACCTGATCGCGGGATCAAAGTCGCGACCAGGTCGCTAGCCAGCATATGAATTGACGTGTTCGTTCGAACGAACTAGTGGCTCGGTCCTATGGAGGACCGATGATCCAGCAACGCCTGCTCGACGTCGCGGTGCGCGAATTCGGGGCCAAGGGTCTCGACGGCGCCTCGACCCGCAGCATTGCGGCGCAAGCGGGCGCGGCGATGTCGTCAATCACCTATCATTACGGCAGCAAGGAGGGACTTTATCTCGCTGCCGCCGATTACGTTGCCGGACAATTGGGCGGCGTGGCGGACGATGACCGGCTGGGGGCGGCGATCGAGGCAGGCGATTCGGCGGAAGCACGTCGGTGCGTTCACCTCCTGCTCGGTGGTTTACTGGCGCGCATGTTTGAAGGACAGGCGGATAATTGGGCGCTCTTCATCATGCGCGAGCAGATGAACCCCACCGAAGCCTTTGAGCGGATCTATGCCGGACCGATGGGCCGCAACGCCGACGCGCTGGTCGATCTGATCTGCGTCGTGGCCGGTACGAAGGACCGCAGGGCGGCGCAGCTGGCGGCGATCGCGCTGTTCGGCCAGGTGCTGATCGTCAAGGCGGGGCGCGCGACCTGCCACAAGATATTGGAGCGGGAGACGCTCGGCCGCGACATCATCCAATCCTATTCCGATCATGTCGCGGCCAACACCGATACCATTCTAGACCGGATGATCGCCGAGCGAGAGGAGCAGGCATGAGCGACCAGACCGGCAGCGCCGGCGACACCCAGGCCGACAAGGGCGCCGAAGGCGAAACGGACGACGCTTCAACCAAGCCGTCGATCTTCAGCAAGCCCATGTTCTGGGTGATTCTGATTGTCGTCGTCGCGGCGATCACGATCGGCGGCACTTTCTATTACCTTCATGCGCGGCAGTTTGAATCGACCGACGATGCCTTTGTCGACGCGCATATCGTGCGGCTCGCGCCCGAAATAGCGGGCACGCTAATTCAGGTCGCCGATATCGATAATCGTCATGTCAAGGCCGGCGATCTGCTTGCGGTGATCAAGCCGTCCGGTCCTGAAGCGCAACTGGCCGAAGCCAATGCCGGCGTCACCCAGGCTCAGGCGCAAGTCGATCAGGCCCGTGCCCAGGTCGCCGCCGCGATCGCGACACGCCAGCAGACCGCCGCGCAGGCGCAATCGCCGGTGGCCAACGCGATCAGGACTGCGCGCGATTTCGCCCGCTACCAACAATTGGTGCGAATCGATAGCGCGGCAGTCGCCGCGACCCAGATCGACGACGCACGTGCCAAGGCGCGGACCGCGGCGGCCGATGCCGCCGCCGCCCGGAGCCAGATCGCCAGCGCCGATGCCCAGGTCGCCGTCGCCCGGCGCCAGGTTGCAGCGGCCGAGGCCGCGATATTGGCGCGGCGCGCGCAGGTCGATCAGGCGAAGGTGACGTTGGGCAATTTGCGGCTGACCGCACCGGTATCGGGGCAGGTGGTCAATCGCCAGGTCAATCTCGGCTCGTACGTGGCGCCCGGCAGTCAGCTGATGGCGATCGTTCCCGACACGATGTGGGTCACCGCCAATTTCAAGGAGACCCAGCTGAAGAGCATGCGCATCGGCCAGGTCGTGGCGATCAAGGTGGACGCATTTCCGGACGTCAAGTTCAAGGGCCGCGTCGATTCGATCCAGCGCGGCGCAGGTCAGGCATTCGCCCTGCTGCCGCCGCAGAACGCGACGGGCAATTACGTCAAGGTCGTCCAGCGTGTTCCCGTGCGGATCACCTTCATTGTCGGCAAGGACGATCCCGATCCTCGCGACTATCCGATCGGCCCGGGCATGTCGGTGGTCCCGACGGTCAAGGTGCGCTGAGATGGCCAGCGCCGCGCCTGCGGCCGGATGGGACGGCTGGGACTCCTCACGATCCGCGGCGGGAAGGTACAATCCGTGGCTGATCGTCGGCATCATCTCGCTGCCGACCTTCATGGAGGTGCTGGACACCTCGATCGCCAATGTCAGCCTGGACCATATTGCCGGCGGCCTGTCGATCTCGACCGACCAGGCGACGTGGGTGCTGACCAGCTATCTGGTCGCCAACGCGATCATCATCCCCATTTCCGGCTGGCTGAGCGATGCGATCGGCCGCAAGCGTTATTTCATGATCTCGATCGCGCTGTTCGTGATCTCGTCGTTCGTCTGCGGCATCGCGCCCAATCTGTCGACCCTGGTCATCGCGCGGGTGTTCCAGGGCATTGGCGGCGGCGGCCTGGCGCCGGTCGAGCAATCGATGCTGATCGACACCTTTCCTCCCAAGCAGCGCGGCATGGCAATCGCGGCCTTCGCCATCGTCGTGGTGGTGGGACCGGTGCTCGGTCCGACGCTTGGCGGCTATATCACCGAGCAGGCCAGTTGGCATTGGGTGTTCCTGATCAACGTGCCGGTCGGCATCGTCGCCTTTTTCCTGACCAATCTGTTCGTCGACGAACCCGATCAGGTGAAGGCCGACCGCGCCAAGCGGATCAAGGGCGGGCTGAGGATCGACTATATCGGCGTCGTACTGGTCGCGCTGGGGCTCGGCTTCTTCGAACTCACGCTCGATCGTGGCGAGCGCGAGCAATGGTTCGCGAGCAGCTTCATCGTCGCTACGGCGACGATCTCGGCGGTGTCGCTGATCGGTCTGATATTCTGGGAATTGAACCACAAGGACCCTGTCGTCGATCTCAAGCTGCTCAAGAACCGCAATTTCGCGATCACGTTGCTGGTCATGACGCTGACCGGGCTGATCCTGTTCAGTACCACCCAGTTGATCCCGCAGATGTTGCAGCAGGTGATGGGTTACAGCTCGTTCGATGCGGGGCTGGCGCTGACCCTGGGCGGCTTGGCGACATTGGTCGCGGTGCCGTTCGCCGGTCGGATGGTCGGCAAGGTCGACGTACGATTGCTGTTGGGGGGCGCGTTGTTCGTGCAGGCAGCCGCGCTGTGGAACATGTCGCACTGGACCGCGGACATCGCCTTTGCCGACGCGGCGATCGGCCGGCTGTACCAGTCGATGGCGCTGCCGTTCCTGTTCGTGCCAATCAATGCCATCGCCTATCAGGGGCTGCCGCGCGAAGCGACCGCGCAGGCTTCCAGCCTGCTCAACGTCGCGCGCAACCTGGGCGGTTCGATCGGCATTTCCGCGGCCCAGACTTTACTGGTCGGCGCCGTACAGCGGCACCAGTCGGAACTCGTCCAAGGGCTGAACCCGCTCAATCCCATTTATACCGAGTGGCTGGGCAAAGCAGGTAACGCGTTCGGCGGCGCGGGCGCGGAGATGACGCCGCTGGCGGTGCTGTACCAGCAGGTCCAGCGGCAGGCGGCAATGCTTGGGTTCCTCGACGTGTTTCGCACGCTCATGGTGCTGATCCTGGTGACGATGCCGATCATCATCCTGATGCGATCGGGCAAGGGCGCGGGCGGAGGAATGGGACATTGACGATGCGCAAGATCCGGCTGTTCGCTTCGCCGCTGGCGATCGCGGCGATCCTGTCGGCATGCGCCGTCGTGCCAAACTATGCTCGGCCCGACATTGACGTGCCGACACGCTTCGCCGGACCGCAGCCCGCGCCGCCCGCAGGTCAGTCGGTGGATCCGGCGCGCTGGTGGGACGCGTTCGACGATTCCGTACTGACGGGGCTGATCGACCGGGCGTTGCGCGACAACCCGGATGTTGCGACCGCAGCCAGCAGGGTGCGCCAGGCACGCCTCCAGGAAATTCAGGCGCGCAGCCAGTTCAAGCCTCTGATCAACGCCAACGTGGGGGCGACCGACGTCAAATTCAGCAAAAATGCCGGATTTTCATCGCTTGCCCGTGCTTTTTCAGGCGGTTCGGGCAGCGGCACTGAGAGCGGAACGGGAAGCGGTGTCGCGCTGCCGGGGGATAGCATCCTGACCTATGCCGTCGGGTTCGACGCGAACTGGGAACTCGATCTGTTCGGCGGCGGCCGGCGCGGGGCCGAGGCCGCGGTGGCGCGGACGCGTGCCGCCGAATGGACCCAGCGCGATGCCGCGGTCACCCTCGCCGCGGAGGTCGCGGACGCCTATTTCGCGCTGCGCCTGGATCTTCAGCAAGTCACGATGCTGGACGGCGAGATCGAGCGTCAGACGCGCGCCCAGCAGATCTCGGCCAATATCGCTAGGGTCGGCCTGGTCCCGGCGATCAACGTCACGCGGCAGAACGGCAACATCACCGCGACGCGCGCGCGGCTGGAGCCGATCAAGGCCGATGCCGAAACGCGCAAGCACGCGCTGGCGATCCTGCTGGGGCAACCGCCCGAGGCGCTGGCGGACGAACTTGGCGGGACGTTGCCGCCCCTGATCGCGGCACCCGAAATTCCCCCCGGCCTCCCCTCCGATCTGCTGCGACGACGGCCCGACATCCGCGCCGCCGAGCGGCAATTGGCGGCGGCAACGGCCGATGTCGGGATCGCCGTCGCCGACCTTTATCCGAAGTTCACCCTGACCGGGATGGCGCAACTGATCTCGACTGCACTGCGTACGTTGTTCACCGGCGACAGCCTGCAACTGACGGGTAGCGGCCAGGCGACATTCCCGCTGTTCGACTGGGGCCGGCGCAAGGCGATTGTCGGACTGCGCAAGGAAGATCGCGAGCAGGCGTATCTCGCCTATCGCAAGACAGTGCTGCAGGCCTTGCGCGACGTCGAGGATCCGCTGGCGCAGATCGATGCCGAGCGTCGGCGCAATATGTTGCTCGGCCAGGCCGTGGCCGATACCGAACGTTCAGTGGCGGCGGATCTGGCGCGCTACAAGAGCGGGCTGGTGGCGCAGGACGCGGTGATCAACGGCCAGATCGATGTGCTGCGTGCACGAGAACAGCTGGCGGCAAGCGACGCGCAGCTGAGGCAGGAGACGATTGCGCTGTTCAAGGCGATTGACGGTGGATGGTCGGAAGGTCCGGCATCCGCTTCATAAACCCATCCCGCATGACCGGGAAGCAAGGGAAGGTGGTCTATCGCAAAGCGCCGCGGCCGGGTTGGCCGGATACAAGGCGACCCGCTCGCACTGGTTCGGCACCGGCAAGCGGAGCCGCATAGCGAGAACGGGTCGCAGAATACATTACCAAGGACGGATTTGCTCGTCGCCCTTGATCAGCGCAATAATGAAAGCCAGCATTCGCTTTTCCTCTGTCATGCGCCCACCCTGGGCACGCTCTTTGATTAATGCTTTGTTAACCAAGATACAAGATGGTTGTGCAAGCCTGGCGCGCACGGCATTCTTCGGATTGCCTGCTTAATCAATCCTTCAGCAACCCAGGTTAGGCGGGGCCATATGGCGCGCAACGGTGCATCCAGGCCCCCGCAAACCCCCTTGGCGGCCAAGCAGGGTACGAGCATTTCGGTCGAAGATGTCGTCGCCGCCTGGTCGCCACCCGAGCGACTGCTCGATCAAGCATGGGCATTCCAGGCATTGCTCCACGTCAGCAATCTTGCGGTGCTGCGCCGTCAGTTGGGGGTGGCCCGGGCACATTCTCTGGTGTTGGACGTCGCGGCCAGGCTGGCGGATCTGCTCCCCGCCGCCGCCATCACCACCGCGGGCCGCTGGGTGGTCGAGGTGGATGCGCGTATTTCCGGGGCCAGCGAATTGTACGATCATGTCGATGCCATCGCGGCCGCCTTTGCCGAACCGCTGCAAATCGATGGCGAAATGCATGCCGTCGACCTGGCGATCGGTGCGGTCGGCGGACCGGCGGACGTCGTCTCGCCGATCCGCCTGGCCGAAGAGGTCGAAGACGCCCTTGTGCAATCGCGGTCGGATCATGCGCCGGTCATCCGCGACCTGTCGGAGGCCGCGCCGCAAATCGACAAGCTGGCGCTCAAGCGCGAGCTGAAGGGGGCGATAGATCGCGGCGAGCTGTTCCTGCAATATCAGCCCAAGGTCCATGTTCGTCGGCAGGACATTGCCAGCGCGGAGGCGCTGGTGCGGTGGCGCCATCCCGCGCGCGGATTGATTCTGCCTGGCGACTTCATCCCGGTGGCTGAAGCGACGCGGGACATCGAGCGCTTGACGCTCTGGACGCTCGAACAGGTGATCGCCGACCAGCAGGTGTTGCGCGCGGATGGCGAAGATATCACGCTGTTCGTCAACATTTCGGGTCAGTTGCTCAGCGACCCCCGATTCGTCCAGCGGGTGTGCCGGATGGTCAGCGAGGCGGAGGTCAAGCTGGGGTTCGAGATCACCGAAACATCGGTAATCCGCGACCCGACGAGCGCGATCGCCAATTTGAACACGTTTGCCGATCACGGCATCGCTATTGCGATCGACGACTACGGCGCCGGGCTGTCGAGCCTGGCATATCTGAAGCAGCTGCCGGCCCGCGAGCTGAAGATCGACAAGATGTTCGTGATGCAGCTGACCAGCAGCAACCGCGATCCGCTGATCGTTCGCTCAACCATCGATCTCGCGCATGCGCTGGAAATGGAGGTTACCGCCGAAGGCGTCGAAACGCCGGCCGCACTGGCGCTGCTCAGTGTCATGGGGTGCGACATGATCCAGGGCTATCTGATCAGCCGCCCGATTGAATTGGGCGTGTTCCGCCAGTTCCTGCGCGATCATAAGAATGCCGCGCTGGTCGATACCGCGCGCGCGACGTTCCGTTCCGCCGCGTTCAGGCGCACCGCCGCCTGACATTTAGCGTGGCCTTAACGCGGGCAGGTCAAAGTCCGCTGGTCATGACTCGGCATCTTCTGTTCCGGCTGCTCGCGATATTCGCATTGTTGGCGACGCCCCAATTTGCGCTTGGACAGAAAGTCACCCCCAGCGGACTGCAATCGGCAATCGACGATGCCAAAGCGTCGATGCTGATCGATCCGTCCCGGACCATTGCCAAAGCCATCGCCGTTCGCCGGATGGCAAGCACGCTGTCGGGATCGCAGCGGATCGAGGGGATCGCCACCAGCCAATGGCTGGAGGCCGAGGCGCACCTGCGCCTTAACACGCCAGACATGGCCGGTCCGCTCATCGCCTCGGCGTTGGCGATGCTGGGCAAGGGTGCGCCCACCAAGCTCAAGGGCGACCTTCTGGTGTCGCGAGGCGGCTTTCACAATGCGACTGGCAGCGTCGTAAATGCACTCGCTGATTATCAGGCTGCGTTTGCCATTTATCGAGCTCTCGGCAACACCCGCAGCGAAGCTATCGCTCTGTCGAGCATTGCCGGATTATACGACGATGCCAACGATTTTCGCTCTGCCCTGAAATATTATGGCCAGGCGGTTGACGTCTACCAAGGCGACCAGAAGTTTCTGATGTCGCTGTATAATAACCGCGGTGGCGCACTGCGCCAGCTTGGGCGCTACACTGAGGCGGAAGCGCAGTTTCGGCAGGCTTTGAAAATTGCCCGAACGCTGACCAGCCCGGTGCTGGTCTCCCAGATACTCCGCAACGTTGCGCGCACCGAGCTCAACGCCGGGAAGCTTGACGACGCGGACCGAACGATCGCCGAGGGATTCAGTGAACTGCGCAAAGGCGGTGGCGACAGCATTGCACAACCGCTCTGGGCAGTGGCGGCTCAGGCTGCCTTGCAGCGCGGCCGTCTGGCGGCGGCGCGCACGATGATCGAACGCGCCTTCCAGAGCGTCGATCCGGGCAATCGATCGGCAATATTCTGGACCGCGCATAAGACGGCGTTCGAGATCTACCGCGCGCTGGGCGACGATGCGAAGGCGCTGGCGCATCTTGAGGCGATCAAGGCGATCGATGACGAAACGACTGCGCTTGCCACGTCGACCAACACCGCGTTGATGGCGGCCCGGTTCGATTACGCCAATCAGGAGTTGAAGATCACGCGGCTGCGCGCCGACGAGGCCCAGCGTCGCGCGGATACTCAATATGGGATCTTCGTTGCGTCAGGCATCACCTCGACGGTGGTCGTGGCGATGCTGGTGTTCGGCCTGGTCACGATCCGCCGCAGCCGCAACGGTGTCCGGGCTGCCAACATTGACCTCGAGGCGACCAACTCCGCGCTGAGCAAGGCATTGGCGGCCAAGACCGAGTTCCTGGCGACGACCAGCCACGAAATCCGCACGCCGCTGAACGGCATCCTCGGCATGACCCAGGTGATGCTGGCCGACCAGGGGCTCGATCCGGGCATCCGCGCTCGTATCGGGGTGGTCCATGGCGCGGGCGTGTCGATGCGTGCGCTGGTCGACGACATCCTCGACGTCGCCAAGATGGAGACCGGCAACCTGACGGTCGATCGCGCGCCGGTCGACTTGCCGGCCATGCTGCGCGACGTGTCGCGCATGTGGGTGGAACAGGCCCGGGACAAGGGCATCGACTTCGACCTGGATATCAGCGGCGCGCCGACATTGGTGGAGAGCGACCCGACAAGGCTGCGCCAGGTGATCTTCAACCTGCTGTCGAATGCGCTGAAGTTCACGGCGGCGGGGTCGATCCAGGTCAGCGCCGCGGTGCATGACATGCCGGCGGGCGAAATGTTCTCGATCGTCATCCGCGATACGGGTATCGGCATTCCGCCGGACAAGATCGATCTGATCTTCGACTCATTTCGCCAGGCCGATGCCGGCACTACCCGCCAGTTCGGCGGCACCGGACTGGGCCTCGCAATCTGTCGCAACATCGCGCGGGCGTTGGGCGGCGACGTCACGGTCGCCAGCGTGCCGGGCGAGGGATCGAGCTTCATGTTGACCCTGCCGCTGGTCCGCGTGGCTGCCGAGGAGCCGGGGCTTGCCGGTGGGGAGCAGGCAGGCGACGCGTTGCTGATCGTCGAGCGTAACCCGATCAGCCGTAGCATGGTCAGGACCCTGCTGTCACCGCACATCGCCGACATCCGGCTGGCCGGGTCCGTCGAGGAGGCGGTCGCCGCACTTGCCGCGCCAGGTATCACGCACGTGTTGATCGACGAGGCGACGATCAGCGCGGATGGCGATGCGGAGGCGGCTGCCCGCGCCTTGGCAGCGGCCGGAGGCGACGCCGCGGTGACGTTGCTGTGGACCAATCCTGGCGATGCCGACCATGTTCGCTTCGCCAAGGCGGGCGTCAGAAAAATCGTGGCCAGGCCGGTCGCCGGCGGCGCGCTGGTCAAACAGATCGTTTCGCCGGATATTGATCTAGCGAATGCGGTTGCCAGCCGCGCCGCATAGGAGGATAGATTAATCCATGATGGACCAATCATCCTGCCTGCTGGCATCGGCCGGTTCGCCGCGATGAACGTCCTGTTCATCGAGGACGACCCGATGAACAGGCGGGTCGTAAAGGACATGCTCGACGTGGCCGGGGCAACGATGGTCGAGGCGGAGAATGCCGAGATCGGGCTGCGACTGATCGACGAGCAGGATTTCGCGATGGCGCTGGTCGACCTGCGGATGCCGGGGATGGACGGCATCACCGCCATCCGCCAGGTAAGGAAGCGCGACGACGCCAAGGCGCGGCTGCCGATCATCGTCGTTACTGCCGACACCGCGATCGACCTGCGCGAGCGCTGCCTTGCCGCCGGCGCCGACGAGGTGCTGTTCAAGCCGGTGGCGATGGACGCGCTGTTCGAGGCAATCGGTCGAATCCTGGCCGGGGGCGAGGACGTCGTCGTCTAACCGGCCATTCGAAAATTCGCGTCGGGAAAGGTCCGCCAGCCGCTCGTCAACAGACTTCCTGGCGACGTATGACACTCAGGGTGGTCAGAACGGCAGGAATGATGAGGATCACGAAGAAGAATGTCAGCATGATGAGCGGCAGCGATGACGCGGATGTTGCAGGAAAACGAGGCAGGCTCTCGATCCGGGCCCGGCTCAACGGGCGACCGGCAAACTGCAGCGACGCCACGGCATCACGCCACGCGAGATAATGGCGGTTTACATCCTCCTGGAAGCGGGCTCGCGCGGCGAATCCCGTTCCGGCGATCTCGGTCATCAGCGACTGCTCGGCACCCACCGGCGAAAGGAATTGCAGCATGCTGGCGACACGATGCTGGCGGGCGAGCGTCGCGTTGAACCGCGCCAGCGCGGGAGCGACCGCGCGGTCGATCTCGAGCGAGACCGCGAAACGCGCATCGCTGCGCTGTGCGGCATCATCGGGATGGCGCGGCAGACCGGGATTGCCCGCCAGATAGCGGTCGACCAGACCGACGGCATTCGCCTGCGCGGTGATTTCGGCGGTGCGCGCAGCGATGGTCAGTTCGATGCGCGATGGCGATGGCGCGATCGCCTGCGCGGCGGCGTCGACCAGCGCGGGGACGACGAATGCCAGCATCGTCCAGGCGCTGAGCAGCACGGCCGCGCTGCGCGCCGCGCTCCAATGCCGCAAGTTGACAAGCGCGACAAGGCCCCACCAGAAGATCATTCCACCGGTCGCCAGGGCCAGCAGAGCCGATACCCGCGGCCATCCTGCCGCGCCCGATCCGGTGACCTGGATCGCGACGACGATCAGCACCAGCACCGCCAGCGCCAGCGGAACCGCGCGCGCCAGGGTGCGCGTGGCGAGCAGCGTTCCCCGACCGCAGCCGCCAAGCGCCAGTTGCCGGTCGACGCCCAGATCGCGATCGCGCGCCAGCAGGTCGTAGCCCAGCGCGATGATCAGCAAGGGCACGATCACGGCCAGCAGGAACGCCCAGTCGAACCGCCCGATCACCAGCGGCCAGGGATTGTCGGTCTGATAATCGCGGAATAGATGATAGAGCTGGTCGGTGGGGGCCGCGGTCACCGCAATCGGATCGAGCATCGCGCGGCCGCCGGCGAGGCCGAGCAGCGGCGGCGCCGGGCGAAGATAACTCGTCCTGACGGACCCGGCTTCCTCCGCCGTTGGTTTGCCCGCGGCCAGGGTCTTGAGCAGCGCCGCCTCGCCCGCGGCGGCGCTCGCGGCGTAGCGGTCGGTCACCGCCGACCATTGCCGCGTCAGCGCCTGGCCGTTAAGGGTGGCCATCAACGCGGCGAGCGCCAGCGTGACGAAGACGATCGGCAGCAGGCGCTCGCGCAGGACAATTCGTAACTCCCAGCGAAACACGCGCCAGCCCTTCATCGCGGCCGCTCCATGCGGCGGATGCCGATCCACAACGCCAGTCCCGCCAGCACCGCCCAGAGCGCCAGGATGCCGGCCGCGCCGACGAAGCTCTCGTGCAGATCCGTCAGCGCGGGAGCGCGATAGTCGAAGCGCGGCACGTCGCGCCATAGCCGCGGCCCGTTGACGTAATCGGCCCCCCGGTCGCCGCCGCGAAGGGTCTGGTCACCGTTCAAAAAGGCGATGATCCGGCGCCTCGTTGCTTCCGCTTGCGTGGCGAAATCGCGCTGGTGCGCCAGATCGGCGGCGGCAAGGCTTGCCGACAAGGCGCGGAACGCCGTCGTCGGCGAAAGCGCGCCGATCGCCAGCCGGACGCCTTCCTGCCGGTCCTGTGCTTCGGCAAGACGGCGCGCGGCCGCTTCATGGACGCGGTTGCCCGCTGCCTCGCCGCGCGTGAGCGCGACGCCGCGTCCGTTCAGCAGCCTGCCGTCGACGACTACCGTCTTGGGTCCGCCCGGAAGGCCGATCCCCGTCGCCTGACGGTCGGCATCGACGGCCTTGCGCACATCGTCGCGCATCGCCGTCGTAAACGCCTGCCCCATTGGCAGCGGCGCGATCAGCTCGGCGGCAGAGGCCGCGACACGCGGGACGATCGCGACCGAGATCACCCAGATCGCAAGGATCGTCGCCAACGCGCCGCGTACGGTCGCGCTCCGCGCCGATACGGCAAGCCCGGCCAATACGAAGATAGCGCCGTACAACGTGACGATCCCGACCCACGCGGCGGCGCGTGCCAGGGCATCGGGGAACAGCGACTGCGTCGCGGCCACGCCAGCAATCGAGGCCGCGAGCAGCGCTGTGGGAACGAGCACCATCGTCGCTTGCGCGGCCAGCTTGCCCAGCGCGAGGCTCCCCACGCCGCCAGCGCTGGTCAGTTCGAGATCGAGCGTGCCCCGCTCCCGCGCCGCCGCAAACGCGCCATGTCCGAGCAGCATCGCGATCAGCGGCAGGAGCGTTGCGAACACCCAGGCGGGTGAAATGTCGAGGCCGAAGGGCGGGGTGGCGCGGTCTTCGGCGGGGCGGAAATTGGCCGGGTTCTGCTTGTGCGCTTCCATCCACACCGCCGCGCCCTGATAGGGCGCCGCGCCGCTGTCGAGCCAGCCGAGCGGATCGGCGGGGCGCACCGCATAGCGCGAGAAATGGGCGACGGCGTGCGGATTGCGCAGCTTCTGGCTGAGGAAGGTCGCGGCATCGAGCCGCTCGGCGGCAGCCTGCGTCCGCGCCGTCGCGCTTTGCCGCTCCGCCGTGGCGATCCCTGCCGTCACCACCAAGGCCAAGGCCAGCAGGGCAAGGGCAAGTGCGACGCCGCTGCGCCACGCAATCCGAAACTCGACTCGCGCTGAAGCCAGGACGGCGCTCACGCCTGCGCTCGCATATGCGCGAGGTACAGCGCTTCGGCGGCCGATGCGCTGAGCGAACGGGCATCGACCGTCTCGACCAGCCGCCCGGCGCGCATCACGCACAGCCGGTCCGCAACGTCATGCGCGCGGAAGATGTCATGAGTCGCCATCAGCACAGCGGTTCCGTTCCGCGCGAGTGCCTTGATCCGCTCCACCAGATCGTTTGCCGCCGCCGGGTCGAGCCCCGACAACGGCTCGTCGAGCAGCAGCGCGGCCGCCTGCTTGGCCAGCGCGATCGCGAGGCCGACCTTCTGGCGCATGCCCTTGGAGTAAGTCGCGATACGCTTCGACGCCCTGTCGCCCTCGAGCCCGGCGGTGCAGAGCAGGTCGCGCGCCGCGCAGTTGGACAAGGGTGGCCGTCCAGCCAGATCGTTGAAATATTGCAGCGTCTCGATACCCGACAGCGTCGGATAGAGCGCGACGATCTCAGGGACGTAGCCGAGGTGAGCGCGTGCGGCCGGAATGTCGTCGTGCACCGACCGGCCCATGACGCGCGCCGCACCCGCGGTCGGCGAGAGGAAGCCGAGGAACAGCCCGAGCGTGGTGGTCTTGCCCGCACCGTTCCCACCGAGCAGGCAGACAACCTCGCCGGCGCTCACGCTGAGATCGAGGTCGGCGAGCGCGGGCGTCGCCCCGAATATCCGGCCGAGACCCTCCGCCTTGAGCACGGGTGTGTCGGGCAGGAGCGTTATCGTCAAAGCGTCCATCCCGCTTCGAGCAGAAAGCTGCGCTCCGGATAGGGATGGATAACAAAGTCGCGGCTGTTGGTGATGTTGTCCACGCCCGCGCTGATCCGCATATGCTCGTTCAGGCGAAAGTTCACCTTGGCATCGAGCGCGAACAGTTCGGAGATATAGCCATAAGTATGGCCGCGTTGGAGCCCGAGGATATCCGTATTGGGCCGGCTGGCGTAACGCACGCCGAGCACGCCCTGCACGCGCGGTGTAATGTCGTAGCGCAGATTCCCGTTGAACCGCCAGCGCGGGATGCGCTGGAAGAACACGCCGTTCGATGCCGGCAGTGCCGAATTGCGAACGATGCGGCTGTCCAGCCATGCCCCGTTGGCATCCACGGACAGGCCATCGATCAGAAAATTTCGTGCTTCGGCGAGCAGCTCGACGCCGTATTGCCGGGTGACGTCGATGCTCTTGAACGAGGTGGTGATGACCCCGAACTGGTTCAGGCCCTGGAACGAGAATAGCGAGTTCTTCACGCGCTGGTAGAAAACCGACCCGGTCAGACGCAACTTGCCGAAATCACGGGCCAGCAACAGGTTCGCGTCGTTGCTTCGCTCAGGCGGCAGATTTGGATCGAAGCTGTTGATGTTGAAGGTGCCGTCACTGTTGAGCGCGCCCTGAAACAACTCGCCGACGGTCGGGAAGCGCGTCGCCATCGCCAGGCTGAGCTGCACCTTGGTTCGGGGATCGAGCGCAAGCTCGGCGGACAAGGTAGGACTGACCGCATTGTTCGTTCGCGTCGCGTAGCTGTTATAAATGATCGCGCCCGCCGTGCCGACGCGTCCCAATCCGCCGCTGAACGCACGCCAGTCATCATAGCGCAGCCCGGCGGTGATCGACAGCGCATCGGTCAGTTCGAGGCGGTCCTCGCCCCATAACGAGAGCTGGCGCGTCTTGCCGAAATTGCGGGTCACGAACACCGGGGCCGTGTGCGCCAGCCAGTCGCTCGTATTGTAACGCGTTTGGTCGGTCTTGTAGAGGCTGGCCGTCGCGCCGAAGGCAAACAGGTTGCGATCCGCCTTGTACTCCAGCGTGAGATCCCCGGTATACCAGCCGGTCGGGCCATTGTCGGTAAAGGTGCCGGCGCCGCGATTAATGCCGGCGACATAGCCGTTCGAGGTTTCGGTTTGCATCTTGGCCGTCTGGAAGGTCGATGCCACGAGCTTGACGGCGAACGGTCCGACCGGCGCGGCCACCTTGATGCCGGCGAGATATTCCTCCCGCACATTGCGCGACAGGTTCGCGCCCGCCGCGGTCCAGTTGCGGCCCAATGTGGTCACCCGGCCTTCGCACACGCGATTGTTCTGGGCATCGCGCAGATAGCAATCGACCTCGTTCAGCTGCTCGAGATTGTGCCAATAGGCAAACAGGCCCTCCGCCTTGATCGTGCCGTCGTCATAGCCGAGGCGCAGCTTACCCTGCAATTGCGTCACCAGGGCGCGGCCTTGCGAGGCGAAGATCGGCGCCGGATCGTTTGCGAGCACCGTGCCGCTCGGGCGGGTGGTTGTTGTCGGCACGCCGTTTGCCGTGGCGACGCGGGTCAGCGTGTCGGGATCAATCACCGCGCCGGTCACCGCGGTGCCGGCCGCAGCGCCCGTGGCGGGAAGCAGGAACAGGAAATTGGGCGGCTGTCCCTCGGACCGAAGATAGTGCCCCGATACCCGCACCGACCACGGGCCGTCCTTCTGCCTGAGCCCGAAGCCGCCATCCGCCGCGCCTCCGGCATAGGTTGCATCCGTGCCATATTGGTCGAACGGCTGCGCGAAGCCCTGGACCGACAGGAAGCCCTCCGTGCGTTCGACGTCGTTGGTCGTGATGTTGACGATGCCGCCCATCGAGTTGCCGACATAGCGCGACGAATAGGGGCCGTAGACGATGTCGAACTGGCGAACCTCCTGTGGCCCGACCAGATCGAACTTGGGTGAATTGCCGATGCCGTTGCTGAGGAAGTTGGAAACGACGAAGCCGTCGATCATTACCAATGTGCGCGCCGCCTGCTGCCCGCTGGTGCCGCGAAAGCCAGGACCGGCATTGGAGTCGCCGATATACCTTCGCCGGATGAAGAAGTTCGGTGCATATTTGATGAGATCGGAGACGTTGACCGCGTTGGTGCCGGCAAACTGCTCCTGGCCCAGCGACACGGCAAGGCCGCGCGGCGCGATCTCGATCGGCCGCTCGCGTTGCCCGACTACCAGGATGTCATCGGCGACGGCATTTGCCGGCGCATCGCCGGTGCGGGACTTGGCCTGGCCGGTCGAAGCAGGCGCCTCCGCCGCGTCGGGTTGCTTGCGGTTCATGGCGGACGGTCCGATCGACGGCTCCGCCGCAGCCGGAACCGCGCAGGCGAGCCATGCGGCCGACGCCAAGAGAATGCCCGTTGTTTTCATCGCAAAGCCCCCGTGCCCGCCACCCCCGGGGCATGACGGGCGGCTCTTCACACGGGACAAACCGACGAGTCAATGAAACATTATATCATCTCACGCTGGCTTGCACCATGCGCTGAGTGGCACCTGCGTGGTCGCGCCCAAGTTTCAGGCCGGGAACGTCTAACCTTGGACGGGGGGTTGGACACGCAATTGGTCAAGGGGTTGAAATGTCAGATGATGCAAAAAGGTGGAGGCCCGACCGGGAATCGAACCCGGGTGCAAGGATTTGCAGTCCTCTGCGTCACCACTCCGCCATCGGGCCCCGATGCCGAGCAAGGCCGCGGGCATTGCGCGGGCCGGTGTGCCAAGTCAACCGCTGGCGGCTGGGCAACACCGGCAACAAATTGCCGTCTCCGGCTTGGCGATGGTTGCCTGGCGCGATAGACAAGCGCCACACGGTTAGTGTATTGCTATAGTAAAACAGTTATGCGATAGGGCGGGGAATGAGCGATCCGGTAGCCGACATTACGAGCTTCGAGGCAATGCGCCACATGATGGTGCAGAGCCAGTTGCGCGCGAATGCGGTCAACGATCCGCGCGTGGTCACGGCAATGGATCGGGTGGCGCGCGAGCATTTCGTGCCGGCGGCGATGCAGCGCCTGGCCTATCGCGACACGGCGGTCCCGATCGGTAACGGGCGATCCATGAACCTGCCCGTCGCCACCGGCAAGCTGCTGACCGCGGCTGAGGTCCGCGCCACCGACCATGTCCTGCTGATCGGTGCGTGCGGCGGCTATACCGCGGCGGTGCTGGCCGAACTGGCGACGTCGGTCGTGGCGGTGGAAAGCGACCCCGATCTGGTGGCGCATGCCCGCGCCGCGCTGGCGCAGGGCAAAATCGAGTTGATCGAAGGTCCGCTCGACAAGGGTCATGCCGCCGGCGCTCCTTATGACCTGCTGGTCATCGACGGCGCGATCGAGGCGCTGCCTGAAACGCTGGCGAGCCAGGTCATCCCCGGCGGCCGGGTCGTCACCGGGCTGGTCGAACGCGGCGTCACCAGGCTCGCCTCGGGCCATGTCATTTCGGGCGGGTTCGGGTTGACCGCCTTTGCCGACGTCGATTGTGTCCGCTTGCCTGGATTTGTTCGGCCACGGGGGTTTTCGTTTTGAGGGTGACAGGTCCGGTACGCGCGTTGCTTCTCGCGGGCGCGGCTTCGATGACGGCGCTGGCGGCGATACCGGCGGCGGCCGATACGCTGCGCGACGCGCTGGTGGCCGCCTATAAGACCAATCCCGCCTTGGCGGCCGACCGCGCGGGGGTTCGCGCGCTTGACGAGAATGTGCCGATCGCGCGGTCGGGTGGCCTCCCGTCGGTTCGCGCCACGGGCAATTATACCGAGAACGTGCTGTCGTCGGGCGATTCGCTGTTCGCGCCGGCGCGTGAGGCGCAGGCCGGCACGCAACTGGTGGTGCCGGTCTATACCGGCGGGCGCGTGACCGGATCGGTGCGCGCCGCCGAAACGCGGGTCGATGCCGGGCGGGCACAACTGCGCGGCAGCGAATCCGACCTCTTCGTGGGAGTGGTCGGCGCCTATATGGACGTCATCCGCGACGAGGCGATCGTCGCGCTCAATCAGGAAAACGTGAAGGTCCTGAATACCAATCTGGAGGCGACGCGCGACCGCTTTCAGGTCGGCGACCTGACACGGACCGACGTCGCCCAGTCGGAAGCGCGGCTGAGCATCGCGCGCGCGACGCTCGACCAGTCGCGGTCGCAGCTGATCGCCAGCCGCGAAAATTATGTCAGGCTGGTCGGCAACCCGCCGGGCACGCTGGAGACCCCGCCCGCCTTGCCGAACCTGCCCGCAGCCTCCGATGACGCCGTCGACCTGGCGCTCAAGAACAATCCGGCGCTGATCGGCGCCCGCCGCGCGGCAGACGCCACGCGGTTCGACGTCGACGTCGCCAAATCGGCACGACTGCCCCAGATATCGGGGGTCGCCGGCGGCAGCTATTACAATTATCTCGGCTCCTATGGCGCGGGCACCGGCGTGCGGCCGGACCAGTCGGGCACGGCCGGCACGGTCGGTGTCCAGCTGACGCTGCCGCTGTTCCAGGCCGGACTTCCCGCCGCGCAGATCCGCCAGGCGCAGGAGCGTCGCGTCCAGGCGATCGACCAGGCGACGGACGTCGAGCGCGGCGTGATCGCGCAGACGCGGTCGGCCTATGCGATGTGGAAGTCGGCGTTGCAGGTGATCACCTCGTCCGAGGCGGCGGTGTCGGCCAACAAGCTGAGCCTGGAAGGCGTGCGCGCCGAGAACAGCGTCGGCAACCGCACGATCCTGGACATCCTCAATGCCGAGCAGGAATTGCTCAACAGCCAGGTGACCCTGGTCAGTGCGCGGCGCGACGCCTATGTCGCGGGTTTCGCGCTGCTGGCGGCGATGGGCCTGGCGGAGGCGCGCGACCTGGGCCTGGACGGCGGCGTGCTGTACGATCCCACGATCAACTTCAACCGCGTGCGCAACAGGATCGGTGACTGGAGCACCGGTCCCGTGCCGCAGGCGGGCGGAACCAGCACTGTGGGCACGGCGCCACAGGACGCGACCGTTACGCGCCCGCTGGATCCCGAACTTAACCAACCTGTTGACACGACGACGCCGAATCCCGCAGGTGTTGGCAAATAGCCGTCCTGTACGGCGATTGTGGGACGGCCTTGGCATGGGTGATGTGAGCGCGGAACCGTCGATGGAGGACATCCTATCCTCCATCAAGCGCATCATCGCCGAGGACGGCGATCCCGCGTCGCGGCCCCGCCGTCGGATGGGCAGCGCGCGTTCCTCGCTGGACGACCCGGCCGACGATGTCCTCGTCCTCAGTGATCCGGCGCCGGAACCGGCGATGACGCCGGTTTCGACCGTGGAGCCCGCGGCGTCCAGCCCGGCCATCGGCCAGCCAGTTGCGGAACGGGCGATGCGGGAGTTGGCGCCCGGCGCGCCGGAACCCGTGTCGTTTTCACCGGCGGCGGCCGAGACGATCGTCTCGCCGGGTACCGCCGAAGCGAGCCGTTCCACGCTGGACACGTTGTCGCGGCTGATCGTGCGGCCGGAAGTGACCGGCAGCGACACGCTGGAGGGCATGGTGCGTGACATGCTGCGTCCCATCCTGCGCGAATGGCTCGACGCCAACCTGCCCGACATGGTCGAACGGATGGTCGCGCGCGAGATATCCCGGATCACCGGCCAGCGCTGACGGGCACCCGTCGGCGAGGACAGGCGGAGGGCGTTGCGGCGAAGCTCAAGGACGCGGTTGCCGTGCCCCGCAAACGTGCCCTATCGTCGTCGGTATGAAGAATCTTCTGTTCGCGGGCATCGCGCTCGCCGTCATCGCCTTTCCCGCCACCGCCCGCCAGCTGACGATCGAGGATGTCACGATGCTCAGCCGGGTGTCGTCGCCCGCGGTTTCCGCCGACGGCCGATGGCTCGTCTGGCAGCAGCGCGAGACCGATCTGGCCGCCGACAAGGGCCGGTTCGATCTGTGGCGCCTCGACCTGGCGACCAGGGGCGCCAAGCCCGAGCCGCTGGCGGCGGAGGCAGATGTCGACGAAACCGCGCCGCAATTCTCGGCCGATGGCCGGACGGTCTATTTCGCGTCGGATAGGGGCGGCGAGGCGAACGTCTGGTCGATCCCGATCACCGGCGGCGGCGTGACGCAGGTCACCAGCCTGAAGGGCGGGTTCGGCGGGTTCAAGGTCGCGCCGACCGGCGACAAGCTGCTGATCTGGGCCGATCGCCTGCCCCGCGCGCCGACCAGCGAGCCGGCGACGGTCAAGAAGCCCGCCGATGCCGGCAACGGCCGGACGTTTGACCGCCTGTTCGTCCGCCATTGGGCAAGCTGGGCCGACGGCACGCGGTCGCAGCTGTTCGTGCTGCCGCTGGCCGACGGCAAGGCCGCCGGATTCGGCACGGCGATCGGGGGCGCCTTGGTCGGCGATACGCCGTCCAGGCCGTTCGGCGGCGGCGAGGAGGTGGCGTGGTCCGCCGACGGCAAGACCGTCTATTTCGCGCTGCGCGAGGCGGGGCGGATCGAAGCGCTGTCGACCAACCTCGATATCTTTGCCGCGCCCGCCGACGGATCGGCCGCGCCGGTCAATCTCACCGACGCCAATGACGCCACCGACACCCAGCCCAGTGTCTCGCCCGACGGGAAGTACCTCGCCTATCTGGCAATGAAACGACCCGGTTATGAAAGCGACCGGACGGTACTGATGCTGCGCGATCTCGCCACCGGCGGGACGCGCGCCGTGACCGAAAACTGGGATAGGTCGGTCGGGTCGATCGCCTGGGCGCTGGATTCAAGGCATATCCTCGTCACCGCCGAAGACGTGCAGGAAAACCCGATCTGGTCGGTCGACCCGGCAACCGGCAAGGTGGCGCGGCTCACCGGCGACGGCAATGTCTCTGCGGTGGTGCCGACCGCGAAGGGTCTGGTGTTCGCGATGAACAGCCTGACCGCGCCGGACGACTTCTACATGCTGTCGGGCGCCGGCAGGAGCGGAGGCAAGCCAGTCCGGCTGACCAATGTCAACGCCGACAAGCTCGCCGGCATCGACATGCCGGCGGTGACGCGATTCAGCTTCAAGGGTGCCAATGACGACACCGTCTGGGGCTATGCTGTGAAGCCCTATGGCAGCACGGGCAAGGTGCCGGTCGCCTTCATGGTCCATGGCGGGCCGCAAGGGTCGAGCAACAACAGCTGGTCGTACCGCTGGAACCCGGCCTTGTTCGCCGGCGCGGGCTATGGCCTGGTCGCGATCGATTTCCACGGGTCGACCGGGTACGGGCAGGCATTCACCGACGCGATCCGCAACAATTGGGGCGGCTGGCCGCTCGAGGACCTGAAGAAGGGGCTCAAGGCCGCGACCGATAAATTCGCGTGGCTCGATGCCGACAACGCCTGCGCGCTCGGCGCGTCCTATGGCGGCTATATGATGAACTGGATCGAAGGCAATTGGCCCGATCGCTTCAAGTGTATCGTCCAGCATGACGGCGTGTTCGACGCGCGCGCGATGGCGTACGAGACCGAGGAACTGTGGTTCGACGAATGGGAACATGGCGGCAAGCCCTATTACGAAGACGCCGCGGCCTATGAGAAATGGAACCCGGTCAATCTGGTCGACCGATGGCAGACGCCGATGCTCGTCATCACCAGCGACGGCGATTATCGCATTCCCAATACCCAGGGCATCGCCGCGTTCACCGCGCTCCAGCGCCGCGACGTGCCCTCGCGCCTGATCGCCTTTCCCGGCGGCAGTCACTGGGTGCTGGCGCCCAAGGAAAGCCGGCAATGGTATCGCGAGGTGCTCGGCTGGATGGGGAAATATACCGGGAGGGAATAGTATCTCTTGCGTTCGTCCCTTCCTATCTTGGTCCCGGAGGATGTTATGGGCAAGCTAAAGCAAATCCGCCCGAGCGACCTGGCAACAAAGCGGGTTCTGGCACCAGACGGTTTTGCCGGGACGACCTGCCACCCGATCTTTTTACCGCGTTGAGCGAGGGTCACCTGCGGTTGCCGACGGACATAGCCGACTTGGAGTGATGGGGTTGGACCGCTAAGGCCGTCCCACCATGACCGAACTCCCCAAGACCTTCGACCCCGCCGAGATCGAGGCGCGCTGGTATGCGCATTGGGAGACGAACGGCCTGTTCCGCCCCGACCGCCCGGGTGCGGAGCCGTGGACGATCGTCAACCCGCCGCCCAACGTCACCGGCTCGCTCCACATCGGCCATGCGCTCGACAACACGTTGCAGGACATCCTGACGCGCCATGCGCGGCTGAAGGGCAGGGACGCGCTGTGGGTGGTCGGCACCGACCATGCCGGCATCGCCACGCAGATGGTGGTCGAGCGCCAGATGGCGTTGCACCAGCAGAAGCGCACCGACTTCACGCGCGAGCAATTCGTCGAGAAGATATGGGCGTGGAAGGCCGAAAGCGGCGGCGAGATCACGCGGCAGCTGCGCCGGCTCGGCTGCTCGATGGACTGGGCAAACGAGCGCTTCACGATGGACCCGGCCTTTTCCCGGGCCGTGCTCAAGGTGTTCGTCGATCTCTACAACCAGGGCTTGCTGTACCGTGACAAGCGGCTGGTGAACTGGGATCCCGGCCTAGGCACCGCGATCAGCGACCTGGAGGTCGAGACGCGCGAGATCAACGGCAAGTTCTGGACGCTGCGCTATCCGCTGGCTAACGGGGGCGGGTTCATCGAGGTCGCCACGACACGGCCCGAAACGATGCTCGCCGACATGGCGGTGGCGGTGAACCCGGCCGACGAGCGCTATACCGCGCTGATCGGTAGACAGGTGCGGCTGCCGATCACCGGGCGGCTGATCCCGATCGTCGCCGACCAGCATGCCGATCCCGAACTCGGCTCGGGCGCGGTGAAGATCACGCCGGGGCATGATTTCAACGATTTCGAGGTCGGCAGGCGCGCCGGGATCGAGGCGCGCGACATGCTCAACATGCTCGATGCCAAGGCCGCGGTCACCGATTGCGGCGGCGTCCCTGCGTCGCTGGTCGGCCTGGACCGGTTCGCGGCGCGTGGGCGGATCGTCGCGATGCTGGAGGAAGAGGGCGCGCTGGTCCGCGTCGAGGACCGGGTGATCCAGACGCCGTATGGCGACCGTTCGGGCGTGGTCATCGAACCATGGCTGACCGACCAATGGTATGTCGACGCCGCGACATTGGCGAAGCCAGCGATCGCGGCGGTGCGCGATGGGCGCATCAATATTGTGCCGAAGACGTGGGAAAAGACCTTCTACAACTGGATGGAGAACATCCAGCCTTGGTGCGTGAGCCGGCAATTGTGGTGGGGGCATCGGATACCGGCCTGGTTTGGCAACGACGGCAAGATCCATGTCGCGCTGAACGAGGGCGAGGCTCGGACGCAAGCCGGGCCGGATGTACGGTTGGAACAGGATCCCGACGTCCTCGACACCTGGTTCTCCTCCGCCTTGTGGCCGTTCGCCACGCTGGGCTGGCTGGACGAAAATCCTCCCCGTTCCGGGGGGGATTTGAGCTTGGGCGGCCGCTATCCCAACGACGTCCTCGTCTCCGGCTTCGACATCCTGTTCTTCTGGGGCGCGCGGATGATGATGCAGGGGCTGCACTTCATGAACGAGGTGCCGTTCCGCACGCTCTACCTCCACGGCCTGGTTCGCGCCGCCGACGGTGCCAAGATGGCGAAGTCCAAGGGCAATACCGTCAATCCGCTCGGGCTGATCGACCGGTACGGCGCCGACGCGCTGCGTTTCTTCATGGCGGCGATGGAAAGCCAGGGCCGCGACATCAAGATGGACGAGAAACGGGTCGAGGGATACCGCAACTTCGCGACCAAGCTATGGAATGCGGCGCGTTTCTGCCAGGCCAACGGCATCGGCGGGGCGGCAACGCCCGAAGCGCCGGAGGCGATCCTCGCCGTCAACAAATGGATCATCGGCGAGACGATCCGGACGGTCCAGGCGGTCGACCTGGCGCTGGCCGACTATCGCTTCGACGGGGCGGCCAATGCGGTGTACCAGTTCGTGTGGAGCCGCTTTTGCGACTGGTATGTCGAGCTGATCAAGGGCGCGATCGATGACGAAACCCGCACGGTTGCCGGCTGGGTGCTCGACCAGATACTGGTCCTGCTCCACCCGTTCATGCCGTTCATTACCGAGGAGCTCTGGTCGAAGCTCGCGGTGCGCGAGCATGACCTGATCGTTGCGCGCTGGCCGATGGCCGACGCGCGGGCGATCGATTCCGGGGCAGCGCGCGAGATCGACTGGCTGATCCGCCTGGTCGGTGAAATCAGGACAACCCGCACCGAACTCAACGTGCCGCCGGGTGGGCGCCTGCCGCTCAACGTGTACGATGCCGACGATATCCTGAAGCAAAGGCTTGCCGATCAGGACGGAGCGCTCCGGCGGCTGGCGCGGATTGCGGATATCACGATCATGGGCTCCGACTATTTCCTCGAAGTGGCGGGCGAGCCGACCGACCTCAATCTTCTTGCGGAAGCCCGGCTTGGGTCGGCCCAGATCGTGATTGACCAGGCGACTTTCGTCTTGCCGCTCGACGGCGTCATCGACCTCGGCGCCGAGCGTGCGCGGCTGGCCAAGGCGATCGCCGCGGCGGCAAAGGAGCGCGATGCGCTGGCCGGTCGCCTGGCCAATCCCAGCTTCGTCGAGCGTGCCAGGCCCGAAGCGGTCGACAAGGCCCGCGCCGACCATGCCGAGAAATCGGCCGAGGCCGAGCGGCTGTCGGCGGCGCTGGCGCGGCTGGGATGAGTGGTTTTCCGACATCGTCATGTCTGACATCGTCTGCGCGGTGCGGGCCGGGATTATTTTTGGCCGGGGCAACGGCGTAGCGATGGCGACCCCCCCGCAAACTCGTCCCGCCGAACGCGATCTCACCAGCGGACCGATCGGCCGGACACTGCTGGTCTTCGCGCTGCCGACTCTGGCCTCCAACGTTCTGCAATCGCTTAATGGCTCGATCAACGCGATCTGGGTCGGGCGCTTCCTTGGCGAAGGCGCGCTGGCCGCGACCAACAACGCCAATATCATCATGTTCCTGACGTTCGGCGCCGTGTTCGGGTTCGGCATGGCCGCGACGATCCTGATCGGCCAGTCGGTCGGCCGCCACGATATCGACGGCGCGCGGCGGGCATTCGGGTCGGCGTTCGGCCTGGTGGTCGGCGGCGCGGCGGTGATCGCGGTGCTGGGCTGGCTGTTCGCGCCGCAGATCCTCGACCTGCTGGCGACCCCCGGCGCGGCACGTCCGATGGCGCTGGCCTATCTTCGCGTCATCTTCCTCGGCCTGCCGCTGTCGATGCTGGGCGTGCTGGTCCAGATGAGCCTGCGCGGAACGGGCGACGCGCTGACGCCGCTCTGGTTCATGGTGCTCAGCGTCGTGATCGACAGCGGTTTCAACCCGTTGCTGATCGAGGGCATCGGGCCGTTCCCCAGGATGGGGATCGCCGGCTCGGCGACCGCGACGTTGCTGGCGTCGATGGTGTCGGCGACCGGACTGGTGATCTACGTCTATGCTCGCGACCTGCCGATCCGGCTGCGCGGCGCGGAACTGCGCTATTTGTGGCCGGCGCCCGCGCTGGTCCGCACGATCGCTGCCAAGGGCTTGCCGATCGGCGCGCAGATGCTGGTGATGTCTACCGCCGCGCTCACGATGGTCGGGTTGGTCAATCGGCTGGGCGTAGACACCGCCGCCGCCTATGCGGTGTCGCAACAGCTCTGGACATATATCCAAATGCCCGCAATCGCGATGGGCGCCGCGGTAAGCGCGATGGCCGCGCAGAATATCGGCGCGGGTCGGTGGGACCGGGTCAACGACATCACCCGCGCGGGGATCACCTATAATACCGCGATCACGCTGATCGTGATCGTCGCGATCCTGTTGTTCGATCGACCGGTCATGGCGTTGTTCATCGGCAGCGACAGTCCCGCCATCCCGATCGCGCGCCACATCCAGCTGGTGTCGAGCTGGACGTTCGTGATGTTCGGGGCGACGATGGTACTGTTCTCGACCGTCAGGGGAAACGGCGCGACGGTGCCGCCGCTGCTTATCCTGATTGTCGCGCTCTATCCGGTGCGGATCGGCTTTGCGCTGTTCGCGCGGCCATGGATCGGGGCGGACGCCTTGTGGTGGTCGTTTCCGATCGGGTCGCTGGCGTCGCTGGCCATGGCGATCCTGTATTACCGCTATGGCAAGTGGCGCGTAGGCCCGCGGGCCGGCTGCATCCGACCGGCTAGGCGACTTGCGTCGGCGGGTCGGCGGGATCAGAAGCCCCAAATGAGCCGATATCCAGCCCTTCGCCTGCGTCGCACCCGTGCCACCGCGTGGAGCAGGCGGCTGCATGCGGAAACCGTGCTGACCCCCGCCGATCTGATCTGGCCGCTGTTTATATGCGAAGGCCAGGGCGTCGAGGAGCCGATCACGGCGCTGCCCGGCGTGTCGCGTTGGTCGGTGGACACTATCGTCGCGCGTGCCAGGGAAGCGCGCGACCTGGGCATTGCCTGCATCGCGCTGTTCCCCAACACGCCGCCCACGCTGCGCACCGATGACGGGCGGGAGGCGCTGAACGCCGACAATCTGGTGTGCCGCGCGATCCGCGCGCTGAAGGCGGCGGTGCCGGACATCGGCGTGCTGACCGACGTCGCGCTCGATCCCTATACGATCCACGGCCATGACGGCCTGCTCGACCCGGCCGGCTATGTCGTCAACGATGCGACGGCCGACATGCTGGTGCGTCAGGCGCTCAACCAGGCGGCGGCCGGCGCCGACATCATCGCGCCCAGCGACATGATGGACGGCCGCGTCGGCCTGATCCGAGCGGCGCTGGAGGCGGCGGGCCATGTCAACGTCCAGGTCATGGCCTACGCCGCCAAATATGCCAGCGGCTTTTACGGCCCGTTCCGCGACGCCGTCGGCAGCCGCGGCCTGCTGAAGGGCGACAAGCAGACCTATCAGATGGATCCGGCCAATGCCGAGGAGGCGCTGCGCGAGGTCGCCCTCGACCTGGCCGAGGGCGCCGACAGCGTGATGGTCAAGCCCGGCCTGCCTTATCTCGACATCGTCGTGCGGGTGAAGGCGGCGTTCCAGGTGCCGGTCTTTGCGTACCAGGTGTCGGGCGAATATGCGATGATCGAGGCAGCGGTCGCGGCCGGCGCGGCGGAGCGCGACACGATGGTGCTGGAGACTCTGATGGCGTTCAAGCGCGCCGGGTGTTCGGGGGTGCTGACCTATCACGCGCTGCACGCGGCAAAGCTGCTCGCCAGATGATCGCTACGCCCCGCCTGGTTCTCCGCCCCTGGCGTGAGGACGACAAGCCGGCGTTCGCCGAGATCATTAACACGCCGGCGATGATGGAGCATTTCGGGGGCATGACTGTTCGCGAAGCGCTCGACGCCCTGATCGATATGCAGGTCGCCAAACAGGCACGCGACGGCCATTGCATGTGGGCGGTCGAGGATCGCGGCGATGGTGCGCTGATCGGTATTTGCGGCGTGCGGATCGCCGACCATTACATCGATCTGCCGATCAGCGGCGACCTGGAAATAGGCTGGCGCGTCGCCGAACCGTTCTGGGGCAAGGGCATCGCGCGTGAGGCGGCACAGGCGAGCATCGCCTGGGGCTGGGCCAACACGGCCGCGCCACGAATCGCGGCCTGGACGACGATCGAGAATACGCGCTCGTGGGGGCTGATGGAGCGGCTGGGCATGAAGCGCCGGGTCGATCTGGACTTCGTCCATCCGCGGTTCGAACCCGATGATCCGTTCGGCGCGATGATCGTCTATGCAATCGATCGGCCGGCATGAGCGGTCGTGCTATTTCTGGCCGAGCAGCGCCTTGATCGCCGCGATCCGGGCGGTTTCGCCTTCGAGCTGCGCCTGCGCCTGGGCGCGTGCGGAATCGAGTCGCGGATACGGCGCCGTGCCGGCCTCGCCGCGATCAGTGACCAGCCGTTCCAGGTCGGTGACCGTCGACAGCGTCTCGCCGCGCGCCGTCTCCAGGTCGGCCAGCGCGGCTTGCGCCCCCACCCAGGCGTCGCTGCCGACGATCTGGCTTTGCGGTCGGCGCGCAGCGGATTCGGCACTTGCCGCTTCGCCGGCGAAGGTCTTGTCGTTCGCTGCGAGGAGCGCGACCATGGAGGCAAGCCTTGCATCGAGCGCCGCGTCCGCCGTCACAGCGACCGGCGCCGTCACCGGCTCCGCATCGCCGCGCGTTTCGATCGCGCGCGGCGCCAGGCTGGGATAACGTGTAGTGCTGGCAGCGCAGGCGGTGACGGCCAGCAGGCCGATCGAGGCGAACGCGGTACGTTTCATGGCGGTGGATCTAGAACGCGGCGATGGCGCGCGCAACGTACTTGCGCTCGTCCGGCAACCTCTCTAAGCCCCGCCTCTCCCGCGCACCCGTAGCTCAGCTGGATAGAGCATCAGACTACGAATCTGAGGGTCGGGCGTTCGAATCGCTCCGGGTGCGCCAGTTTTCTTTCCGCCTATCCCCTCCGCCTGAAGGTGCTTTGCATGGACGATCCGCAAGGCCCGGACGGCGGCGGGCGGGGCGTTGGCCTAGTGAGCCAGGACGCCGACAAGCACGCCGCCGCCGCCGCCGCAGTCGCCGAGGTGCGTGACGGGATGATCGTCGGCCTTGGGACCGGCTCGACCGCCGCGCACGCGATCCGCCTGCTCGGCGAGCGTGTTCGCGACCAGGGATTGCGGATCAGGGGCGTTGCGACCTCGACCGAAAGCGAGGTTCTCGCGCGGCAATGGCAGATCCCGCATCACGACCTGCGGTTCGACGGCCGGGTCGATCTCGCGATCGACGGCGCCGACGAGATTGACGACCGGTTGTTCGCGATCAAGGGCGCAGGCGGGGCGATGCTGCGCGAAAAGGTCGTCGCGAGCGCCGCCGACCGGATGATCGCGATCATCGACGGCACCAAGCGCGTGACGCGGATCGGCGCGGCACGCGTGCCGGTCGAATATTGGAGCGCCGCGCGCGGGTTCGTCGAGCGCGCGCTGGGCGCGCTGGGCGCGGATCCTGTCCGGCGGATGAAGCAGGACGGCGATCCCTATCGGACCGATCTCGGCAACGACGTGTTCGACTGCGGCTTTGCCGGCATCGACGATCCGGCCGCGCTCGACCGCGCGCTGTCGGCCATTCCCGGTGTGTTCGGCCACGGCCTGTTCCTGACCCAGATCGACGTCGCCTATATCGCGACCGGCGGCGTCGTTACGAAGATGGAACGCGAGCCGCCAAGCGGGGTGGCATGAGCGTCCGGCGGCGCCTATAGCTGCCCGACGGGCGCAACCTCCATGCCGTGCCTGCGTTCAACCCGACGCTGCTGGAGCTGATGACATGGCCGACACCGAAACCATTGCGCATGACGTCGATCAGGTGCGCGAGGATGGCTCGCCCGATCGCCTGGCGATCGACACCATCCGGACGCTGGCGATGGATGCGGTGCAAAAGGCCAATTCGGGCCATCCGGGGACGCCAATGGCGCTGGCCCCTGTCGGCTATACCATATGGACGAGGTTCCTGAAGATTGACCCCGACAAGCCGGACTGGCCCAATCGCGATCGGTTCGTGCTGTCGGTCGGGCATGCGTCGATGCTGCTCTATGCGCTGCTCCACCTTGCCGGCGTGAAGGAGGTTGACGGGGACGGCAAGCCGACCGGCAAGCCGGCGGTCGGCATCGACGACATCAAGGCGTTCCGCCAGCTTGGGTCGAAAACGCCCGGCCATCCCGAATATCGTCACACCACCGGCGTCGAGACGACCACCGGCCCGCTCGGCCAGGGCTGCGGCAATTCCGTGGGCATGGCGATCGCCGAGCGCTGGCTGGCGGCGCGCTACAACAAGCCCGGCTTCGATCTGTTCGATTATGATGTCTACACGCTGTGCGGCGACGGCGACATGATGGAAGGGGTCAGCGCCGAGGCGGCAAGCCTTGCCGGTCACCTCAAGCTGGCCAACCTGTGCTGGATCTACGACAGCAACCACATTTCGATCGAGGGCAGCACCGCGCTGGCCTTTGACGAGGATGTCGGCAAGCGCTTTGAAGGCTATGGCTGGAACGTCATCCATGTCGATAACGCCAACGACCTCGATGCGCTTACCGCTGCCTTCGAGACCTTCCGCCGCACCGACGACCGCCCGACGTTCATCGTCGTCCACTCCGTCATCGGCTGGGGATCGCCCCGCGCCGGCAGCGAGAAGGCGCATGGCGAGGCGCTGGGCGAAGAAAACGTCAAGCAGACCAAGCAGGCCTATGGTTGGCCGGACGACAAGTTCTTCTATGTCCCCGATGGGGTGAAGCCGGCATTCGAGCAGGCAGTCGCCGATCGCGGCCGGCCCCGGCGCGAGGCATGGGAGGCGATGATCGAGCGCTATCGCGCCGACGAACCCGCGCTGGCCGCCGAGATCGACGCGATGCTGGCGGACACGCTGCCCGATGGATGGGACGCCGACATCCCGGTGTTCGAGCCCGATGAGAAAGGCATCGCCAGCCGTGAATCCAGCGGCAAGGTGCTCAACGCCATCGCCCCCAAGCTGCCCTGGCTGATCGGCGGCGCGGCTGATCTATCGCCATCGACCAAGACCGACGTCAAGGGCGCGCCTTCGTTCGAGGCCGCCGATTATGGCGGACGGAACTTCCATTTCGGGGTGCGCGAACACGGCATGGGCGCGGTGGTCAACGGCATGGCGCTGTCGCACCTGCGCTCCTATGGCAGCACGTTCTTCGTCTTTCTCGATTACATGCGCGCGCCCGTGCGATTGTCGGCGATCATGGAGTTGGGCGCGTTGTGGATCTACACTCACGATTCGATCGGCGTCGGAGAAGACGGGCCGACCCATCAGCCGATCGAGCATCTGGCGACGATTCGGGCGATCCCCGGGCTGGACACGATCCGTCCGGGCGATGCCAACGAGGTCGCCGAGGCGTGGCGCTGCGCGCTGCGCGACAGCGACCACCCGACCGCGCTGGTGCTGTCGCGCCAGGCGCTGCCGACGCTCGATCGCACTAAATATGCCGCCGTTAGCGGACTTGAAAAAGGCGCCTATGTCCTCGCGGACAGCGACAATCCGCAGGTCATCCTGATCGGGACGGGCAGCGAGCTCAGTCTGGCGGTCAAGGCGCACGAGCAGCTGAAAAGCGAAGGCGTGGCGAGCCGCATCGTTTCGATGCCGAGCTGGTTCCGCTATGAGCGCCAGTCGGACGACTATAAGGAAAGCGTGCTGCCCAAGGCGATCAAGGCGCGCGTCGCGATCGAAATGGCCGGCGAGCTGGGCTGGGATCGTTATGTCGGCCTGGAGGGTCGGGCGATCAGCATGGCGACTTTCGGCGCGTCGGCACCGCTCGCCAAGCTGCAGGACAAGTTCGGGTTCACCGTCGACAAGATCGTCGCGGCGGCTCGCCAGGTGATGGAGACCAAGTGATGGGCCGGCTCAACGACCTCGAACGGCAGGGCCAGGCGATCTGGCTCGACTTCGTCGACCGCAAGTTCCTGGCCGAGGGCGGCCTCCAGAAGCTGGTCGACGAGGACGGATTGACCGGTGTTACGTCGAATCCCTCGATCTTCGAAAAGGCGATGGGTCACGGCAACGCTTATGATCCTGAGCTGGCCGAGTTCAACAAGACGCATCCCGGCGCGTCCGCGATGGCGCGGTACGAATATCTGGCGATCCAGGATATTCAGGCGGCGGCGGACACGCTGCGGCCGGTCTATGACCGGCTGGACGGCAAGGACGGCTATGTCAGCCTGGAAGTGTCGCCCTACCTCGCCAACGATACCGACGCGACGATCGCCGAGGCGGCGCGGCTGTGGCAATTGGTCGACCGACCCAATCTGATGATCAAGATCCCGGGCACCCCCGGCGGCGTCCCGGCGATTGCGGCGACGATTGCGGCGGGGATCAACGTCAACGTGACGCTGCTGTTCGCGATCGACGCCTATAAGGCAGTCGCCACGGCGTTCGTCGAGGGCCTGGAGATGCGCGTCGCGCGCGGCGATCCGATCGACCGCATCGCCAGCGTCGCAAGCTTCTTCGTCAGCCGTATCGACAGCAAGATCGACGTCCGGATCGAGGCGCTGGAAAAGACCAGCGAGGACGAGGCCGACGCGCTCGCCACGCTGAAGGGCAAGGTCGCCATCGCCAATGCCAAGCTGGCTTATGCCTGGTACCGGGAATTCGTCGCCTCGGACCGCTGGCGAGCGCTGGCGGCCGAGGGCGCGATGCCGCAGCGGCTGCTCTGGGCATCCACCGGCACCAAGAACGCCGCATATTCGGACGTCCTGTACCTCGAAACGCTGATCGGGCCCGATACTGTCAACACCGTGCCGCCCAAGACGATGGACGCCTTTCGCGACCACGGCATGGCCGCGGCGACGCTGACCGCCGATGTCGATGAGGCGCGGCACGTGCTGGCCGAGGCGGAGCGGCTGGGCCTCGACCTGGCCGGCGTGACCACATCGCTGGTCGAGGAAAGCGTGGCCTCGTTCGCCAAGTCGTTCGACGATTTGCTCGGCGCGATCGCCGCCAAGCATCTGGTCGAGGCGAACTGATCGATCACCCGCGCCATTATTGCTGGCTGACGGCTTCCTGCTTTGCGAGGCCCATCTGAGGAGCGTCCATGAAAATCGGAATCATCGGGCTGGGCCGCATGGGTGGCAATATCGCCCGGCGGCTGATGCGCTGCGGGCATGAAACGGTTGTCTATGATCACGGCGCCGACGCGGTGAAGCAGGTCGTTGCCGATGGCGGCATCGGCGCCGACTCGCTGACGGACATGGCGGGCAAGCTCGATTCGCCCCGCATCTTCTGGGTAATGCTTCCCGCCGGCGAACCGACGGAGAGCACGATCGACGCACTCGCCGCCGGTCCCGCGCAGCGGGGCGACATCATCATCGACGGCGGCAATACCTTCTACCGCGACGACATACGGCGTGCGCGGGCACTGGCCGAAAAAGGCATCGAATATGTCGATGTCGGTACGTCGGGCGGCGTGTGGGGTCTGGAACGCGGCTTCTGCATGATGATCGGCGGCCAGAAACAGACCGTCGCGCTGATCGATCCGATCCTCGATGCCCTGGCGCCTGGGCTGGGCACGATTCCCCGCACGCCCGGTCGTACTGCGGAAGCGGGCGAGGATCCGCGCGCCGAAAAAGGCTATATCCATGCCGGTCCCGCCGGCGCCGGTCATTTCGTCAAGATGGTTCATAACGGCATCGAATACGGCCTGATGCAGGCCTATGCCGAGGGCTTCGACATCCTGA
>NZ_CAXTHV010000027.1:0-51881 GCF_964244265.1 uncultured Sphingomonas sp. | reverse complement strand
TCGACAACGAGCTGATCGTCGATGCCGACGAGGAAGTGTTCGAGATGAACAACGGCTGCATCTGCTGCACCGTGCGCGGCGACCTGATCCGCATCATCGAGGGGCTGATGAAGCGCAAGGATGGATTCGATGCGATCATCATCGAGACGACCGGCCTCGCCGATCCGGCGCCCGTGGCGCAGACCTTCTTCGTCGACGACGACGTCCGCGCGCGCGCCAGCCTCGATGCGATCGTGACCGTGGTCGATGCCCGCCATGTGCTCGCGAGGCTCGAGGACAGCCACGAGGCCGAGGAGCAGATCGCGTTCGGCGACGTCATCCTGCTCAACAAGATCGACCTGGTCGACGAGCAGCAACTTGAGGAGGTCCGCCAGCGCATCCGCGCGATCAACGGCGCCGCGCGGCTTCACGAGACCCTCAACTGCGTCGTGCCGCTGGAGGAAGTGCTGGAGCGCGGCGCGTTCGACCTGGACCGCATCCTGGAGATCGAGCCCAACTTCCTGTCGGAAGACGATCACGAACATGACGACGCGATCACCTCGGTGTCGCTGTCGTCGGACCAGCCGCTTGACCCGAACCGCTTCATGCCGTGGCTGCGCGCGCTGACCGCGCGCCAGGGCCAGGACATCCTGCGCCTGAAGGGCATCATCGCCTTCCCCGACGAGCCGCAACGCTATGTCGTGCAGGGCGTCCACATGCTGCTCGACGGCGATACCCAGCGCGACTGGAAGCCGGACGAGCCGCGCACCAGCCGGATCGTGTTCATCGGCCGCAACCTCGACCGCGAGACGTTGCAGCGCAGCTTCGAGGCGTGCGCCGCGCTCGCCGCATGACCGACGCGGCGCTGGTCTATCGCCACGGCCGCCATGTCGTCGTCAGGGCCGCGACCACCGCGATCGTCTGGATCGGCGATACCGCGCTGGTGGCGCTGGGCGACGGCAGCGTGCGCCGGATCGAGCCGCACGGCGCGCCCGCTACCATCGCCGTGCATAACGGCGCGATCCTCGCCGCGTGCCGCCATCCCGACGGCGTGTCGATCGTCACCGGCGGCGACGATGGCCGGGTGCGGCGCGTGACGCCCGACGGCGGCGTCGCCGATCTCGGCGCCTTCGGATCGAAATGGGTCGAGCATCTCGCCGCCAGCGCCGCCTCCGGACTGATCGTCGCCGGCGTCGGCCGCGAGGCGGTCGTCTGGGCGAAGGGCGCGGTAGAGCCCTCCCACCGCTACGCCTTCGGCTCAACGATCGGTGGCCTCGCGCTGGACGGCAAGGGCAGGCGGCTGGCGGTCGCGCATTACAACGGCGCGACCCTGCTCTACGCATCGAGCGCGGCGAGCGGCCGCGTCGCGCTCAACTGGGTTGGCTCGCACCTCGCCTGCACGATGAGCCGGGACGGCGGCTATCTCATCACCGCGCTCCAGGAAACCGGCCTGCACGGCTGGCAGCTGCCCGAGCCGCGCGACATGCGGATGTCGGGCTATGCGGCCAAGACGCGCTCCTTCGCCTGGAGCCGGCGCGACAAATGGCTGGCGACCGGCGGCGACGGGCAGGCGATCGTCTGGCCGTTCGAGGGCAAGACCGGGCCGATGGGCAAGGCGCCGGTCGTGCTCGGCGCGCGCGAGGGCGCACTGGTGACGCGCGTGGCGTTTCATCCGACGAACGATCTGCTCGCGATCGGCTATAGCGACGGCGCGGTGGCGCTCGGCCGGCTCGACGACGGCGAGCTGCTGGCGATCGACGAGCCGGCGTTAGCGATCACCGCGCTCGCCTGGAACGACGCCGGCACGCGCCTGGCATGGGGCGACGAGGACGGGCGCGTAGGGCTGCTCGACATGGACGCGCGGGCGTGAGGAGCCCGTGCGTGGATATCTGCCGGTTCGACGGTCGCACCGGATGGTGCGTCGCGTGCGGCCGGACGAAGGACGAGTGCCGGAGCTGGCGCAAGGCCGCCCGCCCGAAACTGCTCGCGCTCAGCGCCGAGCTGCCGCGCCGCCTCGCCAGGCTCGCAGCGCGCGGCGAGCCGGCTCCGGAGAAAGGCCGTTGACCGACCCCTCGGTGGTCCAGCCGGCGCTCGGCCTGATGTTCATCCTTGGCCTGCGCCACGGCCTCGATCCCGATCATGTCGCGGTGATCGACAACATCGTCTTCCGCACGGTCGAGGTACGCCCGCGGCTCGCGCGCTGGACCGGCACGCTGTTCGCGATCGGGCACAGCGTGTCGGTCGCGACCGTGGCGATCGGCGTCTCGCTGGTCGCCGGCTGGTTCGCCGTGCCGCCATGGATCGGCGACGTCATGGCATGGATGGTCGTCCTGCTCCTGTTGCTGGTCGGATCGCTCAATCTCGCCGCGCTGCTCCGGCGGGGCGGCTATACGCCGGTCGGGTGGCGTGCGGCGCTGGTGCCCGCGTCGCTGCGCGCCAGCACGCACCCGCTCGCGGTGGTGGCGATCGGCATGATCTTCGGCCTGGTCTTCGACACCGCGACGCAGGCGGCAGCCTGGGGCGCCGCGGCATCGACGATGGGCGGGCTGGCGGCGGCGGGGACCGTAGCGGCCATGTTCGCCATCGGCATGATCCTGTCGGACACGATCGACAGCCAGATCGTCGGGCGACTGTTGCTGGCAGGTTCGGGGACGGCTCTCGCGCTTCGCTACCGCCGGGCGGTCGGCTGGGTGATCGTGACGCTGTCATTCGGCATGGCGGGCCATGCGCTGGCGGGGCTGATCGGATATCCCGTCGAATTCGGGGACGATATGTTCACGATCCTGGGTGCCTCGGCCGCAACGCTCGTGGTCGTCTTGCTTGCGAGAGGGCACAGGCGTCACACGGCGCGCGACAACGCCTGAACCAGTGGGTGTCGCCCTAACCCAGTCAGGACCGTCAGTTCGACGTCGCCATATCGCCTAAAGTCGTCAGAGATCTGGCAGTGAGGCGCCGGCTCCGCTTCGCGCTCATGCCGATCGTCGTGGTTGTGGGCAGTCCGTCGGCTTATGCCGCACCACCGGCCATGTCGCCGACCGCGAGCTGCCGCGCGCATGCGCCTGAAGCATCGACGCGCTCCGGCATCGCCGTCGATGTGATACTGCGCGTCATGCGCGCGGAAAGCGGCGGCAACCCGGACATTGTCTCGACCAAAGGCGCGATCGGCTGCATGCAGATCATGCCTGCGACGTGGGCGTATCTGTCGCCTCGCTACAGCCTCGGCAAAGCTCCTTACAACGCGCTCATGTACATGACGGCGGCGCATTGTATCTGGCCGAGCTTGCACGCCGGTTCGGATGGCCGGGTGCGTCGTTCGAAAGAAGCTTGGCGAGGAGCGCTGCGCCGCGCTGATTGATTTGGCTGCGCGCGCCAAGGCGCTCTTCGCTGCCGATCAGGACGACACCAACGGCAAGACTGATGAGGGACACGCGCTGCTCCTGGAAATCGAGGGCGTATTGCGTGATGCCCGCCGCAGTCGCGTCAAGGCGAAACTGCCCGACGACGATGGCGAGATCAGCGGCAATTGACGCAAATTCTCCAATGATTCGAGTGCCCATCTTGCCCCTGTGGGAGCACCGGTGACCGGCACGGAAATGGCGGCACTGCTTCGTGCCGGCATCTCTTCGGCCGACGGGCAGCCAGACGGCGCGACGGCCGGCGCGGATCGCACCGCGCCGGCGCACATCCTTGATTTTCTCCCGGCAAAGCGGCGCCGGCTCATCGTGGCCTCGCAATCCAAGGACCTGCGCCTTAAGATGGCGCGCATGGTATTCTACAGCTTCGCCGACGCGCAAGCGGGCATCGTCGATGTCGGGCGACGGATCGCCGCGCAGGGCTGGGCGCCGGCCACCGCCGGCAATTATTCGGCGCGGACCGCGGACGGCTTTGCGGTGACCGCGTCGGGCCGCCACAAGGGACGCCTGACGGAAAGCGACATCCTGCGGCTGGACGGCGACGGCGCGGTGATCGGCGACGGCAGGCCCTCTGCCGAGACGGCGCTGCACCTTGCGCTTTATCGCCGGTTTCCCGACGCGGGGGCCGTCCTGCACGGCCATTCGCCGGCCGCGGTCGCCTTGACCCGGGCCTATCCGGCGCGGATCGAGTGGCGCTTTGCAGGGCACGAAATGCTGAAGGCGTTTCCCGGCGTCACCACGCACAAGACCGCCATCACGCTGCCGATCGTCGACAACAGCCAGGATATGGCGGTGATCGAGGCGGCGGTGATGCCGGCGCTGAACCCGCCTGGCGTCGCCCCCGCTTATCTGATCCGCGACCATGGCCTCTATGCGTGGGGCGCGGACCTTGACGAGGCCGAGCGCATCCTTGAAGCCGTCGAATGGCTGATCGCTGCCGAGCTTGCCGAGCGCGGCTTCCGGGAGAAAGCACGATGACCCGATTGCGTGTCTATGCCGCCGACGATGCCGGCGCCGCCACGCTCGATACCCAGGATCCCGCGGCAATCGGCGCGGCGTTGACCGCGATCGGCGTGCGTTACCAACGCTGGGCGTTGCGCGACATCGCCGCCGGCGCCGGCGCCGAGACGATCCTCGCCGCTTATGCGCCTGAAGTCGAGCGGCTCAAGGCCGAGCAGGGCTATCGCTCGGTCGACATCGTGGCGCTAGCGCCCGATCATCCCGATCGCGCGGTGCTGCGCGGCAAGTTCCTGTCCGAGCATCGCCATTCGGAGGACGAGATTCGTTTTTTCGTCGCCGGCGAGGGGCTGTTCACGCTACGTACCGACGATGACCGCATCCATGCCGTGCTGTGCACCGCCGGCGACCTGATCTCGGTGCCGGCGGGTATGCGCCATTGGTTCGACATGGGGCCGACCCCGCGCTTCGTCGCGATCCGTCTGTTCGAGAATGTCGACGGCTGGATAGCGAAATTCACCGGCGACGCGATCGCCGACCGCTTTCCCCGCCACGAACCGGTGGCCGCCTGATGCCGCTTCCGCCAAGTGCCCTCCTCCTCGACGTTGAGGGCACGACGACCAGCACCGCCTTCGTCACCGACACGCTGTTCCCCTATGCGCGAGAGCGGCTGGCGGCCTATGTTCCCATCCATCGCGAGGAACTCGCGTCGATCCTCGCCGGGATGCCGCCGGGCGATCCGGTCGCGACCCTGCTCGGCTGGATGGACCATGACGCCAAGGAGCCCGCGCTCAAGGAAATCCAGGGGCGGATCTGGCGAGAGGGCTATGAGGCGGGCGCGCTGGCCGGCCACGTCTATCCCGATACGGTCGCCGCTTTCCATCGCTGGAGCCGGGCGGGCGTGCCGACCTACATCTATTCCTCGGGATCGGTCGAGGCACAGCAATTGCTGTTCGCCCACAGTGTCGAGGGTGACCTGACGCCAATGCTGTCGGGCTATTTCGACACGCGCGTCGGCGCCAAGCGCGAAGCTGCATCGTACCAGGCGATCGCGGCCGAACTCCGCACCGTGACCCCGGCGATGCTGTTCGTGTCCGACACGCCGGCCGAAGTCGACGCGGCGCGCGCGGCGGGCATGGCGGCGATGCTGATCGATCGCGACGGCGGGCGGGGCGATGTCGCCAGCCTGGCCGACGTTCTGCCGTGATCCTCGATGGTCAGGCGACGCGATCGGTCAGGCGCACCGCGGACGGCGCCGGCATCTGCATCCTCGACCAGCGGCAACTGCCCTGGGAAGTGCGCTGGGTCGAACTGCGCAGCGCACGCGACGCGGCGGTGGCGATTGCCGAGATGTGGACGCGCGGCGCCCCGATGATCGGCGCGGTCGGCGCCTATGGCCTGGCGATGGCGCTGGCCGAGGCGGCGGACGATGCCGCGCTCGATGCCGCTTATGCGATGCTGGTCGAGACGCGGCCGACCGCGATCAACCTGCAATGGGCGCTCGATCAGGTCGCGGCGGCGGTGCGCCCGCTCGCCCCCGTCGACCGCGCCGGCGCGGCGTTGGCGCGGGCCGATGCGATCTGCGACGAGGATGTCGCTTTGTGCCGGTCGATCGGCGAGCACGGCCTCGACCTGCTGCGCACCCTGCATGCACAGCATCCCGGCCGCCCGCTCAACATCCTGACGCATTGCAACGCCGGCTGGCTGGCGACGGTTGATTACGGCACTGCGACCGCGCCGATCTATCTCGCGCACGATGCCGGCCTGCCGGTCCATGTCTGGGTCGACGAGACGCGTCCGCGCAACCAGGGCGCGCTGCTCACCGCGTTCGAGCTGAAGAACCACGGCGTGCCGCACACCCTGATCGCCGACAATGCCGGCGGGCTGCTGATGGCGCGCGGCCAGGTCGACGCGGTAATCGTCGGCACCGATCGCGTCGCCGCCAACGGCGACGTCTGCAACAAGATCGGCACATATCTAAAAGCCCTCGCCGCGCACGACACCGCCGTCCCCTTCTATGTCGCGCTCCCCTATACCACGTTCGATGCCGCGACCCCCAGCGGCGACGCGATTACGATCGAGGACCGCAGCCCCGAGGAACTCACCCGAGTAACCGGTGCTACCGACCATGGCCTGGAGACGGTCCGGCTGACGCAATCGCCGGCCTACAACCCGGCATTCGACGTCACCCCCGCCCGGCTGGTGACCGGCTACATCACCGAGCGCGGAGTGCTGGACCGACTTTCTACTCCTGCCTAAGAGGAGCCACGATCCAGGGGGCGCGCATGAAGTTGATGACCGGCAATTCGAACCTGCCGCTGGCCAGGGCGATTGCCCAATATCTCGAACTGCCGCTGACCGACGCGAGCGTGCGCCGCTTCGCCGATGAGGAGGTGTTCGTCGAGATCAACGAGAATGTTCGTGGCGAGGACGTGTTCGTGCTGCAATCGACCGGCTTTCCAGCGAACGACAATCTGATGGAATTGCTGATCTGCATCGACGCACTGAAGCGCGCGTCGGCCAAAAGGATCACCGCGGTCGTGCCCTATTTCGGCTATGCCAGGCAGGATCGGAAACCAGGCCCGCGAACGCCGATCTCGGCCAAGCTGGTTGCCAACCTGATCACCGTGGCGGGCGCCAACCGCGTGCTGTCGATCGATCTCCATGCCGGGCAGATCCAGGGCTTCTTCGACATCCCCACCGACAATCTGTTCGCCGCGCCGGTCATGTCGGCGGACATCCTGGCACGGTACAAGGGCCGCAACCTGATGGTCGTGTCGCCCGATGTCGGCGGGGTGGTGCGCGCGCGGGTGCTGGCCAAGCGGCTCGACAACGCTCCCCTGGCGATCGTCGACAAGCGCCGCGAACGCGCCGGCGAAAGCGAGGTGATGAACATCATCGGCGACGTCGAGGGGCGATTCTGCATCCTGATCGACGACATCGTCGATTCGGCCGGTACGCTGGCCAATGCCGCCGCCGCGCTGAAGGAAGCCGGCGCCCAGGGCGTTGTCGCCTATGTCACGCATGGCGTGCTGTCGGGGGGGGCGGTGGCGCGGGTTGAGGGATCGGCGCTCGCCGAGCTGGTCATCACCGATTCGATCGGCAATCACGAGGTGATCCACGACACGGCCAAGATCCGACACCTGACGATCGCGCCGCTGCTCGCCGAGGCGATTCGCCGCATCGCCGATGAATCGTCGGTGTCGAGCCTGTTTGATTAGGGCGCAGACCCGCAAGTCAGTCGATTATTCAGGAACCGGCATTTCGGGTGCCGCCCGGCAACCTCATGCCGCGACCGCCCCGGCCCCTCAGCGCGGCCTTCAGCCGGGCGGGGCTGGGCGCCCACAGGAAGCCGAAGCTGACCGTGCCGCGCCTCGTCTCGACGACGTGGTGCAGGCGATGCGCCTGGACGATGCGCTTCATGTACGCCGATTTCGGCAGGTATCGGGTGGCGATGCGGCGGTGGACGATGACGTCGTGGAACCCGAAATAGATCGCGCCATAGCCGGCAATGCCCGCGCCGATCCACGCGCAGCCCGGCCACCAGCCCAACTGCACGCCGCCGAGCAACAGGACGATCGAAGGCGCGGCGAAGATCACCGCATAGAGGTCGTTCAGTTCCCAATTGCCGGTACGCGGGCGGTGGTGGCTGGCATGGAGGAACCAGCCCGCCCCATGCATCACCCAGCGGTGCGCGACGTACGCGAATCCCTCCATCCCAACGATGGTGGCAAGAAAGAGCAGTGTCCCGACCGTCCAGTGCATCCCCCATTATAGCGAGGCTTGGGCCGCAATACATCGTCTTACCGGGGCGGGATCAGCGGGTAGTCGTTGCGCCGTGCGGCATGGCGCGCCGCGACGAAAGCGCTGCCCGCCATCGCGCAAGCCAGGAACCCTACTGCGACGGCGTCGATCGCCAGCATCGGCCAATACGCCCAGGCCGGCAGTCCTATCGCACCCAGCCCCAACGCGTAATGCACGACCATCAGCGGCAGGACGCCTGCCAGCGTATATCCCATTGTCCGCCAAAAGCTGCCGGCCATGACCTTGACCGATTGAATCGGGCCGCACGCGGCATTGCCAAGGGGCCAGGCGACGCCCCACGCGGTGAGCCACATCCCGGCGATACCCGCGACCAAGGCCAATGCGGCGCTCGCGACCTGGGCCGGCTGTCCCGCCAGGCCGATCAAGGCGCCGATCGACGGCCCGAACAGGGTGAAGGCCTGGAGCGCAGCCTGGGCGGCGAACAGGATCAGCCACAACGCGAATGCGGGCCGATCCGGCCGACCAGCCTTGCGCGCGTCGTCCCACGCCATGAAGCGGGTGAACCAGTAACCCGGCAGGATCAGCGCCACCGTCTTGGCGAAACCGAATCCCAGGCGCACGTCATTGTTCGCCAGCGCTTTTGCCGCAGCGCGGTTGGCATACATGCCGATATGGATTTCCGCGACATGCTGGGCGAATTCAAACAGGGGCGGGATCAGGAACAGGATCGGCACCGCCAGCGCGAACTTCCAGCTGGCGGCGTAAAACTCCCTGATGTCCTGCCACATCGTCTCGTCCCCATTACGAAGTCCCTGCCAGCGCCCGCCATAGCCGACGGCGGGGGTGGATTCATCCCCCACCCTGTGCTTTAGGCCAGTGCAAAGGTTCTCCTGAAAAGGTTGTAGCGCCCCGATGAACATCCATGAATATCAGGCAAAGGAGCTGCTGGCCAAGTTCGGCGTCCCCGTTCCGGCCGGCTTTGCCGCAATGTCGGTCGACGAAGCAGTCGCGGCCGCGGGCAAACTCCCCGGGCCGCTTTATGTCGTCAAGGCGCAGATTCACGCCGGGGGGCGCGGCAAGGGCAAGTTCAAGGAACTCGGCCCAGACGCCAAGGGCGGCGTGCGGCTGGCCAAGACCCCCGACGAGGTTCGCGCGGCGGCGACCGACATGCTCGGCAACACGCTGGTCACGGTGCAGACCGGCGAGCACGGCAAGCAGGTCAACCGGCTGTACGTGACCGACGGCGTCGACATCGCCAAGGAATTCTACCTCGCCTTGCTGGTTAACCGCGCGACCGGGCGCGTGTCGATGGTAGCGTCGACCGAGGGCGGGATGGATATCGAGACCGTCGCGCACGAAAGCCCCGAGAAGATCCATGCGATCGACATCGACACCGCGACCGGCTTCATGCCGTATCACGGCCGCGCGGTTGCGGCGGCGCTGGAGCTGACTGGCGACCTCGCCAAACAGGCGGCGAACGTGGCGGCGAAGCTGTACGACGCGTTCCTCGGCACCGATGCCGAGCAGATCGAGATCAACCCGCTCGCGGTGACCGACGACGGCAAGCTGATGGTGCTTGACGCCAAGGTCGGTTTCGACGGCAACGCGTTGTTCCGCCACAAGGACCTTGTGGACCTGCGTGACGAAAGTGAGGAAGACCCGGCCGAGCTGGAGGCGTCGAAATACGACCTCGCCTATATCAAGCTCGATGGCGACATCGGCTGCATGGTCAACGGCGCGGGCCTCGCCATGGCAACGATGGACATCATCAAGCTGAATGGGATGTTCCCGGCCAACTTTCTCGACGTCGGCGGCGGTGCGTCGAAGGAGAAGGTGACCGCGGCGTTCAAGATCATCCTGGCCGATCCGAACGTGAAGGGCATCCTGGTCAACATCTTCGGCGGCATCATGAAGTGCGACATCATCGCCGACGGCATCGTCGCGGCGGCGAAGGAAGTGAACCTGTCGGTGCCGCTGGTGGTTCGGCTGGAGGGCACGAACGTCGAGCAGGGCAAGGCGATCCTGTCGGGCTCGGGGCTGGCGATCGTGCCGGCGAACGATCTGGGCGATGCAGCCCGCAAGATCGTCGCCGAGGTGAAGGCGGCTTGAGGACAGCGACATGGCCGACAACGTCGAGAACCTGATGCTGGAGCATCTAAAAAAGTTTCAGGCGACGCTCGACAGCATGCAGTATGACATACGCGAGCTGAAGCTTCGGCAGTCGGAAACGCACACGGCGGTTCTCGGTCTTCGCCGTGACCTGGTGAGCGACGCTGAAGTCACCGCGCACATGCAGTCGCAGATCGATCGATTCGCCGACCGGCTCGACCGTATCGAGCGCAGGTTGGACCTGACGAACTGAGGAACAAGCGATGAAGGTGCCGGTGCTCGTCAAGCGCATGCTCGACTACAACGTGAAGCCTCGTGTGCAGGCGGCCTAGATCGTGTTGGAGCTTGCGATTTTCTGCGGCTTTACGGCAGGCCTGTTGCTTATCATAGGACCGTGCACATCGCGGTTCGGTCGGTTAGGGCTGGGAGCGACCGCCACGCTGGCGATGGCATGGCTGCTGACCGTGATCTCGGTTGCTTATGTTCCGACCGAAGCGGACGCGAGAGGCGATCTCGATGGCCTCGGCGCTGTGTCTTACGTGCTGTTTAATTGGTGCTTCGGCATCTTGTATGGAGGCGCCACGTTGATCGCCTGCTGGCGGGCCCGATGTTGGCTGGTTCAAAGGATTTAAGCATGAAGGTGCTGGTGCCGGTCAAGCGCGTGCTCGACTATAACGTGAAGCCCCGGGTGAAGGCGGACGGGACGGGGGTCGACCTCGCCAACGTCAAGATGAGCATGAACCCGTTCGACGAGATCGCGGTCGAGGAAGCCATCCGCCTGAAGGAAGGCAAGAATGGCGGGGGCGTCACCGAGATCGTCGCCGTTTCGATCGGCGAGGCGAAGAGCCAGGAGACGCTGCGCACCGCGCTGGCGATGGGTGCCGATCGCGCGATCCTGGTGGTCAGCGAAGAGAAGGTCGAGCCGTTGGGCGTTGCCAAACTCTTGAAGGCGATCGTCGACGAGGAGAAGCCCGACCTCGTCATCCTGGGCAAGCAGGCGATCGACGACGACAACAACCAGACCGGGCAGATGCTCGCCGGGTTGATGGGCGCGGGCCAGGCGACGTTTGCGTCGAAGCTCGAACTGGCGCCCGACAGCGTCACCGTGACACGCGAGGTCGATGGCGGATCGGAGACCGAGAAGCTGACGCTGCCGGCGATCGTCACGGTCGACCTGCGCCTCAACGAGCCCCGCTATGCCTCGCTGCCCAACATCATGAAGGCCAAGTCGAAGCCGATGGCGCAGAAGACACCCGGCGATTATGGCGTCGACGTCAGTCCACGGCTGACCACGCTGAAGGTCGTCGAGCCGGCCAAGCGCACCGCCGGCATCAAGGTCGCCGATGTCGACGAACTGGTGGGCAAGCTGAAGGCGATGGGAGTTGCCAAGTGAAGACGTTGGTCTGGGTCGAACATGACGGCACGTCCGTCAGGGATGCCACGCTCGCCGTGGTCACCGCCGCGTCTCAGCTTGGCGAGGTGCATCTGCTGGTCGCCGGTCAGGGCGTCGATGGGGTTGCCGCCGAAGCGGCGAAGATTGCCGGCGTCGACAAGGTCTACGTTGCCGACGACGCAGCGTACGCCAATGCGCTCGCCGAAAACGTCGCCCCGCTGGTCGCCGAACTGATGGGGCATCACGACGCCTTCCTCGCGCCCGCAACCTCCAACGGCAAGAACATCGCGCCGCGGGTCGCCGCGTTGCTCGACGTGATGCAGATCAGCGACATCCTGTCGGTCGAGGGCGAGGATATCTTCACGCGCCCGATCTATGCCGGCAACGCGATCGCGACCGTCCAGACGAAAGATGCCAAGAAGGTCATCACGGTGCGCGGCACCGCGTTCGAGAAGGCCGCGACCGACGGTGGCTCCGGCACCATCGAGGCGGTCGGATCGACCGGCGACAAGGGTGTATCGACCTATGTCGGCAGCGAGATCGCCAAGTCCGAACGCCCCGAACTGACCAGCGCCAAGATCATCGTCTCGGGCGGCCGCGCGCTCCAGAACAGCGACAATTTCCATGCACTGATCGAGCCGCTGGCCGATAAGCTCGGCGCGGGCGTGGGCGCCAGCCGGGCGGCGGTCGATGCCGGCTACGCGCCCAACGACTATCAGGTCGGGCAGACCGGCAAGATCGTCGCGCCGGAAGTCTATATCGCGGTGGGCATTTCGGGCGCTATCCAGCATCTGGCGGGGATGAAGGATTCGAAGACGATCATCGCGATCAACAAGGACGAGGACGCACCGATCTTCCAGGTTGCCGACATCGGCCTGGTCGGGGACCTGTTCAAGCTGGTGCCCGAGCTTACGTCGAAATTGTAGGGGAGAGCGGAGCGCGCTGGACTTGCTCCCGCGACGCCGCGCCCGTCATGAGACGCGCTTATCCCTTGGTAACCTGATCGCCGTTACTGTCCTGTCGCCAGGAAAGCGGGGGTGATCGATGTTCCGGGGACTGATCTTTCGCCTTGGATTGCTCGGTGTCGTCGTGATCGGCGGTATGGGCTTCTATTATACCGATCGCGCGCTGAACTATGTCGAGGTCCAGGCGCGGATCGACGACATCCGATCGCAATGCAGCCTGGAGCGGACCAGATATTACGGCGTCGCCAAGCGTCGCGAATGGACCGACGACATGAATTGCGACGAGGCAGAGGCATTGCTCCGCGACCGCTCGGCCTATGCCGGCATGACGCTCAAGCGCAAGATCGAGGTGTTCGTCCGCTATACGTCGCCGCCCGACAGCCAGATCCACACCAGCAGCTACAAGACGACCGGCAGCCCAGGCACCCTGGAAAAGGGCGGCGTCGTCGACATCATGGCCAACAAGACGCGGCCGAACGTCATCGAGAACCTCTGACGCAACCCGCGCGCCGCGCCCGCGTTCAGCAGGCGAGGAGGACGCATATGGACAAGCAACCGAACAAGCCCGGCGGTAACTTCAAGGACAATGGCAAGGCGCGAGACGTGGACGACCTGCAAGCGGTCAAGAACCAGGGATCGGTCAAGCCCGAGGATTATCCCGAGCCGGCGGCGGGCGAGAATACCGCCCGATAGCCACGCGTGGCCGACGGGCACTCAGCCCGCGAACCCCAGCAGAAGGCTCGCCACGTTGTCGCCGAGCGCGTCGACCGCATAGCCGCCTTCCATCATGATAACGGTGGGCAAACAGGCAGCGGCGATGTCGGCGGCGAGGACCGCATAATCAGGCGTCTCTAGCTTGAACGACGAGATCGGGTCGCCGGCATAAGTGTCGGCGCCGAAGCTGACGACCAGCAGCTCCGCGCCGAACGCGGCGATCGCCTCCAGCGCCATCCCCTGCGTGCGACGGAACACCGCCAGGCCGGTGCCGCGGGGCAGGGGCAGGTTGAGCGTCGCCCCCGCGCCGTTGCCTTCGCCGACCTCGTCGGCATGCCCCCAGTAGAACGGATAGTCGCTCGCCGGATCGGCGTGGATGCTGGCGTAGAATACGTCGCCGCGTTCCCAGAAGATGTCCTGGGTGCCGTTGCCGTGATGATAGTCGATGTCGAGGATCGCAACGCGGCGGACGCCGGCATCGCGCGCCGCCTGCGCGGCGATTGCGGCGACGTTCAGGTGGCAGTATCCGCCGAGATAATCGGCCCCGGCATGATGTCCCGGCGGACGGCACAGGGCGAACGCCGAGCGCTCGCCGGACAGCACCGCTTGCGTCGCGGCGAGCGCCGATTGCGCGCTCCAATAGGCGCTGGTCCAGGTATCGGCAGTGATCGGGCTCGATGCGTCGAAACTGTAGCGGCCGACCAGCGCGTCGATCCGGTCGAGCGCCAATGCGCGCCGCCGCACCACCGGCCAGACATAGCCCGTGACATCGCCGGGCCGCCCCGCCGCCGCCCAGCGTTCGGCGGCGGTCTTCAGGAACTCGACATAGCCTGCGTCATGGACCGCCAGGATCGGCTTCTCGCCGAAGTCTCCGGGCATCTGTACGTCGCCGATTGCCGCCAGGATCGCTTCGGCCCGTGCGGGCGTCTCGGCGTAATCGGTGAAGCCGCCATTGTGCAGCTCCCTGGTGGGCGCGTGCAGCAATTGCCGCCGGTGGAAGAACGCCTTCACCGCGCCAGCGCCTCGGCGATCAGTCGGCGCGTATTGTCGATCCCGTAGAGCGCGACGAAGCTCCCCATCCGCGGCCCCTGGCTCGACCCCAGCAGCGTTTCGTACAGCGCCCTGAACCAGTCGCGCAAATTGTCGAACCCGGCGGTCTTGCCGATTTCATAGACCAGAGTCTGGATGTCCTCGGCGCTTGCCTTGATGGGGAGGGCGGCGAGGGCGGCATCGAGCCGCCGCAGCGCCTCGACCTCGATGCCCTGGGGGGCACGCCGGCGCAGCGTCGGTGCGACGTAATCGCGGTTATACGCCAGCGCATGGTCGATCAGCCGGTCCAGCGCGGGATAGCGGCCGGGCGACGCATCGGGCACGTAATTGCCGAGATACCCCCACACCTGTTCGCGCGTCGCGTCGCCCCCCATCACGCCGACCAGATTGAGCAGCAGTCCGAACGTCACCGGCAGCGTTTCGGCGGGCGGCGGGCCGTCATGGATGTGGTGGACCGGATTGCCCAGCCGCTGATCGACCGGCTGGTCGGCATAATTGCCGCGAAACTGCCAGTAATCGTCGATCGCGCGCGGGATCACGCCGATATGCAGCTGCTTGGCCTTGCGCGGCTCGCGATAGGCGAAGAATGCCAGGCTCTCCTCGGGACCATAGGTCAGCCATTGCTCCAGGCTCAGGCCGTTGCCCTTCGACTTCGAGATCTTCTCGCCCTTTTCGTCAAGGAACATCTCGTAGTTGAAGCCGTCAGGCGGGCGCCCGCCGAGCACGCGGCAGATGCGGGACGATTGTGTCACCGAATCGATCAGATCCTTGCCCGCCATCTCGTAATCGACGCCCAGCGCGACCCAGCGCATCGCCCAGTCGACCTTCCACTGCAGCTTGGCCCGCCCGCCAAGCACGCTCTGTTCGATCCGCTCGCCCGCATCCTCGAACGCGATCAGTCCAGCATCGGCGTCGACCACGTCGACCGGCACCTGGAGGACAATGCCGCTGGTCGGGCTGACCGGCAGCACGGGGGAATAGGTTGCGCGGCGTTCAGGCCCGAGCGTCGGCAGCATCACGTCAAGGATCGCCCGATAGTGACGCAGCACGCTCTTCAGCGTATCGTCGAACCGGCCTTGCGCGTAATAATCCGTCGCCGAGGCGAAATCATAGTCGAAGCCGAACTGATCGAGGAATTGCCGCAGCAACGCGTTGTTATGCGCCGCAAAGCTGTCATGCGTGCCGAACGGATCGGGAATGCGGGTCAGCGGCTTGCCGAGATGCTCGGCCAGCATCGCCTTGTTCGGAACGTTGTCCGGCACCTTGCGCAACCCGTCCATGTCGTCCGAAAAGGCGATCAGCCGGGTCGGCGTGTCGGACAGCGTCTCGAACGCGCGGCGCACCATGGTCGTGCGCAGCACCTCGTTGAACGTGCCGATATGCGGCAGGCCCGAGGGGCCATAGCCGGTTTCGAAGATGACCGGCGCGCCATCGGACTTGCCGTCCGGATACCGCTTGAGCAGCTTGCGCGCCTCTTCATACGGCCAGGCCTTGGCATCGAGCGCGGCGGCGCGCAGGTCGGAAGTCAGGGTCATGATCGCGCGCGTCTAGCGAAGCGCCGCTTACCACGCCAGCGCGGCGTATGGTAACCCGTTCCTCTGCCAAGGAGAGGGGACGGCGTGCCCTAAGTTCACGAAAGTTCACGGGGTCGGGCCATTTCGCCATACCGTCCGGCAGCAGCGGCATGGACGCCCGTCTATCGGCGCACGAGCGTGCGCCAGCCCGTATCGCCCACATGGCGGATTGGCAGGGCGGCTGACGATGACAAAGAACCTGTCTACGCTGTCAGCAACAATCCTACATTTCAAGTGTGTTGGATTGGCAGAGAACAGGGGAGGCCGTGTGAGGACGGTGGGCGGTAGTTGCTGCCGGACGACAACCCGCTGGCTTTCCGGAACGAAAAGGGTACATCGTCGGTTTGCCCGATGACGTTACCGTTGCCCTATCCCGCGCTCCACGCGAGCCACGCCGGCGTCTGGATCGCCGATGCCGATAGCGCGCGCGCGGTCGGGCGGAGCGAGGCGATCCGGCGCGCCGCCGACACGCCGATGATCGTGCTGAACGCGCCCCTGGTCAGCCAGCGGCTGGGCCATGCCGAATTGTCGGGGCTCGACCTGCTCGAACTGTTCGCCTTCCTCAGGCCCGCGCACTTCCTGCCGCCTACGCCGCGTGGGCTGGCGCGGCTGCTCGGGCTGGCGCCGCCGGAGGACGAGGCTGCGATCGCCGTGTTCCTGCGCGACGCCGCTGCGGCGTTGCTCGCGATCCCAGTGGGCGACTGGCCCGAACGCGACGGCGCGTGGACCGCAGCGCATAGCCTCGCGCGGCAGCGCTGGCCGTGGGCGCCGCTGCTGGTCGAGCGGCTGGCGCGCCCGGTCCAAGGCGAGCGCTGGCTGTTTTCCAAACTGCCCGAATGGAGCGAGGGCGCGCCCCGCCCCGCGCCCCGCCCGGTCATCCTGAGCAGCGACGCCATCGCCGAACGGCTCGCCACGCTGACCGGCCACGGCGCCGAGCAGCGCCCCGGCCAGCGCGCCTTTGCCGATGCCGCCGGTGCCGCCTTCGCCCCGCGCGTGATCCGCGATTCGCCCAACATGGTGCTGGCCGAGGCGGGAACGGGGATCGGCAAGACGCTGGGCTATCTGGCGCCGGCCAGCCTGTGGTCGGAGGCCGCGGGCGGCGCGGTGTGGATATCGACCTATACCAAGGCGCTGCAACGCCAGCTCAATCATGAGACCGTGCGGCTGATCCCCGACCCCGCCGAGCGCCGCCGCCGCGTGGTGACGCGCAAGGGCCGCGAGAATTACCTGTGCCTGCTCAACCTGGAGGACGCGTTGCAGGGCGGATTCGCCGGCCGTGCCGCGATCCTGGCGCAGCTGGTCGCGCGCTGGGCGGCGTACAGCGCCGACGGCGACATGATCGGCGGCGACCTGCCGGGGTGGCTGCTGACCCTCTTCCGCCGCAACGGATCGACCGCGCTGACCGACCGGCGCGGCGAATGCGTCTATGCCGGCTGCCCGCATTATCGCAAATGCTTCATCGAACGCGCCGCGCGCGCCAGTGCCGAGGCCGATATCGTCATCGCCAACCACGCGTTGGTGATGGTCAACGCCACGCGTGGGCGCGAGACCAACAACCGCCCGACGCGCTATGTGTTCGACGAGGGGCACCATCTGTTCGACGCCGCCGATGCGATGTTCGGCGTCGCTTTGACCGGGCAGGAGACGATCGAGCTGCGCCGCTGGATCGTCGGACCGGAAAACGCCGCGCGCGGCCGGCGGCGCGGGCTGGCGGCGCGGCTGTCCGACGTCGCCAGCTATGACGAGGCCGGGGGCCGCGCGGTTACGGAGGCGATCGCGGCGGCGCGCGCGCTGGCCAGCGACGGCTGGCTGCTGCGCGTTGCGGAAGGCGATCCGTTGGGCGCGGTCGAGGCGCTGCTCGCCGCGACGCGCGGGCTGGTCTATGCGCGCGCCGAGCAGGAGGCCGATGCCGGCTATGCGCTGGAGACCGAACTGGCCGAGCCGCCGCCCGCACTGGTCGAGGCGGCGGCGACCGCGGCGCATGCGCTGGAGGCGCTGCTCCGCCCGCTGATCGCGCTAGGCCAGCGGCTGGAGGCGGTACTCGCCGAGGCGCCCGACTGGATGGACGGCCAGGCGCGCGCGCGGATCGATGGCGCGGTGGCCTCGCTCGGCTGGCGGGCGGAAACGGTTGGTGCCTGGGTTGGCCTACTCGCGCGGATCGGCGGCCCGGTCGACCCCGATTTCGTCGACTGGCTAAGCGTCGAGCGGGTCGAGGAACGCGAATGGGACATCGGCCTCCACCGCCGCTGGCTCGATCCGACACGACCGCTGGCCGCGACCGTGCTCAAGCCCGCGCACGGCGTGCTGGTGACGTCGGCGACGCTACGCAGCGGCGACGAGGACTGGGCGGTGGCGGAAGCGCGCGCCGGCGTTCCCCATCTCGATCGCGCCGCCGCGCGCTTCGCCGCGGCCAGCCCGTTCGACTATGTCGCCCAGGCCGAGATATTGATCGTCACCGATATCCGGCGCGGCGACCTTGCGAGCCTGGCCAATGCCTATGCCCGGCTGATCGAGGCGGCGGGCGGCGGTACCTTGGGGCTGTTCACCGCGATCCGCCGACTGCGCGGAGTGCATGCGCGAATCGCCGACCGGCTGGCGCGTGCCGGGCTGCCGCTTTATGCCCAGCATGTCGATCCGATCGATCCGGGAACGCTGATCGACATGTTCCGCGACGAGCCGCGCGCCTCGCTGATCGGCACCGATGCCTTGCGCGACGGGGTCGACGTGCCCGGCGATTCATTGCGCCAGGTGATCCTCGAGGGCGTGCCCTGGGCCAAGCCGACAATGCTGCACGCGGCGCGGCGCCTGGCCGGCGGCGGTGCGGCTTATGACGACCGGCTGGTCCGCGCGCGGCTGGCGCAGGCGTTCGGCCGGCTGATCCGCCGGGCCGATGATCGCGGCGCCTTCGTGCTGTTGTCGGCGGCTATGCCCTCGCGGCTGCTCAGCGCCTTTCCGCCGGGAGTGCCGATCGCGCGCGTGCCGCTCGACGAAGCGGTCGCCCGCGTGCGATCGCGGCTTTCCTCCACCGCGCGGCTGGGGCATGAAGCGATCGACGCCTCGTGACGGAGCCGGCATGAAGACCCTGACCCTGCTCCGCCACGCCAAATCGGGTTGGGACGACCAGGGGGTCCGCGACTTCGACCGTCGTCTCAATCCCAAGGGCAAGCGTGCCGCGCGCCTGATGGGCCGCCACATGCGCGATTCCGGCGTGGCTTGGGACCACGCAATCGCCTCGCCGGCGGCGCGGGTGGTCGAGACGCTGAACGAGGTGGCCGAAGGATATGGCCGCGCAATCGAACCGGTCTGGGATCGCCGCGTCTATTTGGCGTCGGCGGCGACCTTGCTCGATCTCGTCCAGTCGACGGCGGACGACCATGGCGGCCTGTTGCTGTCGGGGCATAATCCGGGTCTGGAGGATCTGATCCTGACGCTGGTCGCCGATATCCCCGACAACCCGCTGCGCGACGCGGTCGAGGCGAAATTCCCGACCTGCAGCATGGCGGTCACCACCGCTGAGGTCGATCGCTGGGCGGATTTCACGCCGCGCGCCATCACCCTCACCAAGTTCGTCCGGCCGCGCGACCTCGATCCGGGACTGGGGCCAGACGCCGACTAAGGCTGTTCGGCCTGGCGTTCCCTCGCCGGATCAGGGCACCAGGATATAATATGCGCCGCGGCTGTCATAATGCTTGCCGTCGACCGTGATCATCCAGTCACCCCATTGGTTTTCGGGCCCGATCGATACGCGGGAGCCGCACACCGGCTTTTCGAAATAGCTGTACCACGATCCGGCATTGGACTTGCCGTAGACATCGACGGCCTTGCCGCCCGGGCAGGTCACCGACGGCACCACCACGACATATTGGAAACTGGGCCCGTCGAAGATCTGCATCTTGCCGAAACAGGCCTTGGGGTCGCTGCCGAGCTTGATGCCGTTGGTGATCGCCACCTTGCGCGCGGCGACCGCCACCGGCCCGGCACAGGCGATCGCTATCGTCTGTCCACGGGGGGTAACGGCGGCATGCGCGGGCGAGACGTTCATCGACACGAGCGCGGCGATGCATAACGACAAACGCATGGCATTTCCTCCCAGGGAATCGGTGCTGCGTCCTTGTTGCGCCATCGCAACGACAGGTAAAGGCGCTGCGCGTAAAAAACCGGTGTTCTGAGCCGCGATCGGACTCAGCGTGCCGCCAGCTTGTCCTTCAGCCCGGCCAGCGCGCCGAACGGGCCGGCCTCTTCTTCGCCGATCACGCCTGCCTCGCGCAACGCGTGGGCGGCGCGGGGGCCGCGCGGAAAAGGGTCGAGCGCCAGGGCCATCGTCTCGGCAGCCGCTTCACCCAGGTCGATCGCGCCGCCGTCATAGGCAATGACGTCGAGGTCGTCGTCAGTCAGCTCGATCTCGTCGCCGGTCGCCGCATCGTCGTCGACGAAGCGCAGCGCCACCTCCTCGTCGACCGTGGCGGGCAATGGGTCGCCAGTCACGCTGCACGCCTGGACCAGCGTCGCCGTCACCTGGCCAGTGGCGGCGATCGCCCCGGCCTCGCGCCGTACCGCGAAGCGTGCCTCCAGCCGGTCGACAGCGAGCAGGCCGAACCGCTCGGCCAGCGCCGCGCATTCGGTCGCATCGGCGGCGATTTCGATGGCGCGCTCGCCTTCGCCCAGCGTCTCAATGCGTACCGGTCGCGAGAATTCGGCTTTCACGGCAGCGTGCCCGACGCCAGCTCGGCCACGCTCACGCCGGCCATGGCGTCGCGCAGCGCGACCAAAGCCGCTTCGCTATGGGCCAGCGCCGCCGGGCCGGGTGCCACGCCGCGATAGAGGTTGCGCAGCAACGCCGGCTTGACGTCGCCCGCCGCCAGTCCGGCGCGATAGGCGCCCAGCCGCCCGCCCAGCATCCCCATCATCTTGCCGATATGCTTGCCGACGACGATGTCGCCGATGCCGATCTGGCGCAACTGGCCGTCCATGTCCTCGACGAACCGCTCGGTCAGCCGCGCCGCCGGCTCGGCGCCGGCCGGCTCGGTCTCCAGCCTGAGCAGCACCATCGCCAGCACCGCGGCGATCATGTCGAACCGTCCGTCGACGCTGTCGGGAACCTGCCCGTCCTCGAACCAGTGCGGCTGGCGCGCGCGCGCGACGATCGCTGCGTAGAGCGACGCCGCCGCGTCGCGTTTCCTGAACCGCTCGAATAAGCCCATCGTCACCGCTACCTTGTGCGTCCGCCGCCACCCGCATATTGAGGCGAACGGCCCGCGATGCAATCGCGGTGCCGGTTATGCTTGAGCGCGCGGGAGACGATGATGACCAAGGCCCTTCGGACATTGGGGCTGGCGGCGATGATGGCGGCGGCGGCGATGACCGCCGGCTGTACCCAGCTGCGCTCGCACCAGGGCTATCTGATCGATGCCGACCTGGTCAATTCGGTCCAGCCGGGCGTCGATAACCGGGCGTCGGTGGTGCAGACGCTGGGCAAGCCGAGCTTCGCCAGCCAATTCAACAACGGCGACTGGTATTATGTCGCCCGCGACAGCCGCAACCTGGCATTCCGCAACCCGCGTCCCAGCGAGCAGGTCACGCTGAAGATCAGCTTCGACCAGCGCGGGACGGTGTCCTCGATCACCAGGATGGGCATGGCGCAGGTCGCGGCGGTCAATCCCTATGGCAAGACCACACCGACGCTGGGCCGCAAGCGCTCGTTCTTTCAGGAATTGTTCGGCAATATCGGCGCCGTCGGCACGACGGGCGCCGGCACCGGGGGCGGCAACGGGCGCGACCAGCCATAGGCCCGAATGCCCGGAGGCCTCGCTTCGCTCTGACGCCCGGTGAGAAGCGGGTTGGTGCCGCTGAACAAGACGGCCTTTAACGCATGGTGAAGACCACCTGGTCGACGATCCTGCCGCCCAGGTCGACCAGCGCCAGACGATGGCGCCCGGGGCCGGGCAGGATCAGCGGCGCGGCGTCGGCCGATGCCAGGTCGCGGCGGTCGAGCACCAGCCGGTGCGTCGCCGCATCGCCGGATACGGCGACCGCCAGCCGCTGGCGATCGATCGGAATGTCGGGGTCGATCGCATAGACGCTGCCGGTCACCGGGTTGGTGATCCGCGGGCGGCGCGCCTCGCCCGGGGTGGATGCCACCAGCGTCATGCCGGTGCCGCGCAGGAAATATTCGCGGCGTGGCTGTTCGATATTGCCCTCGAACCGGATCGATCGCGCCTCGACCCCGGCCGGCATGGCCGGCGCCGTGCTTGCCCGGTCGGCGTGCAGCGCCAGCATGACGTCGCGCCATACCGGCGCCGCGCCGCTGGTCCCCGACACCGCGCGCATCGGATCGCCCTCCAGGTTTCCGACCCATACCGCGACGGTATAGCGGTCGCTGAAGCCGACGCACCAATTGTCGCGCATCGCCTTCGACGTCCCGGTCTTGACCGCCGCCCAGAACGGCAGGCGAAGTGACGAATCGAGCCCGAAGGTAACCGCGCGGGCATTGGCGTCGGCCATCATGTCGGCGACGATCCACGCCGCCGCGGTGCCGACGACAGCGCGCGGTGCCGGCCGGGGATCGTCGGCGAGCAGGCGCAAAGGCGCCCAGCGCCCACTATTGGCCAGGCTGCGATAGGCATTGGCCTGTTCGAGCAGCGTCACCTCGGCCGAACCCAGCGCCAGGCTGAATCCGTAATAATCGCCATCCTCGACCAGCCCGCGATAGCCGCTGTCCCACAGCCGGTCGCGGAACGCATCGACCCCGACCAGCAGCAGCGTCCGCACCGCCGGCACGTTGAGCGACCCCGCCAGCGCCGAGCGCGCCGAAACCGGCCCCTTGAACCCCTTGTCGTAATTCTGTGGGACATAGAGGCCGGACGCGGTGTCCAGCTGCACCGGCGAATCGTCCAGGATCGAGGCGGGGGTGAGATATCCCTTCTCGATCGCCTGGGCGTAAAGGAACGGTTTCAGCGTCGATCCCGCCTGACGATAGGCATTCGCGCCGTCCACGGAGGAGGCGGTCGAATTGCCACCGATCCCGCCGACATAGGCGAGCACGTCGCCCCCGGCATTGTCGATCACCACCACCGCGCCGTCGCGCGCACGGCTGCCGCCCAGGCCCTCCAGCTGGCGCTTGAGCGCGGCGATCGCGACCCGCTGGACCGCGGCATCGATCGTCGTCGTCACCTTGGCGCCAGGCTTGGTCAGCAGGCGTTGCGCGAGATGCGGGGCAAGGCCGGGGTCGAGCATCAGGCTGCGTGCGGGGCCCAGCATCGAATAGGCCGCGCCTTCGAACCGCGCGCACTCCTTCTCACGCGACAATATGCAGGCGCGCCTGGCGATCGTCGCCGGGCCGGCGCGCGGATCGGGCAGCAATGCCGCCAGCAGCAACGCGTCGTCGCGGGCCAGCGCGTCGGGAGTCTTGCCGAACAGCCCGAGCGCGGCGGCGCCGATTCCCTGCGCCTCGCCGCGAAATCCCGCGAGGTTGAGATATGCCTCAAGGATCTGGTCCTTGCTCCACCCGCGCTCGATTGCCAGCCCCGCGCGCATCTGACGCAATTTGTCGAGCCAGCCGCGCGCGCCCGGCCGCGCCAAATCGGGCGCGAGGAACCCCGCCACCTGCATCGACAGCGTCGACGCGCCGCGGGAGGCGCGCCCTTCCAGCCGGTCGCGCAGCGCGCCGCCCGTCGCCAGCCAGTCGACGCCGCCATGCGCATAGAAACGGTGATCCTCGGCGGCGACCAGGATCGTGCGCGCGGCCGGGGCGACCTTGTCGATCGGCACCCAGGCGAGGCGGCGTTGCGCGAAATCGACCCGGGACGAATCGATCAGCACGCCGTTGCGATCGTACAGCCACGCCTCGGACGGCTGCCACCGCGCGCGCACCGTACGGTAATCAGGAAGCGGCGGCGGCAGCGTCAGATAATCGACCATTCCGGCGGCGACCGCGAGACACCCCAGCGCGGCGACCGCGACTGGCCCCCGGCGCGGTGGCCAGCCATTGCGCAGCCGGCGGCCGAACCGGGCGACGGCATCATCGACCCACGCCTCGATCGCGGCGATCCGGCGCAGGATCATCGCGCGTCGGCGCCCGCCGCGTTGGTGCCGGTGCCGGCGGTCGCGGACCCGGCGTTCTTCAGCACGGTCAAGGGATCGTTGACATCGATCAGCGGCTCGCCAAGCGTGCAAGGCACATTGACCCGATGGATCGCCCCGTCCGTGCCGGCGACCTGAAAGAAGATCCACTGGGATTCACGCTTCGAACTGGCGAATTGCACGATTTCGACAGGCGGCGAGGTGGCGATCACCCGAAAGCTGGCGGGGACGGCAACCCGGGCGCGTATCTGCTGCTCGCAACGGGCGAGCATCGGCTTGTGGTCCAGCGTGGTGTCGCACGCTCCCGTCAGGACGGTCATCGCTGGCACGAGCATCCTAAGGGTCCGCACCCTGGCTTGCATCGTCTTTCCGGTCCTCCGCTCAGTCACCGCTGGGCGATCGTCACCGCGGGGTTGGGCAGCTGCGCGCGGATCGACGGCGAATACATCGCCTCGACCCGTGTCGACGGCTGCCCGAACCGGCCGGCGCCGTTGAGGCGCATCGTATAGGCGACGGTGAACGAGCCACGCGGCACCCACGCAAAATAGGCTTTCCAGGCGTCGCGGCCGCGCTCGACATAGCTGGGCGAGAGACCCTCGCTTTCGGTAGTGCCGAGCATCGACGACTGGTTGGCGAGATCGCCGATGATCGTCGCGCCGGCCGGGATCGGATCGTTGATCACCACCCAATTGCGTTCGGCGGTCGCCTCGACCGTGATCGTCACCTTAAGCACGTCGCCGCGGGTGAATTGCCCGGGGACGCGCGCCGAGACGGCTTCGACCTTCTTGGTCATCCGGTAGCCGGCATAGAGCGGCTGGGTCAGCGGCACCGCCGCCGAAACCTGGACCGTCGCCCAAGGCCCGGCGCCGCCCGACTGCGCCAGCCTGAGCGGGGTGGCCGCCGCGGGCAGCGGGAAGCTCGCCAGCCGCTGGCCGTCGGCCAACGGCCAGGCCCGCGATACCGCCTGGCCGCCGAGCATCAGGCTGGTCGTTCCGGTGATCGCGCTGGCCGGATACAGCTCGCCGAACTTCTTGGCCGCGATCGTGCCCCAGGCGTTGGCGGTGGTCGTATCCCAATGCCCGCGCGACTGGCGCAGCGCGACGCCGACCATCATCTTGGCCGCATCGTCTTCCCAGCCGGGGCGACCGAGCGTCGCGACCACCGCCTTGATCGCGCTCTCGTCGCCCGACGACATCATCCACCAGGCGGCGCTGTCCTGGTCCGACAAATCGAGCCGCGTGCCCTCATAGACCAGCCGCGTGCGCAGGGTCGCCTCCGCCGCGCCGCGCAATGCGGGCGCGTTGGCGAGGCCCGGCACCTTGTCGAGCGCGACGATATAGTCGGCCAGGCTCGCCGTCGTCATCTCGGCCGGGGTCAGGCCGATCTGCCCGACCATCGCCGACGTCGCCGCACCCGCGCGGGCGAGCGCGTTGAACGCCGCCAGCCGCTGCACGCGGACGTCGCCGTAATCCTCGTGCCGCAACCGCCCGTCGAGCACCGCCTTCATCGCCTCGACCATCCTGGTCCTGGCCGCTTCCGGGATCGGCAGGCCGGCATCCGCGGTCAGCGACAGGACATAGGCGGTCAACGCTTCCGACCCCGACAGCGACGCCATCGGCCAGTAACGCAACAACCCGTCATCGGCCTGATAGGTCGGGATTTCGCCCGCCAGCGCATTCCAGCCGCCCGTATCGCCCAGGGCGACGATCCTGCTCAGCCGCTGTTCGAAGCAATCATAGGGATAGGCGGTCATATAGGCCCGCACCCCGGCAAGAGGCGGCGCGAGGCTGTCATCGAGGCGGACGTCGACGACGCCGCGCCCCGGCAGCGCGCCGGTCGGCGGGGCGATCTGGATCAGCGTGCCGGCGCCGACCCGCGCCAGCGTCGCCGCCCAGATCTCGGTCGGAACCGCGGGCACGACGTCCTGCACCGTCGTCAGCCGATCGACCGCCTTGCCGTCGGCCGACCGCGCGCTGATCGTCCATTTCAACTGCCCCGGATCCATCGGCGCGGCCAGGTTCCATGCCACCGGGGCAGCGCCGCCGGCGGGGATCGTCACGGTCAGCGGCCTGCCGGTCGCGACCCGCGGGAACAGGTCGACCGTCGCGGTCACCGTCATCGGCTTGTCGGACCCGTTGCGCAGCGTGAAGCCCGCGGCGTAGAAATCGCCGGTGCGTATCAGGCCGGGCAGGCCGGCATAGACCGTCAGGTCCTGCGCGCTGCGGATATCGGCCATGCCGGTGCCGAACAATTGCGCGCCGTCGGTCGCGATCGCCACCAGCCTGAAGCTGGTCAGCGCATCGTTGAGCTGGACCGGCACGCGGGCATGCCCCTGAGCATCGAGCGCGACGCGGCCCTTCCACAGCAGCACCGGCTGGAAATTTTCGCGGTTCAGCCCCGACAGGTCGCCGCCACCGCCGCCGCCGGCCTCGACCGCCTTCTTCCCGTAATGGCGCTTGCCGACCACCTGGGTCTGCGCGGTCGCGGTCAGGACGCTGAGCGGCCGGTCGCCCATCATCGCGTCGAGCAGGTTCCAGCTATCGTTGGGCGCAAGCTGGAGCAGCGCCTGGTCGACGGCCGCGAACGCAACCTCGGCCGATCGTGCCGGCTTGCCGTCGGGGGTGCGGACCGAAACATCGACCATCGCGGTATCGCGGGCGGCATAGCGGGGCTTGTCGGCCTTGACCGCGACCTGCAGCTGATGCCCCTCCTGCCCCACCTTCACCTTAGCGATGCCCAGCCGATAGCTCGGCTTGGCGAGGTCGACCAAGGCGGTCGGCTCCTGCGTCTCGTCGGGTCCCTTGACCAGCCCGATCGCGCGACCGATGCCGCGCAGCCACGACAGCCATCCCGATTGCGCGCGCCCGCGCACCGCCATCACCGAGACATAGACGTCCGGCGCATAGCTGGCCGGCATCTTGACCTCGACCACCGGGTTCGACCCCGACAATTCGGTAACGAAGCTCGACAGCACGCCCTCACGCTCGACGGTGACCAGCGCCTCGGCCGATCGGAACGGCATGCGCACCTGGAGCCGAGCGGTCTCGCCGGCCTTGTATGCGGGCTGTTCGGGGACGACGTCCATGCGGTCGCCATTGTCGCCACCGAACCACCATTCGTCGTCGCCCGCCAGCCATACGGACCTTGTCGCGCGCGCGACGTTGCCGTTGGCGTCGGTGGTGGTGGCGACGACATAGACCTCGCCCGACACGCCCGGATCGACCTGGCATTGCGCAAGGCCCAGCGAGTCGGTCGTCGCGCTGCACGCGCCGGCGAGCTTGGCCGTCTTCATCTGGTTGTCATAGGCGTAGAAGCCGCCGATCAGCCGGCGCCGCGCGGTCAGCACCTGGCGGCTGTACAGCGCGACCTGGACCTGCTGGCCGGCGCGGGGTCTGCCGTCGGTGTCGAGCGCCACGAAACGCAGCCTGAGGTCGTCCTGCTTCATCAGCCAGCCGTCGGTCTTGACCCCCAATTGCACCGCCGAGGGGAAGATCGGGATGCGCTTCGACGCGGTCAGCACGTCGCCATTGGCGTCCTGGTAATCCATCTCGACCAGCATGTCGGTCGCGTCGTCGAGCCCCGGCACCTCGACCGTCGATCGCGCGGTGCCGTCGGCGCCCAGCGTGGCGGGCAACGTCTGCGTGGGTGGCAGCGGCGTCGTCACCTCGTCGCCGTCGCCGTTGAGCGGCTTGGTCCCCTCAGCGACGAGCGCGCCGCCGAAGGTATAGCCGTCATAGCCCTCGGGCGTCGCCGACCGTCCGAAATAGCCGACGCGCAATTCGACCGGCAAATTGGAGGCGCCGCCCCCCGCCAGGTAACCGACGAACAGATCGAGCGGCAGCGACTTGGGCCGGACCGCGGCGTCCTTCGGCCCGGCCACCGTCGCGCGCATCGTCGGCAGCTTGTACTCGTCGACCTTGAACGACTGTTCGGTCGAGATCGTCCGGTCGCCGTCGATCACCGATAGGTCGTAATCGCCCATCGGCGCGCCCTGGGGCGCGGTCCATTCGGTCTCGCCGATGCCGTTGGCGTCGATCGTCAGCGGCAGGTCGAACTGGGTGTCGGATCCGCGATGCGTCAACCGCAACGTGCCGGTAAAGCCCGGCGCCAGCGTGAAGCCCGATCCGTTCGGCTGGCGGACGATATGCTTCATGTGGATCGTCTCGCCCTGGCGGACGAGCGTGCGGTCGAACACGGTGTGGAAGATCTCGCCGGCGGCCTCATAGCCATAGGGCAGGTCGAAATCGAACGGCCGGATACCCTCGCCCCAGTGGGTCAGCGCGAAGCTGAAATCGTCGGCGGCGCGCGCCGACACCATCAGCGGGTGGCTGGAACCGCTGTCGCAGCCGCCATAGGTTTCGGGATCGGGCAGCCCGGCGGGGACGTACAGCCCGCCCTGCCGGTCAGTGACACCCTTGGCCAGCAGCTGCCCGGTGCAACTGTCGGTCACATGCACCTCGGCATTGCCGACCGGCTTGCCGGTATCGAGTGCCGTGACCCAGGCCAGGCTGCGCTCGCGGCCCCATTTGAAATGCACCGCCATGTTGGTGACCAGGGCGGCGGTCGCGACATAGCGCGGTGCCCTGCGCCCGAGCAGCGCCTCGCCGAGCACCGGGCTGGCCAGCTCGACGACGTAGAAGCCGGGCTTGGCCAGCGGGATGCCGACGACCTCGAAATCCTTGCCCTTGCCGGGCAGTCCGACGCTCATCGCCGAGGTGCCGGACTGATCGGCCAGGATCGATGTCGCGCCGGTGTTCTGGATGCGGACGGTCTCGTCGCCGCGCTTCTCCTCGTCGACCTGGGTGTCGCCGGCGGAACCGACCCGGCGCAGCCAGCCGGCGACCTGCCTGTCCGACCCGTCGACCTTCAGCGCCTGGCCGCCGACCGCCAGGTTCCGGCCCTGCAAGGCGGGTTCGACGTTGCGCACGGTTACCGGCAGGACGCCGCCTTCCTTCAGCTCGAGGATGCCGAAGGGTGCGGCGAACTTGACCAGCGGCGGCGCGGCATCGAGGCGGATGTCGAGCGGGAAGCGCTCGGCGTTCGACAGCGGGCGACCGCTCTCGTCCTTGACGCCGGCGGGCAGGCTGACCTTGGCGGTGGTCGAGAACGGCAGCGGCCCGGCAAAGGCGATGTCGCTGATCGTCGCCTTCTTCAGGTCATCCTTGTCGAACACCGGCGCCAGCGTCTTGCCGTCCGCGGTGGTGATGCGCACGCCCTGCGCGGTCGACATCGCGACCGGCGCGGAGAAGCGGACATAGGCCTTCTCGACCGGGCTGCAGCCGGCCTGGGCGTTGGTCCGCGAGCATTCGAAGCGCGCGGTGAACGGCTTGCGCACGGTATAGTCGAACCGCTGGTCGGCGCCCGCCGGCTTGCCGCCGGCCGACGCGATCCGGCCCGACCAGATCAGCGCCATGTCGCGCCCCGGCGGCAGCGGCCGGCGGCATTTGAGCGCGACGATGCCAGCCAGCATCTTCCGGCGGTCAGCGGCGGCGGCCGGGATCGTCGCGGGCAGGCCGGCATTTTCGAGGAAGCCGGAAATGATGTAATCGTCGGTGCCCATCGCACCCAGCACCTTGACGGCGGTATCGGCGGGCAGGACGTCGACCGGGATCTTCTCGCCCAGCCCGTCGACCGCGCAATAGGCGTTGGCCGCGACCGAGGCGGGCGCGGGCGGCAGATTGGCGGCGATCAGGAACACCTGGTCTTCCTCGATCTCGTCGCCATTGGCGCCGGGCAGGATCGCGCGCGCCATCGGCCCGCCCGAATCGATGGTGAACGTCTGCCCGCTTTCCAGCGCATAGCCGGTGACGCTCTTGAGCCCGTCGCGGATCTTGAACGCACATTTGATCCCGCCCGGCAGCGGGGTGGCGAATTCATAGACGAAGGTCTGCTGGTCGGCCCATCGCCCGGTGCCACCGACGGCGCAGTCGACGTCGAACGGCGATGCCGCGCGGGGATCGCCGAGGGCGGCCATCGGCTGGCTGAAGCGCATCGTATAGCGTTCGATCGACCCGTCGCCCACGCCGGGCGTGGCCAGGATCACCCGCGGCGCGCTGTCGCCGAACGCGGCAACGGGTGCGAGGACGAGCGCCGACAAGGCAAGCCGGACCGCGAGCTTCATACGTTCTCCCCCCCACTCCCGGACCAAAGGCTAATCGCTGCACGCGCGATGTCCAGCGGTTTAAAAAAGGACATATCCGGGTTGAAGCCCCTTGATCGGATCGGTCCGCTCATCGAAGGTCCGGCGCGCAAATCGGGGGATATGCGTGGAATCCTTGTTGATCGCGGCGATCGACGTGCTGGCGCGCGAAACGATGATGTTCGCCTGTGCCGGTCTGTTGATCGGTGGGATCGACGATGTCGCGCTCGACCTGGTGTTCTGGTGGTCCCGGCTGCGCCGCCGGCCAGCCGGGCAGCCACCCCCGGCCGTATCGCCCGGCGCCGGCGGGCCGATCGCCGTCTTCGTGCCGGCATGGGACGAATCGGCGGTGATCGCGCCGATGCTGGCGACCACGCTCGCCAGGTTCGGCGACGACCGGTTCCGGCTCTATGTCGGCGCCTATCCCAACGATCGTGCGACGATCGACGTCGTCGTCGCGGTGGCGGAACGCGATGCCAGGGTGCGGCTGGTCGTCAACCCGCTGCCCGGCCCCACGACCAAGGCGGACAGCCTGAATTGCTGCTGGGAAGCGCTTCTGCGCGAGGAACGCGGCGAGCAATGGCGCGCGATCGGGGTGGTGCTGCACGACGCCGAGGATGTTGTCCACCGCGATGAACTGGCGGTGTTCAGGCGCTATCTGTCGATCGCCGACGTCGTCCAATTGCCCGTGCTGCCGCTCGCCGATGCCCGATCGCCGCTGATCGCCGGGCATTATTGCGACGAGTTCGCGGAGAGCCACGGCAAGACGCTGATCGCGCGCGAAGTGCTGGGCGCGGCATTGCCGCTGGCGGGGGTCGGGTGCGCGATCGCTCGCGACTTGCTCGGCAGGATCGCCGACGGACGCGATGGCCGGCCGTTCGACGCGGCGAGCCTGACCGAGGATTACGAACTCGGCCTGCTGACCGCCAGCCTCGGCGCGCGACAGGCGTTCGCCCGGATGCGGGACGATGCCGGCCAGCTGATCGCGGTGCGCGAATATTTTCCGGCGACGCTGGACGGCGCGGTCCGGCAGAAGGCGCGGTGGATGGTCGGGATCGCGCTTGCCGGGTGGGACCGGGTCGGCTGGGGCAGGCCGCTCGACTGGCGCGAACATTGGATGCGGATGCGCGACCGGCGCGCGCCGCTGGCGATGCTGGTGCTGCTCGCGGCCTATCTCGCCTTGCTCGGCTGGGGAGCATCGACGCTGGTCCATGCGCTGACCGGGACCGCGCCGCCTGATCCGGGATTGGCGATGTCCTGGCTGTTGCGGGTCAATGCCGGGCTGCTCGGCTGGCGGCTGGCGATGCGCGTGCTGTTCACCTGGCGTGCTTATGGCCCGGTCGAGGCGGCATGGTCGGTACCCCGCGTGTTCGTCGCCAATTGCGTCGCGCTGCTCGCCGCCCGCCGCGCGATGTGGCGCTATGTCGCGACGTTGCGGGGCGCCCCGACGACGTGGGAAAAGACACAGCATCGCTTTCCCGACATCCTCCGGGAAACGTCGTGATCGGCCGGCCGCTGCGGTTCCTGGGCGCCACGCTGGCGGCCTGGACGGCGGCGCGCGTCTTGATGCTGTGGCCGGCGCTCGATGCGCCGTCGGCGGTGCGCGGGGCGCTGGTGCCGGCGGCGGCTGCCAGGACGTCGGAGGCGGGACCATTCAGCGCATCTCCGGTCACGGGGAACATGGTGTTGGGAAGTCCGCGTGTCGCCGGCGGTGCGCTAGGCGCGCGCTCGATCGTGCGCGATCCGATGGTCGGCCGGCGCCGGCCCCCGGCGGCCGATGCCATGGACGATCCTAATCCTGCCTCCGTCACCGGCAATTCGGTCCCCTCGGGTGACGGCGTACCGATGGCGGGGGCGATGGTCACCGCTCCACGCGCCGCGACGGCGAGCCGCTGGTCGGTGAGCGGCTGGCTGGTGGCGCGCGACGGGCGCGGCCTGGGCGCGGGTATCAACGGCGGCCAATTGGGCGGCGCGCAGGGTGGGATCAGGGTCGCCTATGCGATCGACCGCGCCCGCCGGTTGCAGGCGGTTGCGCGGGTCACGACCCCGCTGGCGGGCCGTGGCCGGGAGGGATCGGTCGGTCTCGAATGGCGTCCGACCAGCCTGCCGGTCCGGCTGGTGGCCGAGCAGCGCTGGTCGCTGGACGGCGGCCGCGGCGGGCCGGCGATCGGCATCGTCGGCGGCACCGGCCCCGCCCGGACCGCGTCGGGCATCGATCTCGAAACCTATGGCCAGGCCGGGGTGATCCGGCGCGACCGGACGGAAGCCTTTATCGACGGTGCGGCGCGCGCCACGCGTCCCCTGACCCGCCTCGGCCGCGCGACGATCGATCTCGGGATCGGCACATGGGGCGGAGCGCAACGCGACGCCGCCCGGCTCGATGCCGGTCCGACCCTGGGCATGCGCGTGCCGGTCGCCGACCGGACGATCCGCGTGACGCTCGACTGGCGCCAGCGGGTCGCCGGACGCGCGCGGCCGGGATCGGGGCCGGCGCTGACCGTCGGCGGCGACTTCTGAAAGCCAAGGGAAACGTGCGGAAGAGTGCGTTTTGAGGCGGTGCGTTCCAAAACCTCCGACGCCTTCCGCCGGCCCGCGCCAGCCTGTATGCCCCGCCGCGCATGGATCTCTACCTTCCTATCGCCAACCTGTCGGTCAATGCGTTCGTGATCGTCGCGCTGGGCCTGTTCGTCGGGTTGCTGTCGGGGATGTTCGGCGTCGGCGGCGGGTTCCTGACGACGCCGCTGCTGATCGTCTATGGCATTCCGCCGACGGTCGCCGCCGCCTCGGCGGCCAGCCAGGTGACCGGCGCCAGCGTGTCCGGCGTGTTCGCCCATCTCTCGCGGCGCGGCGTCGACTTCAAGATGGGCGGCATCTTGGTCGCCGGCGGCATCATCGGGTCGATCGGCGGAGCGTGGGTCTTCACCATGCTCCAGGCGACGGGCCAGATCGATACGGTGATCGCGGTCGTCTATGTGCTGCTGCTCGGGTCGATCGGCGGACTGATGGCGTTCGCCTCGGTCCGCGAGGTGATCGACCAGCGCCGCCGCATCGCCCCCCGGCCGCGCAAGCGGCGCCACCACCCGCTGGTCGCGGCCTTGCCGCTGCGCACGCGCTTCTATCGTTCCGGGCTATACATCTCGCCCATCGCGCCCTTGCTGCTGGGGGGCATGATCGGCATGCTGACCGTCCTGCTGGGGATTGGCGGCGGCTTCATCCTGGTCCCGGCGATGATCTACCTGCTCGGCATGTCGGCACAGGTCGTGGTCGGCACGTCGCTGTTCCAGACATTGTTCGTCACCGCCTGGGCAACGATGGTCCACGCGACCACGACCAAGGCGGTCGATATCGTGCTCGCGGGACTGCTGCTGCTTGGCTCGGTGATCGGCGCCCAGGTCGGCGCGCGTCTGGCCAACCGCGCGCGGCCCGAATATCTGCGGCTCGCGCTGGCCGCGATGGTCCTGCTGGTGGCGATCCGGATGGCGGTCGGGCTCGGCTGGCGGCCGGACATCCTCTATTCGGTCGAATTGTCGTGAAGGCGCGTGGGGCGCTGGCGCTGGTCGCCGCGCCGCTGCTGATGGGACAGGCCAGGCCGATACTGGTCCCCGACGTGTCGCAGCGCGAGATCGAGATCGCCTATTCGTTCACCGGCGCCGACCTCTTGCTGTTCGGGGCGATCCTCTATCCCGGCGGCCATTTGCCCGATGGCGACAAGGCCACCGATATCGTCGTGGTGGTCAAGGGGCCGGTCCAGTCGATCCTGGTCCGCGAAAAGGCGAATGTCGCCGGCATCTGGATCAACGCCGCGCGGATGCGCTATCGCTCGGCGCCCAGCTTCTACGGCCTCGCCTCGTCCCGGCCGATCCGCGCGATGGTCGACGACCGTACCCGCGCAATCTATGAACTGGGCCTCGACAGCCTGCAATTGTCGCCGGCGTCCAGCGCGCCGCCCGCCGAACAGGATCGCTTCGCTGCCGGGCTGGTCGACCTGAAGCGGCGGTCGGGCCTCTATTACGAGGCATCGCACGCGGTCGAGATCACCGACGGCGTGCTGTACCGTGCGCGCATCACGATCCCGGCGCGCGTGCCGGTCGGCCGGTTCACCGCCGAGACCTTCCTGATCCGCGACGGCCGCGTGCTGGCGGCGGCGGTCCGCGACATTGACATCCGCAAGGCGGGATTCGAGCGCTTCGTCGCGCGATCGGCGCAGCGCGCATCGATCAGCTATGGCCTGGTCGCGGTATTCCTGTCTGTGGCGCTCGGCTGGGCGGCGGGCTGGACCGCGCGCAGGATCTAGCCCGCGACACGCAATCTTTACCGGTCTCGGCGCAGGCAGAAGCCGTTTGGCGAGACACGGGAGACCTGATGACCGAAATGTTGGGCGGCCAGGCCTTTGGGCAAGTCGTGACGCCGGCGCCCGCGCTGGCGCCCGCTGTGCTGGCCATCATGCACCAGGTCGGCACGCTGATCGAAATCGCCGGATCGGGCGGCCTCGTCCTGCTCGAACCCGATGCGCTGGAAACCTTTGCCGGCAATGCCGACCCCGTCCTGGCATCGGCCGGGTCGGTCGGCACGCAGCTGAAGATCCGCGTCGGCGGGACGTGGATGATCGCCAACATCCGCTCGCTGCGGCTGGGCGAGCATGGCATCCTGGCGCAGATCGACTTTCTGGGCGAGGGCGACGAGGAGCGGCTGACCGGCAAGCTCTACAAGTTCCGCCGCGGCGTCACGCGCTATCCGTCGCCCGGCGCCGGGGCGTTTCCCGTCTCGACCGCCGACCTGAAGCAGATCTACGCCGCCGACGATCGCGCCAATGTCGAGATCGGCACCGTCTATCCGACGCGCGACATCCGCGCCGCTTTGTACGTCGACGCGATGCTCGGCAAGCATTTCGCGCTGCTCGGCTCGACCGGCACCGGCAAGTCGACATCGGCGGCGTTGATCCTGCACCGTATCTGCGACCTGGCGCCGCAGGGCCATATCGTCATGGTCGATCCGCACGGCGAATATTCGGCGGCGTTCGAGGGCAATGGCGCGATCTTTGACGTATCCAACCTGCAGATGCCGTATTGGCTGATGAATTTTGAGGAGCATTGCGAGGTTTTCCTCACGACCTCGGGCCCGGAACGGCAGATCGACGCCGACATCCTTGCGAAATGCCTATTGATGGCGCGCGGCAAGAGCCGGCTGGGGCAGGAAATCGCCAAGCTGACGGTCGATGCCCCGATTCCCTATCTGCTCAGCGACCTGACCAATCTGATCAGCCTGGAAATGGGCAAGATGGACCGTGCCGGCGACACTGCGCCGTACCTCAGGCTCAAGACCAAGATCGACGAGATCAAGGTCGATCCGCGCTATGGCTTCATGTTCTCGGGCATGCTGGTCGCCGATACCATGGCGGCGTTCATCACCCGCGTCTTCCGCCTGCCGGGCGACGGCAAGCCGATCTCGATCATCGACGTCTCGGGCGTGCCCAGCGAGATCACCTCGGTCGTCGTCGCGGTGCTGGCGCGGATGGTGTTCGATTTCGCGATATGGTCGCGCAACGAACCACAGCGGCCGATCCTGCTCGTTTGCGAGGAAGCGCATCGCTACATCCCCAACGAGCGCAACGCCGACGGATCGTCGGTCGGCCGCATCCTCAGCCGCATCGCCAAGGAAGGTCGCAAATACGGTGTGTCGCTGGGCCTGATCACGCAGCGGCCGTCCGATCTTGCCGAGGGCGTCCTGTCGCAATGCGGCACGATCATCTCGATGCGGCTCAACAACGATCGCGACCAGGCGTTCGTCCGCGCCGCAATGCCGGAGGGCGCGCGCGGCTTCCTCGATTCGATCCCGGCGCTGCGCAATCGCGAGTGCATCATCTGCGGCGAGGGCGTCGCCATCCCGATCCGCGTGTCGTTCGACGCGCTCGACGAGTCCAGGCGACCGGCGTCGGGCGATCCGCTATTCTCCGAATTGTGGCGCGAGACCGGCGGCGAGGAGCAGATCATCGGCCGAACGATCCGTCGCTGGCGATCACAGGGGCGGTAATGCGCGCGGCAGGATCGCCGCGGCCAAAGTTCACAGAAGTTCACGGGGGGGGGTCGGGCCTGGACCGAAGCCTGAGCCATGCGTGATTTGCTGCCCTCCACCGGTATTGTCAAAGCTCCGTCCGCAGGATAGCGGAAGCCGGACGTGTAGGACAGCGTGGTTTAGCGGACGGTTCCGGGGCGGACCGCGAGCAGCGCTGCGACCTGCGCCTTGAACGCTTTCAGCGCGCTGCCTGACAGCGTCGCCAGCGAGGCGAACGAGAAGCCGCGCGGGTTCACCGGCACGCCATTGCGATACATTTCCCAGTGCAGATGCGGTCCGGTCGACAGGCCCGAATTGCCCGAGTAACCGATCAGCATGCCGCGCGACACGCGCATGCCGACGTTCACCACGATCCGGCTGAGATGGGCATAGCCGCTGCCGATGCCGCCGCCCGGCCCCGTCACGCTGATGAAATTGCCATAGCCCGCCCGCATGCGCGCATAGGTGACCGTGCCGTCGATTACCGCATAGACCGGCGAGCCATAGGGGCAGGCGATGTCGAGGCCGCTATGCATGCGGAAATAGTGCAGGATGGGATGGAAACGCATGCCGAAGCCCGAGCTGATCCGGCCGGCGACGGGCATCCCGGTGAAACCGCGCCGTTCGCTCTGGCCGTTGGCGTCATACCATTGCGCGTCGCCGTCCTCTCCTGCCCAGCGGACCAGCTGGACCTTGCGGCGGCCCTGGTCGAGCCCGACGAACAGCAATTCGCCCAGTTCGACCTCGCCGGTCGCGGCACGGCGCTGCTTGATGATGAAGTCGAACTGGTCGCTGGCACGGACGTCACCGCCGATCGACAGCCGCGTCGCGAGCGCCTTTATATAGCTTTCGGCGACCTTGGCCGGGACGCCGGCGGCGCGCGCCGACCGATACAGGCTGGACCCCACCAGCCCCTGGATGCGCAGCGGCGTATTGTCGATCGCGATCGCCTGGCGAACCATGTTCAGGCCCTGGCCGACCCGCGTCAGCGTCAGGTTGAGGTCGAAGCTCGCCCGGAACGACAGCCGTTCGAGCGGGCGCGGCACCGCCTTGCTCGCGCGTCGACCCAGCGTGAGATCGAGCCGCGTGCCAGGCCGGATCGTGCCCAGCGCGATGGCCTGCGATACCAGTTGCGCGGCGGCGGCGGCGTCGCCCTTCGAAACGCCCGCGCGATTGAGCAGCCCCGTCAACTGGTCGCCTTCGGCAAAGGTCGCGGTCAGTTCCAGGATCGGGCGTTCGGGCACTTCCTTCAAGGGCCGGACGAGGTCGTTGGCCGCCATGCGCTTGCCCGTGTCGGCGCCCAGCGCGCGCGGGGCGATCGTCAGCGCGCGCGCCTCGTCCCAGGCAAGGCCGGTCAGCGGCGCCGGGCCGATGCCGAATATGGGTTCCGAAAGGCTGGGCGAGAGGGCCCAGGTGGCGGTCAGCAGGGCAGTACAGGTGGCGAGGCCGCGGAACCAGTCGGTTGATCCGATCCGCGCGCCGAGATCGGGTGTCCAGTCGACGCGGGCGATGGCGGCGCGCAGCTTGTCGAGCGGCGACAATTCGGCAACAGGCATGATCGCCCGGCCGAACGACAAGGCCGCCGCACCGCCCGATTGTTCGAACTGATCGCTGCGCAGGAACACGGCGCGGCACACCCCCCGATTTCTCGCCGATCCACCCCCGGCACAGGCGGCATGACTGTGGAGGCGGAATCCTAAAGTCAAATTAACTGGACTTGCGGCGCGGGGGTGGCGCGACGAGCCGTGCACTGGACCGGATGAAGACGCTGAAAGCCGCCAAACCATGGATTATGGCGTCCCGCCGTCCGCGATGCCTTGCGCTGGACGGGGTTGCGGTCGACATTGCGTGGGTAATGAACGCGCCCACCCCACGGCCGGTCACCGCGGTGCTGGGGCCGACCAATACCGGCAAGACCCATCTCGCGATCGAGCGCCTGTGCGGGCATTCCAGCGGCATGATCGGCTTTCCGCTGCGCCTGCTGGCGCGCGAGGTCTATGACCGGGTGGTCGCGATCAAGGGCCGGGAGCGCGTCGCGCTGATCACCGGCGAGGAAAAGATCGTGCCGCGCGATGCGCGCTGGTTCCTGTGCACCGCCGAATCGATGCCGTTGGACAAGGATCTGGCGTTCGTCGCGCTCGACGAGGCGCAACTCGGCGCCGATCCCGAACGCGGCCATGTCTTCACCGACCGGCTGCTGCGCGCGCGCGGGCGCGAGGAAACGATGCTGCTGGGATCGGCGGCGCTGAAGCCCATGGTCCGCGCGCTGGTGCCCGGCGCGGAGATCGTCCATCGCCCGCGTTTTTCGACGCTGAGCTATGCCGGGGCAAAGAAGATCAGCCGCCTGCCCCGGCGGACCGCGATCGTCGCGTTCAGCGCCGAGGAGGTCTATGCCGTGGCCGAGATGCTGCGCCGATTGCGCGGCGGGGCGGCGGTGGTGATGGGCGCGCTGTCCCCGCGCACCCGCAATGCCCAGGTGGCGATGTTCCAGGCTGGCGAGGTCGATTACCTGGTCGCCACGGACGCGATCGGCATGGGGCTGAACATGGATGTCGACCATGTCGCGTTCGCCTCGCTCGGCAAGTTCGACGGGCGCCGCCAGCGACGGCTGACCGTGGCCGAAATGGCGCAGATCGCCGGCCGCGCCGGGCGGCACCAGCGCGACGGAACGTTCGGTGCGCTGATCGAAGAGGGCCCAGGGGCGTTCACGCCCGAAGAAGTGAATGCGATCGAGCAGCATCATTTTCCGCGCCTGGAGTACCTTTACTGGCGCGATGGCGTCCCGGATCTCGATTCGATCGACGCGCTGGTCGCCAGTCTCGAACGGCCGCCCGACGACCGGGTGCTGCGCGCGGCACCGCCGGCGATCGACCTCGCGGTGCTGAAGCTCCTCGCCGAAGAGGCATGGGTGCGTGCCCGGGCCCGCGCGCCGGCGATGGTCGCGCGGTTGTGGGCGGCAGCGGCCCTGCCCGATTTCCGCAAGCTGGGCGCCGATCCGCACGCGCGGTTCGTGTCGCGCCTGTTCGGGCATTTGAGCGAAGGCGCCGGTCACGTCCCGCACGACTGGTTCGCGCAGGAGGTTGCGCGGCTGGACGACGTGCGCGGCGACGTCGAGACCATCGCCGGGCGGATCGCGGCGGTTCGCACCTGGTCGTATATCGCCAATCGCGCCGACTGGCTGGCCGATCCCGCGCATTGGGCGGCGCGCGCCGGCGCGGTCGAGGAACGGTTGTCCGACGCGCTCCACGCCTCGCTGATCCAGCGGTTCGTCGACAAAAGGACGACGATGCTGATGCGCCGGATCGGCAGCGACGCCGGCGCCCTGCCGGTGGTGATCGGGACCGAGGGCGAGGTGATGGTCGAGGATCATCCGATCGGCCGGCTGGACGGATTCCGTTTCACGGTCGCCGCGGATGCCCGCGCGGTCGACAAGCGCCTGCTGCTGGCGGCCGCGGAAAGGCAGCTGGGCGGCGAGCTCGCCCGGCGCGCCGAGGCGCTGGTGTCGGGTGGCGACGGCGAGTTCGCGACCGCCGCCGCGGACCGCCCGCCCGGCGCGCCGATCGCGATCACGTGGCGTGGCGAGCAAGTCGCGACGACCGCGCGCGGGACGGGCATGGCGGGGCACAAGGTCGTGCTCGACCGTGCGCTCGACGTGCTGGATGTGGCCGCGCGCAAGGCGGTGCGCGACCGGCTGGAGCAATGGCTGGCGGCCGAAATGGCGCGACACGTACCGGTCTTCGCCCGGCTGGAGGCGATCGCCCGCGACCCCCACGCCGGGGGTCCGGCACGCGCCATCGCCGCGGCATTGCTGGCCGCGGGCGGACTGCTGCCGCGCCGGGCCACGGGGGCCATGGTCGAGGCGCTGGATGCCGCCGGGCGCCGGCGATTGCGCACCGCCGGCGTCACCATCGGCACGCTCGACCTGTTCGTCCCGACGCTGCTCAAGCCCGCCGCCGCGCGTTGGCGGCGGTTGCTGCTGGGCCTGGCCGACGCGCCGCGCGATGGCGCCACAATATTGCCCCGCGACGCTCCGGGGGCGACGCTCGACCACGGCTTCCGCCCGTTCGGCGAGCAGGCGGTGCGTGTCGACATGGTCGAGCGGATCGTGCGCGTCGTGCATGACGCGCGGTCGCGGGCAACGGGGCATGGCCGCGCCCCGTTTGCGCCCGATCTGGCGTTGGCGACCTCGATCGGACTGGCCCCGGCGACGATCGCGCGGCTGATGGCGCAGATCGGATTTCGCGGGGCCAGACCCGACGCGGCGGGCCTCCCGCGCTGGACGTGGCAGGGCCTGACGCCGATCGCCGGGCCGACGCCTGCGCCACGCGACAACGCCTTTGCCGCGCTGGCGACGATGGTCGATGGCTGAGCGGCCAGGGGCGGCGGGCACCATGCGGCTCGACCTTTATTTGTGGTATGCCCGGGCCGCCCGGTCGCGCGCTGCAGCGCAGGCGATCGCCGGTTCGGGTCATCTGCGCCTCAACGGCCGGGCGATCGATCGTCCCGCCGCGCCGGTGCGGGTCGGCGACGTCCTGACCTTTGCCGGGCACGGATCGGTCCGGGTGCTGCGCGTCGTCGCGCTGCCCGGGCGGCGCGGACCGCCGGCCGAGGCGCGGCTGGCCTATGAGGAGCTGTCCGTGCCGAGCATGACCGATGCCGGCAAAATGCCGGTCATTGACGGAGCGTGACCACCGGCATAGCAAGCGCCGTTCGTCGCGTGGGAGCCCGAAATGACTTTTGTCGTCACCGATGCCTGCATCCGCTGCAAGTATATGGATTGCGTGGAAGTGTGCCCGGTCGATTGCTTCTACGAGGGCGAGAACATGCTGGTGATCAATCCCAGCGAGTGCATCGACTGCGGCGTCTGCGAGCCGGAATGCCCGGCCGAGGCGATCCTGCCCGATACCGACAGCGGGCTGGAACAGTGGCTGGAACTCAACAACACCTTTTCCGCGCAATGGCCCAACGTCACGCGCAAGGGCGACCAGACCCCCGCCGACGCCGACGAGCACAAGGGCGAAGAGGGCAAATACGGCAAGTTCTTTTCGCCGGAGCCCGGCCAGGGCGACTGAGCGCCGCCGCACGTCCCGATCCGCAACCGGCGCCGCCCGGAGTCTGATCCACGGTCGTGGAAGCGGTACCGGCCCGCTCCCCCCCGACCGCCCACAATGTATCCTGATTGGCGGTCGGGTGGGGGAGCGGGCCGGTACCGCTGATTCAGCTTTGCTGAGTCATACGCTAAATGCGACGCCGGGCTGGTAATTTTATTACGACTGTGTTAAACAGGTCCAGAACGGAGGCTGTATTCACGCCTTCGGTGGAGAGATACACGCACCATCCAGCCCCGAACCGCGGCGCCCGTGACGGCACCGTGCAATGCGGGCTTTCGGTACAACAGAAAGGTTGAAGTCAAATGGCTGCCAAGGCGCTGTCCTTCGACGTCGGCGATTATGTCGTTTACCCCAAGCACGGCGTCGGCCGTGTCGTCGAGCTGCTCAAGCAAGAAATTGCCGGGATGCAGCTCGAACTCTATGTCCTGCGGTTCGAGAAGGAGCGGATGACGCTTCGCGTGCCGACCAACAAGGCCGAAAGCGTCGGCATGCGTAAATTGTCGTCGGACAAGACGCTGCGCGAGGCGCTCGACACGCTGAAGGGCAAGCCCAAGGTCAAGCGCACGATGTGGTCGCGCCGCGCCCAGGAATATGAAGCGAAGATCAATTCGGGCGACCTGGTGTCGATCGCCGAAGTGGTCCGCGACCTGTTCCGTGCCGATGACCAGCCCGAGCAGAGCTATTCAGAACGGCAGATCTTCGAGGCGGCGGCGTCGCGTCTGGCCCGCGAGCTCGGCGCGATGGAGGAAACCGACGAGAAGGGCGCGCTCGAGAAGATCCTCGACATCCTGCGCAAGGCGGCGGTCCAGTGGAACAAGGACAAGGAGCCGGCCTGAGTGAGAGCCTGGTTGAAAACGCGCTGAGGGAGCAGGCCGGCACCGTATTGAACTCGCCTTTTCGCAAGTTTCAGACGGACTCCGAGCCCTCCCCGGTTCCCCCGGAATCAATCACGATGGGGCCGCGGCTCCGCCGTTTTTGCGTTTGCGTAACCGGCGACGTGTGTTATACTCACAATACACAGGGAGATCGCCATGCACCGCTTTGTCTTGACCACCTTGTTTATGCTCGCAGCAGCTTGCTCGGCCGGCGCCTCGAGCGGCACGCCGGTCGCGGCCAGCGGCGGCGGGGCGACGCGCGATTTCTCGGTCAGCGGGTTCAGCGCCGTCGTGCTTGGCGGGTCGGACGACGTCGACGTCCGCGTCGGCCCGGGCTATTCGGTGCGCGCCGAAGGCGACCCGAAGCTGCTCGACCAGCTCGACATCCGCAAGGACGGCGACACCCTGATGATCGGCCGCAAGCCGCAGACCGGGTTCGGCTGGGCCGCGGACAAGGGCGCGAGGATAGTCGTCACGCTGCCGCGCCTTGCCGCCGCCAGCACGGCGGGCTCCGGATCGCTGATGATCGACCGGGTTCAGGGCGATCGGTTCGATGCCCGGGCAAGCGGGTCGGGTGACCTGGCGGTCGCGTCGCTTGGCGTCAAGTCGCTGTCGGTCGACTTGGCCGGATCGGGCAAGGTGACGTTGGCGGGCAGTGCTGCGACCGGCAAGTTCTCCAGCGCCGGCTCGGGCGATGTCGCCGGCAAGGCGCTCAGGATGTCGTCCGTCACGATCAACATGGTGGGCTCCGGTACGATCGACGCCGTCGTCAACGGCCCGGCCGATGTCACGATGCTGGGGTCCGGCGACGTCCGGCTGACCGGTGGCGCGCGGTGCACGACCAGCAAGATCGGATCGGGCGAGGTGAGCTGCAGCTAGGGCTTGCACGCCGGTGGCGCGGGGTGCGACACAGCGGCGATGTCGCCTCGCCTGATGTTCGTCGCGCTGCTTGCGCTCGCCGCTCCCGCCGCCGCGGCGCAGCGTACCTTTACCATCACCAGCTTCGATCGCCTTCGCGTCGACGGCGCGTTTGACGTGAGGCTGGAGGTGGGCGCCCAGACGCGGGGCATCGTCGAGGGCGATGCCGATGCGCTCGATGCCGTCGATCTTGACGTGCAGGGCACCACGCTGATCATCCGGCGCAATCGCAACGGCGCGGCCGAGCGGGGCAGCGGCGGTCCGGCCACGCCGCTGGTGGTCCGGGTGGCCGCGCCGACGTTGCGCACCGCGACGGTGATCGGCGGGGGGAAGCTGGCCATATCGGGCATCGTGCGCGGCCAGCGCATCGACCTTCAGGTAACCGGACCGGGCAAGATCGACGCCCAGGCCGTGGATGCCGACGAACTGAACGTAACCGTGCTCGGTGCCGGCGAAGTGGCGGTCGGCGGAAGGGCGCGGCGCGCACGGCTGCTGACCAGCGGATCGGGGACGATCACCGCGACCGCGCTGACGACAAACGACCTGGCGGTCCGGCTCGACGGCCCCGGCGAGACGAGCGCGACCGCGCGCTATACCGCCAACCTGACCTCGACCGGGCTGGGGCGGATCACCGTCGCGGGCAGCCCGGCCTGCATCACCAACGCGGTCGCCGGCGGGCCGATCAGCTGCGGCAACGTCATCGCGCCCTGATCGTCAGAGAAGTGCCAGTTCGGCCAGCCGGCTGACCAAAGCGGGCGGAAGCGCGCCGACCCCGTCGCCGCCGTCGCCGAGATCGTCCGGCGCGTCCGCCTCCTCCAGATAGCGCCAGCCCTGATGCGCGCGCTTCGGTCGCGCCCGCACCAGGATCAGCGCGGGATCGATCCGGATCGCGACGCGGCCGCCCTCGGCCTCGCCGAAGCCGAGGATCGGCGAACGCGCCACGAGCTGATGCTTCAGGATCCAGAACAGCGATCCCCGGCCCGCGACCTCGGCATGGCGCTTGGGCAGATAGCGGGTCGTCAGGAACACCGGTCCGTCGGCGGCACGCGCCGTCAGCCGTTCGGCGAGGTGGTCGACGCTCGCCGCGCCGAACGCGACCTTGGTCAGATGAAGCGCCATGTCCCCGATATGGGTCAGGCGCCGAGTCCCCACAATGTCGCCAGACCGAGGAACGAGAAGAAGCCCATCACGTCGGTCATCATCGTCACGAACACCGCCGACGACACCGCCGGATCAATCCTGAATCGGTCGAGCGTGACCGGGATCACCACGCCCGACAGGCCGGCGATCAGGTTGTTGATGACCATCGCCATGGCAATCACGATCGACAGGTCGCGATTGGCGAACGCGATGAACGTACCCAGCCCGATCAGCACGCCCAGCGACGCGCCGTTGGCGGCCGCGATGCGCAATTCGCGCAGGATCATCCACCGCGTGTTGCTGTCGGTCAGCTGGTTGGTCGCGATTGCGCGCACCACCACCGCCAGCGTCTGGGTGCCGGCATTGCCGCCCATGCCCGAGACGATCGGCATCAGCACCGCGAGCAGCGCGAACCGCGCGATCTCGCCCTGGAACAGCCCGACCACCGACGCCGCCAGGATCGCGGTGCCCAAATTGACCACCAGCCAGGTCAGCCGCGTGCCCACCGTCAGCCGGATCGGCTCGTTGATGTCACCGTCGCCGGCGCCCGACAGCCGGAGGACGTCCTCGCCCGCTTCCTGCTGGATGATGTGGACGATATCGTCGACGGTGATCATGCCGACCAGCCGCCCGACGCCGTCAACCACCGCGGCCGAGATCAGCGCGTATTTCTGAAAGCGGAGCGCCACCTCCTCCTGATCCATGTCGACCGGGATCAGCGTCTGTTCGCGTTTCATCACGTCGCCGATCGCGACGCCGGTGGGCGTGCGCAAGACCCACGACAATTGGCACGTGCCGACCGGCTTGTGCCCGGGATCGACCACGAATATCTCCCAGAAGTCGGTGGTCAGCTCCTCATGGCCGCGCAGGTAATCGATCGCGTCGCCCACGGTCCAATGTTCCGGCACCGCGATCAGTTCGCGCTGCATCAGCCGGCCGGCGGATTCCTCGGGGTAGGACAGCGCCTCTTCGATCGCGGCGCGATCGTCGGGGTCGAGCGCGCGCAGGACCTCGCGCTGGTCCTCCGGTTCCATGTCCTCGATGATCGCGACGGCGTCGTCGGTATCGAGTTCGGACGCGATATCGGCGACCTCGTGCGGCTCGAGCGCATCGATCAGGTCCTCGCGGACGTAATCGTTCATCTCGGCAAAAACGTCGCCGTCGAGCAGATCGGGGATCGCCTTGGCCAGGCTGGCGCGGTCTTCCTGCGGGATCAGTTCGAACAGGTCTGCAATGTCGGCCGGATGCAGCGGTTCGACCAGCGCGTGCGCGGCGTCGGCGTCGCCCGCCTCGACCGCGTCAGTAACCGCGCGGACAAATTCGGGCTTGAGCCGGTCGTCCTCGTCAAGCTGCTGGGTGGTTTCGCCTTCCACCGGCGACAGATCGGTCTCGCTCATCGTCTGACCTCTCGGGCACGGTCACAGGCACGGTCACAGGCACGGTCACTGGCACGGTCACTGGCACGGGCGTGGTCGCGGCTTCCATGATCGCGGCCGATAGCCTTATTCTTCGGCGTTTGCCAGCGCCGCGCGCCGGGTTTAGGGCGGCGCCTTTCCCCGATACGGAGCTTTCCCATGCCCGACACCCCCGAGACGCTGACCCTGACGCTGGAGGGCGGCGACGTCGCCATCACGCTGCGGCCCGACCTAGCCCCCAAGCACGTCGAGCGCATCGCCGAACTGGCCAATGAGGGCTTTTACGACGGCGTCGTGTTCCATCGCGTGATCGCCGGCTTCATGGCGCAGGGCGGCGATCCGACCGGCACGGGATCCAGCGGGTCGAAAAAGCCCAATCTGCCCGCCGAATTCTCCAAGGAGCCGCATGTCCGCGGCGTCGCGTCGATGGCGCGCACCAACGATCCCAATTCGGCGAACAGCCAGTTCTTCATCGTGTTCGACGACGCCCGCTTCCTTGACGGCCAATATACCGTCTGGGGTCAGGTGACCGGCGGCATGGAACATGTCGACGCGCTGCCTGAGGGCGAGCCGCCCCGGTCGCCGGGCAAGATCCTGAAGGCGCGCGCCGCCTAGACCTTGTCCTTGCCGGCCCAGGTGCTCGCCGACGCGCGGATTAGCGTGGCTAATCCGCGGCGAGCACCTCCACCAGCCAGTCGTGGAACAGCTGGACCGGCCGCTGCTGCAGGGCGCGCGGGCGGCAGACGAACCAATAGCTGTACGGGCTCGGCACTTCGACATCGAACAGGCGGCTGAGGCGCGGATCCTGGGCCTCGTCGAAATGGCTGGCGTGCATGAAGGCGATGCCCAGTCCCTGTGCGGCGGCCTCCAGCATCAGCGCACCCGAATCGAAATGGTCGATTGCCGCCGGCTCGAGCTCGTCAACCCCGGCGGCGCGCCGCCACGCCATGAACGTGTCGGGCATGTCACGATGGATCAGCGCGGTCAGATTGGCCATTTGCCTGGGCCGGCGTACCGCATCAGGCCCCTCCGTCAGCGCGCGCGCACCGATCGCATAGACCGAGTTCCGGTCCAGCCGCCTGGCGTAGAGCGCGGGATCGACGTCGCGCGCAAGCGCGATCGCGGCGTCGAGGCTGTCCCCCACGCGCGCCATGTTATGTCCCGCGGTATCGATATCCAGATGGAGCAACGGATGCCGCCGCCGCAGGTCGGGCATGTGCGGAAACAGGCGCTGCGCCGCGAACAGGGGCGGCACGCCGAGCCGCAGTCGCAGCACCTCGGTGCCGCTGGTCATCGCCTCGACCGCATCGGAAAGCCGGTCGAGCGCCGGCGCGATCAGCGTGAGCAGGCGTTCGCCATCGGCGTTGAGGGCAACCGCCTGATGACGCCGCTCGAACAGCGGTTTGCCGATGAACCGCTCGATCGACTGGACCCGCCGGCTCAGCGCCGGCGCGGACAGCGCCAGTTCCTGCGCGGCGGCCTTGATCGACCCCGTGCGCGCAACCCCGACAAATGCCTCGATCGCCGTCAGCGGCGGCAGGCGACGCATGCTTGGCCCCCTTATTTTGCTCTGCGGCATAGCGTATCATTGCCGACAGCGATCCTGCCAGCGACGATTGCATCAAACGCATGCGGATTTTTTCATTTCGCACTTGCACAAAAAAAGTCCGCACCGCACATAGGTCGTGCCTTTCAGGCATCCTCTCCTAAAACTTTCCAGGCCGGGCCTTTTTGGTCCGGCCATTTTTTTACATGTCCGGCACTTGGCCTGTCCGATGGTCAACCCCTAGGATCGCGGGACCCGGGTCGCTATCTCACACGCTGTTGAACTTTCCAGCCGGGTGGATCTGATGGCCGACAGCGACGATGCTCCTCCCCGCAAGCTGCAGGTCGCCAATGCCCGCCCAGAAGACAGCGGGCGCGGGCTGGCGCATGTGCCTCGGGCGTTGTTGGCGGCGCTGGGGATCGGCGAGGGTGACGTGATCGAGATCGTCGGTAAGACCAATACGCCGGCCCGCGCGGTCGCGCCCTATCCCGAGGATGAGGGGCTCAGCCTGATCCGTATCGACGGGCTCCAGCGGGCCAATGCGGGGGTCGGTTCGGGCGATTTCGTCGATGTCCGCAAGGCAGACGTCAAGCCGGCGGCCCGCGTCGTCTTTGCGCCGGCGCAACAGAATCTACGCCTTCAGGGATCGACCGCGGCGCTCAAGCGCACTTTCTTGGGGCGGCCCCTGTGCCAGGGCGACGTCGTTGCCACCGCCGGCCAGCAGCGTGTCGATCCAGAAGGCATGCCGCCCAGCGTCGCGCAATATCTGCGCGCACCGGCCTATGCGCTTCAGGAAATCCGGCTGGCGGTGATCGCGACGATGCCCAAGGGCGTCGTCCTGATCGACCAGAATACCGAGATCGAGCTGCGCGCCGAATATGAGGAGGCCAAGGACGCGCGCCGCGCCGACGTCACTTATGACGATATCGGCGGCATGGCCGACACGATCGACCAGTTGCGCGAGATGGTCGAACTCCCCTTGCGTTATCCCGAGCTGTTCCAGCGGCTGGGGGTCGAGCCGCCCAAGGGCGTGCTGCTCCACGGGCCGCCCGGTACCGGCAAGACCCGGCTGGCGCGCGCGGTAGCGAACGAGAGCGACGCGCAATTCTTCCTGATCAACGGGCCGGAGATCATGGGTTCGGCCTATGGCGAATCGGAAAAGCGGTTGCGCGAGGTATTCGACGAGGCCGCCAAGAACGCGCCGTCGATCGTGTTCATCGACGAGATCGATTCGATCGCGCCCAAGCGCGGCCAGGTGTCGGGCGAGGCCGAGAAGCGGCTGGTCGCGCAATTGCTGACGCTGATGGACGGGCTGGAGGCGCGCGCCAATCTGGTGGTGATCGCCGCCACCAACCGCCCCGAGGCGCTTGACGAGGCGCTCAGGCGCCCCGGCCGGTTCGATCGCGAGATCGTCGTCGGCGTGCCCGACGAGCGCGGCCGGCGCGAGATCCTGGGCATCCATACCAGGGGCATGCCGCTTGGCGACCGGGTCGACCTCGACGAACTGGCGCGCACGACCTATGGCTTTGTCGGTGCCGACCTTGCCGCGCTGGCCCGCGAAGCGGCGATCGAGGCGGTGCGCAAGATCATGCCCCGGCTCAACCTGGAGGAGCGGACGATTCCGCCCGAGGTGCTCGACACGCTGGCGGTGACGCGCGAGGACTTCCTCGACGCCCTGAAGCGCGTCCAGCCATCGGCGATGCGCGAAGTGATGGTCGAGGCGCCGCGCGTGCGCTGGGAGGATGTCGGCGGGCTGGACGACGCGCAGATGCGGCTGAAGGAGGGCGTCGAGCTGCCGCTCAAGGACCCCGACGCGTTTCGCCGCATCGGCATTCGGCCGGCCAAGGGTTTCCTGCTCTACGGACCGCCCGGCACCGGCAAGACGCTGCTGGCCAAGGCGGTGGCGCGCGAGGCCCAAGCCAATTTCATCGCCACCAAATCGTCCGACCTGCTGAGCAAATGGTATGGCGAAAGCGAGCAGCAGATCGCCAAGCTGTTCGCCCGCGCCCGGCAGGTCGCGCCGTGCGTGATCTTCATCGACGAGCTCGATTCGCTGGTCCCGGCGCGCGGCGGCGGGATGGGCGAGCCCCAGGTCACCGAGCGCGTGGTCAACACCATCCTGGCCGAGATGGACGGGCTGGAGGAACTGCAGTCGGTGGTCGTGATCGGCGCGACCAACCGCCCGAACCTGATCGATCCGGCGTTGCTGCGTCCCGGCCGGTTCGACGAGCTGATCTATGTCGGCGTGCCGGATCGTGCGGGCCGGCGGCGGATCCTGGCGATCCAGTCGCAGCGGATGCCGTTGGCGGCGGATGTCGATCTCGACGTCGTCGCCGGGCGCACCGACCGCTATACCGGCGCCGATCTCGAGGATCTCGTGCGCCGCGCCGGCCTGATCGCGCTGCGCCGGAGCATGGACGTGAAAGAGGTGACAATGGCCGATTTCACCGCGGCGACCGGCGAATCGCGTGCCAGCGTGACGTCGGACATGGAGCGCAGCTATGAACAGATGGCGGCGACCCTCAAGCAGGATGCGGCGTCGCTCCAGCCGATCGGCTTCGTTGCTCCCGGCCAGCTCCACCCGCATGGACCCAAGGGTATCGAGTGAGGCGGCGCAGTCCGGCTTGTCCGTCGGAGGCAACGCCGCGCTTGATCGGACGTTACGGCTTTGCGACAGCAACATGACGATCAAGCGCCGCCCGCGCCCTGCCCAAGGAGCAACATGACCGATTCCCGTATTGCCCTTTCCAGCGCGTCGTCGCGCGACCGCCGGACGGCGTCGCCCTGGGCGATGTTCCTGGCCGGCTTTCTCAAGCACCCGGTGATGGTGGGATCGGTCATTCCGTCGTCGCGCCGGCTGATCGATCGCATGCTGGCGCCGATCGACTGGTCTGCGACGAGGCTGTTCGTCGAATATGGGCCCGGCGTCGGCACGTTCAGCCAGGCGATCCTCGACCGGCTTCCCGCCGACGGCACCTATGTCGCGATCGATACGAACCCGGATTTCGTTCGCTATCTGCGGCAGACGTTCGCCGACAGGCGGCTGGTCGCGGTCAAGGGCTCGGCGGCGGATGTCGAGGAGATCATCGCCGGCCACGGTTTTGCTTCCGCCGATTACGTGTTGTCGGGGCTGCCCTTCTCCACGCTGCCGCCCGGCGTCGGCGCGGCGATCGCGGCGGCGACCCATCGCGCGGTGCGCCCCGGCGGCGCCTTCCTCGCCTATCAGTTCACGCCGCGCGTCCGCGATTTCCTGGCCGCCCATTTCGTACGGATCGACCATGCGATGGAATGGTGGAACGTGCCCCCCGCCCAGCTCTATTGGGGCTGGAAGGACTGATCTCAAGGTTTCGGAGGACGGCCGCCGAAGTTCAGCCGGCGCGTCACGTTATAGTCCAGGACGGTCATCACGAAGAACGCCGCGGCCTGCTTCACCCGCGTCCACGCACTGGTCCGCGATCGATAGAGGTCGCGCGTGATCCGTTCGGCATTGGCGATCTCGCCGTCGATATAGGCGCGGACATGTTCGGCGAATGCGGTGTCGTCGACGCGCAGCATGATCTCCATGTTCAGGAACAGGCTGCGAATGTCGTAATTGGCCGAACCGATATAGACGACGTCGTCGATCAGGAAGAGCTTGGTGTGCAGCTTGGTCGGCTGGTATTCGTAGATTTCGACACCCTTGCGCAGCAGGCCGGCATAGGTGAAGCGCGACGCCCAGATCGCCGCTCCATGGTCGTTCTTGGACGCCAGCACGAGGCGCGCCCGGCCTTCCTCGCCGACCCGGTCGAGCCGCGTCAGCATTGCCGGGTTGGGGGCGAAATAGGCACTGATCAGGTCGACCCGCATGGCTTTCTTGAGATCCTGCCTGACCGCGCGCGCCCATGGCGACAGCCGGCGCGAGGGACCGCCGAGCAGCCATCGCATGTTGCCGTCCGAGCCGCTCCATCGATCGAGCAGCCGGTTGAGCCGGCGCAACGGCGGCGACACCTCGCGCGCCCATTCCGCCAGCGCATCGAAATAGCCGACCAGGCCGCCGGCGTCGGGTCCCTCGATCAGCAACCCCAGGTCGCGCCATGCCTGTTCGTCCTCGGTCCCGAAATAGCTGTCCTGGATATTGAAGCCGCCGATCAGCACGATCCGCTCGTCGGCCAGCGCCAGCTTCTGGTGATTGCGCAGCAGGTAGCGCCGGCCCCAGCGCGGCACGAACCGGCATACCTCCACCCCCGCCGCCTTCAGCGAATCGAAGAAGCGGTGGTTGGCGGCATGCTCGCTGCCCATGCCGTCGACGATCAGATAGACCGAGACCCCGCGTCCCGCCGCGTCGATCAGCGCCTGGCGGACGCGCTTGCCGGCATCGTCGTCGACATAGATGTAGTAGATGATGCGCAGGCTGGCGCGGGCATTGACGATCAGGTCGATCAGCGTTGCCAGCCGCTCCGGCCCCTCGGTGATCAGCCGCAGGGTGTTGCCATCGACGGTGAAGCTGGGCTGGTCGGCCATCGCGTTCGCAGATGACCGCGAACCTCGCGCTCGGCAAGCCGGCACCGAGGCGGGGCCGCGTTTTCTTGACTTCGCGTCGTTACCTGCCTAACCCGCCGCCTCTTCATCTATCGTTGTTGCGAAGGAAAGCCGTCCATGGCGCGCGTCACTGTCGAGGATTGCGTCGACAAGGTTTCCAACCGGTTCGA
>NZ_CAXTHV010000026.1:0-53166 GCF_964244265.1 uncultured Sphingomonas sp. | reverse complement strand
CGGTGCTGACGATCATCGGCTATTCGATCAACGACAAGATCGTCATCGACGACCGTATCCGGGAAAACATGCGCCGGTTTCGCAAGATGGACATGGCCGAGATCATCAACCTGTCGGTCAACGAGACGTTGCCGCGCACCGTCATGACCTCGCTGACGATCCTCCTGGCGCTGCTCGCATTGCTGCTGTTCGGCGGGCACGTGCTGCGCGGTTTCACCGCGGCGATGATGCTCGGCGTGTTCGTTGGCACCTATTCGTCGATCTACGTGTCGTCGTCTCTGCTGATCACGCTCGGCCTGCGCGCCGAGCCGCCGACCGACCGCGCGGTGAAGGCCAGCCCGGCGACCGGCGCCGAGCGCGTGACCCCTACCGAGCGCGGCTGATGCGGATCGACCGCGACCGCGCCGAGGGGCCGGTCGTGTCGGGGATCGCCGGCGGCGCGTTCCGGGTCGACGACAATCTCTATCGCGCGCTGACGCTGACCCCGCTGCGCGCCGCTATGTGGATGCCGCCGGCGCTCGATGCGCTCGACCTGGCCGCGCTCGCGCCGCTGATGGAAATCGATCCGACGCCCGAGTTCATCCTGCTCGGCACCGGGGCCGCGCTGCGGCGGCCGCGGATATCGCTAGTCCGCGCGATAGAGGCGTGCGGCATCGGCGTCGAGGCGATGGACAGCCGCGCCGCCGCCCGGACGTGGAGCGTGCTGCGCGGCGAGGGCCGGTGGATCGGGGCGGCACTCTACCCGCTGGGCTGATAACGTGCGACCAATCCCGCCAGGTGGTCGTACAGCCCGGCGGTGTTCGCCTCCCAGCTAAAGCGCTCAGCCCCGGCGCGGACCGTCCCGGGTGCGGTGCGGTCGCCCAGCACCGCGGCGATCCCCGCAGCGATGCCCGCGGCGCTGCGCCCGACGATCCGCCCGTAGGCGCGTTCGGTCACCACCTCGGTCGCGCCACCCGCGTCGGTGATGACGATCGGCGTGCCGCAGGCGAGCGCCTCGACCCAGGCATTGGCCAGTCCCTCGCTGGCTGAGGCAAGCGCCATCACGTCGGCCGCGGCCACCAGGGCAGGCATGTCGGCATGCGGCACGGCGCCTAGCAGCCGCACACGGTTGCCGAGATTGAGTGCCAGGATCTGCGCCTCCAGCGCCGCCCGCTGCTGGCCCTCGCCGGCGATCAGCAAGGTGACGCCGGGCAGTGACGCGATCGCCTGGACTACCAGGTCATGGCCCTTGCGCGCGATCAGCGCGCCGGTCGACACGACCAACGTGCCCGGCACGCCCAGCTTCGTCTTTGCGGGCCCCCGCGCGACCGGCGCGAACTGGCTCAGGTCGACGCCGGTGCGATGGACGCGTATCCGATCCGGCGGCATGCCCAGCGCGATCATGTCGCGCCGCATCGCGATCGACACCGCGAGCAGGCCGTCGGCCGCTAGGCCGGCCCGGAGCACCTGGCGCGCGGTGCCGGGTGCGACGCCCCAATGGTGGATATCGGCTCCGCGCGCCTTGATCGATACCGGCACCCCGGCCCGGCGCCCCAGCGCGATCGCGGCGGGGCCGTCGGGATAGAAGAACGAGGCGTCGATGACGTCGAATGCGAAGTCGCGGCGGATCTCGGCCAGCACCGGCAGCAGCGCCCGCGTCAGCAGCCGGGCATGATATCGCCCGCCGCTTGCGGGCAACGCGGCGAAGCGCGGGCGAAAGACCTCGACCCCCTGCCAGGTCTCGACTTCCGGCAGGCGCGCCAGCGCGGCATGCCGCGCCGTCGATACCAGCGGATACGGCAGCAGGCCGATCGGGGCGACGACCTTCAGCTCGACATCGGGATGCGCGGCAAGGCCCAGCGTCTGGCGCTCGACGAACACCCCGAAATTGCGCCGCGACGCATCGGGGAACAGCGAGGACAGGGTCAGCACGCGGAGCATCGCGCTCCCTATTAGGCGCACTATGGTTAACGACCGCTAGCCGTTCGCCAGGTCAGATCCGTGTTGTGCCCGGATAGGCGAACAACAGGTCGGCGCCGGCGCCGGCGATAACGATGGCGTCGCCGGTCACCGTCACGCATTCGCCGGCCCGCCACGCGACCCCGCCGACCACGCCGTCGCCGTGCATGGGCACCAGCCAGCCGGTGACGCCGTCGGGCAGGCTGACGTCGCGCTCGCCGCCGGCCCAGCGTTCAAGCACGAACTTGGGCCCTTCGACCAGGATCGTCCGTCCCTCCTCGACTTGGCCAACGACCGGCCGGGGGACGAACGGATTGGGGTCGGCAACCGCGATGCCCGAGTCGAGATGGAGCTCGCGATCGCTGCCGTAATCGTACAGGCGATAGGTCAGGTCGACATTCTGCTGCACTTCGATCAGCGTGATGCCCCCGCCGATCGCATGCACCGTGCCCGCCGGCGAATAGAGGAAGTCGCCCGCCGTGACCGGTTTCCAGTCGAGCATGTCGACGATCGAACCATCGAGCGCGCCGGCGCGCAATGCCTCCTTCGTGGTCGGCGTACGGGTGCCCAGCGCGATCGTCGCGCCGGGCTCGGCGGCCAGGATCAGCCAGCATTCGTCCTTGCCGCGCGGATAGCCGGCCCGCTGCGCGGTGGCGTCATCGGGATGGTCCTGCACCGACAGCCGCTCGCTGGTGAACAGATATTTGATCAGCAGGTCGGGGGTCCCGGCATCGGGCGTCTGGAACCAGACTTCGCCGATCGGGTCGCTGCTGGGCGCCGGATCGCTGAAGCCCGGCCACAGGGTATGGCGCCCCCAGGGCTTCTCGACGCGCTTGGTGGCCAGCAGGGTTGCGGTCATGGGCTGAGTCTCTCCTGAAGGGCATACGGGGGTCTGCACCCTAGCCTGAACGGTCGGTCGAGGCGATCCGCTCCGCAGGGCCTTTGCAAAAACCCGCCGGGCGAAAATCGTTGTTCGGCCCGTGTCGGCTGCGCTAAGGCTTCGCGCCTATGCGTATTCCTCCGTATCGTCCGCTCGCGCTGGCGCTGGTCGCCGCCCTGATCATTCCTGCCGGTTGCGCGAGGAACGCCGGCCGCGCCAAGGGTGACCTGCCCTATGTCGCGCGCGATGTCGGGACGCTCTACTCGCTTGCCAAGCGCCGGCTCGACGCCGGCCGCTACAAGGAGGCGGCGGCGCTGTTCGACGAGGTCGAGCGTCAGCATCCCTATTCGGTCTGGGCGCGGCGCGCGCAGCTGATGGGCGCGTTTAGCTATTATCTCGACCGCGATTACCCGACATCGATCCAGTCGGCCCAGCGTTTCCTGTCGATCCATCCCGGCAACCGCGACGCGCCTTATGCCTATTACCTGATCGCGCTCGGCTATTACGAGCAGATCGCCGACGTGACTCGCGACCAGAAGATCACCAACCAGGCGCTCGACGCGCTGGGCGAGCTGACACGGCGCTACCCCAGTTCCAAATACGCGTCAGACGCGCGGCTGAAGATCGATCTGGTGCGCGACCATCTGGCGGGCAAGGAAATGGAGATCGGTCGCTTCTACGAGACGCGCGGGCAATGGCTGGCGGCGACGATGCGCTTCCGCAAGGTGATCGACGACTATCAGACGACGACCCATGTGCCCGAGGCGCTGATGCGGCTGACCGAGACGTATCTCGCGCTCGGCGTGCCCGAGGAGGCGCAGAAATCGGCTGCGGTCCTAGGCGTGAACTATCCCGGCACCGACTGGTACAAGCGCGCTTACAAGCTGATGCAGGATCATCCGGTCGCCGCCGTGGCGCCGGTTCCCGCGGGCACGGCGGTGATCCCGGTCGGCTTCATCGCGGGCGCCAGGCCGACCGCGCCCGGCACGACCTCGATCGCGCCCAAGGACCAGAAGACCGACAATAGCGGTTCGAGCAATACCGGCGGGGCGGGCACCCAGCCGAGATGATCGGTCCGACCCGATCCGCATGATTTCGTGGCGCGGCGATTGGCGTTAAGAGCCCAGCCATGCTGACCGCGCTGACCATTCGCGACGTCGTCCTGATCGAGGCGCTGGACCTCGATTTCGGTGTGGGGCTGGGCGTGCTGACCGGCGAAACCGGCGCGGGCAAGTCGATCCTGCTCGACGCCTTGGGGCTGGCGCTGGGCGCGCGCGCCGACAGCGGGCTGGTGCGGCGCGGCGCGGCGCAGGCGCTTGTGATCGCGACCTTCGATGCTCCCCCCGGCGGCGGGCCGATCGCCTCGATGCTCGCCCAGAACGGGCTGGAGCCGGAGCCCGGCGAGCCGCTGCTGATCCGCCGGATCGTCAAGGCCGATGGCGGCAGCCGGGGGTTCGTCAACGACCAGCCGGCATCGGCCGGATTGCTCCGTGCCTTGGCGCCGTTGCTGGTCGAGGTTCACGGCCAGCATGACGATCGCGGGCTGCTCAACCCGCGCGGCCATCGCGCGCTGCTCGATGCGTTCGCCGGGGCGTCGGCGGGGCCGACGGCGCGGGCGCATCACGCCTGGCGCGAGGCCGAGGACGCGCTGGCCAATGCGCACGCGCAGGTCGATGCCGCCGATCGCGACCGCGAATATCTGGCGCACGCGGTCGCCGAACTGGTCCAGCTTGCCCCCGAGCCCGGCGAGGAAGATGCGCTGGCCGAGCGGCGGCGGACCATGCAGCGCGCCGAACGGATCGCCGAGGATCTGACGACGATCGAAGAGCAGCTTTCGGGCGCCGAGGGCGGCCTAGCGCGCCTTCGCCAGGCGGCGCGCCAGCTGGAACGGATCGCCGACGCGCATGCTGCGTTGGCCGAGGCGCTGGCGGCGGTCGACCGCGCGATCGACGCTGCAGCCGCGGCCGACCAGTCGCTGACCGAGGCGCGCGGCGCATTGACCTTCGATCCGCTCGCGCTGGAACAGGACGAGACGCGCCTGTTCGATCTGCGCGCAATGGCCAGGAAGCATCGCGTCCAGCCCGATGCGCTGGCAGCCCTGGCCGACGACATGGCGGCGCGGCTAGCGACGATCGACGCGGGCGCGGCGGGACTGGCCGGCCTGCAGCATGCGGCGGAGGCGGCGCGCGCCGGCTATGAACGCGCCGCCGACACGCTGTCCGCCGATCGCCACGCCGCCGCCGGCCGGCTCGATGCGGCGGTCGCAGCAGAACTGGCGCCGCTCAGGCTGGATGCCGCGCGGTTCCGCACGGTGGTCGCCGCGCTGCCGTCGGAACAATGGGGCGCGGGCGGCAAGGACCGCGTCGAGTTCGAGATCGCGACCAATACCGGCGCACCGTTCGCGCCTCTGACCAGGATTGCCAGCGGCGGCGAATTGTCGCGCTTCATCCTCGCGCTGAAGGTCGCGCTGGCCGAGCGCGGGGCGGCCGCGACGATGGTGTTCGACGAGATCGACCGTGGTGTCGGCGGCGCGGTAGCCAGCGCGATCGGCGAGCGGCTGGCGCGGCTGGCCGAGGGCACGCAATTGCTGGTCGTCACCCACAGCCCGCAGGTTGCGGCGCGGGGCACGCACCATTTCTTCATCGCCAAGTCGAGCGACGGCATCGTCACGCGCACCGGCGTCACCGAACTCGACGAGGATCAGCGCCGCGAGGAGATTGCGCGGATGCTGTCGGGCGCGACGATCACCGACGAGGCGCGCGCGCAGGCAGACAAGCTGCTTGAGGCCGCGTGATGCCGGGTAGCTGTCCGGCATGACCGCCTTGCCCGCCATGCCCGCGACCGACGACGAGGCCGCCGCCGAGCTGGCGGTGCTGGCGGCCGAGATCGCGCGCCATAACCGCCTTTATCATACCGACGATGCACCGGAGATCGCCGACGCCGATTACGACGGGCTGATCCGCCGCAACGACGTGATCGAGGCGGCGTTCCCGCACCTCATCCGCGCCGATACCCCCAGCCGGCAGGTTGGCGCCGCCCCCGCCGCACACCTCGCCAAGGTCGCGCATGCCCGGCCGATGTTCAGCCTGGATAATGCCTTTGGCGATGGCGAGGTCGGCGAGTTCGTCATGCGCGTGCGCCGGTTCCTCCACTTGCCCGAGGACGCCGAGCTGCTGTTCACCGCCGAGCCGAAGATCGACGGCCTGTCCTGTTCGCTGCGGTATGAGGATCGGCGGCTGGTCCGCGCGCTGACCCGCGGCGATGGCCAGGTCGGCGAAGACGTCACCGCCAACGTCCGCACGACCGCCGCGATCCCCGCCGAGTTGCCCGCCGACGCGCCCGACCTGTTCGAGGTGCGCGGCGAGATCTACATGGAAAAGGCCGCGTTTGCCGCTCTCAACGCGCGCCTGCTCGCCGAGGCCGACGACCCGGCCAAGGCGCGCCAGTTCGCCAACCCGCGTAACGCCGCCGCCGGGTCGCTGCGCCAGAAGGATGCCGGCATCACCGCGTCGCGGCCGCTCGCCTTTTTCGCCTGGGGCTGGGGAGAGGCATCGGTGGTGCCCGGCGACAGCCAGTCGGCGGTGATCGCGGCGATCCGCTCCTGGGGCTTCCCCGTCGCCGGCCAGTTCCGGGCGGGTGCGCCGCCGGCCGACATGCTCGCCGCCTATCGCGCGATCGAGGCGGTGCGCGCCGACTTGAGCTTCGACATCGACGGCGTCGTCTACAAGGTCGATCGGCTCGACTGGCAGGCGCGGCTGGGCTTTGTCGGCCGTGCGCCGCGCTGGGGGCTGGCGCACAAATTTCCCGCCCAGCGCGCCCAGACCATCCTCAACGCGATCGACATCCAGGTCGGCCGGACCGGCAAGCTGACCCCCGTCGCGCGGCTGGCGCCGGTGACGGTGGGTGGCGTCGTCGTGACCAACGCCACGCTCCACAATGCCGACGAGATCGCACGGCTCGGCGTGCGGCCCGGCGACCGCGTGCTGCTGCAACGCGCCGGCGACGTCATCCCGCAGATCGTCGAGAATCTCACGCGCGACCAACCGCGCGATCCGTGGAGCTTTCCCGACCATTGTCCGGAATGCGGTAGCGAGGCGGTGGCCGAGCCCGGCGAGGTCGACATCCGGTGCACCGGCGGGCTGATCTGCCCGGCGCAGCGGCTGGAACGGCTGCGTCATTTCGTCGCGCGCGGCGCGCTCGACATCGATTCGCTGGGGGTCGAGCGGCTCAAGCTGTTCCTCGACCTCGGCTGGATCACCGAGCCGGCCGACATCTTCCGCCTCGCGGCCCATCGCGACGATCTCCTAGCCATGAAAGGTTGGAAGGAGACGTCGGTCGACGCCCTGCTCGCCGCGATCGAGGCGAAGCGGCGGCCCGACGCCGCGCGCTTGTTGTTCGGGCTGGGCATCCGTCACGTCGGCGCGATCACCGCGCGCGACTTGATGAAGACATTTGCCACGCTTCCCGCCCTCCGCGCCGCCGCCGACCGCGCCCGCGACGGCGACGACGAGGGCGCCGAGGCGCTCGCCGAGTTCGCGTTGATCGACGGGGTCGGGCCGTCCGTGGTCGCCGCCCTGGGCGATTTCTTCCACGAGCTCCACAATGTCCTCGTTTGGAACGACCTGCTGGCCGAGGTCGACCCGCCGCGCTTCGTGGTCGAGCGGCGCGAGTCGCGTGTGAACGGCAAGACGATCGTGTTCACCGGCACGCTGGAGACGATGAGCCGCGACGAGGCCAAGGCACAGGCCGAGCGGCTCGGCGCGCGCGTGGCGGGATCGGTGTCGACGCGCACCGACCTGGTCGTGGCGGGTCCGAGGGCGGGATCGAAGCTGAAGAAGGCCGCCGAACTGGGTATCGAGGTGATCGACGAAGCGGGCTGGGCGGCGATCGCCGCCGCTGCGCGGTGATGCCATTTTGCAACGCGGCATTGCCGAAACGTTAACCATTGCCACCGAGCGCTTGGTACTGTCATTGAAGCGAAATAATCCGGCTCCAAGGGCACCCGCAGACGGCGAGAATCGCCGCGCCAGAGCGACTCGCGCCCAAAGGGGGAATTTATGCGCAATCAACTTTTCGTCGGCGTAGCCGCGGCTGCGATCCTGATGCCGGCGGCGGCGATGGCGCAGTCGACCGGCTCGACCGACTTCGAAGGCGACATCGTCGTCACGGCAAGCAGGCAGACCGATACCACGATTATCATCCCGGACGTGCCCAAGTCGCGTGTCGGCATCGGCGCCGAGCTGATTGGCCGCCAGCGGCCGGGCCAGACCGTTAACGAGATGATCAACCTGCTGCCGGGTGTCAGCTTCCAGAACAATGACGCGACCGGCGCGGCTGGCGGTACGTTCACGATCCGCGGTTTTGACTCGTCCCGCATTTCGCAGACGCTTGACGGCATCCCGCTGAACGACACCGGCAACTATGCGATCTATTCGAACCAGCAGCAGGATCCCGAAACACTCGAGTCGGTCACCGTTAATCTGGGTACGACTGACGTCGACAGCCCGACCGCCTCGGCAGTCGGTGGCACCGTCAATATTCGTACGCGCGTTCCGACCGAGAATTTCAGCGCGATGATGAGCGGCACGTATGGTCAATATGCTGGCAACGACGATCCGTTGAACCGCTCGATATTCCGAATTTATGGATCGGTCGATACCGGCGACATCTTGAAGACGGGAATTCGCGCCTTCGTCACGGCGTCGCGTACAGAAGCTGACAACCCCTTCAACAACTACAGCAAGCTGCGCAAGTCGCAGTACAATGCGCGCCTTTACAAGCCACTCGGTTCCAATGGCGACTTCATATCGTTGGCGGGTCAGTGGAACGAGAACCGCAACAACTTCCTCGGCTCGGTGCCGCTGCGCACCGATCTGACGCAGACGCCGTTCGTCGCGACGCCCGTGGCACGTATCGTCGGGCCTAACTCGGCGAACCGCTCGCCGTTGACCGCAGCGGAGCGCTTCTATTCGATCAACTATCCGTGCCTGACCACCGGCGCGACGCCGACCCAGCCGACCGCGGGGGCGGCTTGCGGCACCGAGTTCGATCGTCGCTACAATCCGTCCAACACCGGCAACATCCGGTTCGGTTCGCGCTTCACGCTTACCGACAAGCTCGTCTTCACACTCGATGCCAGTTATCAGTATGTGAAGGCCAATGGCGGTGGCACGGTGACGTTGTACGAAGGGTGCGGCGCCACCGGCAACACGAACCGCGTCGCGTGCACCACCGGCACCTTCACCGGCGTGATCAACACCACCGGCAATACTGGCAACGGTTCACCGGGCGGCTTTGCTTACTATACCGGCCGTGACCTCAACGGCGACGGCGTCATCACCCCCAATACGTCGGTGCTGGGCATCGCGCCGAGCCAGACCGGCACGCGCCGCTTCGAAGGTTCGGCCGGACTTGCCTATGATCTCAACGACAACAACCGCGTCCGCTTGAACTATACGCTCGATTATGGCCGTCACCGCCAGACCGGCGAAGTCGGCCTCGTCGGGATCAATGGCGAGCCGCTCGATGTTTTCCCGATCAACGGCGGCCTCCGCGACGGCAGCGGCGCGTTGATTGAAAAGCGCGACCGTCGCTCGCTCGCAATCCTGAACCAGGTGTCGGGCGAGTATCGCGGTACGTTCGACGACGACAAGCTGACCGTGGTGCTCGGTGTTCGCGCGCCGTTCTTCAGGCGCGACCTGACCCAGAATTGCTTCACGGTTCAGGCCAACGGCAATGTGTCGTGCGTCTCGCCAAGCCAGACTGCCGCCTATGGGGCGGCCAACCCCTACACTTATTTTGCGCCTGGCGTGACGACTGTGGGCGCTGTTACGCGTCCAGCCACTGGGTCGTGCGCCGTGACGACGGCGGCGTGCGTCGTTGGTTTCTCTCCGCCACAGAATCGAGTGCTGAGGTACAACCGCGTTCTGCCGAACGTCGGCGTGACCTTCAACCTGACCGATGCTGCCAGCGTTTACGTCAGCTATGCCAAGGGCCTGTCGGTGCCGAGCACGGACAATCTCTACAATTCGTTCTATTATGCGGCGGGCTCGCCCCAGGCGACCCCCGCACCGGAGACGACCGACGCGTTCGATCTCGGTTTCCGCTACTCGACGAGCAAGGTCCAGGCGCTGCTTGCCGGCTGGTACACCAAGTTCCACAATCGTACGGCGTCGGTCTATGACGTCGAGAGCGATACGAGCGTCTATCGCAACCTCGGCACGGTCGATAAGTACGGGATCGACGCGTCGTTATCGTACAAGCCGATCAAGGATGTCTTGATTTACGTTTTCGGGTCGTACCTGCACTCGAAGATCCAGACCAACATTGAGGCGGGGCGTATCCCGACGACAAATGCCACGACATTCTATCAGACTGCCGGCAAGCGCGAAGGCGGTTCGCCGGACTTCACGCTCGGTGGGCGTCTGCAGGGGACGGTGGGGCTGTTTGATCTGGGCGTTCAGGTAAAGTACACCGGGGCGCGCTTCGTCAATGACGAGAATCTGCCGGTTTTCACCTGCGTCAACGGCACCACGGGTGCGACCGTCGGCACCGTGGGCAGCCTCTGTCCGACAGCGGCGAACGTGCCGACCGCCAACGTCGTCGCCGGCGCGCAGGAATACCAGATCTACGGGGCGAAGATCCCAGGCTACACGATCGTCGATCTCGACCTTCGCTTCAACCTGGGCCGCCTCATGGGCGACAACCAGAAGACGTTCTTCCAGCTCAACGTCAGCAACCTGTTCGACAAGGTCTATATCGGCGGCCTGAGCGGCTCGAGCGGCTTTGTCGGCCTGCCGAACCGTTATACCGTCGGCAATGCCGTCATCGGCACGCCCCGCTCAATCACGGGCTCACTCATCTTCTCGTTTTGAGATCGGCGATCGCATCAACAGGAAGACCGCTGCCCCGGTGACGGGGTGGCGGTTTTCCTTTGCAGGGGCGGCGGTTCCGCGTCCGGCGTCGGTGCCGCTTGCATCGCTTTCCCACGCCACTCCTTTTCGTCGCATCGTCAGCGGCGTAAGGTGGCATGTCCATGGCCAGCATCCCCGCCTCCACGCCCGTGCCCGCCGATCCGGCGGTTGGTTCGCCTGGCCCGCGCTTTTGGACGCCGGCGATCTTTCGCCGCCCGTTCTTCGAGGAAAAGGCGCGCGCCTTCTGGACGCTGCAGGCGGCGGGCTGGTCGGGCTATCTATTGCTGCGCAGCGTGTCGTCGCTGTCCAACAGCAAGTCGGCCGAGGTCATCGTTTCGGGCATCATCGAATCGATCATCGGCTATTGCGTCACGCTGCTGCTCTCGACGCTGTACGGCTATTACCGCACACTGCCGCGGATCAGGGGTGTCCTGCTGTGCGTCGTCACGCTGGCGGCGGCGACGTTCCTGTACGCCGTGCTCGATGCCTTCTCGTTCAGCTTCATCAAGCTGGACAATCCGGGCCCCAACCTCAACCTCGTGCTGGGCACGATCTTCCTCAACTTCACGGTGCTGGCCGGCTGGTCGGCGCTCTATTTCGGCATCAACTTCTACCTGATCGTCGAGCATCAGAACGATCAGCTCCTGGTGCTCGAAAGCCAGGCGTCGAGCGCGCAGCTGGCGATGCTGCGCTATCAGCTCAACCCGCATTTCCTGTTCAACACGCTCAACTCGATCTCGACCCTGGTGCTGCTCAAGGAGACCGAGCGGGCCAATGCGATGCTGTCGCGGCTGGCCGATTTCCTGCGCTTCACCCTGGTCTACGAGCCGACGGCGCTGGTCACGCTGGCGCAGGAAGTGGCGACGCTGAAATTGTATCTCGAAATCGAGAAGATGCGCTTCGAGAAACGATTGCGCCCGCGGTTCGAGATCGACCCGCATGCCGAACGCGCGCGCCTGCCGTCGCTGCTGCTCCAGCCGCTGGTCGAGAACGCCATCAAATATGCGGTGACGCCAAGCGAGGAGGGGGCGGAAATCGCGGTTTCCGCACGTCTGGTCGGCGAACGCGTCCAGATTGCCGTATCCGACAGCGGTGCCGGCTTGATCAACACACCGTTCCCGCCGAGCCTTTCAACCGGCGTCGGGCTCGCCAATATAAAGGATCGGCTGGCGCAGGCATACGGGCCTGACTATCGTTTCGACACGCGGTCGATGGCCGGGGGCGGCTTTACCGTCGAAATCGAAATTCCGTACCAGGCAGAAGAACCGAGCAGAGAGGCCGCATGACAATCCGAACCATCCTGGTGGACGACGAAACCCTTGCGATCCAGGGACTCGAGCTGCGGCTGAGGACGCATGACGATGTCGAGATCATCGACAAATGCGCCAACGGCCGCGAGGCGATCCGCAGCATCAAGACGCACAAGCCCGACCTCGTCTTTCTCGACATCCAGATGCCGGGGTTCGACGGGTTCCAGGTCATCCAGGGCCTGATGGAGGTCGAGCCGCCGCTGTTCGTCTTCGTCACCGCCTATCTCGACCATGCGGTGCGCGCGTTCGAGGCACAGGCGGTCGACTATCTGGTCAAGCCGGTCGAGGAATCGCGGCTGGCCGACACGCTCGACCGTGTCCGCCAGCGGATGAGCGAGAAACGCGGCGTCGGAGAGGTCGAGAAGCTCAAGGAAGTGCTTGCCGAATTTGCCCCGGACGCGATCGAGGAAATGGCCGGCGACGGCGAGACGATGGCCGCCAACCGTTTCGAAAAGCTGATCAACATCAAGGATCGCGGCAAGATCTTCCGGGTCGACGTCGATTCGATCGAAATCGTCGAGGCGGCGGGCGACTATATGTGCATCAAGACCGGCGACAACACGCTGATCCTGCGCCAGACGATGAAGGACCTGGAAAAACGCCTGGACCCGCGCCGCTTCCAACGTGTCCACCGCTCGACGATCGTCAACCTCGATCTCGTCCGCCAGGTCAAGCCGCACACCAACGGCGAATGCTTCCTGGTGCTCGATTCGGGCAGCCAGGTGAAGGTCAGCCGCAGCTATCGCGATGTGGTGGCGCGGTTCGTTCATTGACGACCAGGCCAGCTTTGCCGGACGGCGTCAAAGCTTGTCGTATTTCAGGTCGGTCGCGACATATTCGTTCTTCAGCTTGCGCTGGCCGCCGGCGAACGGGCCGGTCTCGAACGGATGCAGCGTCAGCAGCGGGGGATTGTCCGGCGGCGCGGTCTTGTAGAGCGCGTTGAAGAAGTCGCCGTTGATCTTTGCCAGCCGCGCAAACGCGTCCTCGGCAAGCGCCGGCAGGCCCGCGGGGACGGCCGCGCCCTCGATCAGTTCGACGGCGATATCCATCCGCTTGTTGTGCGCGTCGTCCTCGTAGGACAGCAGGCGGAAGGTGTTGAGCACCGGCGCCAGCGCATCGATCCCGTACAGCACCTCGCGGACCGCATCGGGCGTCACGTTGGCGCCGTAATAATCGATCGACATGTCCGATCGGCCGTAGAGAAACAGCAGCGGCAGGTCGCCGGCCTGCGCCAGTCCGTCGAGCAGGTCGAGCCGTCCCGCCTTCCGCAGCATCGCCGTCAGCGCCGGAAAGCGCAGGACGTGGCCGCGATCGTGGATGTTGTAGCGGACCTTGGGCGCCAGATGGTACGGTCGCGACATCGTCATCACCAATTCACCCGCGGCATTGGTCTCGACGAAATAGGCAAGCGGATTGTACTGGAAGATCATCGGCGTGACGCCATAATCGGTGCGGACCATCGCCTCGCGCAGGTCGGCATCGGCCATCACCGCCTTGCGCAGCCGGATGCACAGGTCGGTTTCGATCGCCATGTTCACTTCCAGGTCGGACGCGCCATAGCTGCCCACCACGCGCTTGAACTTGCGCGCCAGATAGTCGCGCAGCGATTCGGAGATGCCCTCGCCCCCGTAACCGGCATCGGCCACGTACCGGGACCAGTCGATCCGCGGATCGTCCGCCAGCGTCTTGAGAAACGGCGGATAGCCCATCACGACATAATGGAAATCGGGGCCGAACTCGATCATCGTGTTGACGATCTTGTCGATGTTCGGCCCGGTCGATTTCAGGATGGTGCTGGGTGACAGCGAGAGCGACACGTTCATGCCCGTCGCCCACGCGCCCAGCGCGAAGGCGTTGAGGATGAACACGCGCCGCTCGCGATCGACCGACTGGTGATAGCTCAGCCGCATCATCTGGCTGGTGATCGCGCGTTCGACGGGGCCGCGCACCCAGCTGGTCGGCTGGCCGCTGGAGCCCGAGCTCTCGTCGACCATCACGCCCCGGCGCGGGATGCGCCCGCGCTTGACCCGGCGCTCAAGCGGATAGGCCTTGACGTAGCTCGCCTTGTCCATCTCCGGGATCGCCGACAGATCGGGGGTCAGGTCGCCCCGCAAGTGGATCGCCGGCATCCCGCCATGCGCCGCGACATAGTCGCGATAGGCCGGCACGGTGCGATGCGCCTGATAGAAGCTACGCCACGCGCGCCAGGTGCCGAGCCGCCAGCGCGTGCCCTCGAACCCCGGTATCAGCAGCACGCGATACAGTCCGCCCGACCCGGCCAGCAGCCGCTCGACCGCGTCGACCGCGACCACGGCGGCCAGCGGGGGCAGGCGGACGAGCGATCTCAGCCACTGCACAGCGTGATCTCCTCGATCCCCAGACGGTGGCTGAGCGGCGGTGCGGCGCTCCGGCCCAGCCGCAATAGCAGCCAGACCATGTCTTCCCCGCCGGCTTCCTCAGGCAAATCGAGATAGCGGATCATGTTGGTGCGCGCGGCCTCGCTGGTAATGACCGAACCATAGGGGTGCCAATAGACGCCGTGGCGCGTCAGGATCAGCCACAGCCGGATCATCACGCGCCCGGCCGCGACCCAGTCGGCGCTGTCGACATAACGGCCGCGCAGCCAGCCGATCGTCCCGATTCCCTTCATCGTCGCGCCATAGACCGCGCCGACGATGTCGCGGACGCCGGGCATCGTCCAGAAACGGTGCCGGGTGAAGAAACTGCGGAACAAGGTCGCGTTGAACGTCAGGCAGCGCGAGGACAGGCCGTCGCGCATCAACTCCTCCTCGCGCCGGTCGAACCGCAGCCACTTCGTCAGTTCGGTGCGCAGACCGTCATCGTCGAGGTCGTGAAACAGCGCCTGCCTGTTGAGCTCGACGACCTGCTTGATCGCCCCGGCATCGCTGCGCGTCTCGAACCGGTGACCCAGGCGAACCGCCTCGGCCTGCATCTCGGCAATGGCTTCGGCGGGCGCGGGCGATCCGTCATAGGGCAGCCGCGAGGTGTGGCGATCGAGGATCAGCTGCGCGTCGAGATCGGGCACCGCCGCGCCGGCTGGCGCCAGCGTCAGCCGAGCGACGACCTGCGGCGTTTCCACATCGCCGCCGGCGTACATCGTCGAGTGATCCCAATCGACCGCGAGTTCATGGCCCATCGCATGCGCGGCGATGCTGCATATCTCGACAAAGATCCCCGCCGTCAGCCAGGTGAAACGTCCCAGCGGATCGGCCACGGGCAGCCCCCGGCGGGGCAGGAACACGACTTCCGCGCGGCGCGCGTCGACGATGCGCAACCGGAACGGCTGGGTGTTGTGCGGGCTGGGGCAACGTTGCGCATAACGCGCGATAGCGGACCAGGGAGCGGGCGGCGGGGTCATCTGGGCCTATGCCTGGACCGGGAAGGTTGAAACTCGGTGAAGCCGCTGCTTACCAGACGATGTCACCGCTGCGTGGATAGACGGATTCAGTCCAGCGGCAAACGGTCGGCATCCGTCACGCCGAGGTCGCTTGCAGTAAACAGCGCGTGGAGCGCGATGCCGCGCGCCGCCAGGGTCGCGGTCGCGCCCTGCTCGCGGTCGAGGATGACGATCGCGTCGGCGACCGATGCGCCCGCCGCGACGATCTGATCCACCGCCTTGATGATCGAACCGCCGCTGGTCGCCACGTCGTCGACCAGCACGACGCGCTTGCCGGACAGGTTTTCGCCGCCGTCGTCGTCAAGTCCCTCGATCATCAGCGCGGTGCCGTGCGCTTTCGGGGCCTTGCGGACGAAGATCGCGCTGACCGGCGCGCCCCGTTCCCAGCTGAGCGCGGCAACCGTTCCCAGCAACGGCACGGCACCCATCTCCAGGCCGCCGATATAATCGGCGTCCAGCGCCGAGATGATCTGGAACAACCCGCGCGCGCATTGCGCCGCGCCTTGCGGGGTCATCATCGTCGCCTTCATGTTAAAATAGATGCGGCTGCGATTGCCCGACGCCAGGGTGAAGGCGCCGCGCTTGAACGTGCGCCGGGCGAGCAAGGTCTTCAGCGCGTCGGCGTCATAATCCGGTTGCGGCCCCACGGAAATAGCTTCCCCGCCGGAATCGGCGGCGATACGGCTGAGGACCGTGGCCAAGATAGATCTCCCCGCGAGTCACTGCGGCCGCATCACATGATGCGGCCGCGTCGATCATCACCATTGGTCATTGGATCACGCTCGTCAACCCTGACGCCGCCGACGCGTGCAGGAGAGTCGTCAACCTGTCCCCGCATGCGCGGCCAGCGCCGCCAGCAGCAGCAACGCCACGATGTTGGTGATCTTGATCATCGGGTTGACCGCCGGGCCCGCAGTGTCCTTATAGGGATCGCCGACCGTGTCGCCGGTGACCGCGGCCTTGTGCGCCTCGCTGCCCTTGCCGCCGTGATTGCCGTCCTCGATATACTTCTTGGCATTGTCCCAGGCGCCGCCGCCTGAGGTCATCGAGATCGCGACGAACAGGCCCGAGACGATCACCCCGAGGAGCATCGCGCCCAGCGCCGCAAAGCCCTGCGCCTGGCCCGCCACCGCGGTGATGATGAAATACAAGGCGATCGGGCTGACGACCGGCAGCAGCGAGGGCACGATCATCTCGCGGATCGCCGCCTTGGTCACCAGGTCGACGGTGCGCGCATAATCGGGGCGCGACGTGCCCTGCATGATGCCCGGGTTGGTGCGGAACTGCTCGCGCACTTCCTCGACCACCGCGCCCGCCGCGCGGCCGACCGCGGTCATCCCGAACGCGCCGAACAGATAGGGCAGCAGCGCGCCGAGCAGCAGCCCGACGATGACGTACGGATTGCTCAGCGAGAAATCGACCGTCAGGCTGGGGAAATAGGTGGTCAGGTCGGTGGTGTACGCGCCGAACAGCACCAGCGCCGCCAGCCCGGCCGAGCCGATCGCATAGCCCTTGGTCACCGCCTTGGTGGTGTTGCCGACCGCGTCGAGCGCGTCGGTCTTGTGCCGCACGTCGTCGGGCAGGCCCGCCATCTCGGCGATGCCGCCGGCATTGTCGGTGACCGGGCCATAAGCGTCCAGCGCCACGACCATCCCCGCCTGCGCCAGCATGCTGGTCGCCGCGAACGCGATGCCGATCACCCCGGCCAGCTGATAGGCGGCAATGACCGCGACGACGATGACCAACGTCGGCAGCGCGGTCGCCTCCAGCGAGACGGCCAGGCCCTGGATCACGTTGGTGCCGTGGCCGGTCTCGCTCGCCTTGGCGATCGACTTGACCGGGCGGTGGTTGGTGCCGGTGTAATATTCGGTGATCCAGACGAGCAGCCCGGTGACCGCCAGTCCGATCATCATGCACCAGAACAGGTCCATGCCGGTGAACGCCACGCCGGCCCCGGCACCCGCCCGCGCGGTCACCGTATCGGTGGCCGCGTCGAGGAACCCGGCGCCTCCGATCCGCGCGTTCAGGTCGCTGATCACCCAGCTGGTCGCAAAAAAGATCGCCGGCACCGACAGGATCGCCGAGGTGAAGAACCCCTTGTACAGCGCGCCCATGATCGAGCCCTTGCCCAGCCGCACCATGTACGTGCCGATGATCGAGGTGACGATGCACACCCCGCCGACGATCAGCGGCAGGCTCATCAGCCGCATCAGCTCGGGCGCGTCGGCGCGGACCAGCAGGGCGATCGACACCATCGTCACGCCCAGCGTAACGACATAGGTCTCGAACAGGTCGGCGGCCATGCCGGCGCAATCGCCGACATTGTCGCCGACATTGTCCGCGATGACCGCCGGGTTGCGGGGATCGTCCTCCGGGATGCCGGCTTCGACCTTGCCGACCAGGTCGGCGCCGACATCGGCGGCCTTGGTGAAGATGCCGCCGCCGAGCCGCGCGAAGATCGAGATCAGCGACGCGCCGAATGCCAGCGCGGTCAGCGCCTGGGTCACGACATGGTCGTTGGGCAGATGCCCCGCCGGGCCGACCAGATACCAGAAGAAGCCGGCGATTGCGAGCAGCCCGAGGCCCGCGACCAGCATGCCGGTAACCGCGCCGGAGCGGAACGCCATCGTCAGGCCGCCCTGCAGCGACATCCGCGCCGCCTCCGCCGTCCGCACGTTGGCGCGCACCGAGATGTTCATGCCGACAAAGCCCGCCACCCCGGACAGCACCGCGCCGATCACGAACCCGACGGTCGAGATCAGCCCGAGCGTGAAGAACAGGATGACCGCGACGATCACCCCGACGATGGCGATGGTGGTATATTGCCGGCCCAGATAGGCCTTCGCCCCTTCCTGGATGGCGGCGGCGATGTCCTGCATCCGGGCGTTGCCGGCGGGCGCGCGCAACACCTGCTGGCTGGTGACGAAGCCATAGACGACGGCGATCAGGCCGCAGACAATGGCCGCATAGATGATCGGCATCCTCATTCCCCTGTTCGGCCCCGTATTGCCGGGTGCCTTGCTGTTGGAACGGCCTCTACAAGCAGGCGGGGGGCGAGTGCAAGCACGTCGGCGTGGCGTGCGGGACGGGCAAGGGCCTGGGCGGCGTCAATGGGTGACGTGTCTTCATCCTACGAACGCGCGTTCGATGATGTAATGACCGGGATGGGCATTCGACCCTTCCATGAAGCCGAGTTCGTCGAGTTGCCCGGCAAGCTCTCGGATCATCGCCATGCCTCCGCAGAGCATGACGCGATCGATCTCCGGGTTGAGCCGGCGCGGGCCTGCCAGGCCCGTGAAGAGTGCGCCGCTTTCGATCAGGGCCCCGATCCGGCCGGTCGTTTGGAACGGTTCGCGCGTGACGGTGGGAAGGTAGGACAGTTGCAGCAGCGCCTGATCCTGGACCAGCGGATCACCCGCCAAATGCGTTTCGAGCACCTCGCGACACGCCAGGTCGGCAACGCGCCGGACGCTGTGAACCACCTGGACCTGCACGAACCGTTCATAGATGTCCGCATCGCGCACGATGCTGAGGAACGGCGCCAGGCCGGTGCCGGTCGACAGCAGGAACAGCCGCCGGCCCGGCAGCAGCGCATCGGCGACCAACGTTCCGGTCGGCTTGCGGCCAAGGAACAGTTGATCCCCGCGCTGGATCTGAGCTAGTCGGGAGGTCAGCGGACCATCGCAGACCTTGATCGACAGGAACTCCAGTTCGTCGGCATAAGCAGGGCTCGCGATCGAATAGGCACGCAACAATGGACGCTGGGCCCCGGGCAAGCCAAGCATGACGAACTCCCCCGACCGAAAGCGGAAATTCGGCGGCCGGGTGATCGCGAAGCTGAACAGATGGTCGTTCCAGTGGCGCACCCCGCACACGGTCTCGACGGTCAGGCTGGACGATGGCGCCAGTTGCGGGAGCATGGCGATCCGGTCACTCATTGGTTGACCGCTTCCCGGCCCGTCGAGGGCGCGAGGCAAGACCAAGGCCCAGTCCGGCCTGGGTGAAGCACTCGGCCACCCCCGCCAGCGCGGCAGCCAACGGCGCGACGGCATCTTCCTGCATGATCATGCCGAGCGTGGCGAGCGTGCGCGAGGACGATATGATCCGGACCTTGCCGACGATCTCCAGCAATACCGCCTCGTCCTCGGCGATAGGCGAGCATCCGCCCAAAGCGAAATGCAGCGTCTCGCGCGCTTCCCTGTTGAGTAGCATCATCGCCATGTGAAAATGCGGCAGGGCAGGCATCACCCTCGCCGCGGCGAAGCCGGGACCGATGGCATATGGCGGGCAGGTGCGCGCGGCCATGGCGGCCACCCATCGCCGCATCGAACAGAGGAACAGGGCGCCCCCCGTGTCTAGCGCGCCGACCGGGCGATCGACAAAATCGTACATGACGTTCTCCTGCTGGCGGCACGGATCAACCGGTGACTTCCACGATTACTGCGCGCGCCTTCGCGATAGCGGCGGTGGTGGTCAGCTTGCCGGCCTGAACCTCGTCTGCAAATTCCATCAGCCGCTCGCCCGAGGCGGAGCCGGTCTCCGCCACGCCGCTCGGTAGCGCCGCGATCAGCACAACGGAGGCAAGTCCCTTCCACGCTAGTTCGACACCAGATTGTGCCGCACCATCCATCATCTTTCCCATCGCTAATGCGAGTGATTCGCGTTTGCATCTATTAGGAAGCCGGCTAGGCTGCGTCAACAGAAAGTGGCGTTGACGGGAAGCTGGGTTGAAAAGGTCGAAAACCAGTCCGCAGGTCATGGTGTTGCCGGCGTGGCAGGTGAACCAAAGGTTGGCATCTTGGCCGGTTGGTGCAGATCGAAAGCGCGGCTGCTTACAAGGCTATCGTCTATAGTAACGACGCAGAATATATTTACGGCGCTTTTCATTTCTGGGTGATTGACCGCAAACAATCCTGGCTCTAACGCGAGTCCAGCATAGAGGAAATGACCGTGGACGAAACAACCAGTGCCAATGCCGTCGAACTGGCAACCGAGCTGACCATCGCATGGCTGTCCAACCCCAATACTCGGGCAAGCGCCGAAGATGTTCCTACCTTCCTGGCGCAGATGCATGCCGCGGTGTCCGGCCTGACCGGCGACCCGCAATCACCCGCTCCGGAGGCTGGTCCTGCCGCGGAGTTCACCCCGGCGGTCTCGGCCCGGAAATCGTTGAGCTCGAAGGATCACATCATCTCGATGATCGACGGCAAGCCCTACAAGACCTTGCGTCGTCACCTTTCGGGTCATGGCCTTACCCCGGAAGAATATCGCGATCGCTACAATCTGCGTGCGGATTACCCGATGGTATCGGAAAACTATTCAGCGGCACGGCGTGACATGGCCAAGCGCATTGGCCTGGGCCGCAAGCCACGGACAGCCACGGCCGCGCCGGCGGCGACCGAGGAAACGGCTGCGGCTGCGCCAAAGCGCGGACGGCGCAAGGCTGCCGCTACGGAATAGCGGCCGATCGCGTCCTTATGGAACGACCGTCGCTGCCAAGCGTCGTGTTGATCGAGGTCAATTAACGACCGGTTAAGGAGAGGTCGCATGGTAAGCAACGCCGAGCTTCATGGTCATCTTGCCCCGCCAGCCAGCTACTCGCTGAAAACGCCCGAGCCACTTCATGCCGGCCGCGTTTCGCTGGCTCGCCGGATGGGATCGACCAAGGTGATGCGTGGCCTAGTGATCGGATCCGTCGTGGCGCTCGCCATGTGGGTTGTCGTGGCGGCGCTGATCGCATGGGCGATCTGACCGCGGGACTTTAGCTCTTGCCGCGCGTCGGGGTGATTGCGATGAGTTGGACTCCTGTTGATCCGGAGTCCGTCCATGCCCCAATTTTCCCGTCGCGAAACGATCGCCGCCATTATCCTGGCCGGCACGTTCACGGCAATACCGGCTTGGGCGCAGAGCAGCGCTGGCGGCGCCCAATGGGATCTTGCCGACCTCTATCCCACTGACGCCGCCTGGGACGCAGCGCGGCGCAAGGTGCTTGCGGACCTACCCACGCTCGCCGCCTATAAGGGCAGGCTGGGCGCCGGTGCCGATACGCTGGCCAGGTTCCTTGCCGCGCAATCCGACCTGCAGCGCGCCGCCAGTCGGATCTATGCCTATGCCAGCCTGAACGCCGATGCCGATCTCCGCATATCCGCCAACCAGGAACGGCAGGCGCAGGCGATCGACATGTTCACTGCCCTGGGCGAGGCGGCGTCCTGGGCCGCGCCGGAGCTGCTGGCGCTCGGCAAGCCGAGGATCGAGGGTTTCATCGCGGTCAACGACACGCTGCGGCGCCGGTTCGATTTCATGCTGCGCGACATCGCGCGATTGTCGGCCCATATCCTGTCCCCCGAGGGCGAGTTGCTGATGGCGGGAACCGGCGCGCCGTTCAGCGGGCCGAGCGACATCCGCGAGCAACTGGTTGCGTCGGATATTCCCTGGCCGACGGTCACGCTGTCGACCGGCAAGCAGGTGCGGCTGGACGACCAGGCCTATACGCTCAACCGCGACGCGCCGGCCCGCGCCGACCGCAAGCTGGTGTTCGACACGTTCTGGGCCGAATACGGCAAGTTCCAGCATTCGCTGGGCGCCGCCTATCTCAGCCATGTCAAAGCCGACGTGTTCGAGGCGAAGTCGCGCCGTTACCCGACATCGCTTGCCCATGCGCTGTCGGGCAACAACGTGCCCGAGATGGTCTATCGCACGCTGGTCGCCGAGACCAACAAGGGCTTGCCCGAACTGCACCGCTATTTCGAGCTTCGCCGCAAGCTCCTGGGGCTGCCCGACATGGCCTATTACGACATCTACCCGCCGTTGGTCGCGCTGGACAGGAAGGTGACGGTGCCCGAGATGCGGGCCACCACGATCGAGGCCGTGAAGCCGCTCGGTCCTGAATATGGCGCGCTGTTCGCCAAGGTGACCGCGGGTAAATGGATGGACCCGTTGCCCCGTCCGGGCAAGAAATCGGGTGCGTACATGAACCCCGGCGCGGCGTATGACGTCCATCCCTATCTGCTGCTCAACCTGGGCGAGAATTATGAGGGGATGACGACCTATGCCCATGAATGGGGCCATGCGATGCACACATTGCTGGCCAACCAGAGCCAGGTCTATGAAAAGTCGGACTATTCGATCTTCACCGCCGAAATCGCCTCGACCTGCAACGAGGAACTGCTCGCCATCCACATGGTGGCGAATGCCAGGACCAAGCAGGAGAAGCTGTTCTACCTCGGCCAGCAGCTGGAGAGCATTCGCGGCACCTTTTACCGCCAGGCCATGTTCGCCGAATTCGAGCTCGCCGTGCACGACAAGGCGGAAGCGGGGGAGGGATTGTCGGGCGAAAAGTTCAGTACGATCTATCTTGATCTACTTAAGCGTTATCACGGGCCGAACGTCGCGGTGTCCGACACCTATGCCTCGGAATGGGCGTATGTCCCGCATTTCTATAACAGCTTCTATGTCTATCAATACGCCACCTGTATCTCTGCGGCGTCCTATTTCGCGCGATCGATCCTGAAGGGCGGCGCGAAGGAGCGCGACAATTATCTGAGCGTGCTCAAGGCGGGCGGGTCCGATTATCCGTACGATGTTCTCAAGCGGGCCGGGCTCGATATGGCAGTTTCGGCACCGTACCAGGCGATCATCCAGCGCTTTCGCGAGACGCTTGATGCGTGCGAGGCGCTCGTCGGATAGCGCGGTGCGTTGGCGCGCGAATGACGTTATTCATGGCGATTGATCGTTTCGCCGCCCGGCAATTGTCCTTAGCCGCGCTGGCGGCCGTCATCTTCGTGGCATGGATGCACCCGGCCATATTGGATGTGCGCAATGTCGGGTGGCTGCTCGACGGCAGCGACCGCGGCCAGACCGCAATCGGACTGGCGGCCTATCTGCGCGGCGGATCGTGGCCGGCATTGCACAATCCCTTGCTGCTGGCACCCGAAGGATTGCCGCTGTCGCTGACCGACAGCAATCCTTTGCTCGGGTTGTTATGCAGGCCGCTGGGACTGCCGGCCGACTGGCAAGTCATCGGGTGGTGGCTGCTGGTCTGCGTGGTGCTGCAGGTGGCGTTCGCCAACGCTCTGCTCCGACGTCATGTCGCCGATCCACTTGCGTTGTTCCTGGGTACCGCCTTGGTATCGTTCAGTCCCACGCTGATTGCGCGCTACGGCCACGTCAATCTCTGTGCGCACTGGACGATCCTGTGGGCGTTATGGATCTTCGTCGACGAAACCCGCGCAAAGCAGCCCGCCTGGTGGATGGCGGTCATCGGCGTCTCTCTGCTCATCCATCCCTATCTGGCGGTGATGACCGGCGCGATCTGGGCCAGCGCCGTGATTCGCCTGATCATCCTTCACCGCGATCGGTCATCGATCATGATCGCGGCGGGCGCAGTGGCGGCATCCGTCCTGGCAATTGCCTGGTGGCTTGGGCTGATCGGGCAGTCCCTGGTATCGAGCGGCACCTACGGCCGCTTTGGCATTGCGCTGGATGGGCTGTGGAACCCTGGTAACCCGGATTATTCCGCACTGCTGCCGGGCGTGGCCGCCTCACCCGCGCAGGGTTTCGAGGGGTTCAACTATCTCGGGGCCGGTATGCTCGTGCTTGTCGCCCTGGCTGTGATCGCCCTTCTTTTCGGGCGCGGCCGGTCCGCCGGCCTGTCGTTGACGTGGCTGATTCCGGCGTTTGGCGCGTTTGCCCTGATCGCGATCGGACCGCATCTGATCTGGCGCGGACAGGTGATCGCGTCGATCCCGGTGGCGGCTGGATTGCGCGACGCTCTGGATCCGGTGCGCGCCGCCGGCCGCCTGTTCTGGCCGGTCGGCTATGTCATCGCGTTGACAGCGGTCGTGATCGTTGCGCGCCTGCCGCGCGGCGCGCTGATGATCGGGGGCGCCTTGGCTCTCCAGGTAATCGACCTTGCGCCGATGCTGGCCGCGGTGCGCGCGACCAGCGCGCGCGCCGACGACCATCGACTTTACCTGCGGACGCGCGATCCGCGCTGGCAGTCGATAATCGACCGGGCATCTGCGATAGAGTTTTACCCGATCCGTTCCGATCGCGAAAAGGCTGTGGTGGAGGAACTGGCATGGCGGGCGATCACCGCGCCTCGTCCGGTGCTCTTGCGGTACTTCTATGCCTCGCGCGAACCGGCGGCGGTGGCCGCGCGCCTGGATGCGGATGCCGCGGCGTTCCGCGCGGGCCGGATCGATCGATCTCGGCTCTACGTCCTGCTTGACGGTCGAGCATCGGGCGCGCTGGCCGGACGGGTGACGATCATCGACGGACTTGCGGTGATCGTGCCGGATGCCGCCGTCATTCCTTCATCGCCTCGATCAGCTTCTTGACCTCCTGGCTGCGGCCGCGCGGCAGGACCAGCACATCCTTGCCGTTGGCGACGATGATCAGGTCGGTGACGCCAACCAGCGCGACACGGACGCCGTCCGCCTGGACCAGGCAGCCCTCGCTCTCGATCGCGACGACATCGCCACGGCAGACGTTGTTGGCCGCGTCGCAGGTGCTGATCTGGTGCAGCGCATCCCAGCTGCCGAGGTCGCTCCAGCCCATCGCGACGGGCACCACCGCCACGCGCTCGGCTTTTTCCATCACCGCATAATCGATCGAATCAGACGGAGAGGCGGCGAACGCCTCGGCCTGGGGATAGAGGCGGGATCCTTCGTGCCGCGCCCCCGCCATCGCCCGCTGGCTCGCCGCCAGGAGGGGGGGGGCGTGGGTGGACAGGGCATTCAGATAAACGTCGGCGCGGAACAGGAAGATACCGCCGTTCCACGCATGATCATCCGATGCCAGCATGGCCTCGGCGCGGTCGCGGGGCGGTTTTTCGACGAAGCTGGCGACCCGGTGCACGCGCGGCGCGATCGGCTCGCCGATCCTGATCCAGCCATAGCCGGTCTCCGGCGACTGCGGATCGATCCCGAAGGTCACCAGCCAGCCCTGCTCGACCATCGGCAGCGCGGCATGGATCGCGGCATGGAAGGAATCGGGATCGGCGATGACGTGATCGGACGGCATCACCAGCAGCGCCGCGGCGCCATCGCCCGCCGCCAGCGCGGCGAGCGCGATGGCGGGCGCGGTGTTGCGTGCCATGGGTTCCAGGATCAGCACCTGCGCGGGGCTGCCGACCGACGCCAGCTGGCTTTCGACCTCGTCGGCGTGACGGGCATTGGCGACGACGATCGGCGGCATGAACCGCTCCCCGGCGACCCGCGAGGCGGTCAGCTGGAGCATCGTCAGCTCGTGGGTCAGCGCGAGCAGCTGCTTGGGCCGTTCGGGGGTCGACATCGGCCACAACCGCGTGCCCGACCCGCCGGACAGGATGACGGGAATGATCGGCGTGGCATCGGTCATCTGAAATCCTCTGTCGCCCGGCGCAGGATGAGGCGGGCCGCCTTGGGGGGGAGGGCCAACGCGGCGCCACCAGAATGCGTTCAGGCTTTATTTGTCAATTGCTGCGACACCGCCGATGACCGTGTCGGAAATCCTTACACGCACCGCGTGTCGGCTGGGCGAGGGCGATGATCAGGCTGTTCAAGCACTACGTCCCCTATGCGGTCCTGTTCCTCGGACTGCTCGACATCCTGCTGCTCTTCGGCGCGGCGGAACTGGGCTATGTCGTGCGGTTGCACCAGCTCGGCAGCAGGGTCGACCCGATCGGCAACCGGCTGCCGCAATTGCTGATCTTCGCCGCCGCGCTGGAAGTCGCGATGATCGCGGTCGGGGTCTATGGGGCGGATGCGCTGCAGTCGCTGCGCCGCGCCACCGCGCGGTTGCTGGTGGCGATATCGTTGGGCGTGATCCTGTTGTCCGCCGTCTATTTCCTGTCGCCGATGCTGAGTTTCTGGCGGTCCAACCTGCTATACGCGATGGGATTCGCCGCTGCCGCCATGATCGGGTTGCGGATCCTGCTGGGCAAGATGCTGGGCAGCCATGTGTTCAAGCGGCGCATCGTCGTGCTTGGCGCGGGCATGCGCGCGGCGCGCCTGAAGGCGCTCGCCGCGCAGCCGCAATCGGCCTTCGTCGTCGTCGGCTATGTCTCGATGAGCGAAGCCAACCGCGTCATCCCCGAAGCCATTGCGCGCGACGCGATCTACAATCTGGCCGACCATGTCGTCCTGCTCAATGCCAGCGAGGTGGTGCTGGCGCTGGAGGAGCGGCGCAATGCACTGCCGCTCAAGGATCTGCTCCGGATCAAGACCACCGGGGTCCATGTCAATGAGATATCGAGCTTCCTCGAACGCGAGACGGGCCGCGTCGACCTGCAAAGCGTCAACCCCAGCTGGCTGATCTTTTCCGACGGTTTCTCGTCGGGGCGAATGCTGTCGAGCATCTTCAAGCGCCTGTTCGACGTCGCGGCCAGCCTGGCCCTGCTGGCGCTGCTGGCCCCGCTGGTCGCCGTGATCGCGATCGCGATCAAGCTGGAGAGCAGGGGTCCCGCTTTCTATCGCCAGCGCCGCGTCGGGCGCTATGGCACCGGGTTCGACTGCATCAAGCTGCGGTCGATGCGCCAGGACGCCGAGGTCGCCGGCCGGGCGGTATGGGCCGAGAAGGACGATCCGCGCATCACGCGGATCGGCCGGTTCATCCGCAAGGTCAGGATCGACGAACTGCCGCAATGCTGGTCGGTGCTGAAGGGCGAGATGAGCTTTGTCGGTCCGCGTCCCGAACGCCCGCAATTCGTCGAGGACCTGGAGCAGCAGCTGCCTTATTATGCCGAGCGCCACATGGTGAAGCCCGGCATCACCGGCTGGGCGCAGATCAACTATCCCTATGGCGCGTCGATCGAGGACAGCCGGCAAAAGCTGGAATACGACCTCTATTACGCCAAGAATTATTCGCCGTTCCTGGACCTGCTGATCCTGCTGCAGACGATTCGCGTCGTCCTGTGGCCGGAAGGGGCGCGCTGAAATGGTCGACGGACTGATCCTGTGGGGCCATGCGCTCGCCGCGATCCTGTTCGCCGTGCTGGCGCTGTCACAATTGCGCCAGGCGACGACGACCTTGCCGCGGCTGGCGTTCACGCTGGCGCTTGCGCTGTCGGCGCTGTCGGCGCTGGCGGTGGCGGGAATCGACCAGCAGGACCTGGCGACGCGGCTGATCGACGGGCTGCGCCAGCTGGCGTGGCTGGGCTTCATGTTCGCCCTGTTCCGGCGCGCCGAGCGCGAGCGGCGCAACCAGGCGATCGCGATGATCTATGGCGTGGTCGTGGCCGTCGAGATCACCGCGATGGCGCTTGCCATTGTCGAGACCGCCTTTCCCGGCGATGCCGCGGCGACCGCGATCGGCGACGCCCGGCTGGCCCTGAAGATGATGGTCGCGGTCGGCGCGCTGGTGCTGGTCAACCACCTTTACATGGCCGTGCGGCCCCAGGCTCGCAGCGGCATTCCCCTGGCCCTGGGGGCGCTTGCGATATTGTGGGCCAGCGATCTTGCAGTGGGCGCGGCGAATTACCTTACCCATGTCCGGCCAGCCGACGTCATCGCCCTGCGCGGGCTGGCGCGGGTGGCGTCGGTGCCGTTGTTCGCGGTGGCCGCACATCGCAACGGCGACTGGACGCTCAAATTGTCGCGGTCGGTGGCGTGGCAGTCGCTGTCGATCGCCGGGTTCGGTCTTTATGCGCTGGCGACGATCGCGATCCTGTCGACGATCGATGCGGTCGGCGGCGCCCATGCGCGCCAGATCGAGGCGGCATTCGTGTTCGGCTCGACCGCCGCCCTGCTGGCCCTGCTGTCGACCCCCAAGCTCAAGGCATGGGTCAAGGTCAAGGTTGCCAAGCACCTGTTCCGCCACCGCTATGACTATCGTGCCGAATGGACCCGCTTCACCGAGACGCTGGGCGCGCCGGGCGAGGGCGCGGCGCCGCTCGACGAGCGTATCGTCAAGGCGGTGGCCGACGTCACCTATTCACCCGCCGGGCTGTTGCTGGTCGCCGACGGGGCGACGCTGGTGCCGGGCGCCGGCTGGCGGTGGGACGCGGCCCCGCCATCGCCGGCCGGTGGCGGTGAACTTGCCCGGCGGCTGGCCGGCGACGGCCGGATCGTCGAACTCGACCCCTTGCGCGCGGGGCGTGGCGACCCCGCCGAGCGCAGCGCGATCCCGCAATGGATCCTCGACCAGCCGGCGAGCTGGGCGATCGTGCCGCTGATCCATCTCGACCAGCTGATCGGGGCGATCGTCCTGGCCCGCCCGCCGATCGACCGCGCGCTGGACTGGGAGGATTACGACCTGCTGCGCATGGCCGGTCGCCAGGTAGCGAGCTATCTGGCGGAGGCCCGCGCGCATGACGCGCTGGCCGATGCCGAGCGGTTCGACGAGTTCAACCGGCGTTTCGCGTTCATCATGCACGACGTGAAGAACCTGGTCAGCCAGCTGACGCTGGTGGCGCGCAATGCCGAACGCCATGCCGACAACCCGGCGTTCCGCGCCGACATGGTCGTCACGCTGCAGGAATCTGCGGGACGGATGAACGACCTGCTCGCGCGTCTTTCGCAGCATCATGCGGGTCGCGTCGACCCGCCGGTCGCCGTCGAGATCGTGCCGCTCCTGGAATGCGTGGCCCGGCGGCGGCCGCATCCGGTCATCGTTTCCGGCGCGCATCACCTGTTCGCCATCGCCGATCCGGCCAGGCTTGAACAGGCGCTGGGCCATCTGGTGCAGAACGCGATCGAGGCGAGCGCCGCCGACATGCCGGTGACGCTGAGCGTGGCCGAGGCCCCGGGCCGCCTGCTGATCGAGGTCGGCGACCGCGGCCTGGGGATGAGCGCGGCGTTCGTCCGCGATCGCCTGTTCCGCCCGTTCGTATCGAACAAGCCCGGGGGGTTCGGGATCGGCGCGTTCGAGGCGCGCCAGCTGATCGAGGCGATGGGCGGCATTCTGGAGGTAGCCAGCGCGGAGGGACAAGGCACGCGCTTCACGCTGACGCTGGCGCTGGCGTTGGCGGGGGCGACGGCGGGGGCGGCGGCGCCGCCGCTGGAGCAGGCGGCATGAACGGGCAGAAGCTGCTGATCGTCGAGGACGATCTGGGGCTCCAGCGTCAGTTGCGCTGGGCCTATGACGGCTATGACGTCGTCGGCGCGCACGACCGCGCCTCGGCGATCGACGCGGTTCGCGCCGAGGAGCCGGCGGTGGTGACGCTCGACCTGGGCCTGCCGCCCGACCCCGACGGCACCAGCGAGGGGTTCGCCACGCTCGCCCAGATCCTCCAGCTCAAGCCCGATACCAAGGTGATCGTCGCGTCGGGCCATGGCGCGCGCGAAAGCGCGCTGAACGCGATCGGCGCCGGCGCCTGGGACTTCTATGCCAAGCCGATCGATATCGACGCGCTGGGCCTGATCGTCAGCCGCGCCTTTCATGTCCACGCGCTGGAGGCGGAGAATCGCCGGCTGGCGACGCCCGCGACCACCGCCTTTGCCGGGCTGATCACCGCCGCGCCCGAAATGCTGAAGGTCACGCGGATGATCGAGCGGGTCGCCGCCGCCGACGTGTCTGTAATGCTGCTGGGCGCATCGGGCACGGGCAAGGAAGTGCTGGCGCGCGGATTGCACGAGGCGAGCGGGCGCAAGGGCGCATTCGTCGCGATCAACTGCGCGGCGATTCCCGAGACGCTGCTGGAAAGCGAGTTGTTCGGCCACGAAAAGGGGGCGTTCACCGGGGCGGTGAAGACCATCGAGGGCAAGATCGAGCAGGCCGATGGCGGCACATTGTTCCTCGACGAGATCGGCGACGTGCCGCTGTCGTTGCAGGTGAAGCTGCTGCGGTTCCTGCAGGAACGCGTGATCGAGCGGATCGGCGGCCGGCGCGCGATCGCGATCGACACGCGGATCGTGTGCGCGACGCATCGCGACATCGACGCGATGGTCGCCGCCCAGTCGTTTCGCGAGGACCTTTATTACCGGCTGGCCGAGATCGTCGTCCGCATCCCCGGACTGGCCGAACGGCCGGGCGACGCGGCGCTGCTGGCGCGTCATTTCCTCCACCGGCACGCCAAGGCGATGGGCCGGCCGGTCACCGGCCTGTCCGCCGACGCGCTGGCGGTGATCGACGGCTGGGGCTGGGCAGGCAATGTCCGCGAACTGGAAAACCGGATGAAGCGCGCGGTCATCATGGCCGACGGCAAGCTGGTCACCGCCGCCGACCTCGACCTTGAGAGCGGCGGCGCGCCCGAACCGATCAACCTGAAGGCGGTGCGCGAGATCGCCGACCGCAAGGCGATCCGCCACGCGCTGGCGCGGGCCGAGGGCAACATCTCCAATACCGCCAAGCTGCTCGGGATCAGCCGCCCGACGCTCTACGACCTCCTGAAGAGCTATGATCTCCATGCATGAACGCCTCACCACCCTGGCCGCCGCCGCCATCGCGGTCGCCGCCGCGGCAGCGCTGACGATCGGGCTGGCCGGCCCCGCGCGGGCCGATGCCGCCACCGCGCGAACCGAGCTGGCGATCAGCCTGGGCCTGCTCAAATCGGGCAATTACAACGCCGCGCGGGCGCATGCGCAGCGCGCGGTCGCCGCCGATCCGGGCTGGGGCCTGGCGCATGCCGTGCTCGCGCGCGATTTCCTGGCGCTGGGCGACGGCCTGGGCGCGGAGGCCGAGCTAAACCGCGCCGGGGCGACCGGATTCGACATGAAGCGCGGGCACCAGCTGCTTGCCCATGCCTGGCTGCTCCAGGGCGACAATCGCCGCGCCCTGGCCGAAGCGGCAAAGGCCGATCCGCGGTTTGGCGGCTATGCCATCCGGGTCGCCGCGCGTGCGCTGTCCGCGCTGGACAAAAAGCCGCAGGCGCTGGCGCTGCTGAGCGACCTGGTGCGCGCAGCACCCGGCGACGCGGCGGCGTGGTGCGATCTCGGCCGGGTGCGCTATGCGCTGGGCGACGTCGATGGCGCCGCCGGCGCGGCGCAGCGCGCGGTGGCGATCGATCCGGCCGATCCGGCGGCGCTGACGCTGCGCGGCGAACTGATCCGCGATCAGTTCGGGCTGGCCGGGGCACTGCCGTGGTTCCGCGCGGCGCTCGACCGCGATGCCTATTACCATCCGGCGCTGATCGAATATGCCGCGACGCTCGGCGATCTGGGGCGCTATCCGGAGATGCTCGACGCGACGCGGCGCGCGCTGGCGGCGCGGCCGGGCAGCCCGCAGGCGCTCTACCTCCAGGCGGTGCTGGCGGCGCGGGCGGAGAAGTACGACCTCGCCCGCAGCCTGATGCAGCGGACCGGGGGCGCGATCGACCATCTGCCCGGCGCGCTGCTGCTCGGCGGGACGCTCGACTTCGCGGCGGGCAGCGATGAGGCGGCGATCGAGAAATGGGGCGAGCTGGTGGGCCGCCAGCCGATGAACGTGACCGCGCGGCGACTGCTGGGGGCCGCCTTGCTGCGATCGGGGGATGCGCGCGGCGCGCTCGACGTGCTGCGGCCGGTGGCGCTGCGCGGCGATGCCGACAGCTATACGCTGGCACTGGTCGGCCGCGCGTTCGAGGCGACCGGCGAACGCGACTGGGCGGCGAGATACCTCGACCGCTCGGCCTGGCCGCTGCGCGACGGCGCCGCCCCGTTCGGCACCGACGACGGCCTGGCGGTGCTGGCCAGCTCGGTGGCGGTAAAGCGGGGCGATCCGGCGGCGGCGGTCAACCTGGTGCGCGGGCTGATCGATGCCGGCAAGCTCGACGACGCGCTGCGCACCGCGACGGCGCTCAGCGATGCCGGGCCGGGCGCGCCGGCCGCGCAGCTCCTGGTCGGCGACACGCTGATGGTGATGGGCCGCTATGCCGCGGCCGCCGACGCCTATCGCAAGGCCGCCGACATCCGTTTCGACGAGGCGACGATGCTCCGCGCGGTCGACGCGCTCGACCATGCCGGGCGCCGGCCCGAGGCAGCGACGGTGCTCGCCCTGTTCCTCGACCAGCATCCCGAAAACGTCGCCGCGTTGCGGCTGGCCGCGCATTGGCAGATCGCGGCCGGCGACTGGGCGGCGGCGATCGACACGCTGGAGAATTTGCGCTCGCGGATCGGATCGCGCGATGCCGGGATGCTGGCCGAGCTGACCTATGCCCATCTCGGCGCGGGCGATGTCGACGACGCGCTGGGCTATGCCGAGGCGGCCTATGGCCTTGCCCCGCTCAACCCGGTGGCGACCGACGCTTATGGGTGGGCGCTGTACGTGTCGGGCGACAATGTTCGTGGCGCCGATCTGCTGGAGAAGGCGGTAAAGCTGGCGCCGAACCATGCCGGGCTGCGCTGGCACCTGGCGCAGATCTACGCCGATCTGGGCCGCAAGGCGGAGGCGAAGGCGCAGGTCGGGGTGGCGCTCGCCGATCCCGGCTTTGCCGATCGCGCTGCGGCCAAGGCGTTGCTGGGGACGCTCGGCTGATTGCCCGCAGGCGGCAGGCATGCCAGAGGCGGACGCGATGAGCGACCCGCTTGATCGTATCGCCGCCGCGCTTGAGCGGATCGCGCCGCCACTGCCGCCCGACGCCGATCCGGCTGCCCATCGCGCTTATCTGTCGCGCGACGGCGGGCTGGTCGCCGCGCGGCATTTCGCGCCGCTGCCGATCGACCTGCTGCTGGGCGTCGAGGCGCAGAAGGCGGCGGTGCTCGCCGAGTTCGGGCGGCTGGCCGCGGGACATGCCGCCCAGGACATCCTGTTATGGGGCGCGCGCGGCACCGGCAAGTCGGCGCTGGTCAAGAGCGCGGTCGCCGCGACCCAGGCGGCCGGCGGCGCCATCGCGCTGATCGAGGTCGGCGCGCTGAGCGACCTGCGCGGATTGTTCGACCGGATCGCGGGCATCGACCGCGGCTTCGTGCTGTTTCTCGACGATCTCGGGTTCGACACGGCGGGCGAGGCCCGCGCGTTGCGCTCGCTGCTGGAGGGCGGGGCGGAGGCGCGGCCGGACAATGCGCGGTTGGTCGTCACCGCCAACCGCCGCCACCTCGTCCCGCGTGACATCACCGAACAGGAAAGCGCCATCAACCCGCGCGACAGCGTGGACGATCAGCTCGCGCTGGCGGACCGGTTCGGGCTGAGCCTGGGATTCCATGGGGTCGACCAGCACGCCTACCTGGCCATCGTCGAGGGTTATGCCCGCGCGTTCAACCTGCCGTTCGATGCCACCGATGCAGTCGGCTGGGCAACGCGGCGCGGCGCGCGCTCGGGCCGGGTGGCGTGGCAATATATCGTCGACCTCGCTGGAAAATCGGCCCGGAACATTCATTTGATTGATCGGAATCAAGATCGAGCTTTCCCGGCTTGACTGTGCGCGGTACGGCGATGTCCCCTTCCGGCATGGCAAGGATTGGCGAGCTCGACCTGCCCGACCGGCTGGCGCCGACCGTGCCGCGCTGGGTGACGCAATTGTCCTTTGCGTTGCTGTGCGCCGCTGCGGCGACGATCATCCGTATCGTCATCAATGCGATTGCGCCTGGATCGGCGATTTTCGCGCTCGTCTTTCCCGCGATCATGGTCGCCACCCTGTTCGGGCGATGGCAATCCGGATTGCTGACCACCGCGATCACGGTCTTCTACACCTATTTCGCCGCCTATCGAGGGACGCCGGCCGCCGCCGCGGTCGCCAGCCCATCGTCGACGCTGTTCGCCATCCTGGCGACGGCGATGCTGACCGTGGCGCTGGCGGAGCTGTTCCGCCGTGCGGTGCGGCGCGCCACGCAGGAACGCGACCGCGAGATCGCCGAGCGCGACCTGTTGCTCGCCGAGTTCGATCATCGCGTGAAGAACAATTTCGCGATCGTCGCAGGGGTGCTCGATATCCAGCGGCGGCGCGTGACCGAGCCGGCGGCGGCGGAGGCCCTCACTTCGGCCCTGATGCGGGTCGAGAGCGTCGCGCGCGCCCACCGTCACCTCTATCGCAACGGCCAGGCGGAGATGGTCGACATCCGCGATTACCTGGTCGAATTATGCGGGGCGCTGGCCGACGCCCTGTTGTTGCGCGGCGGCGTTACGCTGACCTGCGACGCCGACCAGGCGCCGGTCGGCCGCGACCGGGCAGTGTCGATGGGCCTGGTAATCAACGAACTCGTCACCAATGCGGCCAAGCACGCTTTCATCGGGCGCGATAGCGGCACGATCGGCGTATCCTGGCGACGGCATGAAAGCGGCGCGGGCTGGCGGCTGATGGTGACCGATGACGGCGTCGGGATGCCCGAGCGTCAGCCGGCGTCGCGGCGTGACGGCGGTCTTGGCCAGCGCCTGATCGAGGCATTCGCCCAGCAGGCGCGCGGGACGCTCTCCTCCGTCAGCGACGCAACGGGCACGCGCGTGACGCTGGATATTCCCGATTGACAAAGGGGCGATCGGCCGCGTCGTGCGTTGCCGGATGATGCACAAGCTGTGGTTGATCACCAATCCCCATTCGGGCTCGTCGGACGCGCAGAAAGCCGAGGCGATCGTCGCCGTCTGTATCGAGGCGGGGCTGGAAATGGTCGGCCGCACCGATTTTCCCGACGACACGCTACCCAAGCCGGCCGCGCTGGACAAGGCGGGCGCCGATACGGTGCTGTTGTTTGCCGGGGACGGCACGATCAACGCCGCGGTCTGCGCGTTGGCCGAATGGGACGGCGCGATCCTGATCCTGCCCGGCGGCACGATGAACATGCTGGCCAGAATGCTCCATGAGTCGCTCGATCCGGCGGAGATCGTCGGCTTGGCGCATGCCGCGGGCAAGCGGATTGCGCTCCCCTATGTCGAGGCCGGGCCGCACCGCGCGCTGGTCGGGCTGATCCTGGGCCCGGCGGCAAGCTGGTATCGCGCGCGCGAAATCGTCCGCAAGGGCAAGATCAAGGGGTTGTTCGCGTCGATGCGGGGGGCCTGGCGCCGCACTTTCGGCCACGGCATCCGCGTCACCGGCGCGCCCGGCCTCACCCATCATGCCCAGGCGGTGCTGGTCCGCGCCGACGCGGACGGGCTGGAGGTCGCCGCGATCGACGCGCGCGATTTCCGCGCGATCGCCGAACTGGGCTGGAGCTGGATGACCGGCGACTGGGTGGCGGCGCGATCGGTCACAGAAGTGCGTGCGACCGAATTGCGCATCGCCGAAAAGAAACCGGTGCTCGCGTTGTTCGACGGCGAACCGATCGACCTCGCGCCCGGCACGACGATTGCCACCGGGCGTACGGGCAAGCAGTTCATCGCCACCCGAAAGGACGCGCCATGACCCGGCTGTTCCATGTCAGCGACGTTCATTTCGGACGCGAGGATGTCGCGGCGATCGCCTGGTTCGACGCGCTGGTCGCCGCCGAGGCGCCGGACGCGGTGGTGATGACGGGCGACCTGACCATGCGTGCCCGGCGGCGCGAATTCGCCGCGGGGCTCGCCTGGCTGCGTGGGCTGGAGCGGCCGGTTACGGTCGAGGTCGGCAATCACGACCTGCCCTATTTCAATCCGATAGCACGCATGTTCCATCCCTATCGCCGGTTCGAGGATGTCGAGCGGCTGGTCGAAAGGCCGCTCGACCTGCCCGGTGTATCGATCGTCCCGCTCAAGACCACGGCGCGCGCGCAATGGCGGCTCAACTGGTCGAAGGGCTATGTCAGCCGGCATGCGCTGGCCGAAACGCTCGCGCTGGTCGAAGCGGTGCCGAAGGATCGGCTGGTGTTCGTCGCCTGTCACCATCCGCTCGTGGAGCCGCATACCCGGATGTCGGCGCAGACGCACCGCGGCGCAGAGGCGTTCGCGGCGCTGGCGGCGGTCGGGGTGGACGCCGTGCTGACGGGGCACGTCCATGACCCGTTCGACATCGCTCACCCGGTCAATGGCCGCACGGTGCGGATGATCGGGGCGGGGACCTTGTCGGAGCGGATCAGGACCAGCCCGCCTGCGATCAACGAGATCCGGATCGACGGCGACATGTTCGACGTGGTGTGCCGGACGATGGACGCAGCACCCGACCGGATATTGACGACGCGCCCGCCCCACCGGAACGATCCGGTGACCAGCGAGGCGGCGGCGGAAGCGCCGACAAAGACCCGCGGCGCCGCTTGATCATTGGAAAAAGCTGGCCAGGCTGTTTGGGGTGCAGGCTGATGATTGCGAGGTCGATACGCCAGTGACGTTTGTCGTCCGCATCGCGACCCAGGAGGATGTTGCCGCGATCGCCGCGCTGATGGATCGCGCGATCTTCACCCTGCAGCACGCGTTCCTGACACCGGAGCAGGTGGCGGCCAGCCGCTTCAGCATGGGTCTCGACACCCAGTTGATCGCCGACCGGACCTATGTCGTGGTCGAGGACGGCGCCGGGCGGATCGTCGGCTGCGGCGGCTGGAGCTATCGCGCGACGCTGTATGGTGGTGACCACAATTCGGCATTGCGCGATGCGGCATTGCTCGATCCGGCGCGCGACGCGGCGCGGATCCGCGCGATGTATACCGATCCCGACCATGTTCGTCGCGGCATCGGCCGCCTGGTGCTGGCGGCGAACGAAGCCGCCGCACGCGAGGCCGGTTTCATGCGCGCCGAGTTGATGGCAACGCTGGCGGGCGAGCCGCTTTACATCGCATGCGGCTATCGGCCGATCGAGCGGGTCGACAAGATGGCCGATCGCGGCGTGGCGGTGCCGGGGGTACGCATGGGCAAGGCGTTGGCGCCTGATCCAGCGGGCTGAACCAGGCCGGCGGCGCCTTCACGGACGCGGATCAGGTATCGGCTGCCCCAGGAGACGAAAGCCGCGTCAATTGCAATCGGCGCATTTGCCCCTGACCTCGATCACCGGCCGTTCGGGCAGGAAGCCCGTCGCCTGGGCCGCGCGGCGCACGGTGCCGGCGATGCGATCATCGTCGATATGCACGGTCTGTCCGCAATGATCGCACACCAGGAAGATGCAGTCGTGCAGGCAATCGGGATGGGCGTTGACGATATAGGCATTGGCGCTTTCAACACGCCGCGCCAGGTTTGTGCCCACGAACAGGTCGAGGATGCGATAGACGCTGTTGGCGGCGACACGGCGCCCCTCGATCTTCGAGACCGCCTCGGCGATGTCATAGGCCGAGGCGGGGCGATCGAACGCGGCCAGCGCGCCGAAGATGCTGGCGCGCATCGGCGTCCATTGCTCGCCCGATCGTTCAAGCGTCGCCTGCGCCACGGTCGCCAGTTGGACACCGGACGGTTCGCGGTGATGATGGTGGGCAGTCACGGCAATGATTTAGGCGCTCACGCGCGTTGAGGCAATAAGGCGACCGAGGACGCCGTCCCGATGCGGCAGGTCAGCGGGCCACGCGACGATTCAGTTCATGGCCGAGCGCGAGCAGCGCGACGCCAAAGATCGTCCACATGGTTTCGCCCGGATCGCCGTGCGGCAGGCTGATCGCTCCCGCCATCATGCCCAGCCCCAGCGAACCGGCGACCGCGGGCATCATGGCGCCGTGTCGCACCACCCCGCGCCCCAGCGCCACGGCGCCCAGCCCGATCGCCAGCGTCAACCCGACCTCGTGGAACAAAGGGTGGAGCAACAGGCCGCCCGCCGAGGCCGCCAGCGCGACCAGCACCGCGCTGGCCACGCAATGGACCGCGCAGAGCCCCGACAGGCCGATCGCATACCGGTCGAGCAGCGCCATGCGGAAAGGGCGAATCATCGCAGTCATCGCGGTTGATCTAGCCGCAACGACAAGAGGATACAACATTACCTCTCGCTTGGGCCGGTGTCCTGGCCGCTCTCGCCGAAGATGGGGATATCGGGGCGGCGAGGCCGCCCCGACTTTTTTTGGAAACTCGCGGAAGAGCGAGGTTCGTGCGGTGCCGGCCCGCTCCCCCACCCGGCCGCCCATCAGGATACCATGTGGGCGGCCGGGAGGGGGAGCGGCCGGCACCGCAAAACGTGCCGCAGCACATTTCAAGCAGAACGCTTAAAAAGTCAGCCCGACATAGCCCAGCACCGTCGACCCGCGGCCGTAGAATTGGTCGAACCGGTCGAAGCGTCGCACCGAACCGGTCCGCGATCCCTTGGTGAAGGTCCCGGTGGCGCTGGAAATGTCGGTGTCGATATAGCTGACGCCGACCTTGACGTGGCCGATGGCGGCTTCGGCGGTCGCCGACCAGTCGAAATAGCTGTCGTCGCTGCCGACGAAATTGACCAGGCCGAGCGAGCCCTTGGTATAGCCGAGATGGCCCTTGAGGGTCAGCGGCGTGGTCGGAATGCCGGCGGCGAGTTCCCCGTACGCATAGATGTTGTCATCGCTGCCCGAGGTGAAGTCGAGGCCCGACTGGCCGCCCCAGGCATAGGCCGCGCCGACCTTGGCGTTGACCGGGCCGATCGTGTAATTGACCGAGGCATAGGGTTCGAAGAAGTCGGTGTTGAGGGTCTTCACGCCGCCCGGATAATAATAATAGAGCAGACCCACGTCGAAGCCCAGGCCGCCCTTCAGCGTCCGCGTGAAGCCGCCATACAAATCGACCTCGGCGCCGCCATAGCCGGTCAAGGCAGGCGTGCTGCCGTCGCGGCCGCCATCGATCGTCGAGGTCCAGACGCCGGCATACAGGCCCGATTTGTGGTTGATGTTGACCGTCGCCTGCACGGCCGGATCCTCGTTGGTCTGGGTCAGGCCACGGAAGCGATAGTCGCTGATTGCGGTGACGTTCCCGGTAAAAGTGAACGTCGGGGTAGGCGCGGTTTCTTCCTGCGCCATGGCGGGAGCGGCGATCGCAACCGCGATCACGCCGAGGCTGATATGGAAAAAGCGCATGGTATTCCTTTCGAACGGGAAGATGGCGTCGTCGCCCCTCCTGCCTCGGTGCGTGTCCAGCCTCTGTCCGCGACGCCATATGTCGGCCGGGCCGTCAATCCAGTCACCGCGAGGCCCTTTGACAAGACACCATGCAATGTACAACACCAAACGATCCGTAATCGTCGCGATAGCGCAACGATGTTGCGCCGCGGCCACAGTGGAGGGCCTTGCTGCGGTCAGCGGCCGGCCGGCATCACGATCTTTGCGCCAGTATTGCCCGGAACGCGGCAAGACCGCCGTCAAGGTCGGCGATCAGGTCGGCAACGTCCTCCAGCCCGACGTGAAGCCGGACCAGCGCGCCGCCGAAATCGCGCTTCGTCGCGGTGCGGAACCTGGCCGGATCGACGGGCAGCGCCAGGCTTTCGAAGCCCCCCCAGCTATAGCCGATGCCGAACAGCCGCAATGTGTCGATGAAGGCGGCGCGGCTGGCCTCGTCGCCGTCCTTGAGCGCGAAGGAGAACAACCCCGAAGCGCCGCGGAAATCGCGCGCGAACACCTCGTGGCCGGGACAATCGGCCAGAGCGGGGTGCAGGACGCGCGCGACCTCCGGCCGGCCGGCGAGCCAGCGGGCGACCGCCAGCGCGCTGTCGCCATGCTGCTTTAGCCGCACCGCCATCGTGCGCAGCCCGCGCGCGCCGAGCCAGGCGTCGTCGGGGCTGGCGCACTGGCCGATCTGATAGCTGATCCGCCGCAGGCGACGATACCAACCCGGTCCCGCGATGACCGCGCCGAGCATCGCGTCGGAATGGCCGACGACATATTTGGTGCAGGCCAGCGCGACCAGGTCGACCCCCCGGCCGATCGCCGGAAACAGCAGCGGCGTGGCCCAGGTGTTGTCGAGGATCGTGGCTACCCCCCGCGCCTTTGCCGCGGCTACGATCGCCGGCACGTCCTGAACCTCGAAGGTCAGGCTGCCCGGGCTCTCCATCAGGATCGCGCGGGTCCGCTCGCCGATCAGGTCGGCGATCCCGGCCCCGATCAGCGGATCGTAATAACGTGTCGTGATGCCCAGCGTCCGGAGCAGCCCGTCGGCCAGCGCCCGCGTCGGGTCATAGGCCGTGTCGACCATCAGCACTTCGTCGCCCGCCGACACTACCGACAGCAAGGCCGCCGCCACCGCCGCCATTCCCGAGCAATAGAGGTACGTGCCCTCCGCCCCGGGCTCCAGCGCGGTCAGCGCATCGGCGAGCGTCCATTGCGTCGGCGAGCCGCGCCGGCCGTAGATCAGCTGGCGATCGGTGTCGCGGCGCCCGGCGGCGCGCAGGTCGGCAACGGTGTCGAACAATATCGTCGACGCCCGCCACACCGGCGTGTTGACGATGCCGCCCGTCCATTCCGGTCGGCGCCCCGCGACGACGACCCGCGTCGCGTCGCGATCATCGTCCCGCCCGTCGCCTTTCATGCGGGATGGCTCATGCCGCGCCGGTCGCCTTGGGCGTCGACCGATCGGCGCCCCATTCGGACCAGCTGCCGTCATAGACCGCCGCCTCGTTGCCCAGCAGATGGGCGCCGAACGCCAGCACCGATGCGGTGATGCCCGAGCCGCAGGTGGTGACGACCGGCTTGGCCAGGTCGATGCCCACGGCGACGAATTCGGCCTTCAGCGCCTCCCCCGTCTTCCACGTCCCGTCATCGTTGAACAGCGTGCCATAAGGCAGGTTCTTCGATCCCGGAATGTGGCCGGCCTCGGTTCCCGGGCGCGGATCGGGCTCCTCGCCGCTGAAGCGCGCGGGCGAGCGAGCGTCGACCACCTGTTCGGCGCCGCTGTCGAGGTTCGCCTTCATCTGGTTGAGGTCGCGCACGCCGCTCCGGTCCGCCCAGACGGTGAAGTGACGATGGCGCAGCTGATCCCGGCCGGCGGCCACCGGGCGTCCCTCCTTTTGCCACTTGGCGAAGCCGCCGTCGAGGATGGCGACGTCGTGCGCGCCGAATGTCCGCAGCATGAACCACGCACGCGCGGCGGTGCGATAAAGCGAATTGTCGTAAAGGACGATGCGGCTGCCGTCGCCGAGGCCGAGCGACTGCATCCGGCTGGCGAACTTTTCGGGTGGCGGCAGCATCGACGGCAGATCGGTGTTGGTGTCGGCCAGGTCGGCGAGGTCCATGAACACCGCGCCCGGGATGTGCGCCGCTGCGTAATCGGTCGCGGGATCGTCGTTCGGGCCGCCGGGCAGCGCCGGCAGATAGGTCGCGTCGACCACCCGCAGGTCGCCTGCGCCCAGTTCGCCCGCCAGCCATTCGGTCGTTACCAGCGCGTCCATGAAATTCTCCCATTGATTGCCGAACGCGGCATTCCCTGATGGCTCAACGCGGCATGCCCCGGAATGGCGACAGCGCTCTAGCCCCACGCCACGAGACCGTCGAGCGGGACGAGCATCCATGCCGCAAAAGTCGTGCTGTGTTCCCCGGCACCGCCGGTGACGCGCCGGGCGATACGGCTTATATGCCGTCCATGACGACGCCAAAATATCTCGGCCGACCCAGCACGCTGCCCGCCACTCCAGCCGAGGCGGTCCTCGATTATGTCCCCAATCCCCGCCCCGGGCGCCCATATATGGTCCGGTTCACCGCGCCTGAATTCACCTCGTTGTGCCCGGTGACCGGCCAGCCGGATTTTGCGCATCTGGTAATCGATTACGCACCTGCGGCGACGATCGTCGAATCCAAATCGCTCAAGTTGTTCCTCGGCAGCTTTCGCAGTCACGCCGCCTTCCATGAGGATTGCACGGTCGGCATCGGCGAACGCCTGGTCGCGGAGATGTCGCCAATCTGGCTGCGAATCGGTGGTTATTGGTATCCGCGCGGCGGTATGCCGATCGACATATTCTGGCAATCGGGGCCGCCCCCGGAGGGAATGTGGCTGCCTGCACAGGATGTACCGGGATATCGCGGACGGGGCTGAAACCCGCTCGGAATGACGCACGTCGGCACATATCTTATTGCAGCGCAGCATTCCCGCAACCATATCGATGCTAGGTCGTTATCCCGAACGTGACCTGCACGCTTGGGGACGAACTTGGTCGAAGGAATGGAAATGAGCGCGAAGGTGGCTAATCCCGCGGTAAAACGCATTGCGCTGATCGGTAACTTCCTTCCTCGTCAATGCGGCCTGGCCACCTATACCACCGATACCTATTTCGCACTGGCCGATCGCTTCCCCGACCTTGCCGTCGACGTCTATGCTATGGACGACCGGCCGGAGAGCTATCCTTATCCTCCCCAGGTCACCGGAACGATCGTCCAGCAGGACCGCGCCGCCTATCTGGCTATTGCGCGCGAAATCGAGGCGAGCGGCGTCCAGGCGATCTGGGTGCAGCACGAATACGGCATCTTTGGTGGACCGGCGGGCGAGTATATCCTCGATCTGGCCGATCGCGTGTCGGTGCCGCTGATCGTGACGCTGCATACCATTCTCGAACATCCCAATGCCGACGAGCGTCGGGTGATGGAGGGATTGCTCGCCCGCGCGGCCAAGGTCATCGTCATGGCCGAGCGTGGCCGCGAGATCCTGATCCGGGTCTATGATGCGAATCCGCGCACCGTGATAATGATCCCGCACGGCGTACCCGACCGGGCAATGGTCGAACCGGACGCGATGAAGCGGCAGTTCGGCTGGGAAGGGCGCAAGACGCTGCTCACCTTCGGCCTGCTCGCCCCGAACAAGGGGATCGAAGCGGTCATTTCGGCGATGCCGGCGATCGTCGAGGCCAATCCGCACGCGCTGTACGTCGTGCTCGGCGCGACACATCCCCACCTTATCGCGCAGGAGGGCGAGGCATATCGTGACCGGCTGAAGGCCCTGACCGCCGAATTGGGGGTCGCCGATCATGTCCGCTTCATCGATGGCTTCATCGAGCATGACGAACTGCTCGATTATCTGCAGGCCGCCGACCTTTACGTCACGCCCTATACCAATCCGGCGCAGATCACCTCGGGGACCTTGTCCTACGCCGTCGGCGTGGGCAAGGCAGTGGTATCGACCCCCTATATCCACGCGACGGAAATCCTGGCCGACGGCTGCGGCGTGATCGTCGATTTCGGCGACGTCGCCGGCTTTGCGTGGCAGATCGGCCGGCTGCTGGTTGATGACGCGGAGCGCCATGCTTTGTCGTCGCGGGCCTATGATCGCGGCCGGACGATGATCTGGCCACGTCTGGTCGAGGCGGCGGTCGAGGCGATCGATGGTATCGTCGCCGCACGGCCGCGCCGATCCGCGCTGCCCAGCCCCTTTGCGCCCCTGGCGGTGAACATCACGGCAGTCGAGCGGATGAGCGACGGCACCGGCATCCTCCAGCATTCGATCTATTCGGTGCCGGATCGCCGCCACGGTTATTGTATCGACGACAATGCGCGCGCGCTGATGCTGATGGTTCAGGCCCAGGGGATTGCCGAGCCGGTGCGCGACCGGTGGACGACGGTCTATGCATCGTTCGTCCAATATGCCTGGAATCCGGACGTGCGACGCTTCCGCAACTTCATGAATTTCGATCGTAGCTGGTGCGAGGATTGCGGATCCGAGGATTCGAACGGCCGCGCCTTGTGGGCGCTCGGCATCACCGCGCGCGACGCCATCCAGGCCAAGCATCGCGACTGGGCGCGTAACCTGTTCGACGAGACCGCCGAGCTTGCCTTTGCCTTGGGCAGTCCGCGATCACATGCCTTTTCCATGCTGGGCGCCGCCGCGATCCTGCAGACCGATCCGGCCAACCGGCGGGCGCGGCCGATCCTCGAGCGGTTCGGCGATCAGCTCGTCGCGCTGGTCGATGCCGCGCGGCGGCCGCAATGGGAATGGTTCGAGATCGTCCTGGCATATGACAATGCGCGCCTGCCCGAGGCGCTGATCCGCGCCGGCATGGCGATGCGGCGTCCCGACTGGACCGCCGTCGGGCTGGACACGCTGGCCTGGATCACCGCGCGACAGACGTCGCCCGAGGGTCGGTTCCGCGCCGTCGGCACCGACAGCTTCGGCCGTTCCTATGCCGACCCCTTGCCGTTCGATCAGCAGCCCCTGGAAGCGCAAGCGGCGATCGAGGCATGCGCGGCCGCGTTCGATGCGACCGGCGACCGGCGCTGGGTCGACGAGGCGGCGCGCGCCTATCGCTGGTATCTGGGCGGCAACGATCTTGACCTGCCGCTCGCCAGCGGCACCGATGGCGGCTGTTTCGACGGGTTGATGCCCGGGGGCGTCAATCGCAATCAGGGCGCGGAGTCCATTTTGGCGCTGCAATTGGCTTCCTGTGCCATTTCTGCCCTTGGAAAGCGCGCCGGAACCGTGGCAGGGAAAGGCCGCGCCGTCGCGTAGCCTCGCTCGCGCCGCCGCTTGAACCAGGGTTACAAGCGGGGCGTCCGTTGCTTGAAATTTACCACCACAGTCTCCGGCTGCATGCCGATCCGTCGCGTGTCGTCGTTCGTCCCTTTCATATCGGCTGGGGACCCAACGGCGCATCGAGCAGGACCGAACGGCTGATCGGTGAAGTGATGGGAATGTCGCCCGCCGAAACGCGCGACGAGCTGGACATCGTGCTCAAGGATTTCGAGGCGCGGCACTGGCAGACGCGGCGCGTCTTCATGACCCGTTATGACGAGGTCGAAGGGCAGATGAAGCTCGACGGCAGCAAGATCGGCGACGAGAAGCGCCAGCTGATCGGCGCTTATTTCTGCCACGAATACAGCTATGCCGCCGCCGCGCTGATGAACCCCAGCGCGGTGCCGCATTTCGACCAGACCGGCATGCCCAAGGGCTCTATGCGGATCCTGATGTCGCTGCGCGCGGTGGGCGAGGGGCATATTTCGTCGGTCGCGTTCCGCGAAGGCATCATCACCTCCGAGAATGAATTCAAGCTTGCCCCCGAGCCGCCCTTCGCCACCGCCGCCGACGTTCGCGGCAGCGACGAGGAGCATGTCCCCGCCGGCCCCGTGACGGTCCATCGCCACCGCGATTCGACGTTGTCGGGAACGGTGATATTCCCGATCACCGATGCCCAGTCAAAGGGGCTGGAGGACCTGCGGCTGGTGCAGTTCGCGCATGAGGACGGCACGACCGAATGGCTGGGGACCTACACCGCCTATAACGGTTCGGTGATCCAGTCGGAACTGATGCGGACCAAGGATTTCCGCGCGTTCGACCTGGTGCCGATGACGGGTCCCGCCGCACGCAACAAGGGGATCGCGCTGTTCCCGCGCAAGGTCAATGGCCGCTATCTGGCGATCGGGCGGCAGGATGGAGAGAATCTGTACCTGCTCGATTCGGACCGGCTGACGCATTGGGAGGAGGGGGTCCGCATCCTGACCCCGCATTATCCCTGGGAACTGGTCCAGATCGGCAATTGCGGGCCGCCGATCGAACTTGACGAGGGCTGGTTGCTGCTGACCCACGGCGTCGGCGCGATGCGCAAATATTCGATCGGCGCGGTCCTCCTCGACAAGGACGATCCGACCAAGGTCATCGGACGGACGGTCGATCCCTTATTGGCGGCCAAGAACCAGGACCGCGAAGGCTATGTGCCCAACGTCGTCTATTCGTGCGGCGCGATCCGGCACGGCGACGTGTTGTTCCTGCCCTATGGCGTCGCGGACAGCTCGGTCGCGTTCGCGTTCGTGGCGATCGGCGAACTGGTCGAGGCGCTGAAAGCCGGGGCGCCGGGCTGACTCGCTGCAGGTGCCGCCGGCCTATCGCGCCGCCACGCGCGCATAGCGGTACAACAACGCCGCAATCGCCGCGAACACCAGCGTTCCGCCGAACAGCGCCACCGTCTCGAACTCGGCGCCGACCAGCGCGAGCGGCGCGTCCTTGCCGGTCAGCCACACGATCAGCGCGAAGGCGACGCCCCACAGGCTCTCGCCGACGATCATCCCGGTCGCGGTCAGCGTGCCCATGCGCTGCGCGGCTTCCGGATTGGCGGTCCGCCGCGCCCAGCGATCGTAGGACCAGCCGAGCACCGACCCCACCACCGTCGGCAGGATCACCGCCATCGGCAGATAGATGCCCAGCGCCACGCCGAGCGGCGGCAGGCGCAGCAGCCTGAGCAGCCCCAGTATTTCGTCCAGGACGATCAGCGCGACCCCGGCGGCGGCGCCCCAGCCGAGCATCGTCCAATTGGCGTCGCCCGACAGCACGCCCTTGGCCAGTGCCGAGATCAGCCCCGCCTGGGGTGCCGCCAGCGCGTTGGGCCCGGCGCCCGGTGCCCCGACGAAACCGATCCCGCTGTTGAGCACGTTGAGCACCGGCGGGATGATGATCGATCCGAACACCACCCCGATCATCAACGCGACCTGCTGTTTCCACGGCGTCGCGCCGACCAATTGCCCGGTCTTGAGATCCTGAAGGTTGTCGTTGGAGATCGTCGCCACGCCGAACACGATGCCGGTGACGATCAGCGCATAGGCGATCAGCGCGGCTGTGGTATCGGCGCCGGGATGCTGGCCGAACAGCCCGACCAGCAGCAGCGCCGAGGCGAGCACCGACAGGATGCCGATCCCCGATACCGGCGAATTGGACGCCCCGATCAGCCCCGCCATATAGCCGCACACCGCCGCGATCATCAGGCCGATGACCAGGATGAACAGCAACGCGCCGGCGATCAGGATCACCGCCGACCCAGCCAGCGCACCGCCCCTGAGCACGTCCCACAGCAGCCAGATGATCGGCAGCAATACCAGTCCCGAGACGACGACCACGGTCCTGATCGGCAAATCCTGCTCCTCCAGCGCCAGTGCCTCGCCGGCGTGACGCGCGGCGCTGGCCGCCATTGCCGACCGGATGCCGCCGATTACCGGCCCGGCGATCTTCACCAGCGTCCAGATCGCCGATACGCCGATCACCCCGGCGCCGAAGAAGCGCACGTCCTTGCGGAAGACCGCATTGGCCCAGGCGGCCAGGTCGCCGGCCTGTGGCTGGTAGGCGGTCAAGACCGGCAGCAGCCCCGCCCAGCCGATCGCCACCCCCAGCAGCATCGCCATCCCGACCGAGATGCCGACCAGATGCCCGACGCCGAGCAAGGCAAACGACAGGCTGCCGGAAACACCGGTCACGCCTGCCCCGACGCGGAAATAGGTCGCGGCGGTGTCGGTCACCAGCTTGGTCTGGCTGGCGATCGCGAATCCGGCCGAGGCGATGCTGTTCCACACCAGCACCAGCAGTCCGCGCCGGCTTTCCTCCTGACCCTCGCGGGTTCCGGCGCCGATCTCCAGTACCTCGGCGGCAGCAACCCCCTCGGGATAGGGCAGATCGGTGTCGACGACGAGCGCGCGGCGCAGCGGCACGGAAAACATCACGCCCAGAATGCCCCCCGTCGCGGTGATCAGCGCGGTCTGGAAATAGGGAAATCCGTGCCACCAGCCGATCATCACCAGGCCGGGCAATACGAAGATGATCGCCGCCAGCGTGCCCGCCGCGCTCGCGACGGTCTGGACGATGTTGTTCTCCAGGATGGTCGCGCCCGGCAGATAGCGCAGGATCGCCATCGAGATCACGGCGGCCGGAATCGACGTCGCGAAGGTCAGCCCGACCTTTAGTCCGAGATAGACATTGGCGGCAGTGAACAGCAACGTGATGATGCCGCCAAGCGCTATGCCGCGCAGCGTCAGTTCGGCGGCGATGAGGCGCGAGGGCATAGTCACCGCCGCTGCTGGGCGGAAGAGGATGCGGCTGGGTGTGTACGGTGGCGGATCATGCGGTACGGTGGCACAAAAAGTGCTGTCCGTAACAGTGGATTTTTGCAGGGGTATTCCGCTCCGATCGCCGGATCGGGGCCACCGGTCATCGCGCCGAGGGCGGTAACCACTTGTCAGTAAAGCGCCGGTAGGTTTTTGCTGCGATGCGGTAACAGGAGCGGGCTCCTGGTGAAAGAGCGAGTGGAACATGGCCGAGATTGCGGTTTTCACATATGGGTTGCTGACCTCGTTCGTACTGAGCAGCGCCTCGCGCAACCAGCGGCTGCAGCGACCCAATCCACGAAGCGTCGAATATGTCGGCTATCTGCTGTGCGGCGCCTCGGGCGCGCTGGGCTTGCTGGCTCTCGGCTATGCGAGCCTGACACAGATCGCCTGAACGTGAAAAGGACGGCCCCGCCAGGGACCGCCCGTTCCGTTACGATGATGTGGCAAGATTAGCGGATCGATCCGCGACGAACGAGGTTGACGATCGCCAGCAGGACGACCGCGCCCAGGAACGATACGAGCAGGGACGGGATCGATCCGACCAGCCGGCCGTCGCTGGTGATCGGCGCGATGCCCAACAATGGTGAGATCAGATATCCGGCAAGAACCGCGCCGACGACGCCGACCACGACATTCAGGAATATGCCCTGTTGTCCATTGGTCCGCATGACGATGCTGGCCAGCCAGCCGATGACGCCGCCGACGATGAGAAGGATGATTAGGCCCATTTCACATACTCCTGTTGCCCAAGGGAGCAGAAAAATGCTGCTTCCTCCAAACCAGCGGCGCCCGTGGCCGCTGTCCGGGGTAAATACGTTTTCGCCCGATGGTAGTTCCGCCAGCGCATCGATCTGACAATGGACTGCCACCCGATACGGGACGACCCAGGAGCCTGTTTGAAACGCGTTGAGAGCGCGTTTGACTACCGAAACTCGCTGTTAGCGAGTTTGCAAACGGACACTCAACCGAATCCGGCATCCAGGAACCGCTCGGCAAAGGCGCAATGCATCGCCACGCCGCGCGCCATCACCGATTCGTCGATCGTCATGTGCGTATTGTGGAGCGGCGGACGCACGCCGACATCGTCCGCTCCCGCCGGGGCCACGCCGATGAATGCCATGGCGCCGGGCATTTCCCGCAGCACGTAGGAAAAATCCTCGCCGCCCATCATTGGCGTTGGCATCGTCTGCCACGCGTCCTCGCCGCCCAGCCCGATCGCGATGTCGCGGACCAGGTCTATCGCGCGTGGGTCGTTCATCGTCACCGGATAGCCGTCGTCGATCCGCACCTCGCAGGAACAGCCATGCGCCATCGCGACCAGTTCGGCGACGCGTTGCAGTCCATCACGCGCACGCGCACGCGTCGTTGCCGACAGCGTGCGCAGCGTGCCGAGCATCGTCACCGCATCGGGGATGATGTTGTACGCCGATCCCCCGCTGATCCGGGTGATCGACAGCACGCATGGGTCGGTCACCGGGATCTGGCGCGCAACGAAGGTATTGAGCGCGGTGACGATCTCGCACGCGACGGGGATCGGATCGATCGCGTCGTGCGGCATGGCGGCGTGCCCACCCTTGCCGCGCACGGTGAAGTTGAGCGCGTCGGTCGAGGCGAGCAGCGGGCCTGCCCGGCTGACGATCTGCCCGGCGGGTGCGTTGGGCATGATGTGGAGTGCAAAGGCGCCATCGGACCGCTTTATGTCGAGCAGGCCGTCCTCGATCATGAAGCGCGCGCCGTGATAGCCTTCCTCGCCGGGCTGGAACATGAACACCACCGATCCGGGCAATTGATCGCGCCGAGCGCACAAGGCGCGCGCCGCGCCGACCAGCATCGCGCTGTGCGCGTCATGGCCGCAGGCGTGCATGGCGTTGGCGATGGTCGAGGCAAACGGCAGGCCGGTCTCCTCCTGCATCGGCAGTGCGTCCATGTCGCCGCGCAGCAGCACGGTGCGCCCGTTGCTGTCGCCGCCGCGCAGGATCGCGACGAAGCCGGTAGTCGTCTTGCTGTCGTGGATTTCCAGCGGCAGGCCGGCAAGCGCCCCCTTGATCTTGGCCGTGGTCAGCGGGCAGTGCAGCCCGATTTCGGGCTCGCGATGGATTGCGCGGCGCAGCTCGACGACGCCGTCCAGTTCGGCTTCGCTGGCGGCGGTCCAGTCGGTTTGGGGGGCAAACGAGTCCATGCGGCGTCTCCTATCGCCCCGATCCTAGACCCGTTTCCCTCGGGAACCAACGCGCCGCGCGCAACCAGCCGCCGAACAGCGTCAGCGGCACCGCGGTCGCGGCCAGCGCGATGGGATACCAATGCGGTCCCAGTGCCATGTTCCAGGTGACGAACACGCCCAACGTCGCGAAACCTGCGACAGTCATCCCCAGCACAAGCGCGTGGCGCAGGGGAGCGGCGGGGGCCAGCCGCGCGGTCAGCCAGCCGCCGGTGATCGTGATCACGCCGCGACAGGCGAGCGCCAGCACGGTGAGCGCGGGCGCCACCATCGCGCCGCGCGGGATGACGCCGCTCGCCCCCATCGCCTCGTCGAGGCCAAGCGACAACAGGATCACCGCGACAAACCCGCAGAGAACGGCGCCGATGCTGCGCAGGATGCGGGCGAGGGTCACCGCCCCTTGAACAGGCCGCCCAGCACGCCGCGCACCAGCCCGCCGATCACGCTGCCGCCGACATTGCGCGACGATCCGAACACCGCCTTCGACACCTCATTCGCCACCGCGCGACCGGCGGCCGACGAGGCGGAGCGCGTCGCCGAGGTGATCGCGCGGTTCCATGGCGAATTGGCCGCGGCCTTGGCTTCGGCGGCGGCCTGGCGTTCGCCGGCAATCCGGGTGCGCTCGGCTTCCTTGGCGGTGCGCGCATCCTCCTTGGCCCTGGCCGCGGCATCCTTGCCGGCCTGGGTCTTGGCGGCGGCCTCGGCGGCGGCGGCGGCGGCTTCGCTCGACTTGGCCTTGAGCAGCTCCTCGGCCGATTCGCGATCGACCAGATTGTCGTATCTGGTGCCGATCGCGTCGGTCTCGATCATCGTCTTGCGCTCGTCCGGGGTGATCGGCCCCACCCTGCTGGCAGGCGGCGCGATCAGCGTGCGCTCGACCGGGGCCGGCGCACCGTCGGGCTGGAGCAGCGAGACCAGCGCTTCGCCGACCTTCAACTCGGTGATGACGGTGGCGACATCGACCCCCGGATTGGCGCGAAACGTCGTCGCCGCCGCCTTCACCGCCGCCTGGTCGCGCGGGGTAAAGGCGTTGAGCTTGTGCTGGACCCGGTTGTTCAGCTGGCCGGCGACGGTATCGGGGATGTCGATCGGATTCTGGGTGATGAAATAGACGCCGACGCCCTTCGATCGGATCAGCCGGACGACCTGCTCGATCTTGTCCTCCAATGCCTTGGGGATGTCGTCGAACAGCAGGTGCGCCTCGTCGAAGAAGAAGCAGAGCTTCGGCTTGTCGGGGTCGCCGATCTCTGGAAGCGATTCGAACAATTGGCTGAGCAGCCACAGCAGGAACGTGGAATAGAGCTTGGGGCTCTGCATCAGCTTGTCGGCGGCCAGGATGTTGACGATCCCGCGGCCCTTGTCGTCGACCCCCAGGAAATCCTGGATCGAGATCGCCGGCTCGCCGAAAAAGTGGTCGCCCCCCTGGCTGCGCAACTGGAGCAGCGAGCGCTGGATGGTGCCGACCGACTGCTTGCCCACATTGCCGTAGGTAATGGTCAGTTCGTCCGCGCGGGCGGCGCATTCGGCGAGCATCGCCTGCAGGTCGTCGAGGTCGAGCAGCAGCAGCCCGTCCTTGTCGGCGACGGTGAAGGCGATCGTCAGCACGCCCTCCTGCACCTCGTTGAGGTCGAGCAGCCGCGCCAGGAGCAGCGGCCCCATCTCGCTGACGGTGGTGCGGATCGGGTGGCCCTGGTCGCCGAATAGGTCCCAGAACTGCACTGGATTGTCGCGATATGTCCAGGCGGTGTCGCCGATCTCCCCGGCGCGCGCGGCGAAGATGTCGTGGGTCCGGGCGGTCGCGGAACCCGCCATCGCCAGCCCGGCCAGGTCGCCCTTCACGTCGGCGACGAAGCACGGCACGCCGGCCGCCGAGAGCCCGTCGATCAAGCCCTGGATGGTGACCGTCTTGCCGGTGCCGGTCGCGCCCGCGATCAGGCCGTGGCGGTTGGCGCGCTTCAGTTCGAGCGCCTGCGGCTTGGCGCCGCCCGGCCCGGCGCCGATGAAGATACTCGTCAGATCGGTCATGCGCGCCCCTTGCGGTAATCACGCGGCGATATGGCGCGAAAGCGGCGGCCCGGCAAGCAACCGGCCGCCGCTCGATCAATGCGCCGGCTCAGCTCTTGAACTTCACCGGCACATATTGCGCGCCCTGGCGGGGGCGCGTGACGTACAGCAGCACCGACGTGCGGCCCTGCGTCTTGACTGCCTGCACCGCCGCCTCCACCTGCGTCGGCGTGGTCACGGCGGTGCGGTTGACCGACGAGATGACGTCCCCGCGCTGGAGCTTGGCACCGGCATCGCTCGACGGGTCGATCCCGGTGACCACCACGCCGGTCACGCCGGTGCCGAGGCCGAGTTGCTGCGCGATCTGCGGCGTGATCGCCATCACCTGGATGCCGAGCAGGTCCGTCGCGGCGTGCTGTTGCGGACCACTCTGGGTAGGGCCGCCGGGCACCTCGCCGTTGCCGCGGTTGGGATCGGTCAGGGCGGCGAGTTCCTCTTCCGAGGGGCGCGTGCCGACGACGGCGTTGATCACCATCGGCTTGCCGTCCCGGATGACGTCGAGCCGCGCGGTCGCGCCGGGCGCGATGTTGGCGACGAGGTAGCTCAGCGTCTGGTCGGGGTTGACGTCCTTGCCGTTGACCTTGAGGATCACGTCGGCCTGCTTGATCCCCGCTTTGGCCGCGGGCTGGTTGGGCTCGACGCTGCGGATGATCTCGCCCTGGTCCTTGGTCAGGCCGAGCGACGCGGCGATGTCGTCGTCGACCGGCTGGGGGCCGACGCCCAGATAGCCGCGCTTGATCGCGCCGCCCTTCATCAGCGTCGCGACGATCGGGTTGGCCTCTTCGGCGGGAATGGCGAAGCCGATGCCGACCGAGCCCTCGCCAGGCGAGAAAATCTGCGAATTGATGCCGATGACGTTGCCGCTCAAATCGAACATCGGCCCGCCCGAATTGCCCTTGTTGATCGCCGCGTCGGTCTGGATGAAGCGGTCATAGGCGCCGCCCTGGCCCGTGACGCGGTGCAGTGCGGAGATGATGCCGGCAGTGACGGTGCCGCCCAGCCCGAACGGATTGCCGATCGCGATCACCCAGTCGCCGA
>NZ_CAXTHV010000025.1:0-54006 GCF_964244265.1 uncultured Sphingomonas sp. | reverse complement strand
AGCGCGAAACAGGCGTGGCAGCAGCAATAGTCGAACTCGATCCCCTGCCCGATCCGGTTTGGCCCCCCGCCCAGGATGACGATCTTGCGCCGGTCGCTCGGCATCGCCTCGTTTTCGGGTTCGCCGAACATCGGCGCCTCATAGGTCGAGTACATGTACGGCGTGCGCGCCTCGAACTCGGCGGCGCAGGTGTCGATGCGCTTGAACACCGGACGCACGCCGAGCCGGTGGCGCAACGCGCGGACCTCGTCCTCGTTGGTGCCGCCGACCATCGCCTTCGCCGCCTCGTGGATCAGCCCGGAACGCGCCAGATAACGATCGCGCAAGCCCGCCGAGGTCAGCGCCAGATAGGCCAGCCGCTTGTCCGAAAAGCCCATCGCCTTCAGCCGCCGCATCCCCGCGGCGTCCTGCGGCAGGCCGCCGGTCAGCACGTCCTGCTCGGCGGCGACGATCTCGGCGATGCGATCGAGGAACCAGGGGTCGTACCGGGTGATGGCATGGACCTCACCGACGCTCAAGCCTTCGCGCAGCGCCTGCGCCGCCACCAGCAGCCGGTCTGGGGTCGCCACCGCCAGCGCCGCGACGATGTCGTCGCGCGGGGCGTCGACCAAGCGGTCGACGACGTTGAAGCCCGACAGCCCGGTCTCCAGGCCCCGCAGCGCCTTTTGCAGGCTCTCGTGGATGTTGCGGCCGATCGCCATCACCTCGCCGACCGACTTCATCGCGGTCGACAGAATCGGCTCGGCCCCCTTGAACTTCTCGAACGCGAAACGCGGGATCTTGGTCACGACGTAATCGATCGTCGGCTCGAACGATGCCGGCGTCGCGCCGGTGATGTCGTTGACGATCTCGTCGAGCGTATAGCCCACCGCCAGCTTCGCCGCGACCTTGGCGATCGGGAAGCCGGTCGCCTTGGAGGCGAGTGCGGAGGATCGCGAAACGCGCGGGTTCATCTCGATGACGATCAGCCGCCCGTCCTTCGGGTTGACCGCGAACTGCACGTTCGACCCGCCGGTCTCCACGCCGATCTCGCGCAGCACCGCGATGCTCGCATTGCGCATGATCTGATATTCCTTGTCGGTCAGCGTCAGCGCCGGCGCGACGGTGATCGAATCGCCGGTATGCACTCCCATGGGGTCGATATTCTCGATCGAGCAGACGATGATGCAATTGTCCGCGCGGTCGCGGACCACTTCCATCTCATATTCCTTCCAGCCGATCAGCGACTCCTCGATCAGCACCTCGTTGGTCGGCGAGGCGTCCAGGCCCTTGCGGACGATCTCCAGAAATTCATCGCGGTTGTACGCGACGCCACCGCCTGAGCCGCCCATCGTGAAGCTCGGCCGGATGATCGCGGGCAGCCCCGTCACCTCGAGCCCCGCCAGCGCCTCCCCGACCGAATGCGCGATCGCCGAGCGCGCGCTTTCCAGTCCGATCCGGGTCATCGCGTCCTTGAACTTCAGCCGGTCCTCGGCCTTGTCGATCGCCGCGGCGTCCGCGCCGATCATCTGCACGCCGTATTTCGCCAGCGTGCCGTCGTTGAACAGAGCGAGCGCGGTGTTGAGCGCGGTCTGCCCGCCCATCGTGGGCAGGATCGCATCCGGCCGCTCCTGCGCGATGATCTTGCGCACGATCTCGGGCGTGATCGGCTCGACATAGGTTGCGTCGGCCAGCTCGGGATCGGTCATGATCGTCGCCGGATTGGAGTTGACCAGGACGATGCGATACCCCTCCTCGCGCAGCGCCTTGATCGCCTGCGTGCCCGAATAATCGAACTCGCACGCCTGGCCGATGACGATCGGCCCCGCGCCGATGACGAGGATTGAGGAGATGTCGGTACGTTTGGGCATTGTTTATCGCATACTCATTGCATACATTGATTGCATTGCAATCATAGGAGCGTCGTGATGGGCAGCGTTACGATCCGAAATATTGAAGATGCCGTCAAAAAGGGGGCCAAGCTGGTAGCGGCGGCGAATGGCCGGTCGCTGGAGGCCGAGTTGCGCGATCTTCTTCGTCGTACCTATGCCGGTGCGGGCAACGAGCGTGTCGCCCGATTGCGCGCAATGACAGGCAAGGAAGCGGTGGCGCATCTGATTGACCTGGCTGGGGGAGTCGGTCTCGACATTCCCGGGCGCAGGCATGAGGACATCGAGTTTCAGGAACTGTGATCCTGCTCGATACGAATGTCTGGAGCGTCTTGCGAAAGCCGCACGGTCAACAGCGTGTCGCGGATTGGATTGCCGACCGTATGGACGAAATCTGGCTGTCGGTAATCGCGATAGCCGAGATTCGGATGGGCGTTGAAAATCCCAACGCCGTCGCGAAGCGCAATGAGCTGGAGCAATGGCTCGACGACCTTGAAACGTTGTGCGCCGATCGCACGCTTGATTTCGATAGCCGGTCGGCGCACGTTTTTGGTGCGTTGGTCGCCGGTCGCAAATTGCAGAAGCAGGAAACGAAACTGCTCGACCTTCAAATCGCGGCGCAGGCGCTTGCCCACGACTGTCCAGTCGCCACCGGCAATGTTCGGGATTTCGAGTGGACTGGTGCCAAGGTGATCGACCCTTGGGCCGCATGATCGCCTGCGTCCCCGAGTAATCGAACTCGCACGCCTGGCCGATGACGATGGGGCCAGCGCCGATGACGAGGATCGAGGACATGTCGGTGTGTTTGGGCATTATGGAGCACTCTTGGAAAGATTTTTTATCAAACAAGACGGAGATGTAAATTCCATAGCAGCTCCCAGCTACATAGCGAATTTCTGGCTTTGGATAACCGTGTCTAACTTCGAGATTACTTTTATCTTTCCACAACAGAACTATTTTGTCTTCCCCATATGCTCTGAAAGCTTCGTAACTCGTGATCCGGTTGTCAGCTGGTAGCCAAGCAGGACGGACTAAAACAAACCTCATGAGGCTCCCGATCTCTCCGGTTTCTTTATAGGCGACACGCGCGACGAATACCCCATCTGGGGATCTCGCGACTCCGTAAACGTCGTCATTGGAACTGGACAAAATTGAACACGACCAAGGCCAAAAAGATCACTGCGGTCGAAACGATCCGTCTTGACCGAATGTGCCGCCCATGGTCGTCGAACTCATTTGCACTGCTCACTGCAACGATCCCACGAACCGCTCGAACAGATAGAAGCTATCCTGCGGACCCGGGCTCGCTTCGGGGTGGTATTGCACGCTGAAGGCGGGCTTGTCGGTCAGTTCCAGCCCGGCGTTCGAGCCGTCGAACAGCGATACGTGCGTCTCGCGGGCGTTGACGGGGAGGCTGTCGCGTTCCACCGCGAAGCCGTGGTTCATGCTGGTGATCTCGACCGCACCGTCCGCCAGCCGCTTGACCGGATGATTGGCGCCGCGATGGCCCTGAAACATCTTGGTCGTCTGCGCGCCCACGGCCAGGGCGAGCAATTGGTGCCCCAGGCAGATGCCGAACAACGGGATATTGGTCTCCAGCAACTGGCGGATCACCGGCACCGCATATGCGCCGGTCGCGGCGGGATCACCCGGGCCGTTCGACAGAAAGATACCGTCGGGCTGCAGCGCCATTACCTGATCGAAAGTAGCGGTCGCGGACACCACCGATACCTCAGCACCAGCCTTAACTAAATTACGAAAGATGTTGACTTTGCTTCCATAATCTATTGCCACCACATGGGGGCGCCGGCGTTGGCCCCCGTGAACTTCCGTGTCCTTTGGGTGTCCGGACCCGAGCCGCCACACGCCGCCTTCCCAGCGGTAACCGGCCTTGGTCGATACGGCGATGGCCAGGTCCATTCCCTCCAGACCCGGCCATGCCCGCGCCATCTCCAGCAGCAACGGCACGTCGAACCGTCCGTCCGCCGCGTGCGCGATCACGCCGTTTGGCGCCCCGCCGGTCCTGATCCGCCGGGTCAGCGCGCGTGTATCGATCCCCGCCAGGCCGATCCGCGCATGGCGCTTCATCCACTCGTCGAGCCGTTCGGTGCTGCGAAAGCTCGATGGCGCGGTCACGTCCTCGCGCACGATCATGCCCAGCGCATGCGGCCCGTCGGCTTCGACGTCGTCGGGGTTCGCGCCGACATTGCCGATATGGGGAAAGGTGAAGGTGATGATCTGGCCAGCGAACGACGGGTCGGTCATGATCTCCTGGTATCCGGTCATCGCGGTGTGGAAGCAGACTTCTCCCACCGCCTGCCCTTCCGCCCCGAAGCCGCGGCCCCATACGACCTCGCCGCTCGCCAGGACGAGGACGCCGGTCGCTCCATCAGGCGCAGGAAAAGGCTTGGCGTCGGCCATTGCGGGCGGGCACTCCATGAACAGTCTGCGATGTCGCTAAGGGGCGGCGGCTAGACCCCCTCCCCTCCCGCGTCAACACCGGCTAGACTTCCGCTTATGATTCGAGATGACATCAAAGCTGCCCAGATCGCCGCCATGAAGGCCGGCGACAAGGAATCCCGCAACGCGATCAGCCTGATCCAGTCGGCGATCAAGAACCGCGACATCGAGGCACGCGCGCCTCAGTCGAGGGAGGGCAAGGCGCCCGACGACGACGACGTGCTGGTCGTCGAGGTGCTCCAGAAGCTGGTGAAGCAGCGCCGCGAATCGATCGACATGTACGTGCGTGGCGGCCGCCAAGAGCTCGCCGATGCGGAAAGTCGCGAGGTCTCGGTGATCGAACGCTTTCTGCCGCAGCAGATGAGCGAAGTGGAGACGAAAACCGCGATCGAGGCGATCAAGGCCGAACTCGGCGCCACCGGCATGAAGGACATGGGGCGCGTAATGGCGGAGCTGAAGGCGCGGCATGCGAGCACGCTCGACATGAGCAAGGCGAGCGCGGCGGTGAAGGCGGCATTGGCTTAGGTGAGTGATGAGCCTCCCAACGGTCCGGGCGCCCACCCCCCGTCCCCCTCCCGCGAACGTGAGGGGGACAATAGTCAGCATATCGCAAGCGAGAGGGGGAGCAAAAGGCCATGACGCTCACCCCCGCCTTCCTCGACGAACTGCGCGCGCGTACGCTGCTGTCGGCGCTGGTCGGCAAGACCACCAAGCTCACCAAGGCGGGGCGCGAGTTCAAGGGGTGCTGCCCGTTCCACAACGAGAAGACGCCCAGCTTCTACGTCAATGACGACAAGGGCTTCTACCATTGCTTCGGCTGTTCGGCGCATGGCGATGCGATCCGCTGGATGACCGAGCAGCGCGGCTTGCCGTTCATCGACGCAGTCAGGGAATTGGCGCAGGCGGCGGGGCTGGAAATGCCGGCGCAGGACCGCCAGTCGGCCGAGCGCGCCGAACGGACCAGGGGCCTGCACGAGGCGATGGCCGATGCCGCGTCGTTCTTTACCGAGCAGCTGAACGGTATCGCCGGCGCCGAGGCGCGCGCGCTGCTCGATCGGCGCGGTGTGTCGGCGGCGACCGCGCGCGCCTTCGGGCTGGGATATGCCCCCGACACCCGCGGACGACTGCGCACGGCGCTGAAGGGGTATGGCGACCCGCTGCTGGTGGAGGCCGGGCTGCTGATCCAGGTCGAGGAAAAGGAACCGTACGACCGGTTCCGTGGCCGGCTGATGATCCCGATCCGCGATCCGCGCGGCCGCGTGATCGCCTTTGGCGGGCGGGTGATCGGAAACGCGGAACCAAAGTACCTCAACTCGCCCGACACCCCGCTGTTCGACAAGGGCCGCACGCTCTACAACCTCGATCGCGCGGCGCCGGCCAGCCGCAAGGCCGGCCGGATGATCGTCGTCGAAGGCTATATGGATGCGATCGCGCTCGCACAGGCGGGCTATGACGAAGTGGTCGCGCCGCTGGGCACCGCCTTGACCGAGGCGCAGCTCGAGCGGCTGTGGCGCCTCTCCGACGTGCCGGTCCTGTGCTTCGACGGCGATGCCGCCGGCCAGAAGGCGGCGGCGCGCGCCGCGCTTCGTGCGCTACCCGGGCTGGCGCCGGGCCGCAGCCTGTCCTTCGCGACCCTGCCCGAGGGGCTGGACCCGGACGATCTGGTCCGGACGCGCGGGCCGACCGCGTTCGAGGGAGTGCTGCACGGAACCCAGCCGCTGGTCGACCGCCTGTGGGCGCATGAATTGGCGGCCGAGCCGGTCGATACGCCCGAGCAGCGTGCCGGGCTCAAGCGCCGTTTGTCGGACCATGCGGCGACGATCGCCGATACCAATGTCCGCGATGAATATCTCGCCGAGTTCCGCCGCCGCTGCGACGACATGTTCGCGCCGCCGCCGCGCCGGCTTACCGAGCGTCGGACGCCGGGCACGAAATGGACCCCGCCCCTGCCGCCGGTCACCGCGGCGGCCAAGGCGGTACGCGTTGCGGGGATCGATCGCGTGCTCGCCAAGGCGGTGCTGGCGGGGCTTATCCGTCACCCGGCCGAAATCGCCCGCCATGTCGAGGTGCTGGGCGGCCTGAAGCTGGTCGACGGCGCGCTGGGGCGGCTGTTCGCGGCGGTGGTCGATCTCGCGCTGGAGGACCGGGCGCTTGATAGCGACCGATTGCGCACCATATTGGCGAGCTCCGGTTTCGACCAGGTTGCCGGGGACCTGCTGAGGGCGGATCGCATGCCGTACAGCTTCACCACGGAGACGACCGATCCGGCCCGAGCCAGTGCGGACCTGGACGAGGCGATCGCGATCCTGATCACGCGGCCCGAAATCGACGCCGCGCTGGCGGAGGCAACGTCGGACGAGGCGACCTTGTCGGAGAGCGCGTTCACCCGGCAGGTGGAACTGCTGCACGAACAGCGCGCGTTGGAAGCACGGCTTGCAAATCTGGTGCAGGCAAACGAAGACGCGAAAAGCGGCTGATACCCGAGGGCGATTGATGGCGAAGACGAACGGCAGCGGCGGCAATGGTGGCGACGAGACGCTGGAGGTGGGCGACGCGCCGCTGATCGACATGAACGATGCTTCGGTCAAGAAGGTGATCGCGCGCGCCAGGAAGCGCGGCTACATCACCTATGACCAGCTCAACGAGGCGCTGCCCCAGGGTGAAATGTCGTCCGACCAGATCGAGGACATTACCTCGGCGTTGAGCGAGATGGGCATCAACATCGTCGAGAATGACGAGCAGGGCGAGGAAGGCGAGGAGCCGGCCAAGGAAGAGGAGGACGTCGATCCGGTCGATCCGGCCGAGGACGCCGCCCCTGCGCTCGAGACCAAGAAGAAGGAGACGGTGGATCGTACCGACGATCCCGTCCGCATGTACCTGCGCGAGATGGGCGCGGTCGAACTGCTCAGCCGCGAGGGCGAGATTGCCATCGCCAAGCGGATCGAGGCCGGCCGCGACACGATGATCCTGGGCCTGTGCGAATCGCCGATCACCTTCAACGCGATCATCGACTGGTCGACCGCGCTCAACGAAGGCAGCATGCAGCTGCGCGAGATCCTCGACCTCGACGCGATGCTGTCCAAGGGGCCGTCCGCCGAACAGGTTGCGGGCGCAGAGGACGACGATTCGGGAGAAATCAGCGAGAAGACCGCCGGTGCCAGCTTCAAGGAGGAGGAAGAACCCGAGGAGGTCCAGGCCCCGGCAGACGACGAAGAGGACATGACCGAGCGCCGAGCGCCGCGCATTTCCGACGACGAGGAGGAGGACAATACCCTCAGCCTCGCCCAGATGGAGGAGCAGCTCAAGCCGCTTGCCTTGGAGCGGTTCGCCAACATCACGGCAATCTACAAGAAATTCTCCAGGATGCAGGGCAGCCGGCTGGACCAGATGGGCGCCGGTGGCGAGCTGTCGACGTCCGAAGAGCGCAAGTACCAGAAACTGCGCGAGGACCTGACGGCCGAGGTCGAGGCGGTGCAGTTCCACCAGGCCAAGATCGATTTCCTGGTCGACCAGCTCTACAGCTTCAACCGCCGGCTGACCGCGCTCGGCGGCCAGATGCTGCGGCTGGCCGAGCGTCACAAGGTAGCGCGCGCCGATTTCCTCAACCGCTATGTCGGGCACGAACTCGACGAGAGCTGGCTGGCAACGGTCGGCGGAATCGACAAGAAATGGGCGGCGTTCAGCACCAATGAGGCGGCGGCGGTCGACCGCATCCGAATCGAGATCAGCGAGATCAGCCAGCAGACCGGCATGGCGCTTGGCGAGTTCCGCCGCATCGTCAACATGGTGCAGAAAGGCGAGCGCGAGGCGCGCATCGCCAAGAAGGAGATGGTCGAGGCCAATCTCCGCCTGGTCATCTCGATCGCCAAGAAATACACCAACCGGGGCTTGCAGTTCCTCGACCTGATCCAGGAAGGCAATATCGGCCTGATGAAGGCGGTCGACAAGTTCGAATATCGCCGCGGCTACAAATTCTCGACCTACGCGACCTGGTGGATTCGTCAGGCGATCACGCGCAGCATTGCAGATCAGGCAAGAACGATCCGCATTCCGGTGCACATGATCGAGACGATCAACAAGCTGGTCCGCACCAGCCGACAGTTCCTCCACGAGCAGGGCCGCGAGCCCACGCCGGAGGAAATGGCCGAGCGCCTGAGCATGCCGCTCGAGAAGGTCCGCAAGGTGATGAAGATCGCCAAGGAACCGATCTCCCTGGAGACGCCGATCGGCGACGAGGAGGATAGCCACCTCGGTGATTTCATCGAGGACAAGAACGCGGTAATCCCGGTCGACGCCGCGATCCAGGCCAACCTCAAGGAAACCGTCACGCGGGTGCTGGCGAGCCTCACCCCGCGCGAGGAGCGTGTGCTGCGGATGCGCTTCGGCATCGGCATGAACACCGATCACACGCTGGAGGAGGTCGGCCAGCAGTTCAGCGTGACGCGCGAGCGGATTCGACAGATCGAGGCGAAGGCGCTCCGGAAGCTGAAGCATCCGAGCCGCTCGCGCAAAATGCGGTCGTTCCTGGATCAATGACGGAAAGCTGTCCGCGACCTGTGCGACCTGGCGGATCCGCCAGGCGGCGCTGCAATGCAACAAATGTCGTGGCCGCTAACCCCGTCTTTACGGGGCTGGTATATTCCCTTGCCGTACAAGTCGCCACCTGTCCGATCGGGTCATGGGGGGCGATCGCGGGGATTTGTCTTGGGCGAAAACGATTCAGCAAAGGACCGGGATGCGGGATGGAACGCCCTGGTCGCGCTGGTCGATGCGGATGGCGGCGAACGTCACGACTTCGTCGCCGCCATGCGCGCGCGGCAGGCAGCCACGAGCGACCTGGCCGACACCGTCCACCTGCTATGTGCGCTGCACGGTCGCCATCCGGGCCTGATCGATCATGCCGCCGCTCATTGTCGGGATGAACGGATAGCGTCGTGGCTGCGCGATGCCGCCGCGACCTTTGCCGGAGAACGGGCTTTCCTGGCGCGGTTGACCGCGGCGGCGGGGCCGATTCCCTCGACGCCGGGCCAGGCCGAGTGCGAGGCGGCGGTGGCCGTTCAGCGTCACGCGCTCGACATGCTGGCGCAGTCCGACCGTAACGGCACCGCGGTCGGCGCGGTATTCGCGCTACTGCTCGACTGGCGGGCGATCCGTGGCGTGCTCGACGCCGCCGCGACGCGCGCTGGGCTGATGCCGCCACCGATGCCGCTGCCCGACGTTGAGGAAATCGCGCGCGCGGCGACGCTGGCGCCGCCGCCTCCCTCGGTCGAGCGCGCCATGTGCTTCGGCGCCCAGCAGCTGCTCGCCCAGCATCGAGCCTTGTGGGACCTCGCCGAGGCGCGCCACTGCGCCCGCGATCGCGCCTGACCAAGGAGCTTCCAACGCTTGCACCCCGGCGCACAAGCACCGTATCGGTCCTCGCGATTCCAGGCAATCGGGGACGACGATGATTCGGTTCGAAGGTACGCAAGGCTATGTCGCGACCGATGACCTGAAGGTCGCGGTGAATGCCGCGGTCACGCTGCGCCGCCCGTTGCTGGTCAAGGGCGAGCCCGGCACCGGCAAGACCGTGCTGGCGCACGAAATCGCCGCCGCCGTCGGCGCGCCGCTGATCCAATGGAACGTCAAGTCCACGACCAAGGCGCAGCAGGGCCTGTATGAATATGACGCCGTCGCCCGGCTGCGCGATGGCCAGTTGGGCGACGCCCGGGTCCACGACATCGCCAACTATATCCGCCGCGGTAAATTGTGGGACGCGTTCACCGCCCCCGAGCTGCCGGTCCTGCTGATCGACGAGATCGACAAGGCCGACATCGAATTCCCCAACGACCTGCTGCAGGAGCTCGACCGAATGAGCTTCGACGTCTACGAGACGAAGGAGACGATCGCGGCCAGGGAGCGGCCGATCGTCGTCATCACCAGCAATAATGAAAAGGAGCTGCCCGACGCGTTTCTGCGCCGCTGCTTCTTTCACTATATAAAATTTCCCGACCGCGACACGATGCGGCGTATCGTCGACGTCCATTTCCCCGGCATCCAGAAGATCCTGGTGTCAAAGGCGATGGACATATTCTACGACGTCCGCGAGGTGCCGGGCCTCAAGAAGAAACCATCGACCAGCGAACTGCTCGACTGGCTCAAGCTCCTCCTTCACGAGGATTTGCCGCTCGACATACTCCAGAACCGCGACCCGACCAAGGCGATCCCGCCGCTCCACGGCGCGCTGCTCAAGAACGAACAGGACGTGATGCTGTTCGAGCGGCTGGCGTTCATGGCCAGGCGGCAGGCGACAAGGGCTGATTGACGCGGATTCTTGCCATTTTTCGGGCGTCTCGCTGCCGCGCCGGAGCCACGTTATGGAACTTTGCCGCGGCGGACATGACCGATGTTCCTGAACTTCCTCGACGAGCTTCGCAGCGCCGGCATTCCGGCCAGCCTGAAGGAGCACCTTCTCCTGCTCGAAGCGCTCGACCGCGAGGTAATCGAGCGCACGCCGGAGGATTTCTATTACCTCAGCCGGGCCATTTACGTAAAGGACGAGGGGCTGCTCGACCGTTTCGACCAGGTATTTGCCAAGGTATTTCGCGGGATCGCCACGTCCTATGGCACCGCGCCGGCCGAGGTCCCTGCCGATTGGCTGAAGGCGGTCGCCGAAAAATTCCTGACTCCCGAGGAGATGGACCGGATCAAGACTCTCGGCTCCTGGGACGAAATCATGGAAACGCTGAAGAAGCGCCTCGCCGAACAGGAAAAGCGCCACCAAGGTGGCAGCAAGTGGATCGGCACCGGCGGCACGTCGCCGTTCGGCAATTCGGGGTACAACCCTGAAGGCGTGCGGATCGGCGGAGAATCGAAGCACGGCCGGGCGATCAAGGTGTGGGAGCAGCGCGACTTCAGGAACCTCGACAGCACGCGCGCGCTCGGTACGCGCAACATCAAGATCGCGCTGCGGCGACTGCGCAAGTTCGCGCGGGATGGGGCCGCCGACGAGCTCGATATCGACGCGACGATCGACGGCACCGCGCGCCAGGGCTGGCTCGACGTCCGCATGCGCGCGGAGCGGCGCAACGCGGTCAAGCTCCTCCTCTTCCTCGACGTCGGCGGATCGATGGATCCGTTCGTCAAGCTGGTCGAGGAGCTGTTCTCGGCGGCGACAACCGAGTTCAAGAACCTCGAATTCTTCTACTTCCATAATTGCCCGTACGAGAGCGTGTGGAAGGACAATCGCCGCCGATCCGCCGAGCGCACGCCGACGTGGCACGTTCTCCACAAGTTCGGGCACGACTATAAGCTGGTGCTGGTTGGCGATGCGAGCATGAGCGCGTACGAGATCATGCAGGCTGGCGGATCGGTCGAGCATTTCAACGCGGAAGCCGGCGCGGTGTGGCTGCAACGGCTGGTCAATACCTATCCGGCGGCGGTCTGGCTAAACCCGATCGGCGAGGAGCAATGGCGCCATTCGCCCTCGGTGCGGATCATCCGCGACCTCATGGGCGACCGCATGTTCCCGCTGACGTTGGCGGGTCTCGACGCCGCCATGCGCGAACTGATGCGAAAGCGGTGACGCGCCCCGCTTTATCCGTTCAGCCGCGTCAGCCGCGCCTGAAATTGCGCGGCAAGCGCTAGCCGCCGATCGCGCGCCTCGACGGTGACGGCGTGGCGCGCGGCGACCAACTCCTGGCTGGCGCGGCGCCGATAATAGCCCATGTCCGATTCCATGCGAATCCCCCCGATCCAGATTGCGTCATTTATGCAACCACTTGCCCATTGCTTATGCACCCGTTTTGGGACGGGAGGATAGCCGGCCGGGACAAGCCGTTGATCCAGGTCAATATATCGCCGATTCATGCATCGACTCGCGCCATGCTGCCTCATCCTCGAAGACGGTATCTTCCAGATCGTGTGGGCCCGCCGCCGAATCGTCGACCCATGCACGCAGCCCGGGACCGCCGTTGATGACGTCTATGGCCAGCTTGCCGAATTCATATTCATAGGCGAAATCGCGCCATAGGTCGTAACCGGGATGCAGTGCGCGGATCGCCTTGAATGCCAGTGCCTGCACCCGCCATGGCCGGAATGCGTGATGGTCATAGCCGGGACCTTCGGCATGGACGAACACGCCGCTGCACAATCGCCCGGCATGCTTGTGGAAGGTCGGCTGAAACCAGATATCACGCAACGTGCAGCCGGCCAGCCAAGGAGGCGCGATCCGGTGCATCTCGGCGATAATGGTCCTGGCGTCGATGTCGGGCGCGCCGAACAGCTCCAGCGGGCGCGTGGTGCCACGTCCCTCGCTCAGCGTCGTGCCCTCGAGCATCACCGTGCCCGCATAGGCGCGCGCCATGTTGACATTGGCGGCATTGGGGCTCGGGTTGATCCACACGCGATCCGCCGGCCAGCCGAAGCCCGGCGCTGTCTCGGGCGCCCAGCCCTCCATCGCGATCACCCGATAATCCACATCAAGCCGGAAATGGTCAACGAACCAATGGCCGAGTTCGCCCAGCGTCAGGCCATGCCGCATCGGCATCGGACCGGCGCCCACGAAACTCTCCCAGCCGGGCGTGAGCTTCATCCCCTCGACGGGGCGCCCCGCCGGGTTGGGCCGGTCGAGAACCCAAACCGACTTGCCGTGCGCCGCGGCGGCCTCCAGCACATAGAGGAGCGTTGTAACGAAAGTATAGATTCGACAGCCAACATCCTGCAAATCCACCAGCATCACGTCGAACGTCCCCAGCGACTGGCCAGTCGGGCGACGCACTTCGCCATACAGGCTGAACACCGGCGTGCGATAAACGGGGTCGGTGAAGTCGGGCGACTCCATCATGTTGTCCTGCAGGTCGCCGCGCACACCGTGCTGCGGACCGAATATGGCGGAGACGTTGAGCCCGGCGGCCACTAGCGCGTCGAGGCTATGGGTAAGGTCGGCGGTGACCGAGGCGGGATGCGCGAGCAACGCGACGCGCTTGCCCTCCAGCGGCTTACGCAAATCGGGCTCGGCGAGGAGGCGATCGATCCCGAATTTCATGGCGCGTCAGGTGCCGGGAGGCGCGCGGTAAAGCAATCCGGATTGTGGAAATCGGGTGGCCCGGGCGGGTGGGCAAGCGCCCAATAGGACTTGGTGCCGTCCGTTCCCTCGATGACGGCGGTGAGGCCCACGTTGCCCAAACCGCTGGCGGCCAGGAGTTTCAGGTCAAGCCAAGCCGTGAGCGAGTATCGCGCATCATCACCCTGGACATAGTCACCCTCGACATCGATGCTGGGTACCGGCAAGAAGACTGGCTGCATACCTTCACGATACCCCTCAAAGTGATAGGCAGCGTAATGTCGCGACGGTGAAAAGTTGAATTCGAAATAACCGGCATCGATCGCGAAAAATGCCTCGAAGCATGTGTGCCGCCATAATTCGTCCTGGCGTCCTGGCGACGTTACGGACGGCAACAAAATACTCCCGACCGAGCCAACGATAACATATTGGATCTTGAGCACGTCTGCACCGACAAGCGTCATCTTGCTTCCAACGCGCAACGCATGCGCAGGCGAGTCGGGATGCGCAATCAACGCGTGTTTCTTCACTCGCGGCACCCAACCTCCGTTCGGGCTGAGCTTGTCGAGGCCCTGTCCTGCTTTAAGATAAATAGAAAGGCAGCCGTTCGACAAGCTCAGGGCGAACGGATGGGGAATGGGTAGAAAACTTCTCCCGCTTCCCGTATGCCCGCTTGCTCCCATGGCCACCAAACTTCCCTCCCCGCCGCGTGTCGGCATGGTGTCGCTCGGCTGTCCGAAGAACCTCGTCGACAGCGAACGTATTCTCACCAAGCTGCGCGCCGACGGCTACCGGATGTCCTCGGATTATGCCGGCGCCGACGTCGTGCTGGTCAACACCTGCGGCTTTCTGGATTCCGCCAAGGAGGAGAGCCTCGACGTGATCGGCGAAGCGATCGCCGAAAACGGCCGCGTCATCGTCACGGGCTGCATGGGCAAGGAGGCGCAGGTCATCCGTGATCGCTTCCCGCAAGTGCTGGCGGTCACCGGCGCGCATCAATATGAGGAGGTGGTCGGTGCGGTGCACGCGGCGGCGCCGATGCCGCCCAGCGCGTTCCTCGACCTCGTCCCCGACACCGGCCTGAAGCTCACCCCGCGCCACTACAGCTATCTGAAGATTTCGGAGGGCTGCAACCACCGCTGCGCCTTCTGCATCATTCCCAGCCTGCGCGGCGACCTGGTCAGCCGCCGCCCCGACGCGATCCTGCGCGAGGCGGAAAAGCTGGTGGCGGCGGGAACGAAGGAACTGCTGGTCATCAGCCAGGACACCTCCGCCTACGGCGTCGACATCCGCAATGAACCCCGACAATGGAAGGATCGCGAGGTGCGCCCGCACATGACCGATCTCGCCCGTGAGCTCGGGCGGATCGCGCCGTGGGTGCGGCTCCATTACGTCTACCCCTACCCGCATGTCGACCAGGTCATCCCGCTGATGGCCGAGGGGTTGATCCTCCCCTATCTCGACATCCCGTTCCAGCATGCCAGCCGCAACGTCCTCAAGCTGATGAAGCGCCCCGCCAACGAGGCCAGGGTGCTCGAACGCATCCATGCGTGGCGGAGGATCTGTCCCGACATCGCGATCCGCTCGACCTTCGTCGTCGGCTTCCCCGGCGAGACCGAGGCCGATTTCCGGTATCTGCTTGACTGGCTTGACGAGGCACAGCTCGACCGCGTCGGCGCGTTCCGCTTCGAACCCGTCGAGGGCGCCGCCGCCAATGCGCTGCCCGACCATGTGCCGGAGGCGCTGAAGGAAGAACGCTACGCCCGGATCATGGAGAAGACCGCGGCGATCAGCGCGGCCAAGCTCGCCGCCAAGGTCGGACGAACATTCAATGTGATCGTTGACGAGGTCGATGAAGAAGGCCGCGCCACGGGCCGCTCCTCCGCGGATGCGCCCGATATCGACGGATCGGTATTCCTGCGCGACGCCGGCGGCCTGCGCGTCGGCGACATCGTGCCAGTGGTGATCGAGGATGCCGACGATCACGATCTCTACGGCGCGCCCGACCTTGCCCGATGAGCGTCCCGGCCTCCGCCCTCACCGATTTGCCGTCACAGGACTATGCCGCGCTTCGCAACATGGTGCAGACCGGCGACATTGCCCTGGCATCCGGTTCGGCGTTGTTCTCGCGCGCGATCCGCATCGCCACCGCCAGCCCATGGAGCCATGTCGCGATCATCGTCAAAATCGCCGGCTTCGATTCGGCGATGGTGATGGAGGCGGTCGAGAAGGTCGGCGTGCGGATGGTACCGCTCAGCCGTTTCGTGCTGGAGGATTCGTCGCATCACCGACCGTTTCCGGGCGATATCGTGATCGCCCGTCATGACCGGTTCGCCGAACTGGCGACGCCCGAACGGATCGATGCAATGATCGAATTCGCCATCGACCGGCTCGGTTCGCCGTTCCAGGCGAGCGAAATGGCCAAGATCGGCCTGCGCGTCGCGGCCGGCTGGTTCGGGGTGATGATGCCGCGCGCTCTCGAATCGGATGACGAGTTCATCTGCTCGGAATATGTCGCGCGCTGCTACGACCATGTCGGGATCACCATCCCGTGGAACCATCACGGCTTCATCGCACCGGCCGACTTTGCCGGCGATCCGCATATCCAGGCCGTTGCGCGCGTCTCGCGAACCCCTTTTCCCGCCACCTGATCCTGCCGCCGGTCCTCGTCCCGTTACGGGACGAACGGCATCTTTGCCCCGCAGGCATGATGGCATACCGTTCGCTCATGCGCCCGTGCCACGACCTATCTTCCCGTCCGGGGTGGCGCCGCACCTGGCCTTGGCTGGCGGCTTTATCCGCGCTGCTCGCGGTCTCGCCGATCATGCCGTTTCGGGCGCATGCCCGAACCGACGTCCCGTCGCCGCCGGGCCGGATGATCGTGACCCCGGTCGATCCGCTGACGCTGGCCAGCGAGGACTTCGTCCGCCTGCGCATTCCCGGGCTGTGGGACGGGCTGACGGTCAGCCGCATCGAGTTTCGCGACGGCCGCGCCTTTTGGCGCGCCTATCGCATCGCCAATGCCCGACGGCCGGACGGCCCGTTGTGGTTCGTGCCGCATGACGACGAGAATGCCGCGTTCGAGGCGGCGGTCGGCGCGGTGCGGTCATGGGGCGGCGTCCTGATCGCGGTCGAGGAGGCGCGGTCGGTCAACGCGCCCGATACGCGCGAGAATGGCGACGTCGCCCTGGGCCTGCCGATCGACCCCAACCGTAATTTCCGCGACGATCAGCCGGATTATGCCGGCGCGATGCTGGCCGATCTCGGCGATCCGGCGCGGATGATCATCGCGCTGCATACCAATGCGCCGGGATTCGGCGCCGGCGCCAGTTCGCCACAATGTCCCCCCGACGATGCGGGCGGGCGGGGCGAGATCTCCATCCTGGTGTGCAACGATACCTATCGGCCGCGCCGTTCGGTGCGCCGGGACTGGCCGTTCGACGATACCGACAGCGTGGCGATCGTCCCTTATAGGCGCGGGGGCGCCCCGTATGACGCCTTCTGCGCGCGGCGGCTGGTCGCGGCCGACATGAACGTCCAGTTCGAACGCGTGGTTTCGTCCGACGGGTCGCTATCCAATTATGCCGTCACGCGCAGGCTGCCCTATCTCAACCTGGAGACGCGTGACCGGGGCAGCGACGCTTATGGCATGGCCGACGCCCGCAACCGGATGACGCGGATGATCGATCTGGTCATGATGCAATGCGCCAGCATCGCGGGGGTCGAGCTGCGCGCCCCGCCCCCCGCAATCCCCAGGAAACCGGCCAGGCGACGACGCCGGTAAGCCGTCAGGGTAGCGCACGCCGGCCCGGCCGCTATGGTAGCGCCCGATGAGCGACTTCACCGCCCTGCTCCAGCCCAATCGCGGCCAGCCCGCGCGGTCTATCGAGCTCGTCAGTCCCGACGCCTTTGCCAGCTGGCTGGCGGCGCAGTCGCCACGCATTCGCGCGTTGCTCGCCGCCGCGCGGGTGACGGGCAAGGCCGGCAATCGCGCGATCCTGCCCGGAGAGCCCGCAGAGGATTGGTCGACATTATTGGTTTGCGACGAGGATGAGGGCTCGCCATGGCGCATCGCTGCGCTGGCCGAGACCCTGCCCGAAGGATGCTATCGGCTCAAAGCGGGCGCGGTGGGCGCGGCCGGGCTGGGATGGCTGCTCGCCCAGCACCGTTTCGACCGCTATCGGAAGGATGACGCCGCCGCCAGCGGCCCGCGCGTGCTGGTGACCGGCGAACCCGCCACCATCGCGCCGACGCTGGCGCTGGCGCTGGCGACCGCGACGGTTCGCGACATGGTCAACACGCCGTCGGCCGACATGGGACCCGCCGAGCTGGAGGCGGCGGCCGAGGCGCTCGCCGCCCGGCATGGCGGCACGCTGACGGTGCTGCGCGGCGATGCGCTGGAACGGGGCTGTCCGATGATCCATGCGGTCGGCCGCGCCGCTGTCAGGCATCGCGCGCCGCGCCTGATCGAGCTGGTCTGGGGCAGGCCGGGCGACCGCCGCGTCGCGATCGTGGGCAAGGGCGTGTGCTTCGATTCGGGCGGTCTCGACATCAAGCCTTCGGCGGGCATGCGGCTGATGAAGAAGGACATGGGCGGCGCCGCGCATGCGCTGGCGCTGGCCGAGCTGGCAATGACCGCGCGGCTGCCGATCAGGCTCCACCTGCTGATCCCGGCGGTCGAGAATGCGATATCGGGCGACGCCTTCCGCCCCGGCGACGTGCTCGGCACGCGCCAGGGGCTGACCGTCGAGAACACCAATACCGATGCCGAAGGGCGGCTGGTGCTGGGCGATGCGCTGACCCGTGCCGGCGAGGAGCAACCGGAGCTGGTGATCGACTTCGCCACGCTGACCGGCGCGGCGCGGGTCGCGCTCGGCCCCGATCTGCCGGCGACCTTCGCCAACGACGATGCGCTGGCCGATGCGTTGCTGGCGGCCGGCCGCGACGTCCGCGATCCGTTGTGGCGGCTGCCTTTATGGGACGGCTATGACGACATGCTCAAGTCGGACATCGCCGACCTGGTCAATTCGGCCGAGGGCGGGTTTGCCGGGGCGATCACCGCGGCTTTGTTCCTGCGACGGTTCGTGCCCGCGGGGGCGCAATGGGCGCATCTCGACACCTTTGCCTGGCGCCCCACAGCCAGGCCAGGCCGGCCCAGGGGCGGCGAGGCGCTCGGTCTGCGCGCGGCGTGGGAGATGCTCAAAGGGCGATACGCGCCACGTTGAGCGAACCGGCGCCGCCTGGCTCAGCCAGGCTGAGCCGGAATTAGGCCGCCCCGGCCTCGATGATCGGCACGAACTTCGCCGCGGTCAGGCTGGCGCCGCCGACCAGCGCGCCGTCGACATCGTCTGCGCCCAGCAGTTCGCGCGCATTGTCCGGCGTGACCGACCCGCCATAGAGCAGTCGCATCCTGACCGCCTCATCACCGATCAGCACGGCTAGTTTGGCGCGGATCGCACCATGGATCGCTGCGACATCGGCCACCGTCGGCGTCCGCCCCGTACCGATCGCCCAGACCGGCTCATACGCGATCGACAGCCAGTCCGCGGCGGCGCCGTCGGGCAGCGAGCCGGCGATCTGCCCCGTCACGACCGACTCGGCGTCGCCCGCGTCGCGCTCGGCCAGCGTCTCGCCGACGCACAGGATCGCGCCGATCCCGGCACGGCGCGCAGCCGCCGCCTTGCCCTTGACGTCGGCGTCGCTTTCCTGCTGGTCGGCGCGTCGCTCGGAATGGCCGACGATGGTGAAGGTGGCGCCCGCCGCGGCAACCATTTCGGCCGAGATACAACCGGTGTGCGCGCCCGACGCGGCCATGTGGACGTCCTCCGCGCCGATCGCCAGCGCCGGCACGCGCTGGGCGGCGGGCGCGATCAGCGTCGCCGGCACCGCAATCGCGACATCGACCCCCGGCGCGTGCGCCGCCGCGGCGGCGATGCCGTCCAGCTCGGCCAATGCCGCCACGCTGCCGTTCATCTTCCAATTGCCGGCGATCAGCTTGCGTCGCGCCATCATGGTCCCCCGTGCGTCATGCCTCTCCGATAACGCCTGCCGCCCCTGGCGCAACCCGCGCGGCTTGATGCCGCCGGACACTCGACCTAAAGCGAGCCCCTCGCCTTCCACCAGAGATCGGCCCCGATGCTCAGCTTCTTCCGTCGCCTCATCAATTCGCGGTTGGGGATCATCGTGACCTTCGTGGTCCTTGCCGTGATCGCGCTGGCCTTTGCCGCGGGCGACGTATCGGGGCTGCGCAACGGCATGTTCGGCGAAGGGACCACGGAGGTGGCGACGGTCGGCAAGACCAATATCCCGGCCACCGAATTGCGCGACAACATCAATCGCGCGGTGCAATCCTTCCGCCAGCAGCAGCCCGACCTCAGCGTCGCCAGCTTCCTCGATCAGGGCGGACTGGACGGCGTGCTCAACCGGATGATCGACGGCGTCGCGCTCGAACAGTTCGCCAACAGTCAGGGCATGTGGATCGGCAAGCCGCTGGTCGACAGCCAGTTGCGCAGCTATCCCTCGCTCAAGGGGCTGAACGGCCAGTTCGACCTCGACGCCTATAAACGCATCCTCGCCGAACAGCGGCTGAGCGACCAGGAAGTGCGTACCAACATCGCGCGCGGGATGATCGTCGACCAGTTGACCCTGCCGACGCGCGGGTCCGCCCAGGTGCCGCTCGAATATGCCAAGCCGTTCGCCCGGCTGCTGCTCGAACGCCGCGCCGGAACGGTGGCGTTCATCCCGACCAAGGCAATGGGCGCCGGCGCATTGCCGACCGATGCGGAGATCACCACTTTCTACCGGCGCAACATCACCCGCTATACCATGCCCGAACGGCGCGCCGCCCGCTACCTGGTGATCGGCATGGACGACGTAAAGGCGAAGTCCGCTCCGACCGACGCCGAGATCGCCCAGGCCTATCAGCAGCAGCGATCGAAATTCGCCGCCAGCGAGAACCGTACGCTGCGCCAAGTCGTGCTGCTCGACCAGAAATCGGCCGACACGCTGGCGGCGAAGGTGCGCGGCGGCACCGCGATCGACGTCGCGGCCAAGGCGGCCGGGCTGACCGCCGGGCTGATCGACAAGGTCGACAGGGCCGGCTATACCACGCAGACCTCGCAGTCGCTGGCCGACCAGGTCTTTGCGGCGGCGTCGGGCGCGGTCGTCGGGCCGGCGCGCACGCCGCTCGGCTGGACGGTGGTGAAGGTGGAGGCGGTCACCACCGTGCCAGCCAAGTCGCTCGACCAGGCCAGGCCCGAGCTGGTCAAGGCGTTGACTGACCAGAAGACCATCGCCGCGATGACCGCGACGCGCCAGCGGATAGAGGACGGCATCGCCAACAATGCGACGCTGGACGAAATCGCCCGCGACCTGAAGATGACGGTCGCGACGACCCCGGCCGCCACCGTCCAGGGCATCGATCCCGACGCCAAGCCGCCGACCACGCCCGATGCCAAGCTGGCGCCGCTATATCAGGCGATTTTCGCCGCGCAGCAGGACGACGATGCCAGCCTGGTGCCGATCGGCACCGATGGCAGCTTTGCGGTCGCCAAGCTGGACAAGATCGTGCCCGCGACGCCCCGCCCGGCGGGGACGGTCAAGGCCGACGTGATGCGCGACTTCACGATCGATCGTGCGCGCCGGGCCGCCCAGGCGGTCGCATCGGGCCTGGTCGACCAGGTGAACAAGGGAACCCCGCTGACGACCGCGCTGGCCGGCGTGAAGGTCAAACTGCCCGCGACCGAGCCGCTATTGGCGACGCGCGCACAGATCATCGTCCGCGATCCCAAGACGGCGCCCCCCTCTCCCGCCTTGCTGATGCTGTTCCAGATGCAGCGCGGTACGGCCAAGCTGCTTGAGGCGCCAAATGCCGGCGGCTGGTACGTAATCGTCCTCGACAAGGCCGAACAGGGCGACCTGACCGGCAAGGACGGCGTGGTCGCGGCGATGCGCGCCAACCTGGCGCAGGCGCAGGGCTCCGAGCTGATCGCGCAGTTCGTGCGCGCGATCCGCAATCAGGCCGGCGTCAAGCGCAACGAGACGGCGATCACCAAGCTCAGGGGTGACCTGCTCGGCGGGGCGGCCGAGTAGGCGCGGCGATGATCGAGGGTGCCGAGGCAGCGCGCACCGCGCTGGCGGCCGGCCGTCCTGCTTTGGTCTGGCGCCGCCAGGTTGCCGATACCGAGACGCCGGTCGCCGCCGCGCTGAAGCTGATCGAGCCGGGGCGCGGTGACTTCCTGCTCGAATCGGTCGAGGGCGGCGCGATCCGTGGGCGCCACAGCCTGATCGGCCTTGCCCCCGATCTGGTGTTTCGTGCCGCCGGCAACCGCGCCGAGGTCAACGATTGCTGGCTGACCGACCGCGACGCCTTCATCCCCTGCCCCCAGCCGACGCTTGCCGCGCTCCGCGACCTGGTTGCCGGCTGCCGGATGGACGCGGTGCCCGACGAACTGCCCCGCGCTTTGGCCTGCCTGGTCGGCTATTTCGGTTATGAGACCGTCGGCCTGGTCGAGCGCCTGCCGCGCGCGGCAACCGACATGCTGGGCGTGCCGGACATGATGTTCGTCCGCCCGACGATGGTGCTGATCTTCGACCGGCTGGCCGACGCCCTGTTCCTGGTCGCGCCGTTATGGCCGGACCCGACAGCGGCGCCCGATGGCCTGGTGGCACTGGGCGCCGAACGTATCGACGCGGTCGCGGCGCGGCTCGCGGGTACGGCGTTGCCGCTACCGGTCCGCGCCGCCGGCCTGACCCGGCCGACGCTGACCCCGGTGCTGGCGCCGAACGCCTATCGGTCGATGGTGATCAGGGCGAAGGACTATATCGCTGCGGGCGACGTCTTCCAGGTGGTGCTGGCGCAGCGTTTCACCACGCCGTTCGCGCTGCCGCCGTTCGAGCTTTACCGCGCATTGCGGCGCATCAATCCGTCGCCGTTCCTCTATCATCTCGACCTGCCCGGCTTTTCGCTGACCGGATCGAGCCCCGAGATCCTCGTCCGCGTCCGCGACGGCGAGATAACGATCCGGCCGATCGCCGGCACCCGGCCGCGCGGCGGCACCGCGACCGAGGACGAGGCCAATCGCGCAGCGTTGCTCGCCGACCCCAAGGAGCGCGCCGAGCATCTCATGCTGCTGGACCTGGGCCGCAACGATGCCGGTCGTGTCGGCGCGCCGGGCAGCGTGCGGGTCACGGACAGCTACGCGGTGGAATTGTACAGCCATGTGATGCACATCGTCTCGAACGTGGCGGCGCGGCTGGCCGACGGCAAGGACGCGCTCGACGCACTGTTCGCGGGTTTCCCCGCAGGCACCGTATCGGGCGCCCCCAAGGTCCGTGCCTGCGAGATCATCGCCGAACTCGAGCCGGAGGCGCGCGGCGTCTATGCAGGCGGCGTCGGCTATTTCTCGCCCGACGGCTCGATGGATTCCTGCATCGTGCTCAGGACCGCGCTGGTCAAGGACAGCATGATGCATGTCCAGGCAGGTGCCGGGATCGTCGCCGACAGCGACCCGGCGAGCGAACAGCGCGAGTGCGAGGCGAAGGCCGGTGCGCTGCTCGCCGCCGCGCGCGAGGCGGTAGTACGCGCCACTGCCGTCGGCTTCGGTCAGTGAGCAAGCCGCGTAGCCCGCACTTGGTCTGTTGGGAAAGGCGCTGAGGGCGCGTTCCAAACAAGCTCTTACTGGTCGTCGCTCTGCCCGTTCGCCCGGGCTCGGCGGGCCGCCGCCCAGGCCGCGGCGTTACGCTGCGCACAGCCGCTCTGGCCGCCCGTGCCGACCGCCGAGCAAGTATTGGGCAGGCCGCCCGCCACCCGGCTCGATTGTTCGTCGGCGGCAACGCGGTTGACCCAGCTCTGCCGCCGGTCGGGAATGACGTTGCTTTCGCGCAATGCCTTGGGGATGCGATAGACGTCGTCGACCTTGCTACAGACGACGATGTCGGTGTCGGTCGACGGCGGGCATTTCTGATCGCCGGTCAGCGTGATCGACCGGATGCGCTGCGGCGGCTGGCCCGATTCCGCCTGCTTGTCCTGCCCAATTACCGGTCCGGGCAGCAGGATCAACGTGGCGGCGATGGCGGTACGAAGCATGGCGCGACTCCTTGTGACGCGATAACGCCCCCTGAACAGGATGGGTCCGCCCGCAATCCAGCAAGCGTCGGGCAAAACGCGGCCGAAACAAGGCATGCCGACAATTCTCGCGCATTGTCCCCGCCGCAGGGAGCGGGTAGCGGCGACGGCATGATCCTGGTCGTCGACAATTACGACAGCTTTACCTGGAACCTGGTCCATTATCTGATGGAATTGGGTCAGGAGGTGTCGGTGGTGCGCAACGATGCGCTGACGGCCCGCGACGCGATGGCCAGCAATGCCGAGGCATTCCTGATTTCTCCCGGACCCTGCACGCCGAACGAAGCGGGCGTCAGCCTGGATTTGGTCGCGGCCTGCGCCGAGGCCGGGCGTCCGTTGCTCGGCGTGTGTCTGGGTCATCAGGCGATCGGCCAGCATTTCGGCGGCCACGTCGTGCGCGGCGGGCTGATGCACGGCAAGGTTTCGCGGATCAGCCATGACGGCAGCGGCATGTTCGACGGCGTGCCCTCGCCCTTTTCGGCCACCCGTTATCACTCGCTGGTGGTCGATGACGTTCCGCCCGCGCTGACCGTCAACGCAATTGCGGAGGACGGCTTCGTCATGGGCTTTCGCCATGCGGCGTTGCCGATTCACGGCGTCCAGTTCCATCCGGAAAGCATCGCAACCGAACACGGGCACCAGCTGCTCGCCAATTTCCTGACGCTGGCGGGCGTGATCCTGCCATGACCGTCCTTGCCCTTCTCCCCGACCCCGCCAGCCCGCTGTCGCGCGAAAGCGCGCGGCAGGCGTTCGCCGACATCCTCGACGCGCGGACCGGCGAGGAGGAGGTCTCCACGTTCCTCATCGGGCTGACCGAGCGCGGCGAGACCTCGATCGAGATTGCCGAGGCGGCCCGCGCGATGCGCGACCGGCTGATCCCGATCGCGGCGCCGCCGGCGGCGATCGACGTGTGCGGCACCGGCGGCGACGGCCATCACACGCTGAACGTGTCGACCGCCGTCGCGCTGGTCGCCGCTGCCGCCGGCGTGCCGGTCGCCAAGCACGGCAACCGCGCGGCATCGAGCAAGGCGGGCGCCGCCGACACGCTGGAGGCGCTCGGCCTCGACCTGGCGCGGGCGGGGGCGCTGGCGCAACGGACGCTGGACGATCTCGGCATCTGCTTCCTGTTCGCCGCCAACCATCATCCGGCGATGGCGCGGATCACGCCGATCCGGCGGCGCATCGGCCGCCGGACGATCTTCAACCTGATGGGACCGCTGGCCAATCCGGCGCATGTCACGCGCCAGCTGATCGGCATTGCCCGCCCCGATTATGTCGGCACCTATGCCGAGGCGCTGGACCAGCTCGGCACCGAGGCGGCGCTGGTGGTGTCGGGCGAGGAGGGACTGGACGAGGTCTCGGGTGCCGGCCCCACGATCGCGCAGGCCGTCGGCAGCGTCCGTTTTCCGGTGCGCATCGTGCCCGAGGATGCCGGCCTGCCGCGCCATCCGACTGCGGCTATCCAGGGCGGCGATCCCGCGCATAATGCGGCGGCGCTGCGCCGGCTGCTGGCAGGCGAAGCGGGCGCCTATCGCGACGCGGTCCTGCTCAACGCCGCCGCCGCGCTGATCGTCGGTGGCCGTGCCGACACGATGGCGGACGGCGTAGCCCAGGCGGCCGAGACGATCGACGCCGGCGCTGCAGCCGCGCTGCTCGACGCGTGGATCGCATACCGATGACGATCTTGTCGCGGATCATGGAGACCAAGCGTGCCGAGGTCGCCGCGCGCCGCGCCACCATTTCGATGAGCGATCTGGCGGCGCGGATCGGGCGGCAGTCGCCGCCGCGCGGCTTTCGCGCCGCGCTTGATGCCCACCCCGCCCCCGCGCTGATCGCCGAGATCAAGAAGGCGAGCCCTTCCAAGGGAGTGATCCGCACCGATTTCGACCCGCCCGCCCATGCGCGCGCCTATCGCGCGGGCGGCGCGGCGTGCCTGTCGGTGCTGACCGACGAGCAATGGTTTCTGGGGAACGACGCCTATCTCGAGGCGGCGCGCGCGGCGGTCGACCTGCCGGTGCTCCGCAAGGATTTTACCGTCGATCCGTGGCAGGCGCACGAGGCGCGCGCGATCGGCGCCGATGCCATCCTGCTGATCGTCAGCGCACTCGAGGATCATCAACTGGCCGAGATCGAGGCGGCGGCGATCGACTGCGGGCTCGACGTGCTGGTCGAGGTGCATGACGCCGGCCAGCTCGACCGCGCGCTCCGGCTGAAATCGCGGCTGATCGGGGTCAACAATCGCGACCTGCGCGACTTTTCGGTCAGCTTCCAGCGCACCTATGACCTGGTCGGGCGCGCGCCCGCGGGATGCACCTTCGTCGCCGAAAGCGGCCTGTCGACCCGCGCCGAGCTGGACGCGATGGCGGCACGGGGCATCCGCTGCTTCCTGGTCGGCGAGGCGCTGATGCGCGCGCCAGACATCGAGGCGGCAACCCGCGAGCTGCTTGGTGGATGAGCTTACCCATCTCGATGCGCGTGGCGCGGCGAGGATGGTCGATGTCTCGGCCAAGCCCGATACGCCGCGCCGGGCCGTCGCCACCGGCCGCATCACCATGTCGCCCGCGGCGGCCGCGGCGATCCGCGAGGCCGGGGTGGCAAAGGGCGACGTCCTGGCCGTCGCGCGCGTCGCCGGGATCATGGCGGCCAAGCGCACCGGTGACCTCATCCCGCTCTGCCACCCGCTGCCGATCACCAGCGCCGCAGTCGAGCTGATCCCCGACGCAGGCGGCGTGACGGTCACCGCCACTGTCACCACCACCGGCAAGACCGGCGTCGAGATGGAGGCGATGATCGCCGTTTCGGTCGCGCTGCTCACGATCTACGACATGGCCAAGGCGATCGACCGGGCGATGACGATCGGTGACGTCAGGCTGGAGGCCAAGAGCGGCGGCAGGTCGGGCGACTGGACGCGCGGGTGAAAGGCAAGACATCTCGGTGACGTTCCGCGCTTTCCAGCACCTGCGCAAGCCATGACCGGCCTTCTTCCGGTCGACGAGGCGCAGTCGCGGCTGTTCGCGATGGCGCGGCGCGTCGATAGCGAACAGGTGGCGCTGGCGCACGCCGCGGGACGCTGGGCGGCCGGGCCGGTCGCGGCGCGACGTGACCAGCCCGGCACCGATCTGTCGGCGATGGACGGCTATGCGATCCGCTTCGACGACCTGCCCGGCCCGTGGCGGCTGGTCGGCGAAAGCGCGGCGGGTCGACCGATGGGGGGAATGGTCGCGACGGGCGAGGCGACGCGGATCTTCACCGGCGCGGCGATGCCGGCCGGCGCCGATACCGTGCTGGTCCAGGAGCAAGCCGCACGCGACGGCGAGACGCTGGCACTGGCCGGCGGCGGCCCCGCGCGCCAGGGTGCGAACGTGCGGCTGAAGGGCCTGGATTTCACCGCCGGCGCCGTCCTGATCGCCGCCGGCGAACGGCTTACCCCGGCGCGCGTCGCGCTGGCGGCGACCGCGGGTCACGGCACGCTCGCGGTCAATCGCCCGATCCGGGTCGCGATCCTCGCTACCGGAGACGAACTGGTTGCGCCCGGCGCTCCTGCCGATCCGCTGGCCCTGCCCGAGAGCAACAGCGCGATGCTGGCGGCAATGCTCGCCGACCTGCCCGTGGCGATAACCCAATTGGGCATCATCCCCGACCGCCTTGAGGCGCTGGTTGTGGCATTCACAGGCGCCCAGGCCGACATCGTCGTCACCACCGGCGGGGCGTCGGTCGGCGACCATGATCTGGTGCGGCCGGCGCTGATCGCTGCGGGGGGCGACATCGACTTCTGGCGGCTCGCGCTGCGCCCCGGCAAGCCGATGCTCGCCGGGCGGTTGGGCGATACGATAATGCTCGGGCTGCCGGGCAATCCGGTATCGGCGTTCGTCACCGCGACCCTGTTCCTGCGCCCCCTGATCGCGATGATGGCGGGGGCACGCGATCCGCTGCCACATACCATTCGGGCTGCGCTGCTCGCACCGCTGCCGGCCAACGACCATCGCCAGGATTATCTGCGCGCCACGCGCCACGATGGCGGGGTGGTCTGGGCGCCGATCCAGGACAGCTCGATGCTCGCGACGCTGGCCGCCAGCGATTGCCTGATCGCGCGCGCGCCGCATGCACCCGCCGCCGTGATCGGCGACATGATAGAGATCCTGCCGATCGCTTGACTTCTCCAACATCGTTCCATATTGGTTCCACGTCTGTTCTGAACGGAGGAACATATGCTCACCCGCAAGCAGCATGAACTGATTTGCTTCATCAACGATCGGCTGGCCGAAACCGGTGTCTCGCCATCGTTCGAGGAGATGAAGGAGGCGCTTGACCTGAAGTCGAAATCGGGCGTCCACCGCCTGATCAGCGCATTGGAGGAGCGGCAGTTTCTGCGCCGCCTGCCCAATCGCGCGCGCGCGCTTGAAGTCATCAAGATGCCCGAACGCGCGGAGCCGGCCCGCGCGGCGAAGGCGAAGGCGGCCAATGTCCGCGCGACGCCCGAACCCGCCAACGACGTGATCGAGATCCCGCTGCACGGCCGGATCGCCGCGGGTGTCCCGATCGAGGCTTTCGAGGGGCAGTCGATGCTGGCCGTTCCCGCGGCGTTGCTCGGCGGCGGCGAACATTATGCTCTGGAAGTGGCCGGCGATTCTATGGTCGAAGCGGGCATCCTCGACGGCGATTTCGCGCTGATCCGGCGCACCGACGTCGCGCGCGACGGGCAGATCGTCGTCGCGCTGGTCGAGGATAGCGAGGCGACGCTCAAATATTTCCGCCGCGAGGGCGCGATGATCCGGCTCGATCCGGCCAACCGCGCCTACGATCCTCAGCGTTACGCCCCCGCCCAGGTTCGCGTTCAGGGGCGGCTTGCCGGCTTGTTGCGGCGCTACGACTGACGACATCGGCGCGCCACGGATGGCGGTCGCCGGAGGTGCGTACAGTCGCGATCCGCCGGCTGTCCAGGGTGATCGCGATACCGCCGGTACGACGCAGGACCGGCGCATCGAGCCGCAGCCAGCGCGGGGTGCAGCCGCGCGGCAACCGGCGGTCGCTGACGACGATGTCGGCGCCGCGACACGCCGCGATCAGCGCGGCGGCCGGCAATTGGTACGCACTGCGCGTCGCGACGATGCGCCAGCGTCCTCCGCCGCGCCGGATGTCGGCCAGGCACAGGTCACGGCTGCATCGCGCGAACGGCTGGCTGTCGAGCGCCAGCGGCTCGCCGTCGACTCCGGCATTCTCCGCCAGCGTCGATCGCGTATAGTCGCCGGCGCGATCGCGCAGCAGGACCAGCCCGCCGTGCGCGGTGCGGATGGCGAGGTGTCGGCCGTCGCCGGTGACGATCAGATCGGGCGGCGGCGTCGCCAACGCCCATAACGCGCCGATCAGCAGCGGGATCAGCCCCGCCGTCCGCAGACGCGTGCGCCACAGGCCAAGCCACAAGGCGCCCGCGGCCATCAGGCCAAAAGCACCATTGGGCATCGCCGGCAGCATGGCCAGGGACCCCGCCGCGCCAGAGGCCATGTGCGCGATCCACAGCAGCAACGCCAGGGCAAGCCGCGTCACCCACCAGAACGGCGCGCCGATGCCGACCGCGTCCGCCGCCAGCGCCAACGCCTCGGCGGGCATGATGACGAAGGTGGTCAGCGGAATGGCGATGATATTGGCCAGCGCGCCATACAATCCCGCCTTGTGGAAATGATAGAGCGCGATCGGCGCCAGCGCCGCCTCGACCACCATGCCGGTCAGCAGCAACGATGCCACATGGCGCGCCATCCGCCGCGCCAGCGGCTCGTCGCGGGCGGCAAACCAGCTGCGCACCGCCGGCGCTTCGTGCAGCGCGACGATCGCGGTGACTGCGGCAAAGGACAGCTGGAAGCTGGGACCGGCCAGCGCGTCGGGCCAGACCAGCAGCACGACGAATGCCCCCGCCGCCACCAGCCGCAGCGTGATCGCCTCGCGCCCGATCGACAGCGCCGCCAGCACCAGCAACGCGGCGATGCACGACCGCATCGTCGGCACCTGCGATCCGGTGAGCAGCGTATAGCCGATCGCCGCCGCCGCGCCCGCCCCCGCCGCCGCCATCGGCACGCGCACGCGCAATGCGACCGCAGGAAACAAGGCGAGCAGACGCGTGACCAGCACGATCGTCGCGGTAACGACGGCGGTGATGTGCAGCCCGCTGACCGACAGCAGGTGGGCAAGGCCCGACCGCCGCATCGCATCGGCATCGTCCTCGGCGATCGCCCCTTCGTCGCCGGTCACCAAGGCCGAGGCGATGCCGCCCGCGCTGCCCGGGGCCATCGCCTGGATATGCCGCGACAGGGCCGCACGAACGTCGCCGCCGCCCGGGCCGGCGGCGATCACCCGCACCGGTGCCAGCCCGCGCCCGGTCGCGCCGATGCCGTCGAACCAGGCGACGCGTGCATAGTCATAGGCACCGGGCACCGCCGGCTCGGGCGGCGGCATCAACCGGACCCGCAAGCTGACGACCGCGCCGACGCCTAGGCCGGCGGGCGCATCCTCCTGGGCAAGGTTGATCCGGATCGCGGGCGGGACGATCGGCGCGGGTCGCGCGTCGCGCCCGGCTCCGGCGGGTCCGGTATTCACCGCCATCGGCGCCAGCCGCACGCGCACCAGTTCGCGCGCCGGCAGCGTTTCGACGGCGATGACCTTGGCGGTCATCGCGACGATGGCGGGGCGCGACAGGACCGGCGCGGCGACCCGCTCGGCGCGAACCCATGCCAGCGTCAGCCCCGCCGCGGCGACCACCGCACCCGCCGCCACCGCCCGGCCCGCCCGCCCCTGTTGCCCCAGCGCCGTCGCCGCCGAGGCGACCGCCGCGAGCAGCAGCAGCGCCGCCAGCCACTGGGTCGGTCCGGGGAGCTGGAACCAGGCGGTGGTCCCCGCGCCCAGCGCCACCGGCAGCCATAGCGGCAATTGATCGCGTTCGGCCTCAAGCCAGGTCTCGATCCACGCACGCGCCTTCCCCAGCCGTCGCGCGCCGGTTTGAAGCCGCGGCTGGTGCGTGCTAGGAGCATGGGCGGCTATCGTCGCCATCAGTCATCCAGCTTGGGAGCACGCGCGGTTGGGCGCAAGTTCTGATCCGGAGTCGGACAATGCCGACGCGCCCATCGCCACCGTCGTCACCCGGTTTGCCCCGTCGCCCACCGGCTTCCTGCATATTGGCGGGGCGCGCACGGCGTTGTTCAACTTGCTGTTCGCGCGGCATCATGGCGGTCGCTTCCTGCTCCGGATCGAGGATACCGACCGCGCGCGGTCGACCCAACCCGCGATTGACGCCATCCTCGACGGGATGCGCTGGCTGGCGCTGGACTGGGACGGGCCCGAAATCTACCAGTTCGCCCGTGCCGGCCGGCACGCCGCGGTCGCGGCCGAGATGGTCGAGCGGGGCGCCGCCTATCGCTGTTACCTGACCCATGACGAGCTCGCCCGGATGCGCGCCGAGGCCGAGGCGGCCAGGCGGCCGCTGCGCATCCGCTCGCCATGGCGCGAGCGTGACGACGGCGATCCGGCCGCGCCGCACGTCGTCCGGCTGAGGGCGCCGATGGCCGGCACGACGACGATCGACGATCTCGTCCAGGGTCCGGTCACGGTCCAGAATGGCGAGCTGGACGATCTCGTCCTGCTCCGCTCGGACGGCACGCCGACCTACATGCTGGCGGTGGTGGTCGACGATCACGACATGGGCGTGACGCACGTGATTCGCGGCGACGATCACCTCAACAACGCCTTTCGCCAGCTGCCGATCATCCGCGCGATGGGCTGGCCGGCGCCGACCTATGCGCATATCCCCCTGATCCACGGATCGGATGGCGCCAAGCTGTCCAAGCGTCACGGCGCGCTGGGGGTCGATGCCTATCGCGACGCTCTCGGTATCCTGCCCGAAGCGCTGGGCAATTACCTGCTCCGGCTCGGCTGGGGGCATGGCGACGTCGAAATCATCGACCGTGCGCAGGCAATTGCGTGGTTTGACCTCGCCGGCGTCGGAAAATCGCCCAGTCGGTTCGACCTGAAAAAACTCGAAAACCTTAACGGCCATTATCTACGCGCCGCCGACGACGCGCGGCTGGCCGATCTGGTCGCGCTGCGCCTGCCGCTGGAGCTCACCGCAGAACGGCTCGACCTGCTATGCCGGGCGATGCCGGTATTGAAGGTCCGCGCGGCGTCGCTGACCGACCTGACCATTGGCGCGGGCTTCCTGTTCGCGCACCGCCCGCTACCGGTCGACGCCGATGCCGTGCCATTGCTGGGCGGTGAAGCCGTCACGCTGCTCGACCGGCTCCACAGCGCGCTTGACGCCGCCGACGGCTGGGATACGGAGACGCTCGAGGCTGTGGTCAGGCGGGTGGCGGACGAAGCCGGGGTGAAGCTGGGCCAGGTCGCTCAACCGCTGCGCGCCGCCCTCACCGGCAAGAGGATGTCTCCGGGCATCTTCGATGTGCTCGTCCTGCTCGGCCGCGACGAAAGCCTGGGTCGCATCGCCGACCGGATGACGCTGAAAACCGCATACGAAAGGCAGGTTTGATGACCGAAACGCCCACCATTAATCTTGGCACCAACGACTACAAGATCCTGGCGGGATCGGTCGGTCCCGATGTCATCGATATCCGCAAGCTTTACGCGGATACCGGCATGTTCACCTATGATCCGGGGTTCACCTCGACTGCCAGTTGTGAGTCGGCGCTGACCTATATCGATGGCGACGAAGGCATCCTGCTCCATCGTGGCTATCCGATCGGCCAGCTCGCCGAACATTCCAGCTTCATGGAAGTATGTTACTTGCTGCTAAACGGCGAGCTGCCGTCGCAGGGAGATCTCGAGAAGTTCAGCTGGACGATCAGCCGCCATACGATGCTGCACGAGCAGCTAGCCTCGTTCTTCCGCGGATTCCGTCGCGACGCGCATCCGATGGCCATCATGTGCGGCGTGGTCGGCGCGCTGTCGGCCTTCTATCACGATTCGACCGACATCAACGATTCGCACCAGCGGATGATCGCCAGCCATAGGCTGATCGCCAAGATGCCGACGATCGCAGCGATGGCATACAAATATGCGATGGGTCAGCCGTTCCTATATCCCGACAATTCGTTGAGCTACACCGGCAATTTCCTGCGCATGACGTTCGGTGTGCCGGCTGAGCCCTATGAAGTGAATCCGGTAATAGAAAAGGCGATGGACAGGATCTTCATCCTCCACGCCGATCACGAGCAGAATGCGTCGACGTCAACCGTGCGCCTAGCCGGATCGTCGGGGGCCAATCCTTTTGCGTGCATCGCCGCGGGCATTGCCTGCCTATGGGGTCCGGCACATGGCGGCGCCAACGAGGCCGCGCTCAACATGCTGCGCGAGATCGGAACGGTCGACCGAATCCCCGAATATCTGGCACGCGCGAAGGACAAGAACGATCCGTTCCGTCTGATGGGCTTCGGTCACCGGGTATACAAGAATTATGATCCCCGCGCGACGGTGATGCAGCAGACGGTGCGCGAGGTGTTCGACACGCTGAAAGTCAGCGACCCAATATTCGACGTGGCGCTGGAACTGGAAAATCTGGCGCTCAACGATCCCTACTTCATCGATAAGAAGCTGTTTCCGAACGTCGACTTCTATTCGGGGGTGATCCTGTCGGCGATCGGTTTCCCGACGACGATGTTCACCGTGCTGTTCGCGCTGGCCCGTACCGTCGGCTGGGTCGCGCAATGGAACGAGATGATCAGCGACCCGGCGCAGAAGATCGGGCGTCCGCGTCAGCTTTATACCGGTCCCACGCAACGAGCTTATGTTCCGCTGGGCGAACGTTGATGCGCGTCCTTCTCACCATTGTTGGCCTGCTAGGCTTTGCAATGGGCACGTTGTGGTTCCTGCAAGGCGCCGGCATTGTCCGCTGGCCCGCGTCCAGCTTCATGCTCGATCAGCGCATCTGGATGCTATGGGGGGCGCTGCTGATGGCGGTCGGCGTGGGGCTGTTCCGATGGGGTAGGCGCCTGGGCTAGAAGCTACCCGCTTAAGTCCCTCGTACCGGCAGGCTCAGCAGGAACCGGGCCCCCTGTCCCGGCGCCGAATCGACTGTCACGTCTCCTCCCATCGCCCTCGCCAGGCGGCGGGCGATATATAGGCCCAACCCGCTGCCCCCCGGCTCAGCGGGATCGATCCGCTCGAACTTCTCGAAAATCCGCATCTGGTCGGCCTCGGCAATGCCGGGTCCCTGGTCGGCGACGATGACCACTGCGCGGTCTCCGGCACGCTGGGTAAGAACCCATACCATGCCGCCATCGGGCGAAAAGCGCACCGCATTGCCGATCAGGTTGATGAGGATCTGCAGAACGCGCCTGAACTCGCCGGTGGCGGGGAGTCGGTCGGCATCACCTGGCCGGTCAATGTGGATGCCTCGATCGCCGGCGCGGACGCTCAACAGGCCGGCCGCGCGCCGGCCGACATCGGCTAGGTCGATCTGCTCTAGCGCGGGTGCAAAATCCGGGCGTTCTATCGCCCGCAGGTCAACGAGATCGTCGACTAGTGCCATCAGGTGCCGGCCGGCGGTGGCGATGTCGGCGGCATAGTCGGCGTAATCCTGCCGCACCGGCCCGTCGACCTGCGCTGCGATGCTGTCGGCATTGGCGACGATTCGGGCAAGCGGAGCGCGCAGAGCGCGATCAAGCCGGCTGCTGAACCCATCGCGGACCGTATCGATAACGTCCGGCGTCATGACGAGTGACACAAGCCGGCACCCACCGGCGAACCCAGCAAAGCCGCCGGCGGGATCGAGCAGCGGCGTCGCAAAGAGTATGACGCGCGCGCCGGTCGCCCGTACGATGGCCTGCTGGTCGCGCACCCGGCGGTGAAAGGCCAGCGCCGACAGCAGCGGCAGGCCGCCTGCCGCATCCCGGTTAAGCGTGACCAAGTCGGTCAGCGGCTTGCCCAGCGCCTTGCCCGGCTCGATCCCATGAGCCGCCGCCTGCGGGCCGACCATCGTCAACCGTAGCGTCGTGTCGCTCTCCCAGGTCCAGTCGGCCTCGTGACGGATGAAATCCCGTTCGACGGTTACCGGATCTGCACGCGACCGCCACGGCGGACATTGCGACCAGCCGCTCACTTCGAGCCGTACGCCCTCCCTTTCCGGCAGCGCGCGGATCCACAATTCAACCTCGTCCTGCCCTTCCGCGACGCGAACCGTGCGTGACACGACGATGCCGAGCCGCTGGGCCAGTCGCGCGAGCACGGCAATCTGCGGCACCGCAAATGTCGTCCCGACCGTGCCGCCGTTCCGGATATTCAGGTCGGCCAGGCGCGGGTCGGCCTCGACCAGCCTTCCGTCCTGGTCGACCAGACCACGGACCGGCGCCGACACGGTATCATCGGCCGCGTTCACCGAGCCTTACCCAGAATGGCCAGCGCGGCACGAAAGTCGGCGGGCAGCCGCAACGGGGCCAGCACGGCCCGAGCCGCTTCTGGCGGAATCCCGATGATCGTGTCGAGCAGGTCGGCGAACCGATCGACGCCACGCCGCGGATCGGCCTCCGCGAGCGCCAGCCCGATCCGCGCGATGGTCATCCGATCGAGGTCAATCGCCCGCAGCGCGAGCCACAGCCGATCGCCATCCTCATCGATCACCAGATCGCGGATCGCCGTGGAATCGATTGCCAGCCCCTGCGCCAGCACAGCCACGAACAGGTGGATCTGACGCGCCGCCAGCGCCTCGGCGAGCAACGCCGGACGCTCATCGGCATGCGCGTCGATAGCCGTAGCGAGCCGGATCGCTGCCGCTTCCAGCCGGTCGCCGTCATCATGAACGGCGATCGCGCGCAACGCCGCCTCCCCGATCGCCCAGCTGATTGCTGCTGGATGGTCGTCGCCGGGTGGCGTAACTTGGCTGATCGCCGCCGCCACCCACCAGACCAGCCGGTAGTGCAATTGGGCGGGAAGTTCAGTCAGCGTCAGGCGGCCGGTCTCTCGGAAGCCACGTCGCCGAATGTCGGCGGCCATCAGCGCGACTGTCGCGCCGGCCACCGCATTGTCGGCTAGAATGCTCAACCGGGCCAGCAAGCTGGCGGTGGAGACGTCGTCCGGGGAGGTCAGGGGAAGGGTGTCGGCGAGCAGGTCGAGCCGGGTCCGCGCGAGCAGCTCGCGCATCAATTCGCCCTCGTGCAAGAGGTGCGCGCCCAGCAACCGGTCGAGTACGCCGTCGCCCGCTCGGATCGCCTCGGCAAGTTCGGGTTCGTTGCGCGCAACGAGCAGCCGCGCGGCGTGACGGCGCACGTCACCCTCAACCGCGGCGACCATCGCCGACAGGGTCGCATGCAGCGCGGCGCGGCTGCGATCGTCCAGCCGGAACTCCGTCGGCAGCAGGAAATCGTCGATTGCGTGGCCCAAGCCCTGTTCGGCACGACCCTGCCGGGCCGCCGCGCGCGCGAGCAGCAGACTGGCGTCGTCGCGAACGCCGTCATCCATGTCGCCAAGTCCGATCGACATGCCCGGGATCTTACGATTGCGTTGTTAATTTGACGTTAGCTGTTCTTGTCGCGCAGGACTAGCGGGCAGACGTCGGCGTCGGCCGCAGGCTCTCGATCGCAGCGGCCAAGGTTACGGTCGCATAGATGGCAACAAATGCAAGGCCCAGCGTCGTCTGCCCGGCGATCACCGGCACAAGGAGCACCAGCGGGTACGCGATCGGCTCTGCCCACCACCAGCGGCGCCGGGCGGGCTGCGCCGCGCGCTCGGCCAGCCCGCCATTGATTACCGCTGCTCCCGCCAACAGCATCGCCTCGTCCGTCATCATCAGCCGGCCGACGAGCAGGATCGTCATCGCAACCTCGATCAGGATCGCCCAGCCGATCGCCAGACCCAACGTGCGATCATCACGCAGCCACGCCAGCACGTCGGCCAGCGCTAGCGCGGCGGTCGCGGCGATCATCGTCAACAGACCCGCGACCGCCCAACCTGTCGCCAGCACGACCAGGGCTATCAGCGCCATCACCCCACCGGCGGTCGCCAGGCCCAGAGCCGGCACGCCGCGCTCGACCAGCGGCGGCAGGACAAGTCGTGCCAGGGGGGCCAGCAGGAACCGATCGACCCATCCGGTGCGGGTGCCTAAAGCCGCGACCAACGCCGCACGACCCTTGGACGCCAGCGCGCGCGAATCGCGCTCAATGCCATGACCCTCCCGGCGGGCGGCGGCGGGCAGCCTGATCTGCTCAGGGGCGCGTTGGGCTGTCACGCGCAACAACGTCGCGGGGAAATCATAGTCGCAGGGCATGCGGGCAACCTCGGCAATGCGTTGCGGATCGATCGTTGCCGCGCCTGCCCAACCGGTATCTGCGCCGATCCGTTCTATCCCCGGCAGGGCCACGTCGGCGGCGACCACCAGCAGGGCGTCGTGGTCGCGCATGGCGAGCGTCGCGACGATCGGGGCGGTCGTCACCAGTCCGTCGGCCAGCCATATGATCCGGGCGAGCGGATGCAGCCTGGCGATTGCCTCCGCCGGACTGCGGACTGAATCGACAGCGACACCCCGCCGACCGAGCCGGTTGATAGCGCCCAGCAGCTCAGGCGTCAGCCGCGCGACGACCACGATTATCTGCGACACACCGGCCGCGACCAACAACCGGGCCTGGTATTCGATCAGCGTCACGCCGCCAATCAGCAGGGTGGCACCCAACGTATCCGGGCGGTCGGTGGCGTCGGCGGTGGCGAATAGCAGCCCGGCAAGCATCCTTGTGCGCTTAAGCGGTCATGCCTGTCTTGGCAAAGGACGACTCGCCTGGCTCGTTATCCAATCCCTAAAGTCGTGCCACCGCTCGGCGCAGGCGAACGAGGACCGCCTTGTCGCCGGGGGTATCCGCCGCGTCGACGGCAAGGCTCATCAGGCGGACCGCGCCAAAACTGGCGGCCAGCCCCCGCAACCGGGCCACGCCCAGACGCCAGTCGTTCTCGTTGGCGGCATTGTCCAGCACGGCGATCGCTCGCTGGGCGCTATCGACGAACGCCTCGCGCAGTTCGGCGATCAGCATCGGCTCATCGCCAACCGCTGCCGCCAGTGTCGCATCGATCGCCCCAGGATCATAAGCCATATGGTAGCGCTAAGATCACAGATTTAAGGAAGGGTTGCATATTGGCTTTGTCGATCGTCGAAACGTGGTAAACTGCTATTTATGAACGGGGGTTCACGCATCGTCGATCTGCGGCCGGGCGCGAACAGCGAAAGGCTGACTCCTCCGTCGATCGACAGCGACGCCGAGGAATACGAGCAAGAGCCGGGGGACGGGCACCGCCTGCTAGCTACGATCGCCCTTGTCTTGGCGGCCGGCTGGGTGGTTGCGCTGGCGATCTACGTGGCGCCGGCGCTGCGGGGATTCCCAGCGCCGCTGGCGCTCGCCCAGCTCGCCGCCGCGTTCGCCGCGCCGCTGGCGCTGATCGGCATCGGCTGGCTGATAATAATGCGGTCGAGCCATGCCGAGGCGCGCCGCTTCGGCCGGACTGCCGGCGCGATGCGCGACGAGGCGGCCCGGCTCGAACGCGTCATCGGGGCGATGGCACAAACCATTGCGGTCAACCGCGAGGCACTTGCCGACCAGGTGACGAGCATGATGGCGGTGACCGGCTCGGCCGCCGATCAGCTCGGCGCTGCCTCCACCGCCATCGCCTCCCGGATTACCGAGGCCGAGGCACAATCTAAACGGATCGAGGCCGCGTCGGACGCCGCCGAATCCCGGCTGGATACGCTGATCGCAACCCTGCCCAAGGCGCATGCCGAGACCATCGCTCTCGCCGAACGGCTCGACGCCACCGGGATGGTGGCGGCCGAACGCGCCGCCGCGCTCGACGCGCAAGTCGTGGCGCTGGCCGAACGCGGCAAGGAAGCCGACGCGCTGACCAGCGGTGCCGCGCAACGGCTCGCCGCGCATATCCAGCGCATGGAGGCGACGAGCGAGACCGCCGGCGCCCGGCTGGAGGGTGTATCGGCGACGATGAGCAAGACGGTCGACAGCCTGCTCGGCCGGACTGCCGGCGCAATCGAGGAAGCGCATAAAGGAATCATCGTCCAGGGCGACGCGATTCTGGCGATGTTGTCGACGCACCAGGCCTCGCTGTCGCGGGCGGCGACCGATAGCGTCGCCGCGCTCACCGAGCGGATCGCCGCGATTGACGCCACGGTCGACCGTGTGGCATCGCGACTCGATTTGCTGAACGCGGCCGGCGCCGATCAGACGCGCGCGCTTGCCGGCGCCATCGACACGCTAGGTGCCTCCGCCGGGACCGCCAGCCGCGTGCTGGGGCAAGGCGACATGGCGGCACGCGCGATGATCGAGACCACCGACCGGCTGGTCGTGGCACTAGACGCAGCGGCGCGCGAGATCGACGAGACGCTCCCCGCCGCGATGCAGCGGCTAGACGCGCATGTCGCCGCCAGCGGCGAGATCGCCGCGCGGACCAGGCCGGACATCGAATCGCTGCTTGGCACCGGCACCGCCGCCCGCGACACCGTCCAGGCGGTTGCCCAGGTGATCGCCGACCAGCGCGCCGCGCTGGACCACCTGGCCGCCGCGCTGGCTGCCAAGCGCAGTGAGATCGAGGCGGTCGGACGCAGCATCGAAGACAGCGGCGGGTCGGCACGGCGATTCGTCGAAGAGGCAGCGCCGCGCCTGCTCGACGGGCTGCTGCGCGTCCGCGACACCGCCAGTGCCGCCGCCGAGCACGCGCGCCAGGCGCTGGACCGGGTCATCCCCGATGCCGCGACCGCGTTGGGCGCGGCGAGCGGCCGGGCAGTGACCGAGGCGATCGGCAGCGTGGTCGAGGATCATCTGGCGGCGATCGATACGGCGGCGCAAGCGGCGACGACATCGGCCGCGCGTGCCTCGGAGCGGATCAATGACCAGTTGCTCGCGATCGTCGAGTCGAGCTCGGCGATCGACAGCCGGATAGCCGAGGCACGCACCGAGCGCGAAGCGGCCGAACAGGACGGTTTCGCGCGCCGCGCGACCTTGCTGATCGAGGGGCTGAATTCGGCGGCGATCGACCTGACGCGGATCTATTCGACCGATGTTTCCGACGCGGCCTGGTCGGCCTATCTCAAGGGCGATCGCGGGGCGTTCACGCGGCGGGCGGTACGGCTGCTCGATCCTCCACAGGCGCGCCAGATCCTCGATGCCTACCGGCATGACGATGCCCAACGCGAGGTGATCAACCGCTATATCCACGATTTCGAGGCGATGCTGCGCGGCGTGCTGGCACAACGCGATGCTGGGCCGCTGAGCGTCACGTTGCTGTCGTCCGACATGGGCAAACTGTACGTCGCGCTGGCCCAGGCGATCGAACGCCTGCGCTGACGTGGCCCATCAGCCGACGACCTTGTTCATCGGGTCGAAAAAGTCGATCATGTCGGGTGTAATCCAGCCGAATTCGTAGTTGAGCAGGAACAGCCCCCAGAGCAATGTGGCGACGATCGTCACGCGCAGCGCGGTGCGTTTCATGCTGAACTCGTGCGGCGCGCTTTCCGCTTGGCCCGGTATCGGATCGCCGCCTGCCTCACGCGTTGTCCGAACGCCGAACGGCAGGATCAAAAACACCGAGAACGACCAGAACAGCAGGTAGATCGCCAGCGCAGAGGTCCAGCGCATCTGCCCTCAGCCCTCGATCAGCAGCACGTCGACCACCGGCTTCTTGCCGGTCCAGCGGGTCGCCACACGCCGCACCGCCAGCCGCACGTCCTCCCGCAGCCGCTCGATATCGTGCCGCCCGCTTTTGACAGCATCGACGGCGGCAGCGCCGGCTTCGTCGAGGAACGGCTGGCGATCCTGCTCGATCGGCACGCCCTCCAGCCGGATCACCGGACGCCCGATCAGCCGGCCGTCACGCCCCAGCGCGATCGCTACCGCCACTAGGCCATGGGCCGCCAGCCGCCGCCGCTCGTTCATCGTCGCGCCGTCTGCGGGCAGGATGACGTCGCCGTCGAGCATCAGCCGCCCGACCGGCGCGTTGCCGATCTTGACGGGGCCGTTGGGTGCGAGGCGGACGATGTCGCCGTCGGTCTGGACCAGCGCCGCCGGAATGCCCTCGGCAAGCCCGAGCCGCGCCTGCTCCATCATGTGGCGCATTTCGCCATGAACCGGGATCAGCATATCGGGCCTGATCCACCCGTACATCGATTTCAGCTCGGGGCGGCCGGGATGGCCGGAGACGTGAACGTGCGCCTGGCTTTCGGTCACCATCTTCACGCCCTTGGCGGCCAGCTGGTTCTGGATGCGGCCGATCGCCAGCTCGTTGCCGGGAATTTGCTTGGACGAGAAGATCACGGTGTCGCCGTCGACCAGCTTGATCGGGTGCGTCCCCTCCGCCATGCGGCCGAGCGCGGCGCGTGTTTCGCCCTGGCCGCCGGTGGCGATCACCAGCACGTCGCGACCGGCCATAGCCATCGCCGCGTCGGGCGCCACCGGATCGGGAAAGTCGCGCAGATAACCGGTCGCGCGCGCCACGCCGAGGATCCGGTCCAGCGAGCGCCCGGCGACGCAGACCCGCCGCCCGGTGGCCTTCGCCACTTCGCCGAGCGTCTGCAACCGCGCGGCATTGGAGGCAAAGGTGGTGACGGCCACCCGGCCCTTTGCCGCGGCAATTACATCGGTCAGCCCGGCCAGCACGCTAGCCTCGCTGCCCGAGGCATTGGCGTTAAACACGTTGGTCGAATCACACACCAGGGCCAGTACGCCATCGTCGCCGATCACGGCCAGCTGCTCTGGGGTCGACGGCTTTCCGAGCACCGGGTCGGCGTCGAGCTTCCAGTCGCCGGTGTGGAACACCTTGCCGTGCGGCGTATCGATCAGCAACGCATTGGCCTCGGGAATCGAATGCGCCAGGGGCACGAAGGTCAGCCCGAACGGCTTTAGCGCGACATGCTCACCGGGCGCGATCACCTTGAGCTTGACGCGGTCGGCAATGCCTTCTTCGTCCAGCTTGCCCCGGATCAGCCCCGCGGTGAACCTGGTTGCATAGAGCGGCACGCCAAGCTCGTCGGCCAGATAGGGCAACGCGCCGATATGATCCTCATGGCCATGGGTCAGCACGATGCCGACCAGATCGTCGCGCCGCTCCTCGATGAATTGCAGGTCGGGCAGGATCAGGTCGATGCCGGGATAGGCCGGGTCGGCGAAAGTCACGCCCATGTCGACCATCAGCCATTTGCCCTGGCAGCCATAGAGATTGACGTTCATCCCGATTTCGCCCGATCCGCCGAGCGCGAGGAAAAGCAGTTCGTTACCTGGAATCAATTCACATCCTTCATCATCATCACAGCAATGGCCCGATCATCCTATATGGCGCCGCGCGGCCCCGTTTCATCCCAGGCGACGGCTATCGCACCGTCACCCGTTCCCACATCATCGCCAATCCCTGAATCGTCAGATCGGGCTCGATCGTGTCGAACACAGCGGTATTCTTCTCGAACAACGTCGCCAGACCGCCGGTCGCGATCACCTTGACCGGGCGGCCTACCTCCGCGCGCATCCGCGCGACCAGCCCCTCGATCATCGCGATATAGCCCCAATAGATGCCGATGTTCATCTGGCTGACGGTATCGCGGCCGATCACCGTTGGGTCGGCCGGCGCCTCTATCGCGATGCGCGGCAGCTTGGCGGCGGCATTGACCAGTGCGTCGAGCGACAGGTTGATGCCCGGGGCGATGATCCCCCCCTTATATGCACCGCGATAATCGATCCAGTCGAACGTGCTGGCGGTACCGAAATCGATCACGATCAGGTCGCCGTCGTGCAACGCATGCGCGGCGACCGCGTTGACCGCACGGTCGGCGCCCAGGCTCTGCGGCTCCTGGACATCGATCGCCATGCCCCATTCGGCGGGCGGCTGGCCGGCGATCACCGCCTGGGTTTGAAAATATTTCTGCGCCAGGACCTGAAGGTTGTGCGTCGCGCGCGGCACCACGGTGGCGACGATCACGCCCGAGACCTGCGCGCGATCATAGCCCTCCAGCACCAGCAACTGGCTGAGCCATACCGCATATTCGTCCGCGGTGCGGCGCGGGTCGGTCGCGATCCGCCAACGCGCGACGATCGACTTGCCGTCGACCAGGGCGAAGACGACATTAGTGTTGCCGGCATCGATCGCGAGCAGCATCCTTTGGTTATTCCCCACCGTTCGTGCCTGCTGGTGCGATCATAACAGGAATATGTCACCGGCGTGAATGACGCGCCGCGTACCGTCGGCCAGGCGCAGGACGAGCGCGCCATTGCCGTCCAGGCCGTCGAACAGACCGTCGATGCGGGTGCCATCGGGCAGGCGAGCGGTCAGCGCGCTGCCTCGCGGATAGGCCCGATCCAGCCAGCGCTGGCGGACCGGGGCGATCCCCTCCCCCCGCCAGCAGGTAAGCCAGCGGGCGAACGCCGCGGCCAGGGTTTCGAGAAACGTCTCCGGGTCGAGCGCCAGGCCCAACGCGGCGAGGCTGGTCGCGGGCCGGTCGAGGTCGGCGGGACGATGCGCCAGGTTCGCGCCGACGCCGATCACCACCGCGTCGCCCGCGCGTTCAAGCAGGATGCCGGACAGCTTGGCGCCATCGACCAGCAGGTCGTTGGGCCACTTCAGCCGCAACGCCGGTAGGGCCGAGGGAATGGCGCCGGACAGATAGGCGGCGACCGTTTCCTCGATGGCGACGGCGGCGACCAGCGCCAAGCCGGCGGCGGCGGGATCGCTCGGCCGCAGGCGGACCAGCGTGCTGGCGTGGAGGTTGCCGGACGGCGACCGCCAGGCGCGACCCTGGCGACCGCGCCCGGCGGTTTGGCGTTCAGCACGCAGCCACACGCCCTCCTCCAGCCCGCTGGCGGCCAGCGCGATCAGGTCGGCATTGGTCGAGCCGGTCTCGGCAACCGTGCGGATGCTGGTCAGAACAGCGACCTCGCCGCCGCCCCGGTCCACGCCTCGATCCACGACAGCGCGGGCCAGCCGGCCGGCGAAATGAACAGCGCTATGACCGCGATCAGTCCCTGCTCGACGCGGCTGCCGGTGGGGGCAAAGGCCGGGGCGGCATCGTCGAAATACATCGTCTTGACGATCCGAAGGTAATAATAAGCGCCGACCACCGACGCCATCGCGCCCATCACCGCCAGCCACAGGAAACCGGCATCGCTCGCCGCGCCAAACACCGCCAGCTTGGCGAAGAAGCCGAGCAACGGTGGGATGCCGGCCAGGCTGAACATGAAGATCGCCAGCGCGGCGGCGAGACCCGGCCGCGTGCGCGACAGGCCCGCCAGGCTAGCGATGCCCTCGACCGGCTCACCGTCGGGCCCGCGCATCTGGAGCACGACCAGGAAGCTGCCCAGCGTCATCGCGATATAGATCGTCAAGTAGAACAGGACCGCCGCCACGCCCTCCTGCGTGCCGGCCGCCAGCCCGATCAGCGCGAAACCGACATTGTTGATGGACGAATACGCCAGCAGCCGCTTGATATTGCTCTGCCCGATCGCTGCGACCGCGCCGAAGATGATCGACGCCAGGCTGGCGAAGATCACGATCTGCCGCCAGTCATGCGCCGCCGGGCCCATCGCCTGGGTCGCCACGCGCACGCCCAGCGCCATCGCCGCGACCTTTGGGGCAGACGCGAAGAACGTCGTCACCGGGGTCGGGGCGCCCTCATAGACGTCGGGAGTCCACATGTGGAACGGCACCGCCGACATCTTGAACGCCAGGCCGGTGAACACGAATACCAGCCCAAACAGCAAGCCGAGTGAATGCCCGCCGGCATAAGCGATAGCGATGCCGGTGAACTGGGTGGTGCCCGAAAAGCCGTATATCAGGCTGACGCCATAAAGCAGGATGCCGCTCGCCAACGCCCCCAGCACGAAATATTTCAGTCCCGCTTCGGCCGATCTCTGGTCGCGCCGCATAAAGCTCGCCAGCACATAAGCGGCGAGACTCTGCAGTTCGAGCCCGACATACAGCGTCAGCAGGTCGCCCGCCGACACCATCATCCCCATGCCCGCCGAGGACAGCAGGATCAGCACCGGATATTCGGGGTGCAGGCTGTCGCCGTCGCCCTGCTCGAAGAAGCGCGGTGCGATCACGATGCACACCGCGGCGGCGGCGAAGATCAGCACCTTGGCGAATGCGGCGAAGGCGTCGGCACGGTACAGGCCGTGGAACACTTCACCGGCATAAGACGCCGGTCCGATGAGCGCGATCCCCGCCCCCGCCAGCACCACCACCGACGCCCAGCCCACCGCACGGGTCGACGCCTTACCGCCCCAGGCTGCGACCAGCATCAGCGCCAGCGATCCCAGCGACAGGACAAGCTCGGGCAGGGTCGCCATCAGCGAGCGGGAATAGTCCATCAGCGCGCCTGCCCTGTATTCGCCGCAAGCGCGCTGCCCCTGGTCGGCCGCGAATCGCTCACCGGGGCGGTCGGCGCGGCGCGCGCCACCAGCGTCGCGACATCCTTGCGCATCGGTGCCAGAAAGCTTTCGGGATAGACGCCCATCCAAAACACCACCACCGCGATCGGCGCCAGCAGGGCGAGTTCACGCGGCGACAGGTCGGCCATCGCCGCGACCTCGTCCGACTTGATCTCGCCAAACACGACGCGGCGATAGAGATAGAGCATATAGGCCGCGCCCAGGATGATGCCGGTGGTGCACAGCAACGTGATCGTCGTCGACACCTGGTAGGTGCCGGCCAGGCTGAGGAACTCGCCGACGAAATTGCTCGTGCCCGGCAGGCCGACGGACGCCATCGTAAACAGCATGAAGAACAGCGCATAACGCGGCATGTTGATCGCCAGCCCGCCGTACCGCGCGATCTCGCGGGTATGCAGGCGGTCATAGATGACGCCGACGCACAGGAACAACGCGCCCGACACCAGACCGTGGCCCAGCATCACCATCATCCCGCCTTCGATCCCCTGGCGGTTGAACGCGAACAGGCCGATCGTCACGATCGCCATGTGCGCGACCGAGGAATAGGCAATCAGCTTCTTCATGTCCGCCTGCACCAGGGCGACCAACGAGGTGTATACCACCGCCACCGCCGACAGTGCGAACACCAGCCAAGTCAGCTGGGCCGATGCCTGCGGAAACATCGGCAGCGAAAAGCGCAGGAAACCATAACCGCCGAGCTTCAACAAGACGCCCGCCAGGATCACCGACCCCGCGGTCGGCGCCTGGACATGCGCGTCGGGCAGCCAGGTGTGGACCGGCCACATCGGCATCTTGACCGCAAACGAGGCAAAGAATGCCAGCCACAGCCACGTCTGCGCCTGAACCGGAAAGTCATGCGCCATCAGCGCGGGGATGTTGGTGGTTCCGGCATCATGCGCCATCCACAGCATTCCGATCAGCATCAGCACCGATCCGAGCAGCGTGTAGAGGAAGAATTTATAGCTCGCGTAGATCCGGTTGGCGCCGCCCCAGATACCGATGATCAAGTACATCGGGATCAGCCCGCCTTCGAAGAAGACGTAGAACAGGAACAAATCCTGCGCCGCGAAGGTGCCGATCATCAACAATTCGGTCAGCAGGAACGCCGCCATATATTCAGGCACGCGAGTGGTGATGGCGTTCCAGCTGGCGCCAATGCAGATCGGCATCAGGAACACGCTGAGCTCGATCAGCAGCAGCGCAAAGCCGTCGATGCCGAGCGCCCAGCCGAACCGGCCGAAGATCGGCTGATATTCGACGAACTGCCATTGCGCACCGCCAATGTCGAAATTGGCCCAGAGCAGGACGCCGAGCGCGAGGTCGACCAGTGTCGCCGCAAGCGCCAGCCACCGCGCGTTACTCGCGCCCAGGAACAGGCACGCGATCGCTGCCGCCATCGGGATGGCGAGCATGATCGAGAGGATCGGGAAGCCGGTCATAAATCCTCGCCCTTCACGGGGAGGGGGACCACGCCAAACGTGGTGGAGGGGGGCCGGTAACAAGCGATGCACGAGAGGAGCCCCCCTTTCGTCAGCGCTGCGCACTGCCACCTCCCCGTCCCGGGGAGGATCTGCATCAGCGCGCTCATCGCGTCATCGCCCAGGTGACGGCAGCGGTTAGTCCGACCAGCATGACGAACGCATAGGTATAGAGATATCCGGTCTGGAAGCGCCCGGCGACGCGGCTTCCGAGCGAGACGACCCAAGCCGATCCGTTGGGCCCAAAGCGATCGATGATGCCCTCGTCCGCCGCCCGCCAGAACAGCCGGCCTATGGCAAAGGCGGGCTTCACGAACAGCAGGTCGTACAATTCATCGAAATACCATTTGTTGAGCAGGAAACGGTACAGGATGCGGAACATCTCGGTGAACTTGGCCGGGAAATCAGGATGGCGGATATAAGTCATCCACGCGGTAAAGAGCCCCAGCAGCATCACGATCGTCGCCGACAGCTTGACCCAGACCGGCACCTCATGCGCGGCGTGGTAGAGATGCTCGTTAAACGCGATCGCGCCGCGCCAGTAACGCTCGCCGGCATCGGGTTCGATGAAGAAGCCGTGAAACACGAAGCCCGCCGCGACCGCGCCCAGGCTGAGCAGCACCAGTGGCACCAGCATCGTCCATGGGCTCTCGTGCGGGTGATAGCCGCCGCTCCCGGCCGGCAGCTCGTGCTGACCTGGCGCATGCTCGTCGGGGGCATGGCCGGCGGCTTCGGCGTGGTGATCGTCATGGCCGTGGCCGTGCGCGTCGTGCAGCGCGTGCCGGATATGCTCGGACTGCGCCCAGCGCGGCTTGCCCCAGAAGGTCAGGAACATCAGCCGCCACGAATAGAAGCTAGTGAGCAAGGCGGCGAGAACGCCCACCCAGAACGCCCCCTGCCCACGCCCCGAGGCATAAGCCAGCTCCAGGATGCCATCCTTCGAGTGGAAGCCGGCAAAGCCGATCTGCGGCAGGCCCAAGATGCCGGGAATGCCCACGCCGGTAATCGCCAGCGTGCCGAGCAACATCACCCAGAAGGTGATCGGGATCGATTTGCGCAGGCCGCCATAATATCGCATGTCCTGCTCGTGGTGCATCGCGTGGATCACGCTGCCCGCGCCGAGAAACAGCAGTGCCTTGAAGAAGGCATGCGTGAACAGGTGGAACATCGCCGCGCCGTATGCGCCGGAGCCCGCCGCGAAGAACATGTAGCCGAGCTGCGAACAGGTAGAATATGCGATGACCCGCTTGATGTCGGTCTGGACGGTGCCGATCGTCGCGGCGAAGATACAGGTTGCAGCACCGATCCCGGTGACGAAGGTCAGCGCGGTCATGCTGGTCTCGAACATCGGCGACAAGCGGCAGACCATGAACACGCCCGCGGTGACCATCGTCGCGGCGTGGATCAGCGCCGACACCGGCGTCGGTCCTTCCATCGCATCGGGCAACCAGGTGTGGAGGCCGAGTTGCGCCGACTTACCCATCGCGCCCACGAACAGCAACAGGCACAATATCGTCATCGTATCCAGCCGCATGCCGAGAAAGCCGATTGTGCTGCCGGCCATGCCGGGCGCCGCGGCCAGGATCTCGGGGATCGACACGGTGCCGAACACTAGGAAAGTGCCGAAGATGCCGAGCATGAAGCCCAGGTCGCCGACACGGTTGACGACGAACGCCTTGATCGCAGCGGCGCTGGCCGACGGCTTGCGGAACCAGAAGCCGATCAGCAGGTAGCTGGCGAGGCCGACGCCCTCCCAGCCGAAGAACATCTGGACCAGATTATCGGCGGTCACCAGCATCAGCATCGCGAAGGTGAACAGCGACAGATAGGCGAAGAATCGCGGCTGGTCCGGATCCTCCTCCATATAGCCCCAGCTGTAGAGATGGACAAGCGCCGAGACCGAGGTGATGACGACCAGCATCACCGCGGTCAGCGCATCGACGCGCAGCGCCCATTGCACGTCAAGGCCGTCGGACTTCATCCACGTGAACAGCGGCGCGACCGTCGCGTCCGCGCCGCCCAGATAATGGATGAAGACCGGCCAGCTCATCGCGCACGACAAGAACAGCGCGCCCGTCGTCATCAGCTTGGCCGGCAAATTGCCAATGGCGCGATTGGCTAGCCCAGCAATCGCCGCCGCCAGGAGCGGCAGGAAGACGATGAACTGGATCGTCATCAGCTATCGCCCCGGCGCAGGCCGGGACCGGCGGCGGCAAGGGAACGACTTATCACGCCGCGACCGCGGCCCTCGCCGGGATGACAATACAGGATTACCATCACCCCTTCATCCGGTTGACGTCGTCGACCGCGATCGTGCCGCGCCCGCGGAAATAGATGACTAGGATGGCCAGCCCGATCGCCGCCTCGCCGGCGGCTACGGTCAGCACGAACATCGCGAATATCTGCCCCACCAGATCGTGGAGGAACGCCGAGAAGGCGACGAGGTTGAGGTTCACAGCGAGCAGGATAAGTTCGATCGCCATTAGCATGACGATTAGATTTTTGCGGTGGGCGATCAGGCCGAGCACGCCCATCCCGAACAAAATTGCGGCAACGACGAGGTAGTGCGTCAGCCCGATCACAGATCTACCCCCTGGCCGACCGGCGGCCGCGTGTTGCGTGTCGCGTCCTGGGGGCGGCGCGCGACCTGGCGACCGATATTCTGGGGCTTCACCCCGCCCCGGGCGCGGTGGGTCAGCACGATCGCGCCGATCATCGCCACCAGCAGCACCAGCCCGGCGCCCTCAAATACGTAGAGGTAGCGCGAATAGAGCAGCATCCCGATCGCCTGGATGTTGGGCATATCATCCGGCATCGGCGCTATACGGGCCGACAGGTTCAGCGTCCCCGCCGACCAGGCGCCGACCGCGATGAGGATTTCCACCGCCAGCCCGATCGCAAAGGCAAGGCCGATGAAAGCATAGCGCACGAACCCCGCGCGCAGCTCGGCAAAGTCGATGTCGAGCATCATCACGACGAACAGGAACAGCACCGCGACGGCGCCGACGTAAACGATCACCAGCAGCATCGCGATGAACTCGGCACCGACCAGCAGCATCAGTCCGGCGGCGTTGAAGAACGCCAGGATCAGCCACAATACGCTATGCACCGGATTGCGCGAGGTGATCGTCAGCGCGCCAGACAACACCACGATCGCGGCGAATATATAGAAGGCGATTGCCTGGATCATGCCAAATCCTCCCCGTTCATGGGGAGGTGGCGGCGCGTAGCGCCAACGGAGGGGGCGTGCGGCAGGCGGATCGCGCAGAGCAATCCCCCTCCACCGCCTTTCGTGCGGTCCCCCTCCCCGTCCCGGAGAGGATTGAGGTGGTAAATCATTTCGCGCCGCCTATCGATACGGCGCATCGGCGGCAAGGTTCGCGGCGACCACGCGCTCCCAGCGGTCGCCGTTATCCAGCAATTTCGCCTTGTCGTAGATCAGTTCCTCGCGCGTTTCGGTCGAGAATTCAAAATTCGGCCCCTCGACGATGGCATCGACCGGGCACGCTTCCTGGCACAGGCCGCAATAGATGCACTTGGTCATATCGATATCGTAGCGCGTCGTCCGCCGGCTGCCGTCATCCCGCGGCTCGGCCTCGATCGTGATCGCCAGCGCCGGACAGATCGCCTCGCACAATTTACACGCGATGCAACGCTCCTCGCCATTGGGATACCGCCGCAACGCATGCTCGCCGCGGAAGCGCGAAGAGATCGGGTTCTTTTCGAACGGATAATTGATCGTCGCCTTCGCCTTGAAGAAATAACGCAGCGTCAATGCGTGGGCCTTCAGGAATTCCCAAAGGGTGAAGGCCTTGACGATCCCACCGACGCTCATGACCCAACTCCAACGCGCATAAGCATCAGGAACCCCGACACCAGGAACACCCAGATCAGCGACAGCGGCAGAAACACCTTCCACCCTAGCCGCATCAGCTGGTCGTAGCGATAGCGCGGGACGGTCGCCTTTACCCAGCTGAACAGGAAGAAGAACGCCAGGATCTTGATGAACAGCCACAAGATGCCCGGCACCCAGTACAGAAACCCGATATCCAGCGGCGGGAGGTATCCGCCCCAGAATAGGATGCTGTTCAAGGCGCACATCAGGAGGACGTTGGCATATTCCCCCAGCCAGTAGAGCGCGAAACTCATCGACGAATATTCGGTCTGGTAGCCGGCGACGAGCTCGCTTTCAGCCTCGGCCAGGTCAAATGGCGCCCGCTGCGTCTCGGCCAGGCTGGAGATAAAGAACACCACGGCCATCGGGAAGAGCAGCGGGTTGAAGCAATTGCCGTTGAAAAGGCCGTAATAGCCCCTCTGTGCCTCGACGATAATCCCCAGGTTGAAGCTCTGCGCCCAAAGCACGACCGAGATCAGCACGAAGCCGATCGACACCTCGTAGCTGACCATCTGCGCCGCCGCGCGCAATGCCGAATAGAACGGGTATTTGGAGTTCGAAGCCCACCCCGCCATGATGATGCCGTAGACCCCCAGGCTCGACGCCGCGAGGACGTAGAGCAGGCCGACATTGATATCGGCAAGCACCACACCGGCCTGGAACGGCACCACCGCCCATACGATCAAGGCGACGGTAAAGGTAATTATCGGCGCGATCAGGAACATCGCCTTGTTCGACGCCGAGGGAATGATCGTTTCCTGGAGAAAGACCTTAAGGCCGTCGGCGAACGACTGGAGCAGGCCGAATGGCCCGACGACGTTGGGACCGCGCCGCAACGCCATCGCCGCCCAGATCTTGCGATCGACATAGATGATCATCGCGACCGCCAACATCAAAGGCAGCGCTATCAGCAGGATGTCGATAATCGTGGCGACGAACCATGCCCAGCCGAACGGCATGCCGAGGCGATAGGTAAAGAACGAGGTCATGGACGCGAGGTCCGGAAGCCCATCGCCATTGCGCCGGGAATATTCGGATAGTCTGGATCGGGAATCAGGTGCTGTCGGCGTGGATCGATCAGGACATCCATCGCCTCCATGGCGACGAGCCGGGGAATGCAGAGATCGTTCGCACCCGTATCGACCAGCGCCTTTGCGTCGACCTCCTCGAGTTCGGGCTTGGCGGCGTTCGACAATCTTATGTGCTGATAGATCAGGCCCATGACTACTCCGCCGCCTCTGCAAATTCTTCGCCATGGAGCAGTTCCGCCGAGCAGCGCTGCATCGTCGGCGAGGCGCGGCATATTGCGTTGGTCAGGTAGAAATCGGCGATCGGGTATCTTGTGAGCTGACCCTCCGCCACCGCATTGAGCGCCGGCGGGTTCCACGCGAAGGTCTTGAGACCGAGTTCGCCCAGCATCGGTGTGTCGAGCGCCATCGCTGCGCGCAACTCGTCCAAGCTGTCGAACGGCAGCGTCACACCCAGCCGCTCGCTCAGCGCTCGCAGGATCGTCCAGTCCTCACGCGCATCGCCCGGCGGGAACACCGCGCGCTCGCCACGCTGCACGCGCCCCTCCAGGTTAACGTACGTCCCAGATTTTTCGGCATAGCTCGCGCCGGGCAGGACTATGTCGGCCGCCGCCGCGCCGCGATCACCGTGATGACCGACATAGACCGTGAAGCTGTCGCCCAGCTGCGCGAAGTCGACCTCGTCCGCACCCATCAGGAACACCAGCTTCGGCCGGGCCGCGAACAAGTCGGCGATCCCCCCCGGCTGCGCGAAGCCGAGCATCAGTCCGCCGTTGCGCGCCGCCGAGAAGTGCAGAACATTATAGCCGTTCCAGCCGTCTCTGATCAGCCCCAGCGTCTCGACCAGCGCAATGCTCGCGCCGTGCGCGCCCTTCAGCGCGGCGCCGCCGACGATCATCATGGGCCGCTTTGCCGCGCCGAACGCCTCGGTCACCGCCTGCGGCAAGTTACCAAGAAGCGACAGGTCGCTGCCCAGCCACTCGACCTTGTACGTCAGGTCGGTTTCCGGCCCGATCGCAAAGACCTTTGCGCCCTTCTTCACGGCCTTCCTGATCCGCGTATTCACCAGCGGCGCTTCCCAGCGTACGTTGGCACCGACGATCAGGATTGCGTCGGCCAGTTCGGCGCCCGCGATCGTCGTGTTGAAATTGACCGCCGCCAGGCTCGACGTGTCGTACGCCATGCCGGTCTGGCGTCCTTCGAGCAGCGTGCCCCCCATTGCCTTGACCAATGCCTTGGCCGCGAACATCGTCTCGCAATCGACCAGGTCGCCATGGATCGCGGCGACGCTGTCCCCGGCCTCGATTGCCGCGATCGCCGCAAACGCCTCGTCCCATGTCGCCTCGGCCAGCCTGCCGCCCTTACGCACATACGGCCGGTCGAGCCGCCGGCGCACCAGTCCGTCGACTGCGTGGCGAGTCTTGTCGCTCGCCCATTCCTCGTTGACGTCGTCATTGACGCGCGGCAGCGCGCGCAACACCTGGCGCCCGCGGCTGTCGAGGCGTATGTTCGTCCCCACCGCATCCATCACGTCGATGCTGAGCGTCTTCCTGAGCTCCCACGGCCGCGCCTCGAACGCATACGGCTTCGACGTCAAGGCGCCGACCGGACAAAGATCGACGACATTGCCCGACAATTCGCTCGTCACCGCGCCTTCGAGATAGCTGGTGATCTGCATGTCCTCGCCGCGCCCGATCGCGCCGATCTCCTCGACCCCGGCGACTTCCTCGGCGAAACGGATGCAGCGCGTGCACTGGATGCAGCGCGTCATGACCGTCTTGACGATCGGCCCCATGTATTTCTCGGTCACCGCGCGCTTGTTCTCGGTATAGCGCGAGTGCCCACGACCATAAGCCAGGCTCTGGTCCTGCAGGTCGCACTCGCCGCCCTGGTCGCAGATCGGGCAATCGAGCGGGTGGTTGATGAGCAGGAACTCCATCACCCCCTCGCGCGCCTTCTTGACCATCGCGCTGTCGGTGCGGACCTCCATCTTGTCCGCGGCGGGCAGCGCGCACGACGCCTGCGGCTTGGGCGGCCCCGGCTTCACCTCGACCAGGCACATCCGGCAATTGCCCGCGATCGACAGCCGTTCGTGATAGCAGAAACGCGGAATTTCCTTCCCCGCGGCCTCGCACGCCTGGAGCACGGTCGCCCCGGCGGGGACTTCGATGTCGATGCCGTCTACCTTGAGCTTAGGCATATCAGTGTTCCGTATCCGTCAGTCCGAGCCGGCGGTCGATCCGATCGACGCGAACTTTCAGATCGGCTACATCGCCCTGGATGCCGAACATCGTCGTTACCAGACCTCGAACATGATCCTCGATCGCGTGGATACGAATACCCTGAGATGTGATCTCGCGTTTGATTGCGGTGACATCGGCCTGGATGGTCTTCAAGATCTCGAGCATGAGGTCGGCACGTTCGTCGGTCATTCCGCCGCCTCCTGCATCGGCGCCAGATCACCGCCCTGGCGGTCGGTGATGCGTCGCTCGATCTCCGGACGAAAGTGGCGGATCAGCCCCTGGATCGGCCACGCCGCGGCATCGCCCAAGGCGCAGATCGTGTGGCCCTCGACCTGTTTGGTGACGTTGTAGAGCGTGTCGATCTCCGACACGTCAGCATCGCCGGTGCGGAGACGTTCCATCACGCGCCACATCCAGCCGGTGCCCTCGCGGCACGGCGTGCACTGGCCGCAGCT
>NZ_CAXTHV010000024.1:0-55789 GCF_964244265.1 uncultured Sphingomonas sp. | reverse complement strand
CGGCGAACAGCGCCGCCTCGTCGCCGCCGGTGCCGGCGCGGATCTCGAGCATCGCGGCACGCTGGTCGGCGGCATCGCGCGGCAGCAGGGCGAGTGCCAGCGCGCGCTCGGCCCCGGGCAATTGGTCGCGGATCGCGTCGCTCTCCTCGCGCGCCATCGCCTTCAGTTCGCCATCTGCATCCTCGCCCTCGGCCATCTGCGCGAGCGTCGCGAGTTCGGCGCGCAACCGCCGCACCTCGCCCGCGGCCTTCGCGACGGGTTCCAGCTCGGCATATTCCTTCGACACCTGGACGAACCGCTCGCCCGGCAGGTCACCGGTCGCCATCAAGGCCGCGAGTTCGTCCCGGCGCGCCTCGATCTGCGCGATCCGCTGGGGGGAGATGGTGGTCATTCAAGACCGCCCGTCGCTGAGCTTATGATCTTCCGGAGCTCATCGGGATGAAACTTTCCCTTTAGACCTCGCTCCCTGACCCTGACCACACCGGCGTCGCGAGAAAGCGAAATCATGTAGGCAGGATCGGTCCTGAGCGCCTTGTCATAGCGCTTTTTGGGGCTTCCCGTGGTCATGGCTTCCGCAGACAATCCCTCTCGACGGAATGCCGCGGTCAACTTGATTGCCGCCATCTCGAACTCGTCGACCTCCGCGACAACGGCAATATCCACCCCGTCCCTGGCCGGCGCCGCCACCAGCATCGCCAGCCGCTCGACCCCCGCCGCCCAGCCGACGCCCGGTGTTTCGGGTCCGCCAAGGCTCCCGATCAGCCCGTCATAGCGCCCGCCCGCCAGCACCGTCCCCTGCGCGCCCAGCCGGTCGGTGACGAACTCGAACGCGGTGTGGCGGTAATAATCGAGCCCGCGCACCAGCCGCGCGTTGCGCGTCCACTTCACGCCCGTGGCATCGAGACCCCTGGTCACCGCCTCGAAGAATGCGCCCGCCTCGCGCGACAGGTGCGCGTCGATCCCCGGCGCGGCGCCGGCGATTGGCCGGTCGCGCGGGTCCTTGCTGTCGAGGATGCGCATCGGATTCTTGTCGAGCCGCGCCAGGCTGTCCGACGACAGGTCGCCGCGATGCCGTTCGAAATGCGCGGTCAAGGCCGAGCGCCAGCCATGGCGCGTCTCGGCGTCGCCCAGCGTGTTGAGCTGCAGCGTCACGCCGTCGGCAATGCCCAGATCGAGGAGCAACTGGTCGGCCATCGCCAGCAACTCGACATCGGCGGCGGGCTCGGCCGCGCCGATCACCTCGGCGTCGATCTGGTGGAACTGGCGGAAGCGCCCCTTTTGCGGGCGTTCATAGCGGAATACGGGACCGCTGGTGGTCAGCTTGATCGGGGCATATTGCTGCCATCCCTCGGTCAGGTACGCGCGCGCAATGCCGGCGGTGAATTCGGGGCGCAGCGTCAGCGAATCGCCGCCGCGATCCTCGAACGTGTACATCTCCTTGGCGACGACGTCGGTCGTCTCGCCGATCGACCGTGCGAACACCTGCGTGTCCTCGAACACCGGCACGTCGACCCGGCTGAAGCAATACAGGCGCCGAACACGTTCGAACGCCGCCAGCACGTGCGCGTGGCGGCGCTGGTCCTCGCCGAAAATGTCCTGCGTGCCGCGAACGCGCCGGGGGGTTTCGATACGGGCCATGAAGCGCGGGTATCTAGGCGAGGCCGCGACGGGGCGCTAGTACCGGACGATGGCCAAATTCAACCTCGGCAAGACCATCGCGCCACCGCGTTTCATCGCCTTTGCGATCGTCTTTGTCGCCGGGCTGGCGATCGCCATCCCGCGGCTCGGCTGGAGCAGGGGAACGATGGCGGGGTTCGACGTCGCCGCCTTGGTCTTCCTGGCGGCGATCGCCACGCTGTTGCGGGACAATGGCGCAGACGACATGCGACAGGCGGCGCGCACCAACGACGCCAACCGCGCCGGCCTCTTGATCATCACCGGGGTAACGATGAGCGTGATCCTGGTCGCCGTCGCCAAGGAATTGCAGGGGAAGAACGACCCGCTGGCGATCGCGCTGGCGGTCGGCACACTGGTGATTGCGTGGCTGTTCTCCAACACGATCTACGCGCTGCATTACGCCCATCTCTACTATCTGGCGCCCGAGGGACATCCCGACGACGATGCCCGCGGGATCGACTTTCCGTCCTGCGACGAGCCGGATTACTGGGATTTCCTTTATTTCAGCTTCACCCTGGGCATGACGTTCCAGACCAGCGACGTCGACATCACCGCGCGCCGGGTGCGGCGGATCGTCACCGGCCAATGCCTGGCGGCGTTCGTCTTCAACCTGGGCGTATTGGCGTTCACCATCAACGTATTGGGCAGCAGTTCGGGTTGACGGAGACGGGCCGGCGGGCGTTTAGCGGATACGGCTGGACTAGCGGCGTCCGAGGCGCTTACGAGGGTGACATTGTCACCTGAGAGGGGTCGCACCTGCCATGATCCGCCGCGCCGCCATCGCCGTCCTGCTCGTCGCCGCCGCCACCGGGACGGTGGCGCTTGCCGAAAATTCGAAGCCCCAGCCGGTGCCGGTGGTCGACACCATCCCGGCGGCGGTCGACCGGCCCTATCCCGGCACGATGACCGTCGACATCGACGCCACCGACACCGCGCGGGGCATCTTCTCGATCAAGGAGACGGTGCCGGTCGCCAAGGCAGGGGACACGGTCTTCCTGTACCCCCAATGGATCCCCGGCGGGCACACGCCGCGCGGCGAGCTCGACAAGGTCATCGCGCTGCACTTCACGGTCGCGGGCAAGGAAGTGCCGTGGACCCGCGATCCGGTCGACGTCTATGCCTTTCATATCAACGTGCCGAAGGGCGCAAGGACCGTCGACATCGCGTTCAAGTTCGCCTCGGCGACCAAGGGCGACCAGGGCCGCATCGTCATGACGCGCAACCTGATCAGCCTCCAGACGATCTCGAACACGATATACCCGGCCGGCTATTTCGCGCGCCAGATCCCGGTGCGCATGACGGTCAGATATCCGGAAGGCTTCACCGCCGCCTCGGCGCTGAACGCCCGGGTCGCCGGCTCGACCTATACCTATGAGCCGACCAATTACGAGGTGCTGGTCGATTCGCCGATTCTGGCGGGACGCTATTACCGCAAGATCGCGCTGTCCGACCGGGTTAATCTAAACGTCTTCGCCGACAACCCGGCCGAACTCGCCGCAACCCCGGAACAGATCGACGCGCACAGGCGGCTGGTCGACCAGGCGGTCAAGCTGTTCGGCGCGCAGCATTACGACCATTACGAATTCCTGTTCTCGATCTCGAACGAGCTTGGCGGGTCGGGCCTCGAACATCATCGCAGTTCGGAGGACGGCACGCGGCTGGGCTATTTCCTCGATTGGGGATCCAGCACCAACGCGCGCAATCTGCTGCCGCACGAATTCGTCCATAGCTGGAACGGCAAGTTCCGCCGCGGCGCCGACCTGTGGACTCCCGATTACCGCACGCCGATGCGCGACAGCCTGTTGTGGGTGTATGAGGGGCAGACGCAATTCTGGGGCTATGTGCTTCAGGCGCGGTCCGGCCTGGTGTCCAAACAGGACACGCTGGATCAATATGCGGCGATCATGGCCAACCTCGATTACACCAACGGCCGCGAATGGCGCGCGCTGCTCGACACCACCAACGATCCGATCATCTCGAGCCGACGGCCCAAGGGCTGGGGTACGTACCAGCGAGGCGAGGATTATTACAATGAGGGCCTGCTGGTCTGGATGGATGTCGATTCGATCCTGCGCGAACAGTCGAAGGGAACGAAGTCGATCGACGATTTCGCCCGCGCCTTCTTCGGCATCGACGACGGCGACTGGGGACAGGTAACCTATACGTTCGACGATGTCGTCGCGACGCTCGACCGGATCCAGCCCTATGACTGGCGCGGCTATCTGACCCGGCGGCTGACCGAGACCGGCAAGCCCGCCCCCCTCGAAGGCTTTGCCCGCAACGGCTACAAGCTGGTCTATACCGATCAACAGGGCCCGACGCAGCGACAGAACGAACGGACGCGCAGGATCGCCGATTTCAGCTATTCGCTGGGCATCTCGGTCGGCGCGGGCGGCGAGATCACCGCCGAGCGCTGGGCGCTCCCGGCCTATGCCGCGGGGCTGAAGCTGGGCGACACGCTGATCGCGGTCGACGGCCTGGCCTATTCCGACGACCGGCTGAAAGCCTCGATCAGCGCCGCCAGGACCGCCAAGGCGCCCATCGTGCTGACGGTCAAGGCGGGCGAGGCGATCCGCACGGTTTCGATCGACTATCACGGCGGACTTCGCTATCCGCGGCTCGAGAAGACCGGCACCGGTGAAGGCGGGCTTGACCTGCTGCTCAAGCCCAGGTGATCGGTCCGGCCCAGGAGAGCGTCCGCGCCCTTCCACCGATCATCCAGGGAATCCACAGTCATGCGTATCGACCTCATCCCGGTCGGCGACGATCCGCCGAACAGCCTGAACGTGATCATCGAGGTTCCGGTCGGCGGTGAGCCGGTCAAGTACGAGTTCGACAAGCTGTCCGGCGCGCTGTTCGTCGACCGCATCCTGCACACGCCGATGCGCTATCCGGCCAATTACGGCTTCGTGCCGCATACGCTGTCGCCCGATGGCGACCCGCTTGACGCGCTGGTCATCGCGCGCTCGCCGTTCGTGCCGGGGTCGGTCGTCCGCGCGCGCCCGATCGCGGTGCTGAACCTGGAGGACGAGGCGGGCGGCGACGAGAAGCTGGTCTGCGTCCCCGACAACAAGACCTTTCCTTATTATTCCGACGTCCACCAGAAGGACGATCTGCCCGGCATCGTCATGGAGCAGATCGAGCATTTCTTCACCCATTACAAGGATTTGGAAAAGACCAAATGGGTGCGTATCGGCACCTGGGGCGGCGCCGAAGATGCCCGCCGCATCACGCTGGAGGCGATCGACCGGGCAAGCAACGCAAAGGACGACAAGGTCGCCGCCGCCGGATGATGGAGCGGCAGGTCGAAGGCGGCAACGGGCCGCCCTTGACCGGGTGCGGGCGCTTGCAATGTTGGATGTCCTGTGACAGCGTTGCTGTCCGGTCTGTCCGGTCTGTCCGGTCGTCGTTACGATCCTTCGAGCATTGCCGTTTCGGGTGCCGCGATGGGTGTGGCTTTTCGTGAACTTCGGGCCATGATCGTTGGGCCGCGTCGTCCACGAGCATCAGCGCGCGCCTGTCAGCTTCAGCCCGGCGATGCAGGCGATGGTGCCCAGGATCAGCAGCAGGCGCGGCAGGCTGGCGGGTTCCTGGAACCAGGCAATGCCGACGATCACCGTGCCCAGCGCGCCGATCCCGCCCCACACCGCATAGGCCGTGCCCATCGGGATCGTCCGTGCGGCCAGTTCCAGCAGGGTCATCGACAAGGCCACGGATGCAAGGAAACCCAGCGTCCAGGGAACGTTGCGAAAGCCGTCGACGTGACGCAGGCAGGTGGTAAAGGCGATTTCGAACAACCCGCCGAGCACCAGCAACGTCCACGCCATCAGCCGCGTCCCGCCAATGCGGTCAGCGCGTCGCCGCTGACCCGCTGGATCGTCCATTCGACCATCGCCTCGGCGCCGGCGGCGCGATAGACCGCCTTTGCCGCTTCGTTCCAGTCGAGTACCGACCATTCGAACCGCGCGCATTCGCGGTCGAGTGCGATGCCCGCCAGATGCCGCAGCAGGGCCCGGCCGATCCCGCTGCCACGTGCCTCGGGCGTCACATAAAGGTCCTCCAGCCACATCCCGCGCCGGCCCGTCCAGGTCGAAAAGGTGTGGAACCAGGCCGCCAGCCCGACCGCGTCGCCGCCCTGTTCGGCGATCACCGCCTCGGCGGCCGGCGCGGGGCCGAACAACGCCATGTCGATCATCGCCTCGGTCGCCACCACCGCGTCGGGTTCGCGTTCGAAGGCCGCAAGCGCCCGGATGAAGCGCAGCACGGTCGCCGCGTCGCCGGGGGCCGCGGGTCGGATCGTCAGGGTCACAGCGCCGCCTCCACTTCCATCCCGCTCCGCCGCCGCACGGCAATCAGGCAACCGGCAATGATCATCATCGCGCCCGCCAGCGTATAGGGCGCAACGCTCTCATGGAACATCACCCAGCCCCACAGGCTGGCCCAGATGAAAGCGGTATATTCGGTCGGCGCCAGATAGCTCGCCTCTCCCCGTGCATACGCCCAGGCCAGGATCAGCAGCGACAGCGTCCCCAGCACCGCCGCCAGCACGATCGGCCCGGCATGCCGGGCATCGGGAACATGCGCCAGCAACGGCGCCGCGACCAGCAGCAGCAGGCCGACGATCACGCTCTGAAAGAACGCCACCTCGCTCGGCCCCGCGACCAGCGCCTGCTGGCGCATCAGCACGATATTATAGGCATAGCACACTGCCGAACACAGTATCGCGACGATCCCGGCGAAACGGTCGGGCGACGGGCTCGTCGCCGCCTGGCCCGCCATGATGACGATCACCCCGGCAAACGCCGCCAGGGACGCAATTATCGCGCGGCGGCTGATGGTTTCCTTCAGCAATGCCACCGACAGGAACAGGACCAGCAGCGGCGCGATGAACGACAGCGCGATCGCCTGCGCCATCGGCACCCGCGCCAGGCCCCAGAAGAAGGTGATCGCCATCACCGTGCCGACCGTCCCGCGGATCAGGTGGACGCGCATCGTCGACCGGCTCGGCCACCCCCGCCGGCGCGGCAGGTAGATTGCGCCGGTCAGGCCGATACCGGCCACGGTCCGCCACAACATCGTGTCATAGACGCCGATCGCGAGCACCAGCCCCTTCACCACCGCATCCATCGACGAGAAGATTGCAATACCCAGGGCCGCGGCGGCGAACACGAAGGCGGGGCTGCGCGGCATCGCGGCGAGCGTTAGCCGCCCCCGCCCGCCGCGTCACCCGATCAGCGCAGCTTCATCGAATCACTGGTGATCGACACGGTGTCGAGCTTGCGCAGATAGGATTGGCCGAGCAGCGATATGGTCAGCCCTTCGAGGACGACGGCATGCACCTCGCTGGCGCGCTTGCCATCGAGCACCAGGTCCCTCAGCGTCACCTCGACGCCGCGCACGGCTCCCGATGCCCCGCTGCCGACTACGTCGAATTCGGCCGGATCGACCTTCAGCCCGATGCGGCGTGCATCTGCCAGCGTCAGCGCGACCGTGGTGGCACCGGTATCGACGACGAACTTGATCGGTTCGCCGTTGACGTCGGCGACGGTGTAGAAATGCCCGTTGTCGCTCCGCTCGATCACCGTCTCGCGCGGCGCGTCGACCTCGCCGGCGGCAAGCGGCGGGGGTGCGGCGGCGATTGCCTGCTTCTTGCCCGACGGCATCGCCAGCCCGATCGCGATGCCGGCCACCGATACCGCAAGGAATGCGTATTTCATGAGGGGCGGCAATAACCGGCAGCGTTTGAAACCCGGTCAACGTTCAGGGTTAAACCTGCGTGAACGCGACGATTATGCGGCCAGCGCATTCTCCCCCGCCTCGATCTCCGCCGCCTTGGCTTCGACCAGCCTGACGATATGCTCGATCAGGTCCGCATCCTGGACATGATGGTCGGTGACCCCCGACAAATAGACCATGTGCTTGCCCGCCCCGCCGCCGGTGATGCCGATATCGGTCTCGCGCGCTTCGCCGGGGCCGTTGACGACGCAGCCGAGCACGCTGAGCGACATCGGCGTGCGGATATGCTGGAGCCGTTCCTCGAGCGCCTGTACCGTGCGGATCACGTCGAAGCCCTGGCGCGCGCAGGACGGGCACGACACCACGCGGACGCCGCGATTGCGGATGCCCAGGCCCTTGAGTATCTCGAAGCCGACCCGCACTTCGTCCTCGGGCTCGGCCGACAGCGAGACGCGGATCGTGTCGCCGATGCCATACCACAGCAGCGAGCCGATGCCGATCGACGACTTGACGGTGCCCCCCACGAACCCGCCCGCCTCGGTAATGCCCAGATGGAGCGGGCAATCGACCTGCTCGGCCAGCTGCTGATAGGCGGCAACCGCCAGGAACAGGTCGGATGCCTTCACTGCGACCTTGTATTGGTGGAAGTCGTGATCCTGGAGGATGCGGATATGGTCCATCGCGCTTTCGACCAGCGCGTCCGGGCATGGCTCGCCATATTTCTCCAGCAGGTGCCGCTCCAGGCTGCCGGCGTTGACGCCGATCCGGATCGCGCAGCCATTCGCCTTGGCGGCGTCGATCACTTCCTTCACCCGCGCAGCCGATCCGATATTGCCCGGATTGATGCGCAGGCAAGCCGCCCCCGCATCCGCCGCCTCGAGCGCGCGCTTGTAGTGGAAGTGGATGTCGGCGACGATCGGCACCCGGCTCGCGCGGACGATCTGCCTGAGCGCGGCGGTGCTCTCGACGTCGGGGCACGAGACGCGGATGATGTCGACCCCGGCCTCCTCGCAGCGGCGGATCTGGTCGATCGTGGCGCGCGCGTCGCTGGTCGGGGTGTTGGTCATTGTCTGGACGGTGACCGGCGCGTCGCCGCCGACGGGGACGCTGCCGACCATGATCTGGCGGCTTTTGCGGCGCACGATATCGCGCCAGGGACGGACGGACATGCTGTTCTCCGGACGGGGCTGGGGCAGCCTATAGTCGGTTCGCGCAACCGTGGCGAGCGGCGGCGGTTATGCTAGGGCGCCACGGTGACCACATTCTCTCCAGGCTGGCGGCTGGTCGTTCATGGCGGTGCCGGATCGGTGACCCGCGCCCGCACCGACGCGGCGGTCGACGGCGCCATCCGCTCCGCCCTTGCCGCCGCGCTCGATGCCGGCGGCGCGATTCTGGCGGCCGACGGCAGCGCCATCGACGCGGTAGAGGCCGCGGTGCGCGTGCTGGAGGACGATGCGCAGTTCAATGCCGGACGCGGTGCAGCGCTTACCCTCGACGGGACGATCGAGCTGGATGCCGCGATCATGGACGGCGCGACGCTGGCGGCGGGATCGGTCGCCGGGCTGACCGCGACCCGCAATCCGATCGGCGCCGCCCGCGCGGTCATGGAGCACAGCCCCCATGTCCTGCTCGCCGGCCCGGGCGCCGACAGCTTCAGCCGGGAAGCGGGAATCGAACAGGCCGGCCCCGACTGGTTCGTCACCCCCGACCGCCGCCTTCAACTGGCCGAGCTGAAGGCGCGATCGGTCGACGCGTTCGATATCGACATGAAATACGGCACGGTCGGCGCGGTGGCGATCGATGGCGCTGGACATGTCGCGGCGGCGACCTCGACCGGCGGGGTGACCGGCAAGCGGCCGGGCAGGATAGGCGATTCGCCGCTGATCGGCGCGGGGACCTATGCCGATGATCGCGGCGCCGCGATCTCGTGCACCGGCGCGGGCGAGTTCTTCATCCGCGCCGCCGCCGCCGCGCAGGTCAACGCGCGGATACGCCTGCTCGGCGAGGAGCCCGGGGCGGCGGCGGCAGCCGTGATGGCGGAGATCAGCGCGCTGGGCGGAACCGGCGGGGCGATCGTGATCGGTAGCGACGGCCGGGTCGCCTGGCGCTTCACGACGCCAAGCCTCTATCGCGGACGCACGGGCGCGGACAGTGAACGGGTCGTCGCGCTGTATGACGACGAACCCTGATCATGGTGGGTGCGGCGAAAGTGACGTCGGGGCGCTATTCGTCGCTGCCCCAGCGCCACTTCCAGCCGCCGCGGGTGTGCTGGGCGGCAATGATAATGAAAGCCAGCGTCAGCACCAGGGCGACCGCGGCAAACATGGCGGAGTGACGGGGCGTCAGCGTTATTGCCGCGATGCCCATTGCGGCCATGAAGCCCAGCAAGACCGCCCAGCCCTGCCGCGCGATCGGCAGGCCGGCACCCAAGCCGAAGCGCTTGGGCGCGAACCAGTCATTTTCGTCGCTCATTCCCCCATTTCCTCTTCCTTGGCCGGACGGCCGCGTTTCGCGCGTATCGGGTCGGCCAGTTTCACTCCGCGCCGCGCCAGCGCCTCGCGCAGCAGACATTCGACCTGCGCGTTGACGCTCCGAAGGTCGGCCGCCGCCGCCCGCTCGATCGCGGCGTACAGACCGGGATCGAGGCGCAGCGGGAACGCTTTTTTGGAAGGAGCGGCCACGCCACGAACCCTATTGGTACAGCGAGCCCGTATTGACGACCGGCTGGGTATCGCGCTCGCCGCACAGCACGACCATCAGGTTCGAGACCATTGCCGCGCGACGCTCGTCGTCCAGTTCGACCACGCCCTTCTTGCTCAGCTGGTCGAGGGCCATCTCGACCATCCCGACCGCGCCCTCGACCAGCGTCTGGCGCGCGGCGACCACCGCCTGCGCCTGTTGCCGCCGCAGCATGGCGCCGGCGATCTCGGGCGAATAGGCCAGATGCGTCAGGCCGCATTCGTCGACGGTGATCCCGGCGACGACCAGCCGCGCGATCAGCTCGGCGCGCAGCTCGCTGCCGATCTGCTCGTGATTGCCGCGCAGCGTGACTTCCTGATGCTCGAAATCGTCGTAAGGGTAGCGCGATCCGATCGTGCGCACCGCGGCTTCAATCTGAACGAGGACGAACGCACGGTAATCGTCGACGTCGAACAGTGCCTGCGCGGTGTCGGTCACGCGCCACACCACCTGTGCCGCGATCTCGATCGGGTTGCCGCGCAGGTCGTTGACCTTGATCTTTTCGGAAATGATGTTGTTGGCGCGCACCGACAGCTTGCGCTTGCCATACCACGGTACGACCCAGCGCAGCCCGGTGGCGCGGTCGGTGCCCTTGTAGCTGCCGAACAGGGTGATCGCCGTCGCCTGGTTGGGCTGGAGCATGTAGAAGCCGACCAGCACGAACGCGAAGACCAGCACGCCGGCCACCACCAGCAACGCGCCCAGTCCGGGGTTGGCGTCGAGCAACGTCCCGCCCCAGACCGCCGCGACGATCGCCGCCACGAGCACCAGCAGCATCAGATACCCGCTCGACGTGGCGGCCGGCCGCTCCTTCGACAAGGTGAGCGCACTCCCCGTGACAACAGCTTCCGACATCGGACCCTCCCATTAATATGATATCATATTTATATTGACATAGGAGAGGTCGCAAGCGAAATCGTGGGTGTGCGCAACGCTCCCGCCACCCCGGTGCAGGGGTGACGAGATAGTCCCGACATGCTATTGGATGACGATGGTCACCGCGCGGCGGTTCTGCGCCCAGCTTGCCTCGTCCGAACCGAGCGCGATCGGGCGTTCCTTGCCGTAGCTGATCGTCGAGATCCGCGCCGCCTCGACGCCGCGCGCGGCGAGATAGTTCTTGGCGGCATTGGCGCGGCGATCGCCAAGCGCGAGATTGTACTCGCGCGTACCGCGCTCATCGGCATGGCCCTCGATGGTGATGCGGCGGTCGGGCCATTTCATCAGCCACTGCGCCTGGCTGTCGAGGATCGCGCGCGCTTCGGCATCGATGTCATATTGGTCGAGCGCGAAGTGGATCGTGTCGCTGGTGATCGATCGCCGGAAGTCCTCGGGCGTGCCCGGCACGACATTGCCCTGGCCATTGTCGGACGGTGGGGAGATATCGCCGGCGGCGGGCGGCAGGGTTTCGGGCCGCTTCTTGGCGCAGCCGGCGGCGGCCACCAGCGCGGCGAACAGGATCAGCTTGGTCGTCATACGTGCCATGGTCGGTTCTCCTCGACGTCGTTGCTAACGATAACAATGGGTCCGCGCGTCGGCGCAAGGCGCGCGGATCAGGGACGCAGCGGTCCCCAACTGGGGTCGGAGCCGTCTAGCGGGGTCGGCAGGCGGCGCTCATTGACCCCGGTCAGGTCGACCGACCACAGGTCGGCGGTGCCGCCGCCGCCCTGGCCGGAGCGAAAGAACATCAGGACGCGGCCGTTGGGCGACCAGGTCGGCGCTTCGTCCTGCCAGCCGTTGGTCAACAATCGTTCCGGTCCGCCGCCGGGGCTCATCACGCCGATGCGAAAGCCCCCGCCGATTTTGGTGAAGGCGATCAGGTCGCCGCGCGGGCTCCAGGAGGGGGTGGCGTAACGGCCGCTGCCGAAGGTGATCCGGTTCTGCCCTGACCCGTCGGCATTCATCACATAGAGCTGCTGCGTGCCCGATCGATCGCTCTCGAAGACGATCCTGCCGCCATCGGGCGAATAGCTGCCGCCGGTGTCGATGCCGGGCGTGCTGGTCAGTCGCTGTGGCGTACCGCCGCTGGCGGCGACACGATAGAGGTCGGTATTGCCGCCCTGCGCCATCGAGAACAGGATCCAGCGGCCGTCGGGCGAAAAGCGCGGCGCGAACGCCAGGCTGACGTCGGTCACCAGCCGCCGCTGCCGCCCGCTGGCAATATCGTAGACATAGATGGTCGGCTTGTCGTTGAGGTAGCTCAGATACGCGATCTGGCGCTGATCGGGCGAGATATGCGGGGTCAGCACGATCGTCTGGCCGTTGGTCAGGAAGCGGCCGTTAAAGCCGTCCTGGTCCATGATCGCCAGCCGCTTGATACGCTTGCCCTTGGGCCCCGTTTCGGCGACATAGACTACCCCGCTGTCGAAATAGGGACCTTCGCCGGTCAGCCGGGCATAGACCATGTCGGCGCATTTATGCGCCGCCCGCCGCCAGTCGCCCGGCGCGACGACGAAGCCCTGGCGCGCCATCTCGGTCTGCGCGGCGACGTCGTACAGATAGCAGCCGACGGTCAGCGAACCATTGCCATTGGCCCGAACATAGCCCTGGACCAGCGCGGTGGCGCCCGCCGCGCTCCACGATCCATAGGTCGGCGCGGTCACCTGACCGATCGCCACCGGCGGCAACGCACCGGGAGCCAGCGGCTTGAACAGCCCCGAATTGCCGAGGTCGCTGGTGATCACCGCCGCCAATTGACGGCCCAGCGCGTCGGTCGGGCCGGCGGCGGTGGCGACCGCCTGGTCGGTCGGCAAAGCGGGGATGGCGATGCCCAGCGGCGCCGACTGGCCGCCGACCACGTCGACCACCAGGTCGCCGCCATTCGGGCGCGGCGTCGCGCCGGCGGCCGGCGGCGTCTGCGGCGGCGGCGCGCTCTGGGCGAACGCCGCCGGCGCGATCGCACCCGCCAGCGCGAGCAGCAAAAGGGCAAAGCGTGGGGTCATATCATCCTCAACCAGGCAGTTTGTAGCGCAACTTGAACAGGCTCCAGCCGCCCGGGACGTCGTACAGCTCCAGCGGCAACCCGCGCAGCGGCGAACAGCCCACGAACGTCGCAATCGCCCGGTCGTCGACCTGGCGCATGTAACGGCGATTATCCTCATCGACGCCCTCATGGCCGACGATCTGCGGCGCCCCGGCCAGGCTGCCGTCGCGGTTGATCCGCAGCAGCATGGTGACGAGGATCCGCTCGGCGCCGGGGCCGGGAATGATCTGGCGGTTGGCGCAGGGCTGGACCTGCTGCGCGATCTTCGACCGGATATCGGCGACTGCCGCGGCCGACATCGCCGCCGCCTTGGGCGCGGCCGTCGTCGACTTGGAGGGCGACAGCGCCAGTCCTTTGCGGAAATCGTCGCCGAGCAGCGAGCCGCGCTGCTTCTTTTGCCGCGACGAGGAGTCGCGCCCGGCGGTCTGCGCCGGAGCGACATCGGGTCGCGCCAGGGACGTGCGCGGCGCCGCCCTGGCCGGCCTGGCCTTTGCAGGCGTCGGCGGGGCGATCGTCTTTGGCCGTGGCTTGGGCGGGGCGACCGCGACCGGCTCGGGCGGCGGTGCCGCCTTCGGCTGGGGCTCGGGCGGCGCGGGTTCGGGCGCTGCGTCACGCGGGGCGGCGGGGGCGGCATCCTCGGGCGGGCCGGCTTCCGGCGCGCGCGATTCGGCGGGTGGGGTCACCGCCTCTGGCGCCTTGGCGACCAGCCCGACATCCTCGGCAATGACGACATCGATCGGCGCCGGCGGTGGCGGGGGGGCTTCCTGGTCCCTCAGCCCGATCGACAGCAGCACGAACAAGGCGACATGCAGCGTCACCGACAGCAGCACCGCGATCCATACCCCATCCCGCTTGCGCCGCGGCGGTCGCAGGATCGAGGTCAGCGTGGCGGCGCTCACCGTTTCTCCCCGGGGGTCGACAGCAAGGCCAGGCGGTTCAGCCCGGCGCGGTTGAGTTCGCCCATCACCCGCATGACCTTGCCATAACCCAATCCCTTGTCGGCGCGCAGCAGCACCTGGGGCGGCTTGCCGTCCGGGGTCCTGGTCGCGGCGATCCGCGCCAGCGCCCCGGCCAGCTGATCGTCGGCGACGGGCTTGTCGTCGACGAAGGCCGCACCGCTCTCGTCGATCGCGATCGTTACCGGCTTCTGGTCCTGGTCGAGCGCCTTGGCCCGGCTGTCGGGCAGGTTGACGGGCACACCCGCGGTCAGCAGCGGAGCGGTGACCATGAAGATGATCAGCAGCACCAGCATGACGTCGACCAGGGGGGTGACGTTGATCTCCGCCATCGGCGCCCGCCGGCCGCGCCCGCGCTGCGAAGGAAGCTGCATCGCCACCGCGTCAGCGCGCCCCGTTATTTTCAAGCTGACGACTGAGCGTCGCGTGGAAACCGTCGGCGAAACGGTTCAGCCGGGCCTCGATCCGGTTCACGCCGTGGCTGAAGCGGTTGTACGCGATCACCGCCGGGATCGCCGCAAACAGTCCGATCGCGGTGGCGAACAGCGCCTCGGCAATGCCCGGCGCGACCACCGCCAGCGACGTGTTCTGCTGCGCGGCGATGCCGGTGAAGCTGCGCATGATGCCCCAGACGGTGCCGAACAGGCCGACGAACGGCGCGACCGAGCCAACCGTCGCGAGGATGTTGAGCCGGTCGGCCAGGCCGTCGACCTCGGCCGCCGCGGCCGACCCCATCGCCGTCGCCAGCCGCGAGCGCGTACCCTCGCGATCGATCGGGCCGCTCGCGGTCGACCGCCGCCACTCCACGACACCCGCGGCGAATACCCGCGCCACCGGCAAGTCGCTGTCGGCATGCAGCCGGTAGAAAGCGTCGATATCCTCCGCCTTCCAGAAGTCGCGATCGAACGCCGCGATCCGGCGTCGGGTCGATCCCAGTTTCAGCGCGAAGCCGATGATCACCACCCACGTCCAGATGCTGGCCAGCAACAGGCCGACCATCACGCCCTTCACCACCACATCGGCCTGGAGGAACAGGGCGATCGGCGACAGGCTGCCGGGATCGGTAGTGAAGCTGAAATCCATTCGTCCGCAGTCCCTTAAGCCCATATCATCGGCTCGAACGCCGCCCGCCATGCCGGCGGTAGGCGCCTGGGCCGCCCGTCGGCCGCGACCAGCGCCACGGTCACGGTCGCCTCCGCCAATAGATCGTCCGCGCGGATTACCCGCTGATGAATGACCAAGGATGCGGCGCGAAGCCGGTGCAGCCTTGAGGCCACGACCAGCGCGTCGTCCAGTCTTGCCGGGCGATGATAGCGGATATCGAGGCGGGTAATCGCATAGGCGCCCGCCCCCGCCGCGATCGCGGCGCGCTGGTCGATGCCGGCCAGCCGCAGCATGTCCGACCGCCCGCGCTCCATGAACCGCAGGTAATTGGCATGATAGACCATTCCCGACAGGTCGGTATCCTCGAAATAGACGCGCACCGCGAAACGGTGCTCACGCCCATCGAACCGGCCGTCGATCGGCTGGTCGGGTCCAGCATCGTTCATCGCACACGCTGTTACCGGACGGGACAGCGAAGCGAAACCCCGCGCGGGCGTCAGTCGACCCGCGCGGGCGTCAGTCGAACAGCCCGTCCTGCCCGCCGGCCGGCGGGGCGAGGCCGAGATGCTTCCAACCGCTTGCGTTCAGACACCGGCCGCGCGCGGTGCGCGCGACCAGGCCGAGTTGGATCAGATAGGGCTCGATCACCTCCTCGATCGTGTCCCGCGGTTCGCTTAGGCCCGCGGCCAGCGTCTCCACCCCAACCGGACCGCCGCGATAGATGTCGGCAATCATCGTCAGGTAGCGGCGGTCCATCGCGTCTAGGCCGAGCGCGTCGACCTCCAGCCGGTGGAGCGCGGCATCGGCGGCGGCCGCGTCGACGACATCATGTCGGGCAGCATGCGCGAAGTCGCGTACCCGCCGCAGCAGCCGCCCGGCGATTCGCGGCGTGCCCCGCGACCGCCGCGCGATCTCGCTCGCGCCATCGGGCGAGACGGCGAGGCCGAGCAGCCCCGCCGCGCGGGTGACGACGCGGGTCAGTTCGTCGACCGTGTAGAAGGTCAGCCGCACCGGGATGCCGAAGCGGTCGCGCAGCGGCGTGGTCAGCAGCCCCTGCCGCGTCGTCGCGCCGACCAGGGTGAAGCGCGGCAGGTCGATCCGGACCGACCTCGCCGACGGCCCCTCGCCGATCATCAGGTCAAGCGCGCGATCCTCCATCGCCGGATACAGCACCTCCTCGACGGCGGGCTGGAGCCGGTGGATCTCGTCGATGAACAATACGTCGCCATCCTCCAAATTGGTGAGGAGCGCGGCGAGATCGCCCGACTTGGCGATCACCGGGCCCGACGTGGCGCGGAACCCCACCCCCATCTCCCGCGCGACGATCTGCGCCAGCGTGGTCTTGCCGAGCCCGGGGGGGCCAAAGAACAGCACATGGTCGAGCGCCTCGCCCCGCGCCCTGGCGGCGGCGATGAACACGCGCAGATTCTCGCGCGCCCCCTTCTGCCCGACGAAATCGTCAAGATTCCTGGGACGCAGCGCGGCGTCGACGTCCTCGGGCGTGCGGGCGGGGGTGAGGAGGGAGTTATCGGTCACGGATAGCCGCCCCGCGCGAAAACAGGATGATGCAGAAGATGATCGCGACCGCAAGCACGGCCGATGCGACGGGGCGGCTGAAATCCAGTCCGCCCGTGGCGACCGGCTTATCGAGGAAATCTCCCACAGCGGCGCCGAGCGGACGCGTAAGAATGAAGGCGGCCCAGAATAGCGGCACGCGATCGGCAAGCGTCCATTTGTAGAGTCCGAGCAAGATACCGAGCACGGCCGTGAAAATCAGCGCCGCGCCGATATAACCAAGCCCGCCAGTATCGGCGGTCCAATCGCCCAACGCAGTTCCCAGGGTCTGCGAAAACGTGATGGTGATCCAATAATAGATTTCGGCCCGCGGTTCATGCACGGTCTCGACCGCGATCGACCCAAGCGCCCGGCGCCAAATCGCCAGCGATGCCATCACACAGCAAAGCAACAGGACAGACCCGCCGAAATAGCCGATACCGAGCGACCGTGTGGCATAATCCGCCATGGTCGTGCCCGCAGTCGTCGATGCGATGATCGTCCCCCAATACAGGAACGGGCGTAGGCGGCGCGCTGCGATCTGCAACGATACGAATAGAATGAGAATCGTCGCAAACACGGCAGTGCTGGCGAGATACCCCCAATTCAAGGTCATGCTCAGCGTATCGCCCGCCGTTTCGCCCAACGTCGTCGCAAGGATCTTGATGATCCAGAATCCCAGCGTGACGGCGGGCACTTTGCTGATCGAGCCGTCGAGTTCTCGCGCCCTCATTTCGCCGCCTTCCTGAGCGCCAGCCGCACCAGCGCATCGAGGCTCGCGCCCGCCCCCAGTTCCTCCTCCGCCGCCGCGACCGCGCCGGCCGCCTCGGCGGGGCGGAAACCGAGGTTGAGGAGCGCGCTCACCGCGTCCGCGCCCGCGCCGGTCGGGACCGGCGACATGCTTGCGCCGCCCAGCGCCACCCCGCCGATCCTGTCCTTCAGCTCGCGGACGATGCGTTCGGCGAGCTTGGGCCCGACACCGATGGCGCGGCCGATCATCGCCTTGTCCTGGGCGGCGATCGCGCGCGCCAGGTCGGCCGGGTCGAGCACCGACAGGATCGCCAGCGCGAGGCGCGCACCGACCCCCTGCACCCTCGTCAGCAACCGGAACCAGTCGCGCTCGTCGGGCCGCGCGAAGCCGACCAGGCGGATCGACTCCTCCGCCACCAGCATCTCGGTGAACAGGGTGGTCGCCTCACCGACCGCGCCGATCGCCGCCAGCGTCTTGGCCGATGCCCCTACCAGGTAGCCGACTCCGCCGACCTCGATCACTGCGTGATCGGCGCCGGTCGCTTCGAGCCGGCCCTTGAGGTGCGCGATCACCCGGCGGGTGCCCCTAGGTATCCGGTTGAAACCGTGTCCGGGGCGCGGCTAGGCGGTGCCGAGTCTCGTCTTTTGGCTAGCTTCCAACGGGCCTCAAAGTTCACCAAAGTTCACGCCCTCGGGGACTTGCACAGGCCGTCTCCCGCCAGGCGACACCCGGCATGGACCCGATCCTGTTGGATGCTTGCCTGCATGTATCGGGACATAACCGGCACGAACGATCGTAGGAAAGCAAATTCAGCCAAGCCGCTGCGCACTCGCCAGATGGTGCGCGTGGCAGATCGCAACGGCAAGCGCGTCGGCGGCATCCGCCCCGGCGATCTTCGCGCCCGGCAACAGCCGCGCGACCATCGCGTGGACCTGCACCTTTTCGGCATTACCCACCCCGACCACCGCCTTCTTGACCAGCCGTGCCGCATATTCGCCCGGGTCGATCCCCGCGCGGGCGACGCCCAGCAGCAGCACGCCACGCGCCTGGCCGAGCTTCAGCGTGGATTGCGGATTGGCGTTGACAAATACTTCCTCAACCGCCGCCGCGACCGGCGCGTGATCGGCGATGATGGCCGAGAGCATCGTGTCGAGATGTGCGAGGCGTTGCGCCAGCGGGGCGGCGCTGTCGGTCTTCAAATGGCCGTTGGCGAGGTGGCTCAGGCGATTGCCCTCGGCGCGGATCAGCCCCCAGCCAGTGGTGCCGAGGCCGGGGTCCAGGCCGAGGATGATCAATAGTTCCTCCCCGGGACGAGGAGGGGAACCATGCGAAGCATGGTGGAGGGGGAGGGGGAGGGGGCAGGCAACAGGCGATCCGATCGTGGCCCGCCCCCTCCACCACGCGCTGTGCGAGCGGTCCCCCTCCCCGTCCCGGAGAGGATTTGATTCACCCCAACCGCTCCATCACCGCGTCGGGCACGTCGTAATTGCCCCACACGATCTGCACGTCGTCATCGTCGTCGAGCGCGTCGATCAGCTTGAACAGGGTCGCGGCGTCGCCCTCGCCGACTTCGACCATCGTCTGCGGGCGCCAGGCCAGCTTGGCGCCCTCGGCCTCGCCCAGCACCGGTTCGATCGCCTTGACCACTTCATGGAGATCGCCCTGCGCCGTCCATATCTCGTGTCCCTCGTCGCTCGACGAGACATCCTCGGCACCGGCGTCCAGCGCCGCCTCGAACACCTTTTCCGCATCGCCCGCAGCGGCCGGATAGGTGATCAGTCCCATGCGGTCGAAACCGTGGCTGACCGAACCCGACGCGCCCAGATTGCCGCCATTCTTGCTGACCGCGGTGCGCACGTTGGTCGCGGTACGGTTGCGGTTGTCGGTCAGCGCCTCGATGATCAACGAGACGCCGCCGGGGCCGAACCCCTCATAGCGGATTTCCTCATAGGTCTCGGCGTCGCCGCGCGTCGCCTTGTCGATCGCGCGCTGGATATTGTCCTTGGGCATCGACTGCGCCTTGGCGGCGTTGACCGCGGCGCGCAGCCGCGGGTTCATGTCGGGGTCGGCCAGGCCCATCTTGGCCGCGACGGTGATCTCGCGGCTGAGCTTGGAGAACATGCCTGAGCGCTTCTTGTCCTGCGCGCCCTTCCTGTGCATGATATTCTTGAACTTGGAATGGCCGGCCATCGGGTCCTCTTCGGGCGTTTCGCGGGTGTCTAAACCGGGCCGAGCCGGTGGTCAAAGCGGGAGCTGGTTGCTCACGCCTGGCGAGGAGCGGCACCAATCCAAAGACTCTCCCCGCACGCCACGCCGCTCGCCCAGGCCCATTGAAAATTATAGCCGCCAAGCCAGCCGGTGACGTCCACCGCCTCGCCGATCGCGAACAGGCCGGGGACGGTCCTTGCCGCCATCGTCTTTTGCGACAGCATGTCGGTGGCGATGCCGCCGATCGTGACCTCGGCCTTGGCGAAGCCCTCGGTGCCGCTGGGGTGGAACACCCAGGCCGCCAGCTGCCCTTCGGCGTCGGCCAGCATCCGGTCGGTCAGGTCGGCGAGATTGCCGGGCAGCGCGATGCGGCCGGCCAGCGCCTCGGCCAGCCGTCCGGGCAGCGTCTGGCCGATCGCCGACTGCATCGTCGCGCGCGGATGGACGCGCTTCTCGGCGACCAGCCAGCCGGCCGCGCGATCGGGCATGAAGTCGATCGCCACCGCCTGGCCAGGCCGCCAATAGGACGAGACCTGCAGGATCGCCGGCCCCGACAGCCCCTTGTGCGTGAACAACGCCGCCTCGCGAAACGCGCCCACACCCGCCTTGGCCACCACGCCCGTCGCGACCCCCGACAGCGATCGGAACAACGCCTCGTCGCCCCCCAGCGTCAGCGGCACGAGCGCCGGGCGCGGCTCGACTACCTTGAGGCCGAAGCGCCGCGCGACGTCATACGCAAAACCGGACGCGCCCATTTGCGGGATCGACGGTCCACCCGTCGCCAGCACCAGTTGCGGCGCGGCCGCCGCGCGCGCCGCGATCTCGACCCGAAACCGGCTATCGGCATGGTCGATCGCGTGAACCGGTTCGCCGAGCGACCAGTCCACGCCACCGCCCGCGCATTCGTCGCGCAGCATCGCCACGATCTGCCGCGCCGAACCGTCGCAGAACAATTGCCCCAGCGTCTTTTCGTGCCAGGCTATGCGATACCTATCGACCAGCGCGATGAAATCGGCCGGCGTATAGCGCGCCAGCGCCGATCGCGCGAAGTGCGGGTTGGCCGACAGGACGCGGTCGGGCGCCGTGTGGAGGTTGGTGAAGTTGCACCGTCCGCCGCCCGAGATCAGGATCTTGCGCCCCGGCTCGTCGGCATGGTCGACCAGCAGCACGCGCACGCCGCGCTGCCCGGCGACCGCCGCCGCCATCATCCCCGCCGCGCCAGCGCCCAGGATGATCGCGTCATAGGCGGCAGGCGTCACGTCACGATCATTTCAGCCCCAGCGCCGCCATATAGGTGTCGAGCAGCATCTCGGCCTCGTCGCGGTGATGCTTCTCCATCTTGCGCAGGCGCACGATCGACCGCATCGTCTTGGTGTCGTAGCCGTTGGACTTGGCCTCGGCATAGACGTCCTTGATGTCGTCGGCGAAGCTCTTCTTCTCTTCCTCCAGCCGCTCGATCCGCTCGATGAACAGGCGTAGCTGGTCGGCGGCGATCACGTCGCTCATATCTGCTCCCTTCGGGTGAAGGGCGCGCATAGCCGCCCGGGGCCGGGTTCGTCACCCCGCATTCTTCGCCACGCTGTCGGCCATGCGCTGCAGCTGCTCGGGGGTGGCTTCGGCCTGGTGCTCGGTCTTCCACCGGTCATAGGGCATGCCGTAGATCGCCTCGCGCGCCGCCGCCTTGTCGATCCCGGCGGCCTCCCCGACCCAGTCGGACAGGCAGTTCCGGCAAAAGCCGGCGAGCCCCATCAGGTCGACATTCTGCGCGTCGTCGCGATGGCGCAGGTGGCGCACCAGCCGCCGAAACGCCCTTGCCGCCGCCGCGTCGGCAATCCGGTCGATCGGGTCCATTTGTCGCCTCATTCGCTTGATCGCGATCAGATAGGGGGTAGAATCCGTTTGGAAACGCGCGGAAGAGCGAGTTTCGGTGCCGGCACCGCAAAATGCGCCAGCAGCGGATGTTCATACAGACTCGTTAAAGCCTGATCCGCCTAGCCGAGAGGACGCCATGACCAAGGCCATCAGCCCGCGCTCGCGCAAAGTCCGGGTGCTTGCGACATTGGGCCCCGCCAGCAACGCGCCAGCGATGATCGCGAAGCTGTTCGAGCATGGCGCCGATGCGTTCCGCATCAACATGAGCCATGGCGACCAGCAATCGAAGGTGCCGGTGATCGCGGCGATCCGCGAGCTCGAGAAGATCTATGGCCGGCCGACCACTATCCTGGCCGACCTGCAGGGGCCGAAGTTGCGGGTCGGCACCTTTGCCGGCGGGGGGGTCGCGCTGGCGACCGACAGCGTCTTCACGCTCGACCGCGACCCGGCGCCCGGCGACGCGCGCCGGGTCCAATTGCCGCATCGCGAGATTTTCGAGGCGATCGAGCCAGGCGCGCGGCTGCTGCTCGACGACGGCAAGCTGGTGCTGCGCGTGCTGGAGCATGACGCCGCTCGCATCGTCACCAATGTCGAGGTCGGCGGGCCGCTGAGTGATCGCAAGGGCCTGAACGTTCCCGACGTCGTGCTGCCGATGGCCGCGCTGACCGACAAGGATCGCAGCGACCTGGCGTTCGCGGTCGACCAGGGGGTCGACTGGGTCGCGCTGAGCTTCGTCCAGCGCCCCGAGGATCTGGCCGAGGCGCGCAAGCTGATCGGCGGCAAGGCGGCGTTGCTCGCCAAGATCGAGAAGCCCGCCGCGATCGAGCGGCTGGAGGAGATCGTCGAGGCCTGTGACGGCGTGATGGTCGCGCGCGGCGACCTGGGCGTCGAGCTGCCGCCGCAGACGGTGCCTCCCTTGCAGAAGCGGATCGTCGAAACCGCTCGGCGGCTGGGCCGCCCCGTAGTGGTCGCGACCCAGATGCTCGAATCGATGATCGAATCGCCGTCGCCGACCCGCGCCGAGGTGTCGGACGTCGCCACCGCCATCTATGACGGCGCGGATGCGATCATGCTGTCGGCGGAAAGCGCGGCCGGCAAGTGGCCGATCGAAGCCGTCGCGATGATGAATGCGATCGGCGAGGCGGTGGAGCGCGATCCCGCCCATGGCGACCGCATCCACTTCACCGTCACCCGGCCAGACCCGACCACCGCCGACGCGATGGCCGAAGCGGCAAAGACCATTGCCGCGACGATCGATGCCAGCGTGATCATCTGTTTCACCAGCAGCGGCTCCACGCCGCGCCGGATCGCGCGCGAGCGGCCATCGGTGCCGATCATGGTGTTGACGCCCAGCATGGCGACGGCGCGCCGCGCAGGCCTGTTATGGGGCACCTATGCCGTCCACACCCGCGACGTCGCGTCGTTCGAGGAAATGGTCGCCAAGGGCAAGCGGATGGCATTGCGCCACAAGCTGGTAAAGGCCGGCGGCCGGGCGATCGTGATGGCCGGCGTGCCGTTCAAGACGCCGGGATCGACCAACGTCCTCCACGTCGTCCGCATCATCGGCGACGAACTGAAGGGCTATGGTTGAGCCACGAGCGGATGGCCCAGGAGCAGCCGGTCGCGCGTCAGCAGTTTTGCGCCCAGCCGCTGTGCATGGATCAGCAGCATCTCGTCGAACGGGTCGTTATGGGCAAGCGGCACGGCCAGCGATTCGGCGCAATCGTCGCCGGTCAGCAAGGCAAGCTCCAGCCCCCTTCGGCCGATATACTCTCGTGCAATCTGGGGGTGCAGCGTGCCCTTGCGCTGACCGAGGCGATCGAGCTTCTGCCATTTGAGCCGCAACTCCCACAACGAGACGGGCGATATGACCAGCGTGGCGCGATCGATCAGCGCGCGCTCTCGCGCCTTGATCTCGCCCGGATCGATCGCCAGCCACAACAGGAAATGCGTGTCGAGCAGCAATCTCACCGGGCGTCGGGCTCGTCATCGAAATAATTGGGACCGAATATCTCCCGGGCCCATTTGGGATCGTTGAACTCTTCCAGCCATTTTTCGTCGAGCGGCGGCCCGTCATATTTGTCCAGGCCGAGCTCCTGCCGCACCTGCTCGTTCCGCTCCCAGTCAAAGCCGGTTCCCTTCGGCATCTTCGGAGGCCCCAGTTCGGCAACGACCTGGCCGTTCTTCGTGATCGTGACGTGCTCACCCTTTGCCGCGGCATCGACCGCGGCTGCGAAATTGGCCCGCACTTCCCGTACCGACATCTTCATGATCGACTCCTTGTGTACCTCTTGTACACAAAAACCCTCATGGCAACAAGCCCAATCCGACCAGGTCGCGGCGCAGTCGGTCGGCATCGGTGAACAGCAGCGCGTGGATGCCAAGTGCCGCCGCACCAGCGACATTGGCGGGGCTGTCGTCGATGAACACCGCCTCTTCTGCCGTCAGCCCGAATCGGTCGAGCGCGAGCGCGTAGATCGCGGCGTCGGGCTTCGCCAGTCTCTCGTCGCCCGATACGACGATGTCGCGGAAGCGGTCGAACACGTCAGGCCGCGTGGCGCGGAACGGCGGGAAGAACTCACCGCTGAAGTTGGTGAGCGCGAACAGCGGCACGCCGGCATCGTCCAGCGCCTTCAGGATCGCGACGACCCCCGGCACTTCGCGTTCCAGCGTCTCGTTGAATCGCGGACCCCAGGCGGCGATCAGGGCGGCATGCTGCGGGAAGCGCGACGTCAACTCGGCCGAGGTGTCGGCGAAGTCGCGCCCGGCATCGTGCTGAAAATGCCATTCGCGGGTAACGACGTCGCGCAGGAAAATGTCGAGCGCCAGATCGTCCTCGATCAGCCGCTCGTACAGATAACGCGGCTGCCAGTCGAACAGGACGTTGCCGATGTCGAAGATGACGGCGCGAGGCAGGCGCCCGTGGGGCCGCCGCACGGCGGGGGTTCAGCCCTGGCGGGCCTTGAACCGGCGATTGGTCTTGTTGATCACATACGTACGGCCGCGGCGGCGGATGACGCGATTGTCGCGATGCCGATCCTTGAGCGACTTCAGGGAATTGCGGATCTTCATGATCGATTCGCTTTTGCTTTGATGACGGTGATGCCGGAAGCCGCGCCGCCTATAACGGGGGTCGCGCCAAGTCAACCCGCCCCCTTGCGCCCGTCGCAACGCGAACCGACCTAGAGGTCATGGGAAAACTTGCGGGAGAGCCGTCATGTATCTTCGATCGATCGCCGCCTGCACCGTCCTGCTGCTCGGCGGATGCACCACCACGGGCACGTCCTATTCTCCGGTCGAGGTGACCCGCTATCACGTCGACGAGGTCGGCCGAGGAACGATCGCGGTGGTGCCCGAAAGCGGCGCGCCCGACAGCCTGGAGTTCCGGGGCTATGCCGCGGCGATCGCCGACGAGCTCGGCCGGCTGGGCTATACCGTCGTGCCCGCGGGCACCGACAGCCGCTACCTCGCGCGGGTCGGCATGAGCGTCGATCGCCAGACGGTGCGCGACCGTCGCTCGCCGATCAGCCTCGGGCTCGGCGCGGACAGCTATTCGGGGGGCTATCGCCGGAGCGGCGTCGGCTTTGGCGGCGGCATCTCGATCCCGATCGGCAGGGCGCGCAGCCGCACCGCCACCGCGACGATGCTGTCGGTGCGCATCAACGAGCGCCAGGGCGACCTGGGCGTGTGGGAGGGGCGCGCCGAAGCGCGCGAGGTCGGCGGCGCGCCGGCCGACGCCGGTGCCACCACCGACAAACTCGCCCGCGCGCTGTTCACGGGCTTTCCCGGCGAATCGGGCCGGACTATCGAGGTCAAATGAGCGACACCCTTGCGGCCATTCTCCCTGCCATCACCAGCGCCTTTGACGGCGGCAACATCCGCCTGGTCGCGATCGACGACGGCGGCGACCGCCTTTGCATCGACCTGGAGATCGCCACCGACAACCAGTCCGATTTTTTCCAGTGGTTCTCGTTCCGGCTGGCCAACGCCGCCGGGCGCAAGGTGACGTTGCGCATCCTCAATGCCGGCAGGTCGGCCTATCCGTTCGGCTGGCCGGGCTATTGCGCGCGCGCGTCGACCGATCGCGCGGCGTGGCGGATGATCCCGACGCGCTATGCCGACGGCGTGCTGGAATTCGACTGGGAGAGCGATGCCGCGATCGCCTGGTTCGCCTATTTCGCGCCCTATACGATGGAGCGTCACGAGGCGCTGATCGCGACCTGTGCCGCGACCCCGGGGGTGACGCATCGCGAGCTTGGCCACTCGCTCGACGGCCGCGCGATCGACCTGCTGACGATTGGCGACGGCGCCAAGCAGGTCTGGCTCTATGCCCGCCAGCATCCCGGCGAGAGCATGGCCGAATGGTGGATGGAGGGCGCGCTGGAATGGCTGGTAAGTCCGGCGGCGAGTGCGGTCCGGACCAGATGCACTTTTCACCTGGTGCCCAACATGAACCCCGACGGTTCTTTCCGAGGACACCTGCGTACCAATGCGGCGGGAGTTAACCTGAATCGCGAATGGCATGCGCCGACCATGGAGCGCAGCCCCGAGGTCAAGCTGGTGCGCGACGCGATGGACGCGACCGGGGTCGCGCTGGCCATGGACGTGCATGGCGATGAGGCGATCCCGGCCAATTTTCTCGCCGGGTTCGAAGGCATACCGGGCTGGACCGATGCGCTCGGCGCGAAATTCTACGATTTCGGCCGGCGGCTGGCGGCGCGCACCCCCGACTTCCAGACCAAGCTCGGCTATGAGAAGTCGGCGCCGGGCAAGGCCAACCTGACGATGTCCACCAACCAGCTCGCTCAGCGATTCGGCGCGGTGTCGATGACGCTGGAAATGCCGTTCAAGGACCACGACCCCAATCCCGATTTCGAATTCGGCTGGTCGCCCGAGCGGTGCAAGACGCTGGCCGCGGCGTGCCTGGAGACGATCGCGGACGTCATCGACGGGATTTAACGGCAAATCACATCACGGCAAATCACATCACCATTCGGCCTCGTCTTGTCGAAGGCCGGCCTTTCTCCGTACAGCGGCCGGGACCAGTTCCGCCGGAGATAAACAACAATGCCCACCCTCGTCCTGATCCGCCACGGCCAGTCGGCCTGGAACCTGGAAAACCGCTTCACCGGATGGTGGGATGTCGACGTCACGGAAAAGGGCGCGGGCGAGGCGAAGGCGGCGGGCGAGCTGATGGCGGCCAGGGGCCTCGACTTCGACCACTGCTTCACCTCGCTCCAGATGCGGGCGATCAAGACGCTCAACATCGCGCTGGAGGCGATGGGGCGGCTGTGGCTGCCGGTCGAGAAGGACTGGCGGCTCAACGAGCGGCATTATGGGGGGCTGACCGGGCTCGACAAGGCGGAGACCGCCGCACGGTACGGCGACGAGCAGGTCCATGTCTGGCGGCGCAGCTTCGACGTGCCCCCGCCGGCGATCGAAACCGGCAGCCTATTCGACCTGGCCAACGACCGCCGCTATGCCGGCATCGCCATTCCCCCGACCGAGAGCCTGAAGGACACGATCGCGCGCGTGCTGCCTTATTGGGACGGGCGGATCGCGCCGGCGCTGAAGGAGGGTCAGCGCGTGCTGATCTCCGCGCACGGCAATTCGCTGCGCGCGCTGGTCAAGCATCTGTCGAACATCCCGGACGACGAGATTACCGGCCTGGAGATTCCGACCGGCCAGCCGATCGTCTATGACCTGGACGACAACCTGGCCGCGACCGACCGCTATTATCTGAGCGAGCGCTGAGCGTCCGCGTTTGAAAACACGCGTAAGAGCGCGCTTTGATGCGGTGCCGGAAAACACGCGTAAGAGCGCGCTTTCAAACGGGCTCTCAAGTCACACGGTCACGCCGCAAGCAGGTCGACCAGCGCCCTGACCTTCTTCTGGCGCCATTGCGGCAACGGCGCGACCAGCCAATAGCCGAGCCGATAGGGCCTGGCCTCGCCGACCGCGATCACCCGGCCGCTGGCAAGATCATGCCGCGCGAGCAGTTCGGGAACCGTCGCGCGCCCCAGCCCTTCCGCTGCCGCGTCGATCGCCAGCCCGGCATCGGCCACCCGCACCAGCGACGCCGCCTGGTCATCGAGGCAGCCGGGCCACGAGACCCGCGTGTCGGCGCCCCCGGCAGGTCGCTCGACCGTCACCATGCCCTCGGATTCGATCGCCTCGCCCTCATGCTCGCCCGGCCCGTCGCCCCAGCGCACCGCGAGGTCGAGATTGGCCTGGGTGAAGTCGAGATCCTCGTCGGCGGCGACCAGCACGAAGCGCAGTTCGCCATCGTCGCGCGCGATCGCCGCCAGGCGCGGCATCAACCAGCAATGGAGCACGTCGCGCGGCGCCGCGATGGTCAGCGACTTGGACGATTGCCCCGCCTGCATCGCGCGCACCGCCTCCTCGAACTGGAGGAACCCCTGGCGCAGGGCGACCAGCCCGGCCTCGCCCTCCGGGGTCAGCTCCAACCCCTTGGTCGTCCGGCGGAACAGCACGACGCCCAGCGTGTCCTCCAGCGCGCGGATCTGCTGGCCGACCGCGGCCGGCGTCACCGCCAGCTCGTCGGCGGCGCGCGTGAACGACAGGTGCCGCGCGGCGGCGTCGAGCACGCGCAGGCCGTTGAGCGGGAGGTGCGTGCGCTTCACGACCGGTCGTCCGGGCAATGGCCGGTGCCGCATTGGTGTCGCACGATCCGCCGGCACCCACCGGCCCCGGCTTCCGCCGGACCGACACCAGGCCCGCCATGCCCCCTCATGCCCCGACCGCCGGGGCCAGCAACGCGAACCTTGGTATGTCGACGTCAAACCCGCTGCCGGCCTCGTCGATCATCCGATAGCTGCCCTGCATCCAGCCGGTCGGCGTCGCCAGCGGACAGCCCGAAACATAGTCGAAGCTGGCGCCGGGCGCGATCATCGGCTGTTCGCCGACCACGCCCTCGCCCTCCACCGCATGGCGCGCGCCGCGTCCGTCGGTGATGATCCAGCGGCGGGTGAGCAACTGGACACCGCGCGGCGATTCGTTCTCGATCCGCACGTGATAGGCCCAGAACCACCGCCCGCGCCGCGGCTCGGACTGTTCGGGCAGGAAGCTGACCGCGACGCGCACGACGATCCCGGCGGTCTCGGCGCAATTGGGGAACAGCGCCTTCACAGCGACACCGCCGCCAGCGCCTGGTCAAGGTCGGCGATCAGATCCTGCGGATCCTCCAGCCCGACATTGAGGCGCAGCAGCCCCTCCGTCACGCCCATTTCGAGCCGCTTTTCCTCGGCGACGCCCGAATGCGTCGTCGAGGACGGGTGTGTCATCAACGAGCGCGAATCGCCGATGTTGTTCGATATGTCGATCAGCGTCAGCGCATCGAGCAGGCCGTGCGCCTGCGCCCGTCCGCCATCGACCTCGAACGCGAAGATCGATCCCGCCGCATCCATCTGGCGCATCGCGAGGTTGTGCTGGGGATGACTGGGCAGGCCGGGATGGAGGATGCGCGGCACGCGGCGCTCCAGGAAGCGGCCGACCGCCAGCGCATTCTCGCTCTGCCGGCGGATGCGCAGGTCTAGCGTCTCCAGCCCCTTCAGCACCACCCAGGCATTGAACGCGGCGAGCGTCGGGCCGGTATTGCGGTGGAACGGCAGCAGTGTGTCGAGGATGAAATCCTCCGTCCCGCAGACCGCGCCGGCCAGCACGCGTCCCTGGCCGTCCATCATCTTGGTCGCCGAATGTGCGACGACGTCGGCGCCGAACGCGATCGGCCGCTGCAATGCCGGGGTGGCAAAGGCGTTGTCGACGACGGTCGTGATCCCGCGGTCGCGCGCGATGCCGCACACCGCCGCCAGGTCGACAATGTCCATCGTCGGGTTGGCCGGCGTCTCGAAGAAGAACACCTTGGTCTCGGGTCGCGCGGCATCGATGAATTGCTGCGGGTCGCGGGCATCGATCACCGTGGTGGCGATGCCGAATTTGGGCAGCAGCGTATCGATCAGCCAGCGGCACGACCCGAAGGCGGCACGCCCGGCGACGACATGGTCACCCGACTGCAACTGGCACAGCAACGCCGCGGTCATCGCCGCCATGCCGGTCGCGGTGGCGCGGCACGCCTCGGTGCCTTCCATCAGCGCGATGCGCTGTTCGAGCATCTCGACCGTGGGGTTCTGCAGCCGCGAATAGGTCATGCCCTGCTGCTCGCCGGCAAACCGCGCGGCGGCGTCCGCGGCGCAGTCATAGGCATAGCCGGAGGTCAGGAAGAGCGCCTCCGACGTCTCGCCATAGTCGGAACGCGCGGTGCCGCCGCGCACCGCCTGGGTCGCGGGGCGCCAGCTGCGGGTGATCGACGGGTCCTGTCCGGTGCGGCGCTTCATGGGTGCAGGCTTTGCGGCGGGCGGGCCCCGGGCGTCAAGCGAACACCCGCGACCCCTTGAGCAACTGATAGGCGGCGATCACTTCCTGGAGCTGGTGTTCCATGCCGCGGTCGCCGCCGTTGCGGTCGGGATGGTATCTGCGGACCAGATCCGAATAGCGTCGGCGCAGCGCGGTGCGATCGACGTCGACGTCCAGCCCAAGCACCGCCAGCGCGCGGCGCTCGCCCGGCGTCAGTTCCTTGCCGTCCTGGCGCGGCATCTCGCTCGCCTGGCGCTCGCGAAATCGCGCGCCGATTGCGTCGAGCGGATCGGTGAAGTCCGCCCAGCGCGGCGGCCGGTCGACGCCCCCGGCGGCAAAGGCGCGCGTCTCGCGGTCCCAGCCGGCATAGGGCCGCTGCGCCTCGTGGATTTCCTCCGGGCTCATGCCGTTGAAGAAATTGTAGCGCGCGTTGAACGCCCGGACATGGTCGAGGCACATCCAGCGGCAGGGAGGCGGTCCGTCGCCTCGCGGCGACGCCCCCTCCAGCGGCGGCGCGCGGAACTCGCCCGGTTCCGCGCACCCCGGTTCGGCGCAGGGACGATCGCTGCCCTCTACCCTGCCATGGAAGCGGGTGTGGGGACGGTCATTGGGGGTTGCGCGCCTCAAGGATTCCGGCTCCGGGAAAAGCCGCCTATATAAGCGCGATGACCAGCCCCGCCACCAGCCTCCCCACCGGCCCCGTCGCCGCCATCATCATCGATCGTCTGGTCGCCGCGCTCCATCCGTCGCACCTCGACCTGGTCAACGACAGCGCGCGGCACGCCGGCCACATGGGCGACGACGGCACCGGCGAATCTCACTTCTCGGTAACGGTCGAGAGCACGGCATTCGTCGGACTTTCTCGCGTCCAGCGGCAGCGGCTGGTGAACAATGCGCTGGGCGATCTGTTGTCATCCCGGATCCACGCGCTGGCCATCAAGGCGCGGGCTCCCGGAGAGCGATAATGGCATACCGTTTATGGTATTGGCCCGATATCCAGGGGCGCGGCGAATTCGTCCGTCTGGCGCTGGAGGCGGCGGGGATCGATTATGTCGATTGCGCGCGCGAAGAGGGCGCGGCGGCGATGATCGCCGACATGAAGGCCCGCCACGGCCGCGCGCCGTTCGCGCCGCCTTATCTGGAGATAGATGGGCTGGCGATCGCGCAGGTCGCCGACATCCTGCTGTACCTCGGCGACCGTCACAATCTGGCGCCGTCGGCGATGATCGACCGCTATTGGGTGCACCAGGTACAACTGACCATCGCCGATTGCGTGGGGGAGGTGCACAACGTCCATCACCCGGTGGCGGCATCGGCGCGCTACGACGACCAGAAGCCCGAGGCGGCGCGCGCCGCCAGGCAGTTCCTCGACGAGCGCCTGCCCAAATTCCTCGATCATTTCGAGGCGGCGGCGAAGGCCGGTAGCGGGGACGGGCTGATCGACCATCGCTGGACCTATGCCGATACCTCGCTATTCCAGTTGATCGCGGGACTTCGTTATATGTTCCCCGAACGGATGACGGCGATCGAGGGCAGGTATCCGGCGATCACGGCGGTGTGCGGCCAGGTGGCCGAACTGCCGGGGATCAGGGCTTATCTGAAAAGCGATCGGCGCCTACCCTTCAACGAGGGCGGCATCTTCCGCCACTATCCCGAGCTGGATGGGCCCGAGCTCGATGGGGCATAGGATCATGGTCGCCTCTGCCCCCGCCCTAGCCGCGCGTCCCGCCGCGCGCATCCTGCTGCTCGACGGGGCCGGTCGCATCCTGCTGTTCCGTTTCGTGCCCGGCGGCGATCGCCCGCCTTTCTGGTGCACCCCGGGCGGCGCGGTAGAACCCGGCGAGAGCTATGCGCAGGCGGCGCGGCGCGAATTGATCGAAGAGACCGGGATCGACGCCGATCCGGGGCCGGAGATCGCCCGGCGCCAGGTCGAGTTCGTCACGCTGGAGGGCGTCGCCGTCGCCGCCGACGAACGCTATTTCCTGGTCCGTGCCGAGGCGGCCGAGATCGCCACCACCGGGCATACCGAGCTCGAACGGCGGGTGATGATCGAGTGGCGCTGGTTCACCGCCGGCGAAATCGCGGCGGAGGACGAACCGGTCTATCCCGACGATCTGGTCGAGATGATGCGGGGGGTTCCAGCATGATCGACAAACCGGTCGTCCATCGCCTCGCCCCCTGATCGCGGCCGCATTGCGCCTGGCGGGCGCGCCACGTAAAGCCCCGCGCGTCATGCCCGCGCCGATCGTCATCGCCATCCCCAAGGGGCGCATCCTGTCCGAGGCGGTGCCGTTGCTCGAACGGGCCGGCATCGTGCCCGAGCCGGCGTTCGCCGACGCGGACAGCCGCGCGCTGCGTTTTACGACCGGCCGCGCCGATATCGACCTGATCCGCGTGCGCGCGTTCGACGTCGCCACGTTCGTCGCTTATGGTGCCGCGCATCTGGGGATCGTCGGTTCGGACGTGCTTGCCGAATTCGGCTATCCCGAGCTTTACGCACCGGTCGACCTGGGCATCGGCCATTGCCGGCTGTCGGTCGCGGAACCCGCCGCGCCGGCGGCGCAAGACGATCCGCGCGGCTGGAGCCATGTCCGCATCGCGACCAAATATCCGCGCCTTACCGCCGCGCATTTCGCCGATCGGGGCGTACAGGCCGAGTGCATCAACCTAAATGGCGCCATGGAACTAGCCCCCACCCTCGGCTTGGCGCCGCGGATAGTCGACCTGGTGTCGTCGGGCCGCACGCTCAAGGAAAACGGGCTGGTCGAGGTAGAGGTGATCGCCAAGGTGTCGAGCCGCTTGATCGTCAACCGCGCGGCCTTCAAGACGCGCGCCGACATCGTCCCGCTGGTCGAGGCGTTCCGCCGGGCGGTGGAGGTGGCGGATGCGGTATAAGTCGATTTTGAACCACACCTCTTCAAGGGCGGGGTGAATCGGGTGATCCGTCTCTCCACCTCGGATCCAGGGTTCGAGCGCCAGTTCACCGCTCTGGTCAACGCCCGCCGTGAAGCCGATAGCGATGTCGCGCGCGACGTGCGCGTGATCGTCGGCAGCGTGCGCGACGAGGGCGATGCCGCGGTCCATGCCTTTACCCGCAAGTTCGACCGCCACGACCTGGACGAGACCGGGTGGCGGATCGAACGAGCCGAATGGCTCGCCGCGCACGACGCGCTCGCGCCCGAACTGCGCGCCGCGCTCGAACTCGCCGCCAAACGTATCGCCGCTTATCATGTCGGGCAGAAGCCCGCCGACAGCGATCATGTCGACGCCGTCGGCGCGCGGCTTGGCGCGCGGTGGCGCGCGGTCGATGCGGCGGGCATCTACGTTCCCGGCGGGCGCGCCGCCTATCCCAGCTCGGTGCTGATGAACGCCATCCCAGCCAGGGTCGCCGGCGTCGAGCGGCTGGTGATGGTGACGCCGACCCCCGACGGCGCGGTCAATCCCCTGGTGCTGGCGGCGGCGCATATCGCCGGGGTCGACGAGATGTGGCGGATCGGGGGAGCACAGGCGATCGCCGCGCTCGCCTTCGGCACCGGCCGGATCGCCGCGGTCGACATGGTCTGCGGCCCCGGCAATGCCTGGGTCGCGGAGGCCAAGCGCCAGCTGTTCGGCGTGGTCGGCATTGACATGGTCGCGGGCCCGAGCGAGATCGTCGTGGTGGCGGACGGCGCCAACGACCCGACATGGATCGCCGCCGACCTGCTCGGCCAGTCCGAGCACGACCCGACCAGCCAGTCGATCCTGTTCACCGACGATGCCGATTTCGCGCGCGCGGTGGCCGATGCAGTCGACCTTGCGATCGGCGACCTGGCGACGGCCGCCGTCGCCCGCGCGGCATGGGACGCGAACGGCGCGATCATCGTCACCGCCGACCTGGCCGAGGCGATCCCGCTGGTGAACCGGCTGGCGCCCGAGCATCTCGCGCTGGCGGTCGACGATCCCGACGCCTTGTTCGCGCGGGTCAGGCATGCCGGATCGGTGTTCCTCGGCCGTCATACCCCGGAAGCGGTGGGCGATTATGTCGCTGGCCCCAACCACGTCCTGCCGACCGGGCGACGCGCGCGTTTTTCGAGCGGGTTGTCGGTGCTCGATTTCATGAAACGCACCAGCTTCCTGTCGCTCGACCCCGGCGCGCTCGCTGCGATCGGCCCGGCGGCGGTGGCGCTGGCGGAGGCGGAGGGGCTACCGGCGCATGCGCGGTCGGTCGCGCTGCGGCTCGCCGGCGCGCAAGCCGAGCTCGACCTATGAGCAGCCGTACCGCCGCCCGATCCAGGGCCCGTGCCGCCGCCCGGCTCGCCGCGGTGCAGGCTCTGTACCAGCATGACATGCAGGGGATTGCGGTCGCCCCGCTGTTGCACGAATTCCACCAGCACCGGTTGGGCGCGACGATCGAGGACGCCGAATATGCCGATGCCGATGTCGATTTCTTCGACGATGTGGTGCAGGGCGCGCTTGTCCATGCCGTCGAAATCGACGCGGCGATCGCTGAAAAGCTGGCCAGCGGCTGGACGCTGGAGCGGCTCGACAAGCCGATGAAGGCATTGTTGCGCGCCGGCACCTATGAACTGATCGCGCGCGCCGACGTGCCGGTGGCGACCGTCATCACCGAATATGTCGACGTCGCCAAGGCGTTCTACGACCGCCGCGAGAGCGGCTTCGTCAACGGCCTGCTCGACGCGGTGGCCAGGGACGCGCGCCGCTGACCGAGGCCGAATTCATCGCCGCATTGCGCCGCCTGCCGCTGCACGCCGGCGCGTGCGGGTTGCTCGACGATACCGCCCGGCTGGCGGGGCTGACGATTACCAGCGATACCATCGTCGAGGGCGTGCATTTCCTGGCGGAGGACCCGCCAAGCGACGTCGCGTGGAAACTGGTCGCGACCAACCTGTCCGATCTCGCCGCCAAGGGGGCGTTGGTCGCCGGCGTGTTGCTCAACTATCCGCTGACGGACGATTCCTGGGACCGCGCGTTCCTGGCCGGGCTCGACGAGGTGCTTCGCGCGTTCGCCTGCCCGCTGCTGGGCGGCGATACGGTGTCGCTGCCGGCAGGAGCGCCGCGCGTGCTGACCGCGACCGCCTTCGGCACGGATGCCGCAGGACCCTCGCGGGGCGGCGCGCAAGCCGGCGACGCCTTGTGGGTGACGGGCACCATCGGCGACGCCGGCGCGGGGCTGGAGATTGCGTGCGGCAGGCCGGGGCCGCCGGCGCTGCTCGCCGCCTATCGCCGGCCGACGCCGCGACTGACGGAGGGGCGCGCGCTGGCGCCCCACGTCCATGCGATGATGGACGTGTCCGACGGGCTGTTGATCGACGCGGGCCAGCTCGCCACCGCCAGCGGGCTGGCGGTGGCGATCGACCTGGCGGCGCTCCCGCTGTCGGCGGACCTGATCGCCTTTGCCGGAAAGGATCGCACGGCAAGACTGGCGGCGGCGACCGCCGGGGACGATTACGAACTGCTGTTTGCCGCGTCTGCCGGCTGGACGCCGCCGGTCGCGGCAACCCGGGTCGGCAAATTGGCGGCGGGATCCGGCCTCGCGCTACAAGACGGCCCGGAAGCCTTGCCGCTGCCGCTTATGCTCGGGTTCGAGCATAGATCGGTACGGACGCAATTGACGTCGGCAGGCGGGCATGATCTAAGTCAGTAATCAAATTGCTGGCCTGGGATTAGGTCCGGCGCGACGGCGATGACCATGAAATCAGCGCCCGACAGCGCCACCGACGGCATTGATGTTGCAGACAGGGGGAAGCACGCGATGAAGGGAAAGATCCTGGGATTCACCGCCGCGGCCGGCACCGGCGTCATCACCGGTGAAAACGGCGAGCGTTTCAGCTTTGCCGCGACGCAATGGCGCAGCGACAAGCCCATAGCCCCCGGCATGACGGTCGATTTCGACGCCAGGGAAGGCGTCGCGACCGAAGTCTATCCGGTGACCGGCGGGATGGCGTTCAACGCCGCCGATGTTACCGCCTCGCCGGCGATCCAGAAGGCGCGCGGACTGGTCATGACGACGCTCGCCGTCCCGCTCGCGATCCTGCTGCTGATCGCGACCCTGCTGCCGGCGCTGAGCAGTCCGATCCAGAGCGTCTCGTTGTGGGGCATGGGCGGCATCGTCAAGCTTTTGAACGCCAATCCGATGCTGTCCGACGACGGCTCCTACGCCACCGAGCGGCTGGCCAAGATCACCCAGGAGGATGCCGAGCTCAAGGCGGATCTGACCAGGCGCGGCCTGCCCATGCCCAGCGCGGCGGAGATCGCCGCGGCGCCCGCAGCGACGATGTTCGGCGACCAGAGCTTCGCCAGCCGGTTCAAGGAACTGGGCGTGGAACGGGAGAAGCTCGGCCAGCAGATTGCCGACGCCCGGTGGCGCAATCTGCTGGCGTCGCTGATGATCGTGCGGTTTCTCGTCCCGATCGGGGCCTGCGTGCTGCTGTACCTGGCGTGGGTTGCCAAGCCGCTCAAGATCCCGTCGATCGCCACCGGCGGCATCGCGATCGTCACCGCCGCGATCATCTATCTCTATCGCGACGCGCTGATCGGACATTCGGACAAGGACAGTATCGGCGCCGCCATCTCGGCGCAGATGGACGCGGTGGTCTCGGTCGGGTTCGGCACGTATCTGATCGCCCTGATCGGCATCGGGCTGATCCTCGCCGGAATAGGCGTCGTTAGGAATCCGCTCGCCGCCAAGGTGTAGGACCCGGTGCGTCCCTGAAATGCTGTGAAGAAGCGGCCGTCAGACCAGGGTCAGCGGTACTTTCAGACTGTGGACCTCTTCCTTGGTCACCCCGAACAGGGTGACGGCGCCGAACATGCGCTCGCCGGTCTCGATCACCGATCCCTCGGCCGCGGCGCGAACGTCGAGCGGGGCGATCAGCCGCCGCGCGGCGATCCGTGCGCCATGGCGCTGCAGCACCGCGATCGCGCCGTTGCCCGCGACCAGCGCGGCATTGCCGTCGCCGCTGACCAGGGCGCGTCCCGCGACGAAGCCCGCCAGATGCTGCTCGGCGACGTGCCGCGCCAATCCCTCGTCCGCAATCCGCCCCTCGCCCATCCGCAGGAACCGCGCCAGCCCGACCAGCACCGCCAGCGCCATCACCGAGACGCCGATCTCGGTCCACATCACCCGGCGCTCCCGACCTGGTCGAGCAACGGCCGCAAGCCGCCGAGATCATAGCCCGCCCCGGCGCCCGCCGCGATCAGCACGTCGGCCTTCGCGCCCTGGCTCGCGCGCGCCAGCGCCCACAGGCTGCAGGATCGGGTGCCGGATCGGCAAAAGGCCAGCACGGGGCCATCGGCACCCGCCAGCACGTCGGCCATCGCCTGCACCTGCGGAAAGCTGAACCCGGCATGCGTCACCGGGATCGCTGCATAGGTCAGGCCCGCCGCCAGCGCCGCATCGCGGATCGCGTCCCCCGCCGGCTGGCCGTCCTGCTCGTCGTCGGGCCGGTTGTTGACGATGGCGACGAATCCCGCCGCCTTGATCCCCGCCACGTCGGCGGGCTCGATCTGCGGCGCGACGCTGACCTTGTCGTCTATCCTGCGTATCATCACAGCTCCACTTTCCCATACTCCCTGATCACCGCCAGCGCGCGCGGGTTGCGGCGATAGGATCGACGCAACCGGTCAAGCTCGCGATCGATCCCCGCGCAGCTTTGCGGATTCCGCGCTCGATCTGGCGGCGGCGCACCGGATCCTCGGCATATTCGCCGCGCCAATGATCGCATCCCGCACGCCGATCGATGAACAGGCGGACGTCGCGCGGCAGCGGCGGCGTCGCCGGTATCGCCAGCGCCAGCGCGAGCGCGAGCGCGCGCAGAATCATGCCGCCTCCCGGATCACTTGCAGGAACGCATCGCCATAGGCCGCCAGCTTGCGTTCGCCCACGCCCGAAATACGCCTCAGCGCCGGCAGGCTGTCGGGCCGGGCGGCGGCCATTTCGCGCAGCACCGAATCGTGGAAGATGACATAGGGGGGCACCTTGGCCTCCTGCGCTAGGTCGCGACGGCGCGCGCGCAATGCCTCGAACAGCGGATCGCCTGCGGTATCGGCCGTGCCCGCCGCCCCGCGCCGGCGCCGCTCGCGTTTGGGCGGCAGGATCAGCGATACCTCGGCCTCCCCCTTCAGGATCGCGCGCGCGGCGGGGCCGAACTCCAGCCCGCCGAAATCATTGGCGCGCACCGCGTCGCGCAACGCCAGCGCCCGCGCCACCGGGCGGATCATCGCCGCCTCGTCCGGTGTATCGACAATACCGAAAACCGACAGCGCCTCATGCCCGTTCATCAGGCTGCGCTCGCTCGACTTGCCGGTCAGGATCGCCTCGACATAGCCGACGCCAAAGCTCTGCCCCGTGCGAAAGACGGCGGAGAGGAACTTCCTCGCCACCTCCGTGACTACCATTGCTGCGGGCGGAGTGAGGCAATTGTCGCAATTGCCGCAATCGTCCGGCGCATCGTCACCGAAATGCGCGAGCAGCAGCTTGCGGCGGCACCCCGGGGTCTCGACCAGCGTGCCCAGCGCATCGAGCCGCGCTCGCTCGCCCGCCTGGCGATGCGGCTCGACCTCGCCGATCCGCTGGCGTGCGCGGGCGAAGTCCTCGGCGCCCCAGAACAGATGCGCGACCGCCGGGTCGCCGTCTCGTCCCGCGCGGCCGGTCTCCTGGTAATAGGCCTCGATCGACTTGGGCAATCCGGCATGCGCGACGAAGCGGACATCGGGCTTGTCGATCCCCATCCCGAACGCGACCGTGGCGCAGATCACCATGTCTTCGGACGCGACGAAATCGGCCTGGTTCCTGGACCGGATGTGCGGTTCCAGCCCGGCATGATAGGCGCGGGTCGGCCGCCCGGTCCTGGCCAGCGCCTCGGCCAGTTTCTCGGTCGCCGCGCGGGTCTGGGCATAGACGATGCCGGGGCCGGGCTGTTCGGCGACCAGATCGGCGATCTGGCGCGCGGTGTTGTCGCGCGGGGATATCCGGTATTGGATATTGGGCCGGTCGAATTCGGCGACGATCAGCCCCGCGCGCGGGATGCCGAGCTGGTCGAGGATGTCGGCGCGGGTATGCGCGTCGGCCGTCGCGGTCAGCGCCAGCCGCGGCACCTGCCCGAACGCATCGAGCAGCGGCCGGAGCAGGCGGTAATCGGGGCGGAAGTCATGCCCCCATTCGCTGACGCAATGCGCCTCGTCGATCGCGAACAGCGCCAGCGGCGCACTTGCCAGCAGTTCGCGAAAACCGCTGTTCGAGGCGCGCTCCGGCGCGACATAGAGCAGATCGAGCTGGCCATTGCGGAACCGTGCCATCGTCTCGGCCCGATTGTCGTCGACGCTGGTCAGCGTCGCGGCGCGAATGCCGACCGCGGTCGCCGCGCGCAACTGGTCATGCATCAGCGCGATCAGCGGCGAGACGACGACGCACGTCCCCGCCAGCATCACCGCCGGCAGCTGATAGCATAGCGACTTGCCCGCCCCCGTCGGCATAACCGCCAGCGTATTCTCCCCCGCCAGCACGCGCCCGACGACATCGGCCTGCACCCCGCGAAAACCGGGAAAGCCGAAGGTGGATTGCAGGACGGGCAGCGGATCGGGCGACATCACCGGCTATATCGCCGTGACGCCGCCTCCAGGGAAGGGCTTGCGGCGGAAATGTGTGCATTGTCGGCCGACTGACCCTTGCTGGCGTGTGGTTCGGTAAAGCCGAACCGCACCTGCCCCGACCGGCATCGGCGCGGCAGTGACGACGGCGATCGCGGCCAGGATTTTCCTGCGACTGGCTTGCATCCTGCCCTGCTATCGCCGATTGCCCGCCGCGACCAGCGGAGACGATCGATGGACCAGGTTCGCGACAATCGCGCCGAGCATGAATTCGTGCTGGAAGTCGATGGCCGGCGCGCCATCGCCGCCTATCAGATGGAGGATGACACGATCGTCTTCACCCATACGCTGGTCCCGGAGCAATTGGAGGGCCACGGCGTCGCCAGCAAGCTGATCAAGGCCGCGCTGGACAGCGCGCGCGACCGCGGGCTGAAGGTCGTCGCGCAATGCAGCTTCGTCGCCGCCTATATCGAGCGTCATCCCGCCTATCGCGACCTGCTCGCCTGATCTCACGGCCGATCCCGGATCAGCTGTGCGCTCGGAACGGGCGGCACCTCTACCGACTATATCCATTCGCCTTCAGGAACGCGGTCAGCGCCTCGGGATAGGTGCGGTAATGGATCACGGCGGGCTTGGGACAGCCGGCATTGCCCGCCGCCACCCGGCACCCGTCGGGCCATCCGGTGCCGGCGCGGTTGTACGACCGCAGGATTTCCGGCCACGCGCCGGACAGCTTGCCCAGCCGCGCCGCGTCGGCGGCATAGGCGGCGCAGGCACCATTATTGTAGTCGTTGCTGCGATCGAGGCACACCTTGCGCGTGCTTGCCAGATCCGCCTCGTAAAGCTTGCGGAATGCCGGGTCGGTCGAGACATCGACCGGCTTCAGCCCGCGAATGTTCATCACCAGCGGCGGCGCCATGCTGTCGGCATAGCTGGCAAAGGCGTACAGGAAGGCATTGTCGACGAACACGAAGTCGGCGACGCCGTCGCCCGAAATGTCCTTTGGCCAATCGACCGCATCGCCGTCCCAACTGCCCAGGTCGACCTTTCGCCAGACGCCGTCCTGCGCCACGACAGCGACGACGTCGACGCAGCAATGCGCGCCGCCGCTATAGGTCTCCAGCAACACCCCCGGCTTCCCGCCGCTCGTCAGCGGCCCGATCCCGACCTGGCTGGCATAGCGCGCCATGCCTTCCCCGTCGGCAATGACCAACGGCTTCATCCCCGGTGCCGATACGGTCAGCGCGGGTGTGCCCTCGTCACCGCTGCCGCGCGCGCTCAGCGTCGCGGTGACCCCGCCGGAAGTCCAGGACCGTACCCCGTCGTCCTGGGTCCACGCGACCAGCGTTCCCGGCGCGATCGGCTTGGCCGCCGGTCCGGCGGCGATCAGCGACAATGCAAGCATCGCGATCAGTCGACGCATTGTCTCTCCCCCTTATTCCGCCGCCAGCGCTTCCTCGCGTTCCTGCGCCTGGCGCTGCCACATCTCGGCATAAAGTCCGCCTTTGCGCAATAGCGTCGCATGGTTCCCCCGTTCGACCACCTTGCCCGCCTCCAGCACGACGATCTCGTCGGCATGGATAACGGTCGACAGGCGGTGGGCGATGACGATCGTCGTGCGGCCGCGCTCGATCGCCTGGAGCGTCGCCAGGATGTCTGCCTCGGTCCGGCTGTCAAGCGCGCTGGTCGCCTCGTCGAGGATCAGCACCGGCGGGTTCTTCAGCAGGGTCCGCGCGATCGCCACGCGCTGCTTCTCGCCGCCCGACAGCTTCAGCCCGCGTTCGCCGACGCGCGTCTCGTATCTGTCCGGCTGGCGTTCGATGAAGCCGGCGATCGCCGCGCCTTGGGCCGCCTGGACGATTTCGGCATCGGTCGCCTCGGCGCGGCCATAGGAAATGTTGTAGCCGATCGTGTCGTTGAACAGCACGGTGTCCTGCGGCACGATGCCGATCGCGGCGCGCAGCGACGCCTGCGTCACGGCTGCGATGTCCTGCCCGTCGATCGTGATCCGTCCGCTGTCGAGGTCGTAGAACCGGTACATCAGCCGCGCGAGCGTCGACTTGCCCGCCCCCGACGTCCCGACCACCGCGAGCGTCCGCCCGGCGGGGATATCCAGGTCGATGCCCTTCAGGATCGGCATGCCGCGCTCGTAACCGAACCGCACGTCGTCGAACCGGACATGCCCCGCCGTGACCTGTAGCGCCGGCGCCCCGGGGGCGTCGCGCACCTCGGCATTGGTGTCGAGCAGTTCGAACATCGCCGACATGTCGACCACCCCCTGGCGGATCGTGCGATAGACCATGCCGAGCATGTCGAGCGGCCGGAACAGCTGGGTGAGCAGCGTCGAGACGAACACCACGTCGCCGGGCGAGAAGCTGCCTCGGCTCCACCCCCAGACGATATAGGCCATGCCGCCGCCCAGCATCAGGTTGGTGACCAGCGACTGGCCGATGTTCAGCCAGGCGACGCTGTTCTCGCTCTTGACCGCGGCATTGGCATAGGCCGTGATGGCATCGTCATAGCGCCGGGATTCGCGGTCCTCCGCGCCGAAATACTTGACGGTCTCAAAGTTCAGCAACGAGTCGACGGCATGGGCGACGGCGCCGGTGTCGAGGTCGTTCATCCGCGTGCGCAGCGCATTGCGCCAGTCGGTCACGGCGCGGGTGAAGGCGATATAGACCGCCACCATGACCATGGTCGCCGCGACCAGCGGAAATCCGAAGCTGACCCAGAAGATGCCGAGCACCAGCGCCAGCTCGAACACGGTCGGCGCAATATTGAACAGCAGGAAATACAGCATCGTGTCGATGCTCTTGGTGCCTCGCTCGATTACCTTGGTGACCGCCCCGGTCCGCCGCTCGAGGTGGAATCGCAGCGACAATTGGTGGAGATGGCGGAACACCGCCGCCGCCAGCCGCCGCGTCGCGTCCTGGCCGACGCGCTCGAACACGACGTTGCGCAAATTGTCGAACAGGGTGGTCGACAGCCTGGCCCCGGCATAGCCCGCGACCAGCGCGATAACCACCCACGCCGCCCCGCGATCGCCGCGCGACATGCGATCGATCGCATATTTCAGCGTATACGCCGCGCCATATACCTGAATGAGCTTAGACAGCACAACAAACCCCATCGCGCCGACGATCCTGAGCCGCAGCACGGGCGCATGCGTCGGCCACAGATAAGGCAGGAAGCGCCTTAGCGTAGGGATCAGCGGCCGGTCGCGCGATGGAGGAAGCTCGGTGTAGGGACGCATTACCGGCTGATGTAGGGCGTGCCGCACGACGGCGAAAGCGCTTGATGGAACAAGCGCCGGCGCTCGACGATTTATTCGGCATCAGCGAGGTGTTCGATGGGCCCGGTATTTTACGTCATTGCGATCATGGGCTGCGGCGACGGCGCATCCTCGTGCGCCCAAGAGCGGATCGAACTGGCCCGCTATGCCAATGCGGCGCAATGCCGGGCGGCGATGCCGGCTGCCCTGGTACGCAACACCGACGTCGATTTCCCGGTGGTGACCGCCGCCTGTCGCCAGGTCGGCCAGGCGCTGGCGGCAAGCGAACAATCACCGCGCGGCTAAGTCGTCAATCCCGCGTCGGGGTATAGTCTCACGCCTGGACGGGGGATGCATGATGCGCAGGGTTGCGGCGATCGTGGTCGCGGTGATTGTCGCGATACTGGCGGTCTCCCTGGTCGAATGGCTCGGCTATCTCGCCTTTCCCGCCGACCTCCCCGTTGACAGCGCCGATCGGGCCGCGCTGGCCCAAGCGATGGCGGGGGTGCCGTTGAGCGCCAAGCTGATCGTCGTGTTCGGCTGGGTTGCCGGCACCTATGTCGGGGCGTCGATCGCCTTGCGGCTTGCGCAATGGCGGCCGGTGGGCTGGATCGTCGCGGCGATCGTCATTACCGGCGGCGTCTGGAACCTGATCCAATTGCCACACCCCTGGTGGATGCAGGTGATGACGGTCGTCGCCCCGCTCGCCGGATGCTGGCTGGCCGAACGCCGGCACCGCCGCGCCCGACCGGGCGATCCGCTAATCGGCTAGAGCGCAGGGGGATGGATCGGCAGCGACCAACGGATTTGGTCGCGCAACATCCGTTCCAGGTCGACGGCGCCGGCATTGTGCGCGGCGGCGCGCTTGCGCAGCAACACGGCCAGCACGGCCGCGCGGTCGCGTGCCGGAGCGGCGGCCCGCCCGCCGGCCAGCGCGCGATCCAATCTGACGGAAAGCATGGTCATTCTTTGTCGATGCCCGCCCAGCCTCACCAACTGGTGGCGATCGGTGGTTAGTGACCGGTTAGATCTGTTTTCCGCAGGTGCCCCCCTCCCGTTCGTCCTTGCCGCTCAATCGCGCGGGCGTGGCCACAGGGCGGGGTGGCGGGGCGCTTTTAGATAAAGGCCGTGCCGCCGTGCCGCCGCCGCCGCCGCCCGCACGATCAACGCGACCTTCATAGCCCCGGAGGTCGACGCGCGCTGGTCCCAGGCATGTTCGCCGCGCGCCGCGACCTGTCGCCCGATCGCGCCATAGATGCCCGCCGCCGCCAGCACCGCCCAGGCCGATCGGCCACCCAGCGCGCGCGTGCCGACCCGCGCGCTCGCCTCGAACCGCGCGGCCTGGTCGGTCAGCCGCCGCGCCAGCACCGCCAGTCGCGCGCGGAATGGCGGCTTCATGTGCTGGCCGGGCGGGATGTCCATCTCGACCAGCCAATCCTCGGGCAGGTAGCAGCGACCGCCGCGATCATCCTCCCCGATATCGCGCGCGATATTGGCCAGCTGGAACGCCATCCCCAGGTCGCAGGCGCGATCCAGCGTGTCCTCGTCGTCCGGCGACACCCCCATCGCCACCGCCATCATGCACCCGACGGCGCCGGCGACATGGTAGCAGTAACGATGGAGATCATCCGCGGAGCGCGGCCGCCAGTCCTCGAGATCGAGCCGAAATCCCTCGACCAGGTCGCGCGCGAACCGCGCCGGCATCCCGGTCTCGACAGCGACGATGCGCAGCGCGTCGAATGCCGGGTCACCGACGACCCGCCCGGCCAGCGCCGCATCGGTCAACGTCGCGATCGCCGCCAGCCGCGCCGCCGGGTCGGACACCGCGCTCAGCGCATGGCCATGGTCCTGCCCGTCCGCCAGATCGTCGCAGCGCCGGCACCAGGCGTAGAGCAGCCAGGCGCGTTCCCGGGTCCGCCGGTCGAACAGGCGGCTGGCGGCGGCAAAGCTCTTGGAGCCGCGCGCGATCGACTCCCCCGCCGTCGCGACGATCGCCGCGCGGGACGGCAGGTCGGCAGCCGTCGTCAAAGGTCCTTCGCGCCGATCTGGACGATGGTCGTGGCGGGCGTGAACGCCGCCATCTGGTCGAGCAGGCCGTCAAGCGTCGTATCGACGATAAGCAGCCGGCGATGTTGCGCGCGGACGAAGCCCACTTCGCCCATCTTGGTGTTGAACGCGACCAGATGGTCGTAATAGCCGGCGACGTTGAGCAGGCCGACGGGCTTGGCGTGATAGCCGATCTGCGCCCAGCTCAGCGCTTCCCACAATTCGTCCATCGTGCCGGTCCCGCCGGGCAAGGTGACGAAACCATCGGATAGATCGGTGAACGCCTGCTTGCGCTGGTGCATCGTCTCGACGACGTGGAGTTCGGTCAGCCCCTGGTGCGCGACCTCGGCGGCGACCAGCGCCCGGGGGATGACGCCGATCACCTCGCCCCCGGCCGCCAATGCCGCATCGGCCACCGCTCCCATCAGCCCCAGCCGCCCGCCACCATAGACGATGCCGATATCGCGCGCGGCGAGGCCACGCCCGACCTCGCGCGCGCCGTCGATATAGACCGGATCGCTCGGCGTCGCCGAGCCGCAATAGACGGCCATGCGTTTCACGGCGCCGTCACCCCGGCGGCGGCCAGGGCCGCAGTGTTGCCCCCTGCCCCGATCATCGCCCTGCGTAAGGCAACGATCCCGGCCCCCCCCGGGACGACGGCGCCGCCCATCACTTCATCTCCAGCATCAGCGCCGCGGTGGCCTTGGCGCTTCCGACCACGCCCGGAATCCCCGCGCCCGGATGCGTCCCGGCGCCGACGAAATAGAGGTTGTCGATCTGCGGGTCGCGATTGTGGACGCGGAAATACGCGCTCTGGGTGAGGATCGGCTCAAGGCTGAAGGCGCTGCCGACATGGGCGTTGAGGTCGCGCGCGAAGTCGCTCGGCGCATAGCTGAACTTGGTGACGATCCGATCGTGGATGTCGGGGATCAGGCGATGGCCGATCTCGTCGAGGATGCGTTTTTCTAGGATCGGCGTGATCTCGTCCCAGTTCATCGGGAACTTGCCCTGGTGCGGCACCGGGGCCAGCGCGTAGAATGTCGAATGCTCCTCCGGCGCCATCGACGGATCGGTGACGGTCGGATGATGGAGATAGAGCGAGAAATCCTCCGCCAGCACGCCATGGTCGTAGATGTCGGCGAGCAGCCCCTGATAGCGCGGGCCGAACAGGATCATGTGGTGGGGGATGCCCGGCCATGTCCCCTTGATCCCGAAATGGACGACGAACAGCGACGGGGACCAGCGCTTGCGCGCCAGACGCCCGGCGGCGCGCTGCGCGCTGCGCGATCCGCCCAGCAGGTCGCGATAGGTGTGCATCACGTCGGCGTTGGTCGCGACGGCATCGGCCTCGGTGGTCCAACCCGCGGCGGTCGTCACGCCGGTCACGCGATCACCCAGCGTCTCGATCCGCGCCACCGGATCGCCCAGCCTGAGCGTCCCACCCAGCCGTTCGAACAACGCGACCATCGCGGCGATCAGCTTGTTGGTCCCGCCCCTGGCGAACCACACCCCGCCGTCGCGTTCCAGCTTGTGGATCAGCGCGTAGATCGAACTCGTCGTCATCGGATTGCCGCCGACGAGCAGCGTGTGGAAGCTGAGCGCCTGGCGCAGCTTTTCGTTCTTCACGAACCCCGACACGACCGAATAGACCGACCGCCACGCCTGGTATTTCATCAGGCTGGGCGCCGCCTTGATCATCGACGCGAAGTCGAGGAACGCCACGTGGCCGAGCTTTTCATAGCCTTCGTGGAACACCCCGGCCGAATATTCGAGGAACCTGGCATAGCCGGCAATGTCGTCGGTATCGAGCCGCGCGATCTCGGCGCGCAATTGCACGTCGTCGTTCGAGTAATCGAAATTGGTGCCGTCGCGCCAGTTCAGCCGGTAAAAGGGCATGACCGGCATCAGCTCGATGTCGGTAGCGATGTCCTGCCCCGACAGCGCCCACAGTTCCTTCAGGCAAGCGGGATCGGTGATGACGGTCGGCCCGGCATCGAAGACGAAGCCGTCCTTCTCCCAGAAATAAGCGCGCCCGCCGGGCTTGTCGCGGCCCTCGATGATGGTCGTCGCGACGCCCGCAGATTGCAGCCTGATCGCCAGCGCCAGGCCGCCGAAACCGGCGCCGATCACTGCCGCGCGCTTCATGATGCGGTCCCCCGGATCGCGGCGACCGCGCGCCCGATCGGCACCGGCGGGCGCCCGGCCAGAATCCGCGCCTTGTCGGTCATTCGCGAGCGTCCGGCATAAAATCGTCCTATAAGCCCGGGGTCGAGCCGGTAAAAGCGTTCGAGGATGCGATAACGCTCCATCGGTTCGGCGGCCCGGAACAGCATCGCGTCGAGCATCCGATAGAAGCCCCGCGCGCGCCAGGCGCCGCCGGCCATGCGGTACGTCAGATCGTGGAGCGCGGGCGACGACAGGTCGCCCGATGCCGCGATCGCGCCGGCCAGCCGCACCGCGTCGGGCAACGAATAGCCGGTGGTCGGGTGGAACAGCCCCGCGCGCAGGCCCGCCTTGGCCAGCTTCACCCCGCCCACGCGCCAGAACGCCTCGAAATCGCCGCCCATCGCCACTGGCAACGCGCCGCGTTCCTCGCGCGCGACGCGATCCACCCGCCAGTCGCGGGCCGCGGCATAGGCATCGATCCGCGCTATCAGGGTGGCGGGGTCCAGGTTGGGCGTGTCGCTGTAATAAGTATCCTCGACGAACATCCGCGTCGCCGAAAAGGGCAGGGTATAGACGAAGCGATAGCCGTCGATCTGCGGCACCGTCGCGTCCATCACGATCGGGCGCTCCTGGCCATGCGGCGCGGCCAACTCCAGTTCGCGGCCGACGAACTTCTGCCAGCCCAGGTCGAGCATCGACAGGTCGCCGGGACCGCGGGCGTCGATCACTCCGGCCGCCTCGATCCGGTCGCCATCGGCCAGGATCACCGCGCCGGCGCCGACGTCACGCGCCTTGCCCGCGATCAGTTGACCCGGCGCCAGTGCTGCGCGGATGACGGCGTCGAACCGCTCGGACTCGATGGAATAATAAGCGGTCTTCAGCGTGCGGGCATGGCCCGGAAAGGCGACGTCATAATCCCGCCAGCCATAAGAGACCAACGGCGCGACCAGCCAGCGGTGGGCAGCGGCAACGTCGCTCGAAAAGAACGACCAGATATGCGCGCCCCCGATCACCGGCGCCGCCTCGATCAGCCTGATGTCGGCATCGGGTCGCTTCCGGCGCAGCGCCAGCGCGATCAGCCCGCCCGCCAGCCCGCCACCGACGATGGCCAGGTCGCAGGAAGTAATCGTCGGCATTCGCGGCACCTAGCGCAAAGCCACTCCGGCGCGAAACGGTTTCCGCTGCGTCGCCGCATCATCGCGCAAAGCGGCTTTGCCGTTTCGCATCCGTCCGGCTAGCTTCCGCCGATGCTCCGCCGCCCGCTCCCCGTCGACCGCCGCGCGCTGCTCGCCGCGCTCGCCTTGCTCGTCACGTTCTTTGCGATCGAACTGTCCTGGCACCGGCCGTTGTTCTGCCCGTGTGGCTCGGTCAAGCTATGGGCCGGCGCGGTGCACGGCGCGGAGAACAGCCAGCAGGTCGCCGACTGGTATTCGCCGAGCCACATCATCCATGGCTTCCTGCTCTATGGCTTGTGGTGGCTGGTGCTGCCCGGCCGGATGCGGGGCTGGGCGTTGCCGCTGGCGGTACTGGTCGAGGGCGGGTGGGAGCTGCTCGAAAACTCGCCAATCATCATCGACCGCTATCGCGCGGTGACCGCATCCTACGGTTATTCGGGCGATTCGATCCTCAATTCGATGTGCGACATCGGCATGATGACGATCGGGTTCATGGTCGCGCGGCGCCTGCCGGTATGGGGCACGATAGGGACGGCGATCTTCTTCGAATTGCTCGCCCTGGCGGTGATCCGAGACAATCTGACGCTCAACGTCCTGATGCTGACCTATCCGATCGATGCCGTCCGTATCTGGCAGGCGGGGGTTTAGGTCACCACGTCGGGCGCGGCGCGACCGGTGTGCCGTGTGATACCGGCAACGTCCTCTGCGGCCGCGACGATCGGGGCGAGCATCGTCCCGGTCTCCTCGTCGATCGCGCCGTCGGCGGGCACGAAACGTTCGAGATAGACGCGCAACGTCGCGCCGCTGGTCCCGGTGCCCGACAGGCGAAAGACGGCGCGGCTGCCGCCTGCGAACATCACTCGTACGCCTTGCCCCCGGCTGACCGAGGCGTCGGTCGGATCGTGATAGGCGAAGTCGTCCGCCGCCTCGACCACCAGCTCGCCATGGCGCCGCCCGACCAGCCCGCCGAGCCCGTCGCGCAATTCGGCCATCAGCGCGTCGGCGCGCGCGCTGTCCACCCCCTCATAATCATGGCGCGCATAGTAATTGCGGCCGTACCGCGCCCAGTGGTCACGCGCGATCGCATCGATGCTCTCGCCCCGGACGGCAAGGATGTTGAGCCACAACAGCACCGCCCACAGCCCGTCCTTCTCGCGGACATGGTCGGAGCCGGTGCCGGCGCTCTCCTCGCCGCAGATCGTCGCCATCCCGGCGTCGAGCAGATTGCCGAAGAACTTCCAGCCGGTGGGGGTCTCGTAGGCGGGGATGCCCAACGACCGGGCGACCCGATCGGCCGCCGCACTGGTCGGCATCGACCGCGCAATGCCCTTCAACCCATCGCGATAGCCGGGCGCGAGATGGGCATTGGCGGCCAGCATCGCCAGGCTGTCCGACGGCGTGACGAACCGCCCGCGTCCGACAATCAGGTTGCGGTCGCCGTCGCCGTCCGACGCCGCGCCGAAATCGGGCGCGTCGGCGCCCATCATCGTGTCGTACAGCGCGCGGGCATGGACCAGATTGGGATCGGGATGATGCCCGCCGAAATCGGGCAGCGGCGTGCCGTTGCGCACCGTGCCGGGGGCAAAGCCGAGCCGCCGCTCCAGGATCTCGGTCGCATAGGGTCCGGTGATCGCGCTCATCGCATCGAACGCCATCGTCAGGCCGGCGGCGCGGATCGCCGGGAAATCGAACAACGTCTCCATCAGGTCGGCATAACCGGCGACCGGATCGATCACCTCCACCGTCATCCCGCCGACCGGCGTCTCGCCCTCGCGGTCGAGATCGATATCGGCGGCGTCTACCGCCAGCCAGCGGTCGATCGTGGTCGTGCGCGCGAAGATCGCCTCGGTCACGCTTTCCGGCGCCGGGCCGCCATTGGCGACGTTGTACTTGATCCCGAAATCCTCCTCGGGTCCGCCGGGATTGTGGCTGGCCGACAGGACCAGCCCGCCGATCGCGGCGCGCGCGCGGATGACGTGGCTCGCCGCGGGCGTCGACAACAGGCCGCCGCGGCCGACGATCGCCCTGGCAAAGCCGTTGGCCGCGGCGATGCGGATCGCGACCTGGACTACCTCCCGGTTGAAATAGCGCCCGTCGCCACCCACCACCAACGTCGCGCCGTGCGTGTCGGCGACGACGTCGAACACCGCCTGGATGAAATTCTCGGCATAGTTCGGCTGTTGAAAGGTTCGGACCTTCTTGCGCAGGCCCGATGTGCCGGGCTTCTGGTCCGGATAGGCAGTGCTCGAATGACGCGTAATCATCATTGCTCCATTGGCCATGGTCGCCGGTCGGCGCCCCATAGGATTTAATCCTCTTACGTGGAAGCGGGGCCGGGACTAAGGCCGAGGGCATGGCCGCCACGATCGCTCTCCTGCTTTCCGCGCTCGCGATGACGATGATCGTCGGCGTCCGCTATCTTCTCGCCTCCGGCGCGTTCGCGCTGGCGACGCGGGTGACGCGGCCGGGGCTCTATGCCGGGCTCGACGACCAGATCCGGCGCGAGATCGCGTGGAGCCTGGCTTCGGCAGTGCTCTACGGCGTGCCGGCGGGCGTCGTCGCCTGGGGGTGGCAGGCGCGCGGCTGGACACGGATCTACGGCGACGTCGACGCCTTTCCGCTATGGTATCTGCCGCTATCGGTGCTGCTCTACCTGGTCGCGCACGACACCTGGTTCTTCTGGACGCATCGCTGGATGCACCGGCCGGGACCGTTCCGCCTCGCCCATGCCGTCCATCATGCCAGCCGCCCCCCCACCGCCTGGGCGGCGATGGCATTCCATCCGATCGAGGCGCTGACCGGGGCTGTGATAATTCCGTTACTGGTGTTCATCATTCCGATCCACGTCGCCGCCCTGGGCTTGGTGCTGGGTATCATGACGCTTATGGGTGTTACCAACCATATGGGGTGGGAGGTTTTTCCGCGGTTCATGTGGCACGGCGCCCTGGGGAGCTGGCTGATCACGGCCAGCCACCACCAGCGCCATCATGCCGAATACAGGTGCAATTATGGGCTTTATTTCCGCTTCTGGGATCGCCTGTGCGGCACCGATCGGGGGATCGGCGGGTTCGGCGCGCCGGCGCCGCGCGGGCGCCGCGCTGCTGATCGGGCTCCTGCTGCCGGCCGCGACCCCGACCGGGTCGATTGAGCTCGATGTCGGCGGCTTGCGTTCGGCGAAGGGCATGATCCGCGTCTGCCTGACCGCCGATCCCACGAATTTCCCAAAATGCGTCGACGATCGCGATGCGATCACGCGATCGTTGCCGGCCAGTTCGCCGGTTACGCGCTTTGATGACCTGGGGCAGGGCGATTACGCGATTGCGGTGATCCACGACGAGAACGGCAATGCCCGGCTCGATACGCTGGCCGGCATCCCGCGCGAAGGCTTTGGCTTTTCGCGCAATCCGCGAATCGTGTTTGGCCCCCCACGTTTCGCCGCGGCGGCATTCACGCTTAACGGTGCGGCCGAAAAGCAACAGGTCATGATGCATTACATCTTCTGACGGAGCCAATCTGCCGGGGCAGCGTTTCGCGAGGATAACATTCCGGAGTAGCCTGTGCATTCCACGCTTCGTCTCGCCGCCGTCTCGTTCTCGCTTGTCACCGCCTGGCCGGCAGCGGCACAGAGTGCCGCCACCCTGCCCCCCGATGCCGGCGCCGCGACCGCACAGATCGGCGGCGACAGCCTTACGATCGGGGGAGGCGCTGTCTATCTGCCCGATTATGAAGGTTCGAACGACGATCACTTCGTGCCCGCGCCAGGGGCGATCGGCTCCGTCAAGGGGTTCAACTTTACGCTGGCCGGTAACCGCTTCAGCGCCGACCTGATCCCCAACCAGTCCGGCCCAACACTCGACTTTCAGGCCGGGCCGGTGGTGGTGGTCGATTTCAACCGGTCGAACATTAAGTCGATCGATGACGTCCGCATCCGCGCGCTGGGCAAGCGCGACACCGCGATCGAGGTCGGCGGCTATGTCGGCATCGGCAAGACCGGCGTCATCACCAGCGACTATGACCGATTGTCGATCTCGCTGAGTTACCGCAAGGGGGTAAGCGGCGCGCAACGCGCGGGCATCCTGTCGCCGACCATCAACTATTTCACGCCGCTCGGCACCAAGACGGGGGTCGGCCTGTTCGCCTCGGCCGAACGCGCCGAACGCGGTTACGCGCGCAGCTATTTCGACGTCAACGCCGCCCAGAGCCTCGCCAGCGGCCTGCCGGTATATTCGACCCGCGGCGGGTGGAAGGACTGGAGCGTCGGGCTGATCGGCACGCAGTCGATCACCGGCGACCTTCTCCATGGCTTCAAGATTGTCGGCGGCGTCAATTACAAGCGATTGCTCAACGATTTTGCGCAATCCCCGGTGGTCAGGATAGCCGGCCGCCGCGACCAATGGACAGGGGTGATCGGGCTTGCCTATACTTTCTGATCCCTTCGGTCAGGCTATCGACCTGACGTGACGGTAATTTTGCAGCGTCCATGCACCTAATCCGGCGCCGGTGCGTATCTTCCCTTGCAGTTGGTCTTTCCTTGCGGAATGATCGTCTTAACCCGGTGCATCGCGGCGCCGTGTCGTCACCAACGGGGCTGCATATTCTAATTATGCGATCGCTTTTGACTCCCGTAAATGAAGAGAGGACCACGAGATGGCCGATGACCTGCAGTTGATCGACGCGCTGGACGGACGCGTCAAGCGGCGCGCCGAGCGGCGTGAATTCTTCAAGGCCGCCTTGGGCGCCGCCGCCATAGGTGCCGGCATGATCGCGATGAGCCGCCCCGCCGAGGCGCAGACGGTTACCGATGCCGACATCCTCAATTTCGCGCTGAACCTCGAATATCTCGAGTCACAATTCTATTTGCAGGCGGTGAACGGGGTCGGTCTTCCGGCCGGACAGCAGACCGGGACCGGAACGCAAGGCCTGGCGACGGGCGGCCGCAAGATCGTGTTCACCGATCCCGTCGTTTCGGCTTATGCCAACGAGATCGCTGCGGACGAGGGCGCGCACGTTGCCTTTTTGCGCAGCGCGCTGGGCGCGGCGGCCGTTGCCCAGCCGACGATCGACATCGGTATATCGCCGACTGGGGCCTTCTCTACCGCGGCGCGTGCCGCCGGCCTGATTACCAGCGCGCCGGCCGGCACGCCCCAGACTACGTTCTTCGATCCCTATGCCAGCGACGAGAATTTCCTGCTCGCGGCATTCATCTTCGAGGATGTCGGCGTGACCGCCTATAAGGGCGCCGCGCCGCTGATCACCAGCCCGACCTATCTCGATGCGGCCGCCGGGCTGCTGGCCGTCGAGGCGTATCATGCCGGCCTGGTGCGCACTGCGCTCTATTCCAAGGGGTTGGCGACCCCGTCACTACGCACGGGCAGCGAAGCGATCTCGAATGCCCGTGACAGCCTGGACGGCGCCCCCGACGATGATCAGGGCGTGGCGGCGACGATGATCAACGGCGCGCTCGCGTCGAACATCGTTCCGACCGACGGCAACGGTATCGCCTATAGCCGTACCACGGGCGCGGTGCTCAACATCGTCTACCTGACCAAGACGGCCGTGAGTCTGGGCGGGTTCTTCCCCGCCGGCGTCAACGGCAACATCAAGACCAGCACCGCTCAGGCGTGAACCGACACACGGGAGACCAACAATGATCGATAACGATACCATGCTCTCGGTGCTTGAAGCCGGTGAGCATCGTCGCGCCCAGCGGCGCCAATTCCTCAAGTTCGCCGGCGGCGGCGCCGCCGCAGCCGGTGGCCTGTCGCTGCTGGCGGCGTGCGGGACCGAAAATCCGGGGGCAGCGGTCACCGTGACCCCGCTACCGACGCCGACGGCGACCGCCAGCGCCGCGGCACAGGATATCGACGTCCTGAACTTCGCGCTGAACCTGGAATATCTCGAGGCGCAATTCTACACCTATGCCGTCTATGGCCAGGGCCTGCCGGCCGCCGCGTTGAACGGCACCGGCACGCAAGGGACGGTGACCGGCGGTCGCCAGGTCACCTTCACCGACCCGGTCGTCGCGCAATATGCCCGCGAGATTGCGGCCGACGAAGCGGCGCATGTGACCTTCCTGCGCTCGGCGCTGGGTAGCGCCGCGGTCTCGATGCCCTCCGTCAACATCGACGGCGGTGCGACCGGCGCATTCACCGCGGCGGCTCGCGCGGCGGGCCTGGTTCCCGCAGCCGGCACGTTCGATCCCTATGCTAGCGACGAGAACTTCCTGCTCGGCGCGTTCATCTTCGAGGATGTCGGTGTCACCGCCTATAAGGGTGCCGCAACGCTGATCAGCAACAAGACGTATCTTGAAGCGGCGGCGGGCATTCTGGCGGTTGAGGCCTATCATGCCGGCCTGGTCCGGACGGTGCTCTATGCCAAGGGCCTGGCGACGCCGAGCCTGCGCACCTCGACCGACGCGATCTCGAACGCCCGCGACAGCCTGGATGGCGCAAGCGACGACGATCAGGGTGTTACGGGCACCGCCACCACCTCCAACATCGTGCCGACCGATGCCAATGGCCTCGCCTATAGCCGGACGACCGGCCAGGTGCTCAACATCGTGTATCTGTCGAAGGCCGCGCTGGCGGGGGGCGGGTTCTTCCCGGCGGGCCTGAACGGCAACATTAGGACCAGCACCGCGCAGCCGTAAGCGCTACGCGTTGCAATAGTTTGGGGCCGCGCGGACGATTTACCGCGTGGCCCTTTTCTTTGCCTTCTGAAACGCGTACCCATTCGAAATCCCCGGGGAACCGCGTGCCAGCGGTTGAGAGGCAACTGACGTTGCGACCCGCCGAACCTGATCCGGTTGAGACCGGCGGAGGGAGGGGCACAGGCGCGTAAAACCAGTCCGGGGCACTGGCGCACGCCGAAGCCGTTCTCCTTTTGCCATGAAGGAGAATGCACAATGGCCGACATCGATTCGAAGATCGAACAGCCTTCCGATGGACGTCCGGGCCTGGCTCGCGCTGAAATCGGCGTCACCACCGGCCCGATTCGCGGCAGCCGCAAGATCCATGTCGGCAACCTGCGGGTCGCGATGCGCGAGATCATGCTGGAACCGTCCGCCAACGAGCCGCCCTTGCGCGTCTATGACACGTCCGGTCCTTACACCGATCCCGAAACCAGCATCGACATCCAAGCCGGCCTGACGACCCTGCGGCGGCCATGGATCGAGGCGCGCGGCGACGTCGAATCCTATGACGCGCGCGAGACCCGTCCTGAGGATAACGGCCAGCTAGGCCCGGATCGTTCGGGCGGCGTCCCGCGTTTTCCCCATGTCGTGAAGCGCCCACTTCGTGCCCGGGCGGGCATGAATGTCAGCCAGATGCACTATGCCCGCCGGGGCATTATCACGCCCGAGATGGAATATGTCGCGGTCCGCGAAAACCTCGGCCGCGCGGCAGCCAGGGAAAAGCTGATCCGCGACGGCCAGGATTTTGGCGCGTCGATCCCCGATTACGTCACGCCTGAGTTCGTCCGCGATGAAGTGGCAAGGGGGCGCGCGATCATCCCCAGCAACATCAACCATCCCGAAAGCGAGCCGATGGCGATCGGCCGCAACTTCCTGGTCAAGATCAACGCCAATATCGGCAA
>NZ_CAXTHV010000023.1:0-57495 GCF_964244265.1 uncultured Sphingomonas sp. | reverse complement strand
CCATGTGGCCGGCCATCTTCTTGTTCTTGAAGACCTTGCCCGGATCCTGGCGCTGACCGGTCGACCCGAGCGAGCGGTGCGAGACCGAAACACCGTGCGTCGCGCGCAGCCCGCCAAAGCCCCAGCGCTTCATGCCGCCGGCAAAACCCTTGCCCTGGGTGCGGCCCTGGATGTCGACCATCTGCCCGGCGACGAAATGGTCGGCCGACAATTCGGCGCCGACATCGAGGAGCGCATCCTCGGCGACGCGGAACTCGGCCAGATAGGCCTTGGGCTCGACCTCGGCCTTGCCGAAATGGCCGCGTTGCGGCTTGGCGACGTTCTTGGCCTTGGCAGTGCCGGCGCCAAGCTGGACGGCGGCATAGCCGTCACGATCGGTTTCGCGCACCGAAACGACCTGCACGCCTTCGAGCACCAGAACGGTGACCGGCACGTGGCGGCCGTCATCCTGGAACAAGCGGGTCATTCCCAGTTTCTTCGCGATCACGCCAGTGCGCATGACCTTGGCTCCCATCCAGAGGCACGCTGCGGACAATCCCGCAGCGTGCGTGCTCAGCCCATAGATTTCATATTGCGGCCCCGACCCGGGCTGGTGCTCCCCGCGTCAGCGGTGGAGCGTGTCGGGGGACGCAGACCCAAGCGGACTTGGCGGTATCCCTAATCTTTTACTTCCCCGGCAAAGGCCGGGGCCCGGTTGCGAACCATGCGGATGACCGCCGTCCTCAACCATGATCGCCTCGATACCGGACCCAGCCTTTGCCGGGGCGGCATCAGGGCCTGATTCGGAAGTGGGCTGCTACGCCAGCTTGATCTCGACGTCAACGCCGGCGGCGAGGTCGAGCTTCATCAACGCGTCGACGGTCTGCGGGGTCGGTTGCACGATGTCGAGCATGCGCTTGTAGGTGCGCGTCTCGAACTGCTCGCGCGACTTCTTGTCGATGTGCGGGCCACGGTTGACCGTGAACTTGTCGATGTGCGTCGGCAACGGGATAGGACCACGGATCAGCGCGCCGGTGCGACGGGCGGTGCTGGCGATGTCGCTGGCGGCCTGATCGAGCACGCGGTGATCGAACGCCTTCAGGCGAATGCGGATGTTGCTGTCCATGGTTCCTGCCAATGCGAAAGAGCGGGGCAGTTAACCCTTCCGGGGGCCACCTCTTGCTGGTTCAAACTCAAACTGAAGGCGCGCCACTACAGGGGCGGCACCCGGAGATCAACCCTTGCGCGCGAGTTTTTTAATAGCACTGCCTATCGTCAGGCTGTCGCGATGATCGTGGCGGAGCAATCAAGGTTTGAGATCACAGCGCGCGTTGTTCCAAACGACATACCGCCAAAGCCGTTTTTCGCTCGATAGCGCATCACGAGATTGTGCGTGCCATCGGAATTTACCGGCCCAATCAGCGTGCTGATATGTGCAAACGAATCCGGCTCGCGGAGTGTTTCTTTCAACCGCTCAACGGTGGATGCGTTTTCGCCGGAGCCATCTATGCACAGTTGGCCGTCCTTGTTGTCGATCATTCGCTGACGAGCGACGAGCGCCTGTTTAGCTGCGTATTGGGCTTCCTCCGCCTTGCGCTCTTGCGGCGACAGCGCGGCATATCGGTTCACGTCATGCATACCCAAGAACGCGAGGCCGATTGACGCCACACCCAGCACAATGACGGCGCCAAATATGATTTTAAATGCTTTCCCCATCGGCCAAATATCTATGGCTGGGGTTAAAATTTCATGCGGGACCAGTGACAAACCGGCAAGGAAATGGTCCGTCACCCCGGGCTTGACCCGGGGTCCCGCTTCTCCGGTGCTTAAGCCAGCGTGTCGAACAGATCGCGCCACTCGGGATTACCTCGTTCGATCAACGCAAATTTCCACTCTCGACGCCAGCGCTTGACCCGCTTCTCATGTGCGATCGCGTCCGTGATCGACGGCGCATGCTCGGCCCAGACCAGCCGATCCAACCCATAGCGCCGGCAGAAATCCGAGCCATCGCCGTTACGGTGCTGGTAGATGCGCGATGGCAAGTCCGAAGTGACGCCCACATACATCGTGCCGCGATAGCGATCCGCCATGATGTAAACCCAGCCGCCGGTGCGCCTCATCGGGCGATAGGAAGACTAGCGGGACCCCGGGTCAAGCCCGGGGTGACGAAGGATTGGCAACGCTCGCCCTCCCTACAAAGCAGAAAAGCCCGACCTCTCGCGAGGCCGGGCTTTCCGGTCGGTCCGTTGAACCGAAGCTTACTTGGTGATGCCCGAGACGATCCCCGAACCCACCGTGCGGCCACCCTCGCGGATGGTGAAGCGCTGGCCGACGTCCATGGCGATCGGCGCGATCAGCTTGACGCCGAGCGCGATGTTGTCGCCGGGCATCACCATCTCGGTGCCCTCGGGCAGCTCGACGGTGCCGGTCACGTCGGTCGTGCGAAAATAGAATTGCGGACGATAATTGGCAAAGAACGGCGTGTGACGGCCACCCTCGTCCTTCGACAGCACGTACACTTCCGATGCGAAGTCGGTGTGCGGCTTGATCGAGCCGGGCTTGCAGAGCACCTGGCCGCGCTCGACTTCTTCACGGCCCACGCCGCGGATCAATGCGCCGATATTGTCGCCGGCCTGACCCTGGTCAAGCAGCTTGCGGAACATCTCGACGCCGGTGACGACGGTCTTGCGGACGGTCGGGTGGATGCCGACGATCTCGACTTCCTCGCCAACCTTGACAATTCCGGTTTCGACACGCCCGGTGACGACCGTGCCGCGGCCCGAAATCGAGAACACGTCCTCGATCGGCATCATGAACGGCTTGTCGAGCGGACGCTCGGGCTGCGGCAGATATTCGTCGACCGCCTTCATCAACTCGAGCACGGCTTCCTGGCCGAGCTTGGCGTCCGACCCGCTGAGCGCGGCGGTCGCCGAGCCACGGATGATCGGGATGTTGTCGCCGTCAAACTCGTACTTCGAGAGCAGCTCGCGGATTTCCAGCTCGACGAGTTCAAGGATTTCCTCGTCGTCGACCAGATCGACCTTGTTCATGAACACGACCATCGTCGGCACGCCGACCTGGCGCGCGAGCAGGATGTGCTCGCGGGTCTGCGGCATCGGCCCGTCGGTCGCCGACACGACCAGGATCGCGCCGTCCATCTGGGCAGCACCGGTGATCATGTTCTTCACATAGTCGGCGTGACCCGGGCAATCGACGTGCGCATAATGGCGCGCCGTCGTCTCATACTCGACGTGCGCGGTCGAGATCGTGATGCCGCGCTCGCGCTCTTCGGGCGCCTTGTCGATGTTGGCGAAATCTACGGCGACGCCGCCGCTGGTATCGGCCAGAACCTTCGTGATCGCGGCCGTCAGCGACGTCTTGCCATGGTCGACGTGACCGATGGTGCCGATGTTGAGGTGCGGCTTGTTCCGCTCGAATTTTGCCTTCGCCATTGTCTTTCCTCTTGAGCGCGCCGCCACGTGCCGACGGGCCGCGGTTCATCGAAACTGTTGGTGGAACTGGGCCGTCCCCATACGCCAGAAGCCGGACGAGGCCGCCCGGTTGCTTGCGAAGGCGCGCCGATAGCGGAAGATTCGGTAAGGCGCTAGGGGTAATTGAGAAGGTTGGCCTGCGGCGCTGCCGTAAATTACGTACCGAATATGGTTGACCGGCGCGATGCGCCTGATCGAAAGCGCTTACGGGCGGTCGCAATGAATGCGGGTCAGCGGACCAGTTCGGCGCCATTTACAACCAAGCCGTTTACAGCCGTCGACAGCAGCGTATCGGCGAGCGGCACTTTCCGGCGTTCACGATATCCATTGCCCTGAGGCTGATCATGCATCAGCACGTGTCCTTCATTAACGTCGACCACCCAATATTCCGGAACGCCAGCGGCGGCGTAGAGATCCAACTTGCGGCCCGTGTCCCGGTCCAAGGTCGTATCGGCGACCTCGACGAGCAACGCGATCGACTCGACCGGTACAGCCCCCTTTCCCCGCCAGCGCGTCACGACGATGTCGGGTTCGGGCATGGTGTCGCCATTCAGATAAACCGCGACCTCGATTATCACCTCCAGGTCGCTGCCAATCTCTCGAAGACTCGTCGTCAGGGCAAATGCGAGACGAGACTTTGCGCGCGCATGGGGGCCATGCTGCGCCTTCAGGACGTAGATGTCCCCGTCGATCAGCTCGGTCTTGCCATAGTCGTCAAATGCGCCGTTATCATCGAGCAGCATGAAGTCCTCCACCCGCAACCCCAGCTTGCGGGGGCTGGTGAGGATGGGAGTGGATGCGTCCATGAGCGGAAATTACCGTAGTAACGGCATGTCGAAAAGTACCCGAAGAAGGGCGATCACTTGCTGGCGAGGCAATGCGAAAGTCCTTCAATCGTGAAAGCGGGCGTACAAGGCAGCAGTCTGGCCGCCGTTCGCGTGCCTTGCGCCACCGGCGCGCAATGGTGTTGCGCGCCTTGCTACAGTCAGGCCAGCTTGGCCTTTACCTCGTCCGCCACATTCGCCGGAACCTCGTCATAATGCGAGAATTGCATCGAGTAGCTCGCCCGCCCCTGGGTGAACGAGCGTAGCTGGTTGACATAGCCGAACATGTTGGCCAGCGGCACCATCGCCTCGACCGTCTGCGCGTTGCCGCGGCTGTCGGTGCCCTGGATCTGGCCGCGGCGGCTGTTCATGTCGCCGATGACGTCGCCCAGATAATCCTCAGGGGTGACGACCTCGACCTTCATGATCGGCTCCAGCAGCTTGATGCCCGCCTTCTGCGCCGCCTCGCGCATCGCGCCGCGCGCGCAGATTTCGAACGCCAGTGCCGAGGAGTCGACATCGTGATACGCGCCGTCGGTCAGGTGAACCTCGAAGTCGATGATCGGAAATCCGATCAGCGATCCAGTCTCGGCAGTCTCGCGGAATCCCTTCTCGACCGACGGGATAAACTCACGCGGAATATTGCCGCCCTTGATCTCGTCGAAGAACTGGTAGCCCGAGCCACGCTCGCCGGGAACCACGGTGGCCTTGACGCGGCCGAACTGGCCCGAGCCGCCCGACTGCTTCTTGTGCGTATAGTCGATGTCGACCTTCTTGCCGAGATACTCGCGATACGCCACCTGCGGCGCGCCGACGTTCGCCTCGACCTTGAACTCGCGCTTCATGCGGTCGACCAGGATCTCGAGGTGGAGCTCGCCCATCCCCTTGATGATGGTCTGGCCGCTCTCGGCGTCCGACGACACGCGGAACGACGGGTCCTCGCGCGCCAGGCGGTTGAGCGCGACGCCCATCTTCTCCTGGTCGGCCTTGGTCTTGGGCTCGACCGACAGCTCGATGACGGGGTCCGGAAACTCCATCCGCTCCAGGATGATCGGCGCGTTCTGCGCGCACAGCGTGTCGCCGGTGGTCGTGTCCTTCAGCCCGGCCAGCGCAACGATGTCGCCGGCGAACGCCTCGGTGATGTCCTCGCGCGAGTTGGCGTGCATCAGGAGCATCCGGCCGACCTTCTCCTTCTTGTCCTTGACCGAATTCTGAACCTGCGATGCGGCTTCCAGCTTGCCCGAATAGATGCGCGCGAAGGTCAGCGTGCCGACAAAGGGATCGTTCATGATCTTGAACGCCAGCGCGCTGAACGGCGCCTCGTCGGACGACGGCCGCTCGTCAGGCGTCACGCCGTCGAGCTTCAGGCCCTTGATCGCCGGCACATCGAGCGGGCTCGGCAGATAGTCGACCACGGCGTCGAGCAGCGGCTGCACGCCCTTGTTCTTGAACGCCGAGCCGCAGACGATCGGCACGAACGCCATCGCGAGCGTCCCCTTGCGGATCAGCTGCTTGAGGTCGGCGACGCTCGGCTCGTTGCCCTCGAGATACGCTTCCATCAGGTCGTCGTCGAGCTCGACGGCCATCTCGATCAGCTCGCTGCGATACTTGGCGGCCTTCTCGGTCATGTCCGCCGGGATGTCCTGATATTCGAACTTGGCGCCGAGGCTCTCCTCGAGCCAGATGACCGCCCGGTTCTCGACCAGGTCGACCAGCCCCTTGAATCCGCCCTCGATGCCGATCGGCAGGTACAGCACCGCCGGCCGCGCGCCGAGACGCTCGATGATCGAGGTGACGCAGTAGTAGAAGTCCGCGCCGGTGCGATCGAGCTTGTTGACGAAGCACATCCGCGGCACGCCGTACTTGTCGGCCTGGCGCCACACCGTCTCCGACTGCGGCTCGACGCCGGCGACGCCGTCGAAGCATGCGACCGCGCCGTCGAGCACGCGCAGCGACCGCTCGACCTCGATCGTGAAGTCGACATGGCCCGGCGTGTCGATGATGTTGATGCGGTGGTCGTTCCAGAAACAGGTCGTCGCGGCCGACGTGATCGTGATCCCGCGCTCCTGCTCCTGCTCCATCCAGTCCATCGTCGCGGTGCCCTCATGGACCTCGCCAATCTTGTAGGACTTGCCGGTATAATACAGGATTCGCTCGGTCGTGGTCGTCTTGCCGGCATCGATGTGGGCCATGATGCCGATGTTGCGATACATGTCGAGCGGATGGCTGCGGGCCATGTCTTGGTCCTTTGAACTTAGTTGAATTGGCGGCAACGGTTATTAGCTGAGAAACAGCTTAGCGAATGCGATGCCCGTGCCCAACAGGGCAGCACCGGCCAGCATGCCCTGAAAGGCAACCACCCAAGGCGCGAAACTAGTATCCTTCCGGAGCTTCGATTCCTCGGCCATCAGCTTCTTTTGTTCCGCAGTGAACTTTTCGGAATCTTCGATAGCGCGCAAGATACGAACTCGCTGCTCCTCGAAGTCGAAATTCTCTCGCGTTTGCGTCGCCATGGCCTTGCCTCCAATCGCTATATATCACTTACCAGCGATAATGCGAGAAGGCGCGGTTGGCTTCGGCCATGCGGTGCGTGTCTTCGCGCTTCTTCACCGCATTGCCGCGGTTGTTCGACGCGTCGAGCAGTTCGCCCGACAGCCGCGCATCCATCGTGTTCTCCGACCGCGCGCGCGCCGCCGAGATCAGCCAGCGGATCGCCAGCGCCTGCGCGCGCTCCGGGCGGACCTCGACCGGCACCTGGTAGGTCGCGCCGCCGACCCGGCGGCTGCGGACTTCGATACCCGGCTTGATGTTGTTGAGCGCGTCGTGGAACACGCCTAGCGGGTCCTTCTTGGCCCGGCTCTCGACGGTTTCGAACGCGGTATAGACGATGCCTTCGGCAACGGACTTCTTGCCGTCCATCATTACCGAATTCATGAACTTCGACAGCACCTCGTCCCCGTAGACAGGGTCAGGCAGGATTTCCCGCTTATCGGGACGACGACGACGAGCCATGGCTCACATTCCTTCCAGTCAACCAGCCCCATTTTCGTCACCCCGGCGGAAGCCGGGGCCGCATGCGGCCATATCACAACAGAGACCCGGAGGCCGGGACGACGGTTACTTCGGACGCTTGGCGCCGTACTTTGAACGCGACTGCTTGCGGTCCTTGACCCCTTGGGTGTCGAGCACGCCGCGCAGCACGTGGTACCGCACACCGGGCAGGTCGCGCACGCGCCCGCCGCGGATCAACACCACCGAATGCTCCTGGAGGTTGTGCCCTTCGCCGGGAATGTAGCTGATGACTTCGCGCTGGTTGGTCAGGCGAACCTTGGCCACCTTGCGCAGCGCCGAGTTCGGCTTTTTGGGCGTCGTCGTATAGACCCGGGTGCAGACGCCGCGCTTCTGCGGGTTCTGCTCCATCGCAGGGACCTTCGACTTGGCCTTCTGCGGGTCGCGGCCCTTGCGGACCAGCTGATTGATCGTCGGCATGAAGCCCTTCACCTTTATGTTACCAGGAGACCTGGCGGTTACTTTGCCGGGAGCCTTGGGAGAAAAACGAAAAGGGTCCGTGGGTGTCATGCGACCCCCGGGACCCGTGTCTTCCGGCAGCGTTCAGCTCTTGCCCCGCAGGCGACAATGCCTGTGGAGCGGGCGGGCCTATACCGGGCGAGCCGGAGGGGGTCAAGATAGCGGCGACACCGAGAAGCAACGCGACGCGGATCGGGGCCGACCGCTGCCGGCTGGGGCCAGCCACCCTATCCTTCACGCCGCGCCTCTTCAATCGCATCCAAGGCGTTGAGATAGCGGCGCGATCCTGCCCCCTTGACCATGGCCCATCGAACCTGGCGGCGTACCAGCTCTGCCTTGCTGCGCTCAAAGAAGGTACGGCGCAATTCGGGTGTGCCGAACTGCCGCGTGCCGTCGGCTTCCCAAGGCAGGTCGATGTCGAACAGCAGATAGAAGTCGGCGGCATTGTTCCACTGATCGAACCACGGATCGCGGCGGCCGAACAGCATGTCCGCCCATACCGCCGTCATCAGCGGATCGGTATCAAGGATCACCGGGAGCGCGCCCAGCGCCGGCGCCGCGCGGCTCTTGGCATCGTGGCCGCGCGCAATCTCGACCAGGTCGGCCATCGTCCAGTCGGTGCCGAACGCTTCGGTATAGGTGCGGCCGAACTCGGCGACGCTTGGCGTGCCGAAATGTCTCCCCAGCCGCGCGGCCATCGTCGACTTGCCGGTACTTTCGGGGCCATGGAGGCAGATCGTGCGCAGCGTCATGCGACCGCCGACCCTTGCGCCCGGCGCACGCGCCGCCACGCGACCAGGCCCCACACGGCCAGCACGAGATACACGCAATAGAGGATGATCGTCGGTCCCAGAGACTTGAGCGCGTAGAGCGGGATCGAGGCAACGTCGACCGCGATCCACAACACCCAGTTCTGCCATTTCCGGCGTGCCATCAACACCTGCGCGATGATGCTGGTGATGGCGATCGCCGCATCCGGCCAGGGATAGGACGCGTCGGTATAATGGTGCATCATCCAGCCCCAGCCGGCAATCGCCGCGGTGCCGCCAGCCAGCCAGCGGAGCACCTCAGGCATGGTCATCGCCTCGACCATAACGGCGCCGGTCTTCGTCCTGTTGCGCTGCCAGTTACGCCAGCCGTAAGCATTGACCACGATGAAGAAGATCTGGAGCAGCGCGTCGCTGTACAGCTTGGCGACGAAGAACACATAAGCGTACAGCGCGACCGAGGCGATGCCGAGCGGATAATTCCATACACTGCGCCCGACCACCAGCGCCACACACGCGACCCCGAGCAGGGCGGCGACGATCTCGATCAACGGCATCCCCCGCCCCTAGCCGCGCTTGCCCCGCCGCGCCAAGCAGCTAGGCTGTGCCAAACGGAGAGGGACATGCGCCACGTCGCGATCATCGGTTCGGGCCCGGCGGGCTATTATACCGCGGAGGCGTGCCAGAAGCAGATCGGCGACGCCGTCCGGATCGATATCATCGACCGGTTGCCGGTCCCCTATGGGCTGATCCGCACCGGGGTCGCGCCCGATCACCAATCGATCAAGGGGGTCAGCCGCCGCTACGAATCGACCGCGCTCAGCGGGAATGTCCGTTTCGTCGGCAACGTCACGGTCGGCCGGGACGTGACGATCGCCGAACTGACCTTGCTCTACGACGCGGTGGTGCTGGCGACCGGGGCGCCCGCCGACCGGCCGCTCGGCATTCCCGGCGACGACCTGCCGGGCGTGATCGGATCGGCGGCGTTCGTCGGCTGGTATAACGGCCATCCCGACTTCGCCGCGCTCGGTCCCGCGCTGGACGGGCCCGGCGCGGTCGTGGTCGGCGCGGGCAATGTCGCGCTCGACGTCGCACGCATCCTGGCAAAGACCGGCGAGGAGTTCGTCGGCTCGGACATTGTCGGGCATGCGCTCGACGCATTGGACACCGCACGCCATGAGATTATCACCATCCTGGCGCGGCGCGGACCCCACCAGATCGCGATGACGCCCAAGGAACTGGGCGAGCTGGGTCATCTGTCACGCGCCGCGCCGCGCGTGGATCCCGCCGACCTGCCGCCCCAGGCCGACGATGCCGGGCTCGATCCGGGGCTGCGCAAGTCGGTCGCCCATCTGCGCGCTTTCGCCGCGGCGCATCAGGATAGGCCGATCGTCATTGACTTCGATTTCTTTGCAATGCCAGTCGCGGTCGAGGGCGACGGGCGGGTCGAGCGCGTCATCGTCGAACGCACCGCCATCGATGCCGATGGGCGCGTGTGCGGCACCGGAGGGACCTACGCGATTCCCGCCGCCCTCGTCGTCAGCTGCATCGGCTATCGCACCCCGCCGATCGACGGCGTGCCCTATGACCACGGGCTGGGCCGTTTCGCCAATGACGAGGGGCGCGTCGGCGGCGGGCTGTACGCGGTCGGCTGGGCCCGGCGCGGACCGACGGGGACGATCGGCACCAACCGCCCCGACGGCTTCATGATCGCCGAGCACATCGCCGCCGACACCATCGACGCCAGCGGCAAGCCCGGCGGCCACGGGCTTGACGCGCTGCTAGGTACGCGCGGCGTGCAAATCGTCACCTTCCGCGACTGGCAACGGATCGAGGCGGCCGAGATCGCCGCCGCGCGCACCGGCGCGCCGCGCGAAAAATTCACCGCGATCGAGGCGATGCTGGCGGCGCGAGGCGGGGTCGCCTGAGCGCTTGAAGTGTCGCGATCTGCTGATATAAGCCGCCGCCTGCCAGCCCGGTGGCGTCGCTCGCGACCAGCCGGCGCAGCCTCGGTCGGGGAATAGCTCAGCCTGGTAGAGCACTGCCTTCGGGAGGCAGGGGCCGGAGGTTCGAATCCTCTTTCCCCGACCAAAATCAATGACTTATGGTTCATCTAGACAGCGCTCCGAAGTTCAGAACGAACCTTGTCAGCTTCATTGAAGACGGTTTCGACAGCAGCTGCGACCCCGCGTAGGTATTCCGGGTAGTACTTCACCTGCCGATGCGCAGCCCGATCCACAGGGTGCGCGGCGTGCCGAGATCGATCGATCCGCCCTGGTTGCGGGTGACCACGGTCGCGCCCAGAACGTTTTCCGCGCGCGCGACCACCGCCACGCCGCGCGTGACCGGCAGCCGGGCGACGAGGTCGATCGTCGCCGCGGCGGGTAGCAGATCGGTCTGCAGGTCATCCTCATATTGGTCGCCGACATAGCGCGCGGTGGCCGACAGCAGGGCGCCCGCTCGCGGCATCCAGGACAGGGTCGCGCTCGCCGCGTGGCGCGGGCTCTGCGCGGGATGGAGGCCGTCGAACGGCTGGCCCGGCGCGCGGACCCGGCTGTCGCTCAGGGCATAGGAGCCGGCGAGTTCGACATTGCCGCGCCGCCAGGTCAGGCCGGCCTCGATGCCGCGCGCCGCGATCGCGCGGACATTGTCGCGCCGCCGCAGGTTGGCGCCGATCGTGACATTGGCGATCGCATCGCCGAGCCGGTTGTAAAAAGCGGTCAGCGCCAGCGTGACGCCCCGGACCGGCCTCAGGTCGATACCGCCCTCGACCCCTTGCAGCCGTTCGGGCGCCAGCGCGGCATTGGCCTGCGTCACGATCGGGAAGACCGTGAACGGACGGTAGAGTTCGTTGAGCGTCGGCAGGCGATAGCCGGTATAGCCGGCCACCCTCAGGTCGGCGGCGCCCAGCCGCAGCAATGCGCCCGCCCGCCCGGTCGCCTCGCTGCCCGAGCGATCGGTAAAGCCCGTGGTCGTGGTCGGCGCGCCGGCCGCATTGCTCTCACGGAAGAACCCGCCGGTGATCGTCCAGCGATCGATCCGTGCATCGCCGGTCAGTACCAGACGCCCCAGCGTCCAGTCGTCCTCGACGAAGGCGCCGACCATGGCCTGCCGCCCGCCGGCGTTGCGCCGCGCGGTCACCGCGCCCGAGGCAGCATAGGCATCCTCGAAGAGCTCGCCCGATGCGCGACGCAGATCGCCACCCAACCGCAGGACATGACCCGCCCCGACCGGCGGGCGCAGCTCGATCTTGCCGCCGATCCCGGTCGCGGGGGTGTTGCGCTGATCCAGCGTCAGCCGGAAGGTCGTCGCGCTGATCACCTTGTTGGTGAAGTTGCGCGCCTGGAGATAGGCGATCGCATCGACCTGCCAACGTCCCCGCGCCACCAGCCGGACGCTGGCATCCTGCCCTTCCGACCGTGAATCGGCACCGCGAAAACGCAACGTACGATCGTCGCCGAACAGCAGCATGCGCATTTGCAGCTCGACATCGCGACCGACCGGTATCACCGCGCGCGCGCTGGTCGACCAGTCTCGATAGCGCGCGGGCACCGTCGCCGCGACGCGCTGGCCGGGGGCCGTGGTCTGAAACCCGTCGCCGCGCTCGTAGCGCGCCGACAGCGTCGCAAAGCCGCTGCCCAGCGTGGGCGACAGGCTGGCCGAGACGCTCTGCGCGTCGCGGCTGCCATAGGATATCTCGCCCGCCGCCGGCGGCAGGTCGGCGCGGCCGGCGCTGACCAGCTCGATCGTGCCGGCGACCGCCCCCGACCCGAACGGTCCCGCCCCGCCGCCACGGGTCACGCGCACCGCCGCCAGCCGGTCGGGCGCCAGCGCGTTGAAGGGAATATAGCCAAAGAAGGGATCGGCGATCGGCACGCCGTCGAGCAGCACCAGCGTCCGGCTGGTGGCATTGCCGCCCAGCGCGCGCAATGTCGCGCCTTGCGCCGACGGATTGGCCGATCGGCTGTCGGACCGACGAAATTGCTGAAAGCCGGCAACATCGGCCAGCACGTCCTCGACTCGGCCCGACGCGTCGTTGGCAAGCCGCGCGCGGTCGATCACCGTCGCGCCATAAGCCGGCGTGCCGGGTGGCAGGTCGAGCCCGCGGCCGAGCACGACGATATCGCCGCGATCGGCATCGGGCGGCACGGTCTGGGCCCGCGCCGGCACGGGAGCGATGACCGCCGCAAGCATGGCTAGGGCAAGCCCGGGGGAAACAGTTCGCCCGCGGCTCGCCTCAGCCATCGGCGAGCGCCTGCCGCCCCAGCAGGATCGCGCCGAGCGGTCCGGCATCCGCTCCCAGCTCGGCGGGAACGATGAACGCATCGAGATCGCCGAGCAGCGCCCGGTCGCCATAATCGCCAAGGCTGGCGTCGAGCATCTCCCGCACCAGCGGCAGCAGGGCGAGCGCGCCCAGCGCCACGCCCCCGCCGAACACGATCCGGCGCGGTATCCCGGTCAGGACCAGCAGGTGGCACAGCTGCGCCAGCGGGTGCGCGACCAGCGCCCAGGCCGGCCATTCGGCCGGCAGAGCGTCGGCCCGCCGCCCGGTGCGCGCGGCGATCGCCGGGCCGGACGCTAGCCCCTCGCAGCAGGCGCCATGGAACGGGCAATTGCCCGGCCAGTCGTCCCCTTCCCTGCGCACCGGACGGAAGTGACCAAGCTCCTGATGCGTCAGCCCGACCACCGGGCGCGCGCTGGCGACCAGGCCGACGCCGACGCCGGTGCCGATGGTGACATAAGCGTGGTCGGCCAGCTGCCTGCTCGCGCCCCATTCGCCCTCGGCCAAAGCGGCGCCGACGACGTCGGTCTGGAACCCGACAGGCACCCCGAAGCGGCGCTCGATCCGGCCGGCGACGTCGGTGCCGGCCCAGCCCGGCTTGGGCGTCGCGGTAATCCAGCCATAATCGGGGCTTGCGCGATCGATCGCGATCGGGCCGAAGCTCGCAATGCCGATGGCGTCGATCCCGCACCACCCGGCGACGGTGTCTTCGATCGCCGCCAGCGTGGTGTCGGGATCGGTGGTCGCAATTCTAACGCGTTCGGCGATCTTGCCCTCGAAAGTGGCGAGCATGCAGATGCATTTGGTGCCGCCGAGCTCGATTCCAGCGATCATTTCCCCGCCATTGCCAGCAACCGCTCGGCCTGAACCAGGTGCAGCGCCTCGACCATCCTGCCGTCGATCTGGACCACCCCGCCCCCGCCGGCGGCAAAGGCGGCGCGGACCTTGCGCGCCCAGGCGATATCATTCGCATCGGGCGAGAAGGCCCGGTTGCACGCGTCGATCTGGCGCGGGTGGATCAGTGACTTGCCGTCATAGCCCATTGCCGCCGCCGCCGCGCATTCGTCCGCCAGGCGCGCCTCATCGGTAAAATCGTTGCACACACCGTCGAGCGCGACCAGACCGCGCGATCGCGCCGCGGCCAGCATGCCGGCCTGGATCGGCGCCAGCCACGCCCGCGCCGCCCCCGGCCGCGCGCCGAGTTCGAGCGCCAGGTCGTTGACCCCGAGCACGAACCCGGCAAGGCGGCCGTCGCGCGCGGTGTCCGCAATGTCCTGGGCGCGGGCGACGCCCTGGCACGTCTCGATCATCACCCACAATTGAGTCTCGCCACCCAGGCGCTCGGCATAGGGCGCGATGTCGCTTGCGGCGCGCACCTTCGGCGCCAGCACCGCCGTCGCACCGCAATCGCCGACCGCCGCCAGATCGCCGGCACCCCAGTCGCTGTCGAGCGCGTTGATGCGTATTACCAGCGCGCGGTCGCCAAAGCTTTCGACGGCGGCTACCGCCGCTGCGCGCGCGGCGGTCTTGGCATCGGGTGCTACGGCGTCCTCCAGGTCGAGGATGATCGCGTCGGCGGGCAGGTCATGTGCCTTGGCGATCGCGCGGGGGTTGCTGGCAGGCAGGAACAAGGCGCTGCGGCAAGGACGGGTCGGGGTCATATGCCTTCCTAGCCGCAACCCTCCGCCGGCGACAACGCCCGCCGCCCGGCGTGAGACAGGGGCGCGGGGGACAGAACACGTGAGACAGGGGCAAACGCACCGTTTCATCCCGGCACCGTCTCACCTATGACACGCGCGTGACCAAGTTCACCGTCAACAACCAGCCGGTCGAATATCTGATGGATCCGGCGACCCCCCTGTTGTGGGCGTTGCGCGATGCCTCCAACCTGACCGGCACCAAATATGGCTGCGGCACCGGGCATTGCGGCGCCTGCACGGTGGATATCGACGGCGCCGCGCGGCGGTCGTGCATGGTCGCGATCGGCGCGATCGAGGGCAGCTTCGTCACGACGATCGAGGGCCTGTCGCGCGACCGCAGCCACCCGCTGCAAAGCGCCTTCCTGGCCGACAACGTCTCGCAATGCGGCTATTGTCTTCCCGGCATGGTAATGGCGGCGGCGGCCCTGCTGCGCGCGGTGCCGGCGCCGTCGGAAGAACAGATCCGCCGCACCGTGACCAATCTGTGCCGGTGCGGCATCTATCCGCGGCTGGTCGAATCGATCCAGCGCGCTGCCCGCATCCAGCGCGGCGACGAGGCGGTGGCCGGCGGGCCCCGGCCGGGAATCGACCGGGGCGAGGCCGCCAGGACAGTGCCGGCGCTGAAACCATGACGGCAACGCTCTGGCTTGGCTGAAAGCTTTCGCTTTGCTGACTGGACAGTTCAGCCATCGCTCAGCACGAATCAGCGACAAGCGCGTTATCGATGGGCCGGATCGTGTGCCGGCAAGTGGAGAGTAGATGATGCGCAAGGCAATTCTCATCGCGCTGATGGCGGCCGCGGCAGTGATGCCGGCCATGGCCTTGGCGCAGGACGACGACCGCGGCGGACGTCGCCGCGGCGGTGATTCGGCGTCGGGCCAGCCGCGGGGCGGCAATGGCGGCGGGCCGGGCCGCCGTGGCGAGCGTACCGGCGGCACCGGCAATGGCGGCGGCTATACGCCACAGGCGACGCCGGCGCCCAGCCCCGCGCCCCAGGCGCGCGCCCAGGGCGACGACCAGGCGCGGGCCGGCTTGCGCTATCGCGACGGCCGTGGCGGCCCGGGCGGGGGGCCCCAGGCCCAGGCCGGCAATGGCGGCGGCTATACCCCCGCGCCAACACCGGGCTATGACGCCCAGGCACAGGCTCAGGCCCGTGCGCAGGCCGAGGCACGCGCACGGTATCGCGGCAACGGCGGCGGCGCCGGCCGGATCGACAATCGCGGCGGCGGCAATGGCGGCCAGCCCGGTGCGACGCCCCAGGCCTATCGCGACGATCAGCGCGGCGGCGGGTATGATCGACGCGGCGGCGGCTACAATCCGCGCGGCGGCGGCTTCGACCAGCGCGGCGGCGGGTACAATCCGCGCGGGGGCGGCTATGACCAGCGCGGCGGCGGCAACGATCGCGGCGCGTGGAATCGCGGCTGGCGCGGATCGAACCAATATGATTGGCAGCGTTATCGGTCGTCGAACCGCAATGCCTATCGCCTGCCCCGCTATTACGCGCCTTATGGCTGGAGCTACGGCTATCGCCGTTTCGGCATCGGGTCGCTGCTGAACCAGGTGCTGTTCGCCGAGAGCTACTGGCTCGACGATGCCTATGATTATCGCCTGCCGCCGGCTTACGGCCCCTATCGCTGGGTGCGTTACTATAATGACGCGCTGCTGGTCGACATCGAAACCGGTGAAGTCGTCGACGTGGTATACGACATCTTCTGGTAAGCCGCTCGTCCCAAGGGTCCGGAGTCAAATCCGGGCCCTTGCCTTTTGCGGCGGGCGCGCGAAACAGGCGCGATGTTCGGCAGCAGGCAGAAATCGGGAGGCGCCTCCAAGGAGCGCGCGCGGATCGGGCGCGACGTGGCGGCGCGGCTGGCGGCCAATCCGCGCGTCCATCCCGCGATGGTCGGCGCGGCACAGGCCTTTTATCACCAGGACTTCCTGACCCCCGATCAATGCGACCATGTCATCGCGCTGATCGAGTCGAACCGCCGCCCATCGACGCTGCTCGCCGAGCGCGAAGAGCCCGGCTTTCGCACCAGCGAAAGCTGCGACATGGACCGCTATTCACCCGACGTCGCGCCGATCGACACGTCGATCGCCGAATTGCTGGGCATCGACCCCAGGCATGGCGAGACGATGCAGGGCCAGCGTTACGCCCCCGGCCAGCATTTTCGCGCGCACCATGATTTCTTCCATGAAACGCAGGGCTATTGGCCGAAGATGAAGGCGACCGGCGGCCAGCGGACCTGGACCGCGATGATCTTCCTCAACGACGTCGCGGAAGGCGGCGCGACCTGGTTCCCCCAGGCGGGGCTGCGCGTCGCCCCGCGCCGTGGGCTGTTATTCGCCTGGAACAACATGGGCGAGGACGGCCGTCCCAACCCCCTGACGCTGCACGAAGGCATGCCGGTGATCGAGGGCGTCAAGTACATCGTCACCAAATGGTTCCGCGAGGGCAATTGGATCGACCGCTACTGAGGGTCCGTTTGGAACTCGCGAAACAGCGAGTTTCGTTGCGGTGCCGGCCCGCTTCCCCTCGCAATTCATGGCTTTGCGTCCTAGGGCGCGGGGATGGACAATGTCGTCGGCGTTTCCAGTTCGATCCTGGGCCGGGCGTGGCGCTGGCGCGCGCTGGCCGCCGATGCGCGGGACCCCGGCTTTCGCCCCGACGATCTGGTCGCGCAATTGCTGCTCGCGCGCGGCTGCCCGCGCGAGGATCTGGCGGCGCACCGCGCGCCCAGCATCCGCGACTTCATGCCCGACCCCTCGATCCTTCGCGACATGGACCGCGCCGCGGAGCGCCTCGCCGATGCGGTGATCGCGCGCGAGGCGGTGACGGTGTTCGGTGACTATGACGTCGATGGCGCGACCTCGGCAGCCTTGATGATCCGCCTGTTGCGGGACCTCGGCCTCGCGCCGCGCGCCTATATTCCGGATCGGCTGATGGAAGGGTATGGCCCCTCGGGCGAAGCATTGGTCGGGATCGCGCGAGGCGGTGCCGACCTGATCGTCACGGTCGATTGCGGGGCACAGGCGTTCGATGCGCTCGCCATGGCCCGCGATGCCGGGGTCGACGTGATCGTCGTGGACCATCACCAATGCGCCGCCGCCCTTCCCCACGCCGTGGCGCTGGTCAATCCCAACCGGCTCGACGCCGGCGCGGGCGCCGCGCACGGCTATCTGGCGGCGGTCGGCGTCGCCTTCCTGCTCGGCGCGGCGCTGCTGCGGACGCTGCGCGGGCGGGGGTATTTCGCGGATCGTGCCGAGCCGCGGCTGCTCGACCTGCTCGACCTGGTCGCCTTGGGCACCGTCGCCGACGTCGCCCAGCTGCGCGGGCTCAACCGCGCGTTCGTCGCCCAGGGCCTGAAGGTCATGGCACAGCGCCGCAACATCGGCCTGGCCGCGCTGGTCGAGGCATCGCGGCTGACCCGCGCGCCGACCTGCCGCGACCTCGGCTTCGCGCTGGGGCCGAGGATCAATGCCGGCGGGCGGGTCGGGCGCGCCGACCTCGGCGTCCGGCTGCTGACCACCGACAATGCCGCCGAAGCGCGGATGCTGGCGGCCGAACTCGACCGCCTGAACGAGGAACGCCGCGCCATCGAGGCGCTGGTGCAGGACGAGGCCGAGCGCCAGCCGCACGGCGCCGGCGTCGCTGTCATCGCCGGACGCGGCTGGCATCCCGGCGTGATCGGCATCGTCGCCGGACGCCTGAAGGAGCGGCTGGGCCGCCCGGTGATCGTCGTCGCGATCGACGAAGCGGGGATCGGCAAGGGATCGGGCCGGTCGATCGCCGGCGTGGACCTGGGCGCGGCGGTGCTCGCCGCCCGGGAGGCCGGGCTGCTGATCGCCGGCGGCGGGCACGCCATGGCCGCCGGCCTGACGATCGCGGCGGACCGGCTGGCCGAGTTTGCCGCCTTTGTCGACGATCGGCTGGCCCCCGCCATCGCCCGCGCCAATGCCGATCGCGCGCTGCTGGTCGATGCGTTGCTCGCGCCCGGCGGGGTCACGCCCGATCTGTGCGAAGCGATGGCAGGGGGCGGCCCCTATGGCATGGGCTGGCCGTCACCGCGCATCGTCGCCGGGCCGTTTCGCGCGGTCAAGGTCGACATCGTCGGCAACGGCCATGTCCGCGCGATCATGGCCGGCGACGACGGCCGCAGCCTGAAGGCGATGGCCTTTCGCCAGGCCGACAGCGATCTCGGCCAGGCGCTGCTCGGCGCGCCGCGTGACCGGCGACTGTGGCTGGCCGGCGAACCCCGGGTCGACGACTGGGCATCGCGCCCCGCCGCCGAGCTACATTTGTGCGACGCGGCCTGGGCCGACTAACCGGCCGCGCGACACCTTGACCATCGCCCGGGGTTTCCGTAACCGCTCGGGTCTCGCGCGCAGATGCGGCCCCTTCGTCTAGTGGTTAGGACGCGGCCCTTTCACGGCTGAAACACGGGTTCGAGCCCCGTAGGGGTCACCATATCGGCGCGGGATCGCTCGTGTTTCATGGCCCCAGATAGCCGACGGGCTCCTGATGCGGATCCGGGGAGTCGGCGCGCCAGCGGACCGATCCGAACGGCCGCTCCAGCCGCCGCCTGATCCCCCGCGACGCCCCTGCCATCAGGAACGAATCGGCGCGCAGCTGCGCTTCCAGATCAGCCTGGGTGAAGCGATCATGCGTCCGCAGATAATCGCCCCAGGTCGGAAACTGGTAGCGCTCGGTCCATAATGCCGGGTCGGCGATGTCGCGCGAGATCGACCAGTTGAACCCGCCATTGCGCAGGCGCGACCGCTGAACCTTGAGCATCGCATCGTAGAACGGGCGCGCCCGGTCCGGATCGACGCGGTAATCGACCTCGATGACGACCGGCCCCGACCGCATGGTGAGCGCCATCGCGACTTCCGGCTTGTAATCGACAGCCACCGGCTCCACCCCCGATATGGCGGTTCCGGGCAGCGGAAAGACGAAGGCCAGCAACATCGTCGCCAGGACCATGGCGCCCGAGGCGATGATCGCCGCCTCGACCGACCAGATGCTCGCCACCGCCCCCCACAGGATCGAGCCGATCGCGACGCCACCGGTCAGCGCCGACGAGAAGAGCGACAAGGCCCGTGCGGTCACCCATCGCGGCGCGGTCAGCTGGACCGTGATGTTGAACAGCGAGATGGTGACGATGTTGGTGCCCCCGACCAGCATCAGGCCCAGGCAGGTCAGCGGCAGCGAGCGGCTGCATCCGACGAGCACCAGCGACAGCCCGCCGATCGCGGCCATCAGGCATGTCGCCTGCTCGTTGCTGAACAGCGTACGGATCCGGCTGGTCATCAGCGCGGCAAGAATGGCGCCGACCCCCATGGACCCGAGCAGGATGCCGTATGTGCTGGCATTGCCGGCGAGCAGGTCCCTGGCGATGAGCGGCGCCAGCGCCGCGGCGCCCGCCACCGCCAGCCCGAAGGCGAAGACGCGGACCAGCACCGTCCTGACCGCGCCGGAATGCAGCGCATAGCGCACGCCGGTCACCATCGCGCGGTCGATCCGCTCCGGCGGCAATCGCGACGGCACATGGCGTCGTTTCCACCAGAAGAAGGCGAGCAGCAGCGGCAGATAGCACAAGGCATTGACCGCGAACGCCGCCTTCGCGCCCGCCGCCAGCACGATGAGGCCGCCCACCGCCGGGCCGAAGCTGCGCGCGAAATTGTAGCTGATCGATCCCAGCGCGATCGCGGCGGGCAATTGGGCGGGCGCCACCTGCTCGCTGATCGAGGCCTGCCAAGACGGGCTGTACACCGCGACGCCGACGCCGATCAGCGAACAGAATGCCAGCAGCAGCCAGGGGGAAGTCAGCTCGAACCAGCCAAGCAATGTGAGCAGCGCTCCGCAACATGCTGAAAATGCGAGGCCGGCCATGGCGATCCGGCGGCGGTCGAACATATCGGCAATGGCGCCTGCGGGAACCGCGACGAGCATCAGCGGAATCATCAGCGACGTCTGGACCAAGGCGACCATGCCGGCCGACGACGTCAGCCGCGTCATCTCCCAAGCTGCGCCGACGCCTAGGATCAGCTGACCGAAATTGGACAGGACGCTGGCCGACCAGATGCGGCGAAACACCGGCTCGCGCAGCGGCCCGAAGGTGTCGCCTCTCTGCGCCTGTGTCCCGCCGCCGTCCGTCGCCATCCTCGATCATCCCGGCCGCTGCCCCGTTACCGCCTATCTACGAACGCGGCGCCGGGGAAGTCCATGGGCCTCATCGTGGCCGCGCAATTGGTCGCCGGTCATTCCGTCTGTACAGGTTGTCGACCTCCCGAAAGGCGCGGTCGCCTGAGCAGGAACGACAAAGGGACGACGCACAGCACCAGCCAGAACATCATGTAGAAATCGTCCAGATAGGCGATCATCGCCGCCTGGCGGCTGATCTCGCCATCGACCATCGCCAGCGCCGCCCCGCCCATGTCGCCCAGGATCGCCGTGGTCGAGGCGGGATCGATCGGCAAGTTGAACGACGTGATGGTCGCAGCGATGTCGGCGTGGCTGGTCCGGGTATTGTGCGACAGGATCGTCACGATCACCGAAATGCCGACGCTGCTGCTCAGATTGCGGCACAGCATCATCAACGTCATGCCGTCCGTCCTCAGCCGGGGGGTCAGCGTGGAAAGCGCGATCAGGTTTACCGGCACGAACACCAGACCCATTCCCAGCCCCTGGACGAAACCGGACAGGATGATCTGGTCGCGACCCATGTCGAGCGACCATCCGGTCATCGTCCACATCGAGCCGGCCGCGATCAGATAGCCGACGGCGATGAGGAAGCGGACGTCGACCCGCTTTATCAGCCGATTGGCCAGGAGCATGGTGATGAACACGCCGCACCCGCGCGGCGCCAGCAACAGCCCGGTATCCATCACGCCATAGCCATAGACCGTCTGGAACATGGTCGGCAGCACCGAGGCCAAGGCGATGTTGGCGACCCCCAGCACGACCATGAACACCAGTGCCACGCGGAAATTGCGGTCGCGCACCATGCTGCCGTCGAACAGCGGGTTGGCGACGGATCGCGTGTGGATCCAGAATATCCAGAACGCGCTGAGCGCGAAGATCAGCTCGAACACGGTTTCCTTCGACTGGAACCAGTCGTGACGCTCGCCGCGGTCGAGCATCAATTGCAACGTACACAGCCCCAGTCCCAGCACCACCGCACCGAACACGTCGAGCCGCCGACCGATGCGTGGCCGCGACGGCAATTGCCACCACAGGATCGCCAGCGCCGGAAGGCCGATCGGCAGGTTGATGTAAAAGACCCAGCGCCAGTTGAGCGTCTCGGTCAGGAAGCCGCCGATGAACGGCCCGCTGATCGGCGCGATCATCACCCCCATGCCCCATAGCGATATCGCCGTGGCCTGCCTGCTGGGCCGGTTGATGTCGACCACGATGGTCTGCGAGAGCGGCCCGATAAAGGCCGATGCCGCACCCTGGAGCGCGCGGAACACCACCATCTGGCCGAGCGTGGTCGCCGCCCCGCACAGCATCGACGACACCACGAACAGCGCGGTAGCGCCCAGGAACAGGGTGCGCGATCCGATGCGGTCGGACAGCCAGCCGGTCAGCGGCAGGACGATCACGCCGGCGATGATGAAGCTGGTCAGCACCCAGCTGATCGAATCGATCGACGCGCCCAGGCTGGTCTTCATGTGCGGGAGCGCGACATTGGCGATGGTCAGATCAAGGAACTGGCAGATCGACACGCCCATCACCGCGACCATCAGCAGCCCCGTATGCCGCGACGGCAGCGTCGCGACGTCTGCACCGATGGCGCCGATATTATCTGCTGGTGTCGACGCGGACATAGGTCGACAGGCCGGCGATCAACGGGCGGGGCGGCGTGCCGTCGATGGCGATGCGGACCTTCACCCGCTGTGTCACCTTGACCCAATTGCCGCTGGCATTCTGCGCCGGGATGACGGAGAATTCGGCGCCGGTGCCCGCCCCGATGCTGGCGACATGCCCGCTGAGCCTGACGTCCGGAAAGGCATCGAACCACAAAGCCGCGGGCTGGCCGACGCGCATCTTGACGAGGTCGGTTTCCTTGAAATTGGCCTCGACCCAGCTGCGGTCGCTGGCGACGATACTGACGGCGGGCAGGCCCTGGATCATCAGCTGGCCGACCATCAGCCGGTCCGCCTGGCTGATCACGCCGCTCACCGGCGCGCGCACCTCGGTGCGGCTGAGGCCGTAAGCGGCGCGACGTTTCTCCACCTGACCGGCGAGGATCGCCGGATTGACGCCGGGCGCCGCCGGCGCGTTGGCAAGCGCGGCGCGCGACTTGGCGACGTCGGCCCGGGCAGTGGCAAGCTGGCTGCGCGCCTCGGCCAAAGCGTGTTCGGCCGCCTGCAACCGGGCGGCGGTGGTGAAGCCGCGCTTCATCAATTCGGTCTGGCGGCGATAATCCTCGGTAAAGAAACGTACCGCCTCGGTTGCGCTGTCGATATCGACGCTCTTGGTCTTGAGGTCGGTTTCCATGCCGACGACCTTCACCTGCGCGCTGGCGATCGTCGCGTCGGCCTGGGCCAGCGCGATGCGATAGGGTTCGGGATCAAGCCGGAAGAGCAGGTCGCCGGCCTTGACCCGCTGATTCTCCCTCACCGCGACCTCGACGATCCGGCCAGTCACCTCACCGCTGATCACAACCTTGTCCTGGTGGACATAGGCGTTATCGGTGCTGACATAATGATCGGTCGCGTGGTAATAATAAGCCGCACCGAGGACGAGGATTAGCGGCACCGCGAGCATTGCCCCCGCCTTGCGCAGGCGCGCACCCCGCCGGATCGGCGGCGCGGGAGCGGCCAGGGCATCGGAAAATTGCGGATCGCCTTCAGCCATGCGCCAGTCCCGGCGCACGGCGCGCGAGGTTGCGGCGCATCCGATCAAGGGCGGCGATCACCACGCGGCGCTCGGCATCGTCGATGCCCTCGAGCGCCTCCTCAAGCATCCTATCGGCCAGCGGGCGCAATTGCCTGAGCAGGACGTCGGCCTTCTTGGTTAGGTGCAGCCGCCACGATCGACGATCGGCAGGGTCGGCGCGGCGCTCGACCAGATCGGTCTCCTGCAGGCGATCAACCATCCGGCAGACAGTGATCGGCTCCATGTCCAGGATATCGGCCAACCGCCCCTGATTGATGCCCTCATGACGGCGTAACGCGGATAACACCTGCCATTGCGGGCGGATAACGCCAGCGTCACGAGAGCGCGTATCGAAGGAACGGCGCATCAGCCTGGACACATCCGAGAGCAATGCCGCAATGCTCTGATCCATAAGCCCTGCGTTAATAACGCTGCTTATTGTTGTCAACCTTAGCTCCGCCCTCCTGGCCTCGGGCGACGTAGTTCTAAAGGCGCTCGACGATCGTCACATTGGCGATGCCGCCGCCTTCGCACATCGTCTGCAGGCCATAGCGGCCGCCTCGCGCCTTCAGCGCGTGGAGCAGGGTCGCCATCAGCTTGGTGCCGCTCGCGCCCAGCGGATGGCCGAGCGCGATCGCGCCGCCGTTGACGTTGAGCTTGTCGGGGTCCGCGCCCAGCGCCTTCAGCCACGCCATCGGGATCGACGCAAACGCCTCGTTGACCTCGAACAGGTCGATATCGTCCAGCTTCATGCCGGCGCGGGCCAGCGCCTTGCGTGTTGCCGGAATGGGCTCCTCAAGCATGATGACCGGATCGCCGGCGGTCACCGTGAGCGCAACGATCCGCGCCATCGGCGTCAGGCCGAACCGCTTCAGCGCGGCCTCGCTGACCACCATCGCCCCGCTCGCGCCGTCGGTCGTCTGGCTCGCATTGGCCGCGGTGATCGTTCCGCCTTCCGCCAGCGTCTTCACCGCCGCCATCGCCGCCATGGTGCCGGCCGCGCGCACACCGTCATCAGTGTCGAACACGCCATCGGGGGTGGCGACGGGCACGATCTCTTCCTTGAACGCGCCGGACGCGATCGCGGCGGCCGCCTTGCGATGGCTGTCCAGCGCGTATCGATCCATGTCCTCGCGGCTGAAGCCGTATTTGTCGGCGATCGCCTGCGCGCCGTGGAACTGGCTGAATTCGGCAACTCCGTAGCGGTCCTGGATCGCCTTCGACCAGGGCCCATTGCCGATTCCGGCGGCGGCGTGCAGTTGGTAGTTCGATCCCATCGGCACGCGCGTCATGCTCTCGACGCCGGCCGCCACGACGACGTCCTGCGTCCCCGACATGATCGCCTGCGCCGCAAAGTGCAGCGCCTGTTGCGACGATCCGCACTGGCGATCGATCGTCACCGCCGGCACGCTGTCGGGCAGGCCGGAGGCGAGCACGATGTTGCGGCCAAAGGCGAACGCCTGCTCGCCGGCCTGGCTGACGCAGCCGACGATCACGTCCTCGATCGCGGCGGGATCGATGCCGGTGCGGTCGACCAGGGCATCGAGCACCGTGGCGCCCAGATCGGCGGGGTGCACGCCGATCAGCCCACCCTTGCGCGCGCGGCCGCCCGGGGTGCGCAGCGCCTCGACGATATAGGCTTCGGCCATGGCTCAGGCTCCTGTGAAATCGGGGAGGCGCTTGGCCAGCAGGGCGGCAAGGCCTTCCCGGGCCTCGCCCGCGGCGGCGGCCGCCATCGACTGCAACTCGCGGTCGAGCTGCGTTTCGAACGCGGTGTCGAAACTGTCGTGCAGCAGCGCCCGGGCGGCGCCGTAGGCCGCCATGGGTGCGTCGACGAGACGGACGGCAAGCGTGGCGCCCTCCTCCGCCAGCGTCTCGTCATCGACGATCCGGGTGACCAGGCCGATCGCCTTGGCCTCATCCGCCTTGATGCGGCGGTTGGTCAGGATGATCTCTTGCGCACGACGCAACCCCACCAGCCGCGGCAGCAGCCAGCTGAGCCCGCCATCGGCGGTCAACCCGATCGCACCGTATGCGGCGGTATAATGCGCCGAGCGCGCCGACAGCACGACGTCGCCAAGCATGGCGAGGCTGAACCCCGCCCCCGCCGCCGGACCGTTGACCAGGGTCACCAGCGGCTTGGCCATGCGCGCGAGCCGGGCGACCGCGGCATGATGCACGGCGATCAACTCGGTCAGGACCGCCGGCAGTCGCTCGCCCGCCGAACCCATCAGGCCGACATCGCCGCCGGCGCAGAACAGCTTGCCGTTGCCGGTCAGGACCACGCAGCGGATCGCCGCATCGGTGGCGCAACGCGTCGCCGCGTCGAGCAGCGCCCGCGCCATCGGCAGATCCAGGGCATTGCCGACCTCCGGCCGGTCCAGCGTGATCCGCGCGATCCCGTCGACAACCGCCAGCTTGATGCCGGAGGAGGCGTCGCTCACCGCGGCGCCATGCGGATCGCGCCGTCCAGCCGGATCACCTCGCCGTTGAGCATCGGGTTGGCGATAATCGATTCGACCAGCTGCGCATATTCGGCGGGGCGGCCGAGGCGGCTGGGATGCGGCACCTGCGCGCCAAGCGCGTCCTGGACGTGCTGCGGAAAGCTTTCGAGCATCGGCGTCAGGAAGATGCCCGGCGCGATCGTCATCACGCGGATCTTGTGCTGCGCCAGGTCGCGCGCGACCGGCAGGGTCATGCCGACCACGCCGCCTTTTGACGCCGAATAGGCGGCCTGCCCGATCTGCCCGTCATAGGCCGCGACCGAAGCGGTATTGACGATCACGCCGCGCTCGCCCTCGATCTCGTCCGCTGTGGCGCACCGCGCGGCGAATTTGGATATGACGTTGAACGTGCCGATCAGATTGACGGTGATCGTCTTGGCAAAGGTGTCCAGCGGGTGCGGCTGGTTCTCCTTGCCGACGGTCTTCACCGCCGGCGCGATCCCGGCGCAATTGACCAGGATGCGGGCCGTGCCGTGCGCCGCTTCGGCGGCGTCCAGGCCCGCGGCGACGCTGGCCTCGTCCGCCACGTTCACCGCCTGGAACAGGCCGCCGATCTCCTCCGCCTTCACCTTGCCGGCTTCCTCGTTCAGGTCGAAGATCGTGACCTTGGCGCCTGCCGCCGCGAGCATCTTCGCGGTCGCGTTGCCCAGCCCCGAGGCACCGCCGGTAACGATCGCCGCAACCCCGTCCAACTTCATGTCATTGCCCTTTTTCTTGTCGATCCGCCGTATCAGATGCCGGCCATGCAGAGATATTTCATCTCGACATAGTCATCGATGCCATGGCGCGATCCCTCGCGCCCCATGCCCGATTCCTTGATCCCGCCGAACGGCGCGACCTCGGTCGAGATCAGTCCGGTGTTGATGCCGACGATGCCGACCTCCAGGGCCTCGCCCACGCGCCACGCGCGCGACAGGTCGCGGGTGTAGAAATAGCCCGCCAGCCCGACCTCGCTGTCATTGGCCAGCGCGACCGCCTCCTTCTCGCTGTCGAACGTGAAGATCGACGCGAGCGGCCCGAACGTCTCCTCGCCGGCCAGCAGCATCTCGGTCGTGCAGCCGGCGATGATCGTCGGCTCGAAGAAGCTGTGGCCCAGCGCATGGCGATGGCCGCCGGCGAGCACCCTGCCGCCCTTGTCCAGTGCGTCGGCGATATGCTCCTCGACCTTGACGACGGCATTGTCGTCGATCAGCGGCCCTTGCGCGACGCCTGTCTCGGTGCCGGGGCCGACCTTCAGCCCGGCGACGGCGACCGCCAGCTTGGCCTCGAACGCCTCGGCGACGTCGCGCTGGACGAGGATGCGGTTGACGCAGACGCACGTCTGGCCGCTGTTGCGGTATTTCGACGCCATCGCCCCCTCGACCGCGGCATCCAGGTCGGCGTCGGCGAAGACGATGAAGGGCGCGTTGCCGCCCAATTCCATCGACAGCTTCTTCATCGTCGGCGCGCATTGCGCCATCAGCGTCTTGCCGACCTCGGTCGAGCCGGTGAAGCTCAGCTTGCGGACCGCGGGATTGCCCGTGAGCTCGGCACCGATCACCCGAGACGATCCGGTAACCACGTTGAACACGCCCTTGGGAATGCCCGCTTTTTCCGCGAGTACCGCCAGCGCCAATGCGCTCAGCGGCGTCTGCGTCGCGGGTTTCAGCACCATCGTGCACCCCGCCGCCAGTGCCGGCGCCGCCTTGCGGGTGATCATCGCCGCCGGAAAGTTCCAGGGCGTGATCGCGGCGACCACGCCGACGGGCTGCTTGATGACGACGATGCGGCTGTCGGCGCGATGGCTGGGGATCACCTCGCCATAGACGCGCTTGGCCTCCTCGCCGAACCATTCGATGAACGCCGCGGCATAGGCGATCTCGCCCTTGGCCTCGGCCAGCGGCTTGCCCTGCTCGCGCGTCAGGATCATCGCCAGATCGTCCTGGGCGTCCATCATCAGGTCGAACCAGCGGCGCATGATCCGCGCCCGCTCGCCCGCGGTCTTTGCCCGCCAGGCCGGCAACGCCGCCTGCGCCGCGGCGATCGACGCGCGCGTGCCGGCCGCGTCGATGGCGGGGACCGACGCCAGCGTCTCGCCAGTCGCGGGATCGGTGACGGCGATGCTGCCTTCCCCCACCCATGCGCCGTCGACATAGCATTGCCCGCGCAGCAGCGCGGCGTCGCCCAGGACGATCGTCATGTTCAGGCCAGCTCGACCGCGACCGCCGTCGCCTCGCCGCCGCCGATACACAGGCTGGCGATCCCGCGCTTCAGCCCGCGATTCTCCAGCGCCCCCAGCAGCGTCGCCAGGATCCGTGCGCCGCTGGCGCCGATCGGATGGCCGAGCGCGGTGGCACCGCCGTTCACGTTGAGCTTGTCGTCCGGGATGTTGAGGTCGCGCGCGGCGATCATCGCGACGACGGCGAACGCCTCGTTGACCTCGAACAGGTCGACATCGTCGATTGTCCAGCCGATGCGTTCCATCAGCCGCTGGATGGCGGGGACCGGCGCGGTGGTGAACAGGCCCGGCTCCTGCGCATGCGCCTCGTGGCCGACGACCCTGGCGATGACCTTCATCCCCATCTTCTCGGCGACGCTCCGGCGCGTCATCACCAAGGCGGCGGCGCCGTCGGAGATCGACGAGGCGTTGGCGGCGGTGATCGTGCCGTCCTTGACGAAAGCGGGCTTGAGCGACGGGATCTTCTCGGGCCTGGCCTTGCCGGGCTGCTCGTCGACCGACACCGTCACCGGGCCGCCCCGCGACGGCACCTGGATCGCGACGATCTCGCGTTCGAACGCGCCGCTGCCGATCGCGGCGTTGGCGCGGCTGAGCGAACGCAGCGCATATGCGTCCTGCTGCTCGCGGGTGAACTGGTACAGTGTCACCGCATCCTCGGCAAACGCGCCCATCGCCTTGCCGGGCGTATAGGCGTCCTCCAACCCGTCCATCATCATCGTGTCGATCACGGTGTCGTGGCCGATCCGCGCGCCGCCGCGATGCTTGGGCAGCGCGTAAGGCGCGTTCGACATGCTCTCCATCCCGCCCGCGACGATCACGTCGGCGCTGCCCGCGAGCAGCGCGTCATGCGCCAGGATAGCGGCCTCCATCCCCGATCCGCACATCTTGTTCACCGTGGTCGCCTTGGTCGACAGGGCCAGACCCGCGCCCAGCGCCGCCTGCCGCGCGGGCGCCTGGCCCAGCCCGGCGGGCAGCACGCACCCCATATAGATCTGCTGAACCGATTCCGGCGAGATACCCGCGCGCTCGACCGCGGCCTTGACCGCGGCGGCGCCGAGCTCGGTCGCCTTCAGCCCGGCCAGATCGCCCTGGAACCCGCCCATCGGCGTCCGGGCATAGCTGGCAATGACAACGGGATCGTCGGACAATGCTGTTCTCCTTCAAAGCGCGCGGGCGATGACCATCCGCTGGATATCGGACGTGCCCTCGTAAATCTGGCAGACGCGGACATCGCGATAGATCTTGGCGAGCCCATACTCCTCTAAATAACCATAGCCACCCAAAGTTTGAATGGCCCCCGACACCACGGCTTCGGCGGTTTCCGAGGCGAACAGCTTGGCCATCGACGCCTGGGTCAGGCAAGCCGCGCCGGCATCCTTCATCGCCGCGGCGGCAAAGACCATCTGGCGCGCCGCCTCCAGCCTGGTGGCGAGATCGGCGAGGCGAAAGCCGACCGCCTGGTGCTCGATGATCGCCTTGCCGAAGCTCTGGCGATCCTTGGCATAGCCGATCGCGATATCCAGCGCCGCCTGCGCCATGCCGACGCATTGCGCGGCGATGCCGATACGGCCAGCCTCCAGGTTCGACAGCGCGATGCGATAGCCCTCGCCCTCCTGCCCAAGCATCAGCGCGTCCTCGACGAACAGATCGTCGAACCGGATCGCGCACGTGTCGGATGCGGCCTGGCCCAGCTTGTGCTCGACCTTGTCGACCAAATAACCGGGGCGGTCGGTCGGCACCAGGAACGCCGATATGCCCCTCTTGCCGGCCGCCGGATCGGTGACGGCAAACACGATCGCAACGCCGGCGGTCCGGCCCGACGTGATGAACTGCTTGGCGCCGTTCAGCTTCCAGCCGCCCTCGATGCGCATGGCCCGCGTCCGCAGCGCGGCGGCGTCGGAACCGGCATCGGCCTCGGTCAGCGCGAAGGCCCCGATCACCCGCCCGGCGATCAGGTCGGCCAGGTATCGCTCGCGCTGCAGGGGCGTTCCCAGCCGCAGCAGCGCGGCAACGATCAGGCTGTTCTGGATCGACACGATCGTCGACAGGGCGCCGTCCCCCGCCGCAATCTCGATCAGCGCCAGGGCGTAGGACACCGTATCAGTGCCGGCGCCGCCAAACTCCTCGGGCACGGTCATGCCCATCAGGCCCAGCGCGGCGACTTCCTCGAACAACCCCGCCGGATAGCCGCCCGCAGCCTCGAACTCGACCGCCCGTGGCCGCACCTGTTCCTGCGCGAAGAGGCGCACAGCGTCGCGAATGGCCGTTTGCGTTTCGTCAAGGAGCATGAAAACCCACTGGTCTAGAATGTACCGATGGGTATAGTGCTCCTTTGGCCCTTAAGTCAATATGTTGCGGCGCAGCGCAAATGAGGTGGAGACGAATGCAGACCTCGCCATTTCGCACCGCCGATGAGCGCAGGGCTGATCGCGAGGAAAAGCGCGAGGCGGTCCTGCGCGCCGCGGTGCGGCGCTTCAACACACACGGCTTCCATGCCAGCTCGCTGGACGATGTCGCGGCGACGTTGGGGGTCAGCAAGCCCACCATCTATCATTATTTCGGCAACAAGGATCAGGTGTTGTTCGAGTGCGTGACGCGCGGCATCGAGCAGCTGCGCGCCGCGGCGGACGGCGCGCGCCAGGCGCCCGGTACGGGGCTGGACCGGCTGCGTGACTTCCTGCGACGCTATGTCGGCGTGATGATTGACGATTTCGGACGATGCCTGATCCGCACCGCCGACGAGGCGCTGGCACCCGACAGCGCGGCCCGGCTGCGCGCGCTCAAGCGGGAAATCGACCAGGCGATGCGCGATCTGATCCGCAACGGACTGGCGGACGGATCGATCGTCACCCCCGATGTGCGATTGACCGCCTTCGCTTTGGCCGGCGCGCTCAACTGGACCGCCCGCTGGCACCGGGCCGATGGTGAGCTGAGCGCGGATATGGTGGCGGAGCGGATGGTCGACCTGCTCATCACCGGCCTCGCGCCGCGCTGAACCATTGACAAACGACGGCGCGGCCAAGCAGTCGCGGGCGTACTGAACGGAGAACCACGACATGGCGCTGCGCACACGCTTCACCGAACTGGCGGGCATCGAGCATCCGATCGTCCAGGGCGGCATGATGTGGGTGGGCCGGGCGGAACTGGCGGCGGCCGTCTCCAACGCCGGGGGACTGGGCATCCTCACCGCCCTGACCCAGCCGACGCCCGACGCCCTGCGCGGCGAGATCGAGCGGTGCCGCACGATGACCGACAAGCCGTTCGGCGTGAACCTGACGATCCTGCCATCGGTCAATCCGCCGCCTTATGCCGACTACCGCCGCGCGATCATCGATGCCGGGATCGGCATTGTCGAGACCGCCGGCCACCGGCCGCAGGAGCATGTCGACGATTTCAAGGCACACGGGATCAAGGTGATCCACAAATGCACCGCCGTGCGCCATGCGCTGTCGGCCGAGCGGATGGGGGTCGATGCGATCTCGATCGACGGCTTCGAATGCGCGGGGCATCCGGGGGAAGACGACATTCCCGGCCTGATCCTGATTCCCGCCGCCGCCGACCAGGTGACCATCCCGATGATCGCCAGCGGCGGGTTTGGCGACGGCCGCGGGCTGGCCGCGGCGCTGGCGCTGGGCGCGGAAGGCATCAACATGGGCACGCGGTTCTGCGCGACGGTCGAGGCGCCGATCCACGACAACATCAAGCAGCTGCTCGTCGCCAACGACGAACGCGCGACCAACCTGATCTTTCGCGGGTTCAAGAATACCGGCCGGGTCGCCCGCAATTCGGTGTCCGACCGGGTCGTCGAGATCGGCGGCAGGCCCGGCGCCGAGTTCGCCCATGTCCAGCCGCTGGTGTCGGGCGCCAGGGGGCGGGTCGCGCTGGAGACCGGCGATGTCGATGCCGGGCTGATCTGGGCGGGGCAGGTGCAGGGCCTGATCCACGACATCCCCACCTGCCGTGACCTGGTCGACCGCATCATGCGCGAGGCGGAGGCGATCATCCGCGACCGGCTGGCCGGCCTGATCGCCTGAAGGCTATTTGAAAAATTCGCGCGTCCGCGAATTTTCAACCGGACTCCCAGATCGCCGCGGGCGGTCCGGGATCGACAACGCCGTGCATCGCCCTGGCGAAAATAACTGCGGCTCGTCGTACGGGGATGGATATACGCACCAAAAAGGACGTATTGTCCGATGCAAGCGTATAGGTGCCGCGACCATGCAGGTGGATTGCCGACACTTTGATGCCGGATCGATGGAGGAAGCCATGGCGGATAACGAAACTGCGGAAGTTGCCGAGAATGCCCGTAAATATTGGGCGGCCGACGGCTACAAGCCTGGCGGGGTGATCCGCGAGGTCGATTATGCGTCGCAGTCGGGGGGGCTCGACTCCTCGCTGGAAGGCATCAAGATCGTCGATTGCGACACCCACATCACCGAAGCCCCCGATCTCTTCACCTCGCGCGCGCCTGCCGCGCTGAAGGACAAGGTGCCTCGTGTCGAACGGGTCGACAATACCGACCGGTGGTTCGTCGGCGACCGCGATTTCGGCACGCTGGGCGGCAACGTGATCGGCAAGGACAACAACAAGCTGCTCGGGCGCCTGGCCTTTCCCACGCTGGAGGAAGGGCATCCCGGCGGCCATCTGCTCAAGGAGCGGCTCCAGGCGATGGATGACATGGGTGTCTATGCCCAGATCTGCTACCAGAATTCGGGCGTGACCCAGGCCGGGTCACTGATGGCGCTCGGCGATCCCGCGCTCGCGCTGTCGATCATCCAGATGTACAACGACGCGACCCGCGACTTTCAGGAACAGTCGAACCAGCGCGTCTTCAACATGGGCCACCTCCCCTTCTGGGATAAAGCGGAGCTGGAAAAGGAGGCGCGCCGCTGTCTGGACATGGGCATTAAGGGCTTCGTCCTGCCCGATACGCCCGAGCGCGTGGGCGTGCCCAGCTTCCTGAGCGATTACTGGACGCCGTTTCTCGAAATGTGCGAGCATTACGGCGCGCCGATCAACTTCCACCTCAACGCCGCCATCGATCCCAACATGCTGACCTGGGAAGGCTTTGCCTTCGAACAGACGCTGTCGGTCGTGGCGACGATGTTCTCGATCGGCAACGCCGCGACGCTGGGCAATTGGATGGTATCGGGCCGGCTCGATCGCCATCCGAAACTCAAGATCGGCCTGATCGAGAGCGGCATGGGCTGGGTGCCGTTCGCCGTGGAGGCGCTCGAGCATCAGTTCGACGAGATGCTCGCCGGCAAGCGGCAAAACCTGTCGCGTCGTCCCTGGCAATATTTCCGGGACCATTTCTTTTGTACCTTCTGGTTCGAAAGCGTCGGCCCCAAGCTGCTGCTGGAAACCATCGGCGTCGACAACGTCCTGTTCGAAACCGACTTCCCGCACCCGACGTCGCTCTATCCGGGCGTCCAGGCGCACATTCTCAACACGCTTGGCGGCTATGACTATGCGACCAAGAAGAAGGTGCTGCAGGACAATGCGGTGAAGCTGTACAACCTGCCGTTCTGACCCGAACATGATCATCCGCCGGTGCCGGACGCGCTCGGGCCCGGCGGATCGTTTCGCCCTCCGCGCAACCCTTCCGTGGATCGGCGGTTGGGATATCATCCGACCGTAAGGACCGCGCCATGGACAACGAGAAGGGCAATGCCACCCAGGCCGCCGCCGGCCGCGTGGTGGAGTTGGAGGAGGAGGTCGAAGCCTCTGGCATTGCCGTTGTCGAGGGCGACGAACTGGCATGGGCACGCGGCGTCCTGCACCAATGGATCGACGACATGACCGGGGTGGTCGTCTCGCCCGGGCTTGGCCGGGTGACGGTCATCCATGGCAACGGCCGTACGTCGTCGATCGGCTCGCCGACCTTGCCCTTCCTGATGAGCCGACCGGTCGGGCCCAGGCGTCCGATCTGAGCCCGCCTGCTTGATGGCGACTTCCAGGCGCACCGCCGTGACATGGCCTCGGCGGCGGGCGGATACGGCATGCATGCCGGACACCGCTGCCGCCTTCGATTAGGAGAAAATTTCGATGCGACTGATCCAGCATTTCATCGACGGTGCGCATTCGACCGTCACGCCGACGCGTACCGGCAACGTGTTCGATCCGGCGATCGGTGCGGTTCAGGCGCAGGTCGCGTTGGGCGACGCGGCGTTGCTCGACGAGGCGGTGGCCAATGCCAAGGCGGCGCAGCCCTGCTGGGCGGCGATGAACCCGCAGCGGCGCGCGCGCGTGATGTTCCGCTTCAAGGAACTTATCGAGTCCCACATGGACGAACTTGCCGAACTTCTATCGCGCGAGCACGGCAAGGTTGTCGCCGATTCAAAGGGCGACATCCAGCGCGGCCTGGAGGTCGTCGAGTTCGTCTGCGGCATCCCGCACCTCCTCAAGGGCGAGCATACCGAGGGTGCCGGCCCGGGGATCGACGTCTATTCGCTGCGCCAGCCGATCGGCATCGCCGCCGGGATCACCCCGTTCAACTTTCCGGCGATGATCCCGCTGTGGATGTGCGCGCCGGCCATCGCCTGCGGCAACGCCTTCATCATCAAGCCGTCGGAGCGCGATCCGTCGGTGCCCGTCCGCCTCGCCGAACTGGCGCTTGAGGCGGGCCTGCCCCGGGGCATTCTCAACGTCGTCCACGGCGACAAGGAGATGGTCGACGCGATCCTCGACCATGCCGACATCAAGGCGGTGAGCTTCGTCGGGTCGTCCGACATCGCGCAATATGTCTATGGCCGGGGCGCGGCGAACGGCAAGCGCATGCAATGCATGGGCGGCGCCAAGAACCATGGCATCATCCTGCCCGACGCCGACATGGACCAGGCAGTCGCCGACATCATCGGCGCCGCTTATGGCTCGGCCGGCGAACGCTGCATGGCGCTGCCGGTGGTGGTGCCGGTGGGCGAGGAAACCGCCGACCGGCTGCGCGACAAGCTGGTGACGGCGATCGCCGACCTTCGCGTCGGCATTCCGACCGACGCGGATGCGCATTACGGCCCGGTGGTCAGCGCCCAGCACAAGGCGCGGATCGAGAATTACATCCAGATGGCGGTCGACGAGGGCGCCGAACTGGTCGTCGACGGCCGCGGCCTGTCGTTGCAGGGCCATGAAGACGGCTATTTCCTTGGACCGACGCTGCTCGACCGGGTGACGCCCGAGATGAAAAGCTATCAGGAAGAAATTTTCGGCCCCGTCCTGCAGATGATGCGCGCCAGAACCTTCGAGGAAGCGGTGTCGTATCCGACCGACCATCAATACGGCAACGGCGTCGCACTCTTCACCCGCAACGGCGACTTCGCGCGCAAGTTCGCCGCCAGTGTCGAGGTCGGGATGGTCGGGATCAACGTGCCGATCCCCGTGCCGGTCGCCTATCACAGCTTCGGCGGGTGGAAGCGATCGGGCTTCGGCGATCTCGATCAATACGGCCTGGACGGCATCCGCTTCTACACCCGCACCAAGAAGGTGACGCAACGCTGGCCGAGCGGCGGCGCGGTGATGGACCAGAGCTTCATCATCCCGACGATGGGGTGACTGCCGGCCGACGCGTGGCTGATCCATGTTCGTGGAACCGGCACCGACCTGGTTCAGCCCCGCTGAACCGCATCCGGCCCGCCGGCGGCGTCACATCCGGCCGGTGACCGGCACCAGCGCGCCGGTGACCGCCGACGCCTTGTCCGACAGCAGGAAGGCGATCACGTTGGCCAATTGCTCGGGCGTGACCCAGCGGTCGAACTCGGCATCGGGCATGTCGGCGCGGTTGATGTCGGTGTCGATGATGCTGGGAAGCACGGCATTGACCCTTATTCCGTCATCCTTCAGCTCTTCGGCCAGCGCCTCCGTCAGCCGCGCGACGCCGGCCTTCGACGCGGCATAGGCGCCCATCCCCATCCCCGCCTTGACCGCGCCCGCCGCGCCGATGTTGACGATCGCCCCGCGGGCGGCGCGCAGCATCGGCAGCAGCGCCCGCGACGAGACCAAGGCGGTCTTGACGTTCATCGCATGCATCCTGTCCCAGGTCGCGACCGCGCCGTCGGTAACCGTCTCCCAGCGAAAGCCGCCGGCGATGTTGACGAGCCCGTCAAGCCGGCCGAATTGCTCGCTGATCCGGTCGGCGGCGCCGGCCATCGCCGATTCGTCGGTCAGGTCGACCCCGCCGAGCGCCAGCGCCAGGCCGCCGCTCCCGATGGCGGCCAGGTCGATGCCGACAACCTGCCAGCCGGCCTCCGACAGCGTCGCCGCGGTCTTGCTGCCCAACGCACCGGCGGCGCCGGTGATCGCGACAATCCTGGTCATCTTCTGCTCCGATTCGATGGCGCTGTCGCCATAGACCAGCCGCGGGCCATCTTAAGCTGCAAATCGCATCGTGCTCGCGATGCCTAGCGGCAAATCCCTCCACAACGCTTGATGCCCGCCAACCTGCCAATAGGAAGGCCGGGAAGGGGTGGGCGCCGAGCGTCGCTGTCGAACGACAGCGGGCCGGCAGCATTCGCCTGAGGACCGAGGCCCATGAACATCTCGCTGCTCCTGCAGATGGCCGCCGAAGCCGAGCCCGACCGGATCGCTCTGGTCTGCGATGGCCGGCGTTGGTCCTACGGTTCGTTACTGCAGGCGGCGGTCGGTGCGGCGCGGTCGATGCGCGCCAGCGGTGCGACGCACATCGCGCTGCTCGACGAAAGCAGCGAGGCGGCGGCGATCGCCCTGTTCGGCGCGGCGATTGCGGGCATACCGTACGTACCGCTCAACTACCGGCTTGCCGATACCGATCTCGCCGCATTGCTGGGGCGGATCGCGCCGGCCTTCGTCATCGGCGATGTCGAACGGATTTGGCGGCTCAGCCCGGAGGTCGGGCACGATGCCTGGACGCGCGGCGACTTCGTTGCCGAAGCGGAGGCCAAGGCGCACGGCCCCGACCTGGACGAGAGCGAAGAGCCGATCGCGGTACAATTGTTCACCAGTGGCACGACGGCGGCGCCGAAGGCTGCGGTGCTGCGCCACGGCAATCTGCTGTCGTACATTCTGGGCACGGTCGAGTTCGCCTCCGCGCCGGAGGAACAGGCCGCGCTGGTCAGCGTACCGCCCTATCACATCGCTGGCATTGCCGCCTTGCTCAGTTCGATCTACGCGATGCGCCGTCTATTGCTGCTCCCCCATTTCGAGCCCGATGCGTGGCTGGCGCTGGTCGAGGTCGAGCGCGCGACCAACGCGTTCGTAGTCCCCACGATGCTGTCGCGGATCGTCGCCGCGATCGACGCGGGCAACACCGCCGAAATCTCCTCGCTGAAGTCGGTCGCCTATGGCGGCGGCCGGATGCCGCTGGAGTTGATTCACCGTGCGCTCGACCTGTTTCCCGAGACCGGCTTTACCAACGCCTACGGCCTGACCGAGACCAGTTCGACCGTCGCGTTGCTCGGCCCCGACGAGCATCGCGCCGCGCACGGATCGGACGACGCCGATACCCGCGCGCGACTGGGATCGGTCGGCCGGCCGCTGCCGACGGTCGAGCTCGAAATCCGCGACGATGACGGCAGGCCCCTGGCCGCGGGCGAGCGCGGGGAAATCTACGTCCGTGGCGACCAGGTTTCCGGTGAGTATAAGGAACGCAGCGCCTTGGACGCTGACGGCTGGTTTCCGACCCGCGATGCCGGCTGGATCGATGCCGAGGGTTACCTGTTCCTCGCCGGCCGCGCCGATGATGTGATCGTGCGTGGCGGCGAGAATATCTCGCCCAGCGAGATCGAGGACGTATTACTGACCCACGCCGCCGTCGCCGATGCCGCCGCCGTCGCGGTCATCTCGCCGGAATGGGGCGAGGCGGTCGGCATCGCCGTCGCTTGCCGCCCCGGCCACGACCAGCCAGGCGAGGACGAACTGGCGACGCTGATCCGCGACCGGTTACGCTCGTCGCGGATGCCCGAGCGCGTAGTCTTCGTCGAGTCGCTGCCCTATAACGAGATGGGCAAATTGCTGAGGCGCGAAGTACGCAAACTCTTCCACGATCAGGCGTAACGCCCCCCGCCATCCCCCTGGCCGGCATCGCCGACGCCTGGCTGGGGCAATTGGCGCGCGCGACGGGCACCGAAGCTCTGGCGGCGGTCGGCGGCGCGACCCTGCTCGGCGAGCGCGCCATGCTCAGCGGATTTCGGGTCACGGAACGGGTCTCCGCCGGGGGCGGCTGCCGATTGTACGATGCCGCGGACGGGACAATCGCGCTCAACCTGGCGCGGCCGGACGACCGCGCGCTGCTGCCAGCCTTGTTCGAGAGCGAGGTCGCTGACGACGCCACGATCGCGGCGTTGGTGGGTCGGTCCGGCGCCCGGGCGCTGGTCGATCGCGGCCGATCAATGGGGCTGGCGATCGCCGCCGGGGAGGAGGAGGCAGCCCCCTACCCGGCCTGGACGATGCTTGCCGCCGCGCTGCCGGTCGTCGATGACCGGCGCCGGCCGCCGCGCGTGCTCGACCTGTCGGCACTGTGGGCGGGGCCGCTCGCCGCGCACCTTCTGTGGCTTGCCGGCGCCGAAGTGAGCAAAATCGAGAGCACCGCACGGCCCGACGCGATGCGCAACGGCGATACCGATTTCTTCGCGTTGCTCAACCAGGGCAAAGCGAGCATCGTCCTGGATCTGGCCAGCCGGGACGACCGCCGCGCATTGCTCGCGCTGATTGCGGGCGCCGACATCGTGGTCGAGGCGGCGCGGCCCCGCGCGCTGCGCCAGCTGGGCATCGACGCCGATGCGCTGGTCCGCGCCACGCCGGGGCTCGTTTGGTTGACGATAACCGGCCATGGCGCCGAGGGCGAGGCGGCGAACTGGATCGGCCTGGGGGACGATTGCGGCGTCGCGGCGGGCCTGAGCGCCGCTTTGTACCGGGCAAGCGGCATAATGGGGTTTGTCGGCGACGCGATCGCCGATCCGCTTACCGGCATCCGCGCGGCGGCAATCGCCTGGGACGCCTGGATGAAAGGCACCGGAGGCCGTTTCGGACTGTCGATGCGCGGCGTGGCGGCAGCGGCACTGGCCCAGGCGCGTCATGACGATCCGGCGGCGCTGGCCGGCGCGCTGGCGGCGTGGGGCGCTGCCGTCGGCGCGCCGTTCCCGACGGTCGGGCGGCGGGCGGCGGCTTCCGCTCGGCCATTGGGTGCGGACAACGGCACGCGTCTGGCGGCGCTGGCGCCATGCTGATCCGCGATGCCGAGCTTGAAGACGGGCGCCGCGCCGACGTCCGGATCGAGCGCGGCCGGATCGCCGCCATCGGCATGCTGCCGCCAATTGCCGGAGAAACGGTCACCGCCGCGCATGGCGGCTTGCTGCTGCCGGGGCTGCACGACCACCACATCCATGTCGCGGCCACCGCAGCGGCGCTGGCGTCGGTGCGGTGCGGGCCGCCCGACGTCAACGACGCGGCGCGGCTGGCGGCGGTGCTGGGGGTGCCGGGCGCGGGATGGCTGCGCGGGGTGGGCTACCACGAAAGCGTCGCCGGGATGCTCGATGCCGCCACGCTCGACCGCATCGCCCCGACCCGGCCGATCCGCGTCCAGCACCGCGGCGGGCGAATGTGGTTTCTAAACTCGGCCGCGCTCGACACGCTGCTGACCGGCCGCGCGTCGCCGCCGGGGATGGAGCGGCGAGGCGGTCGTTTCACCGGGCGGCTGTTCGACGAAGATAGCTGGCTGAAGACCGCGCTCGCCGACGTGCCTCCAGGATTTGGGGCGGTCGGGGCGATGCTGGCGCGGGCGGGGGTGACCGGACTGACCGAAATCTCGCCCGCCAACGACGCCGCGATCGCCCGCCATTTCATCGCCGAACGGGCAAGCCGCCGCCTGCCGCAGAAGGTCCTGCTGGCGGGACGGCTGGACCTGGCCGCCGCCGACATGGCCGATGGCGTTCGGCTGGGGCCGGTCAAGCTCCATCTCCATGACGCCGATTTGCCCTTGTTCGACGAAGCGGTCGCGCTGATCCGCGCGGCGCATGATCGCGGTCGGGCCGTCGCCATCCACTGCGCGACCGAGGTCGAGCTGGTGTTCGCCCTCGCTGCGCTGGACGAGGGCGCTGCCGCGCCCGGCGATCGCATCGAGCATGCCTCGATCGCCCCGGACACCGCTGTCGCCGAGATCGCCCGCCTCAAGCTGGCGGTGGTCAGTCAGCCGCATTTCATCGCGGAGCGCGGCGACGCCTATCGCGTCGACGTCGCCGCGCCGGACCAGCCGCTGCTCTACCGGCTCCGGGCCTTCCTCGCGGCCGGCGTGCCCTTGGCGGGGGGCAGCGACGCGCCGTTCGGGGGCATCGATCCCTGGGCGGCGATGGCGGCGGCGATGGCGAGGCACACGCGGTCCGGGGCGACGATCGGCCCCGACGAGGCGCTGTCGCCCGAACAAGCGCTCGACCTCTACCTTCGCGATCCGGTGGCACTCGACCGGCGCCGGCGCGTCGCGGTTGGCGAACCCGCCGATTTGTGCCTGCTCGATCGCGGCTGGCAGCGCGCGCGTGGGGATCTGGCGTCAGTCGTCGTCCAGCGTTGCTGGATCGATGGGCGGCAAGTCTTCGATCGCGTCGATCAGCCCCCAGCGTAACGCCGTCGCCGCGCCGATCCGCCGGCCCGACAGGATCATCAGCGCCGTGCGCTGGCGCCCGATGCGGCGCGCTATCGACACGCAGCCGCCAGCGCCGGGGATTAGCCCCATCGCCAGCTCGGGAAGCTGGAACCAGGCCGATGGCGCAGCGGTCACGCGCCGGGCAAAAGCGGCGATTTCCAGCCCCGCGCCGATACAGGCGCCCTGGATGTGGATTTCGACCTTCGCTGCGCATCGTGCCAGCGGGATGGCCGGCAGCGTCTCGGCGCGGATCAGATGGGCGGTGGCGGGATCGCGCGTGGTGCCGAATTCGTCGAGGTCGGCGCCGACGCTGAACGCCGGACCGACCGAGCGCACGACCGTCCGCCGGATGCCGGGATCGCAGGCGGCGACCGAAAAGGCATCGTATAGACCATCGCGGATAGCGCGATCGATCGCGTTTCTTGTCTTCGGACGATCGATGAGGACCGTCAGCGTCCCCGCGTCGCGCGCGACGACGATGCGGCCGGGCGGCGGCGTCCCGGGCTTTCGCGCATCCCGCCAAGTGTGATGCTCTTCACTGCCCTGAAGCATTCCGTAACATAGTGATTCGATCGTCAGCGCCGCGTCGACCGGCACCCCCTCGATGCTGCGGAGCAACTGCACTGTCACCGCCGCCGCGCGGGGATGGGCGGCAACGCTCCTCGCCAATGCCGCCGCGGTCACGGGATGCTCCACCACCGCATCCAGCCGCGTCCCGGCAGGGTGATGGCGGTCGCCCAGGCCGACAATTGGAAAGGGCGGCAGGTGATGTCCAAAAGGATCGTCCGCATCCACCCGGCCGAGATCGACAAAGGCGATCGGCAGCGCCCTGTCGAAGCGGGCCCATGACAGGGCCGCCGGATCGATCGTCCATTGATCGACCATCCTGCTTTCCCTCACGCTCGCCCTTGCAATACGGTGCATACTCGCCTTCTATCACCGGAATGCTTAGCGCTGCACTGCACCACCGCACATCGTACCGCTATGACCGGCCAATCCGTCTAGGGCCGCAGACGATTCGCCTCAGGCCGGCGCCGCACAGCCGCACGCGCATTCCCAATTATGCGCTGAAGATCGAGCCGGCGGACCATTTTACCAATTGGCAGCAGGATCCGCACGGCAACTGGCTGGCGCGGGTCGTCTTCCCCGATCCGATCGATCACTTCGGGGTGACCGTCGACCTGCTCGCCGCGATCGAGACGATCAATCCCTTCGACTTCTTCATCGAGCCCTATGCCGAGCATTATCCGTTCGCCTATGACGAGATGCTCGCCGCCGACCTTGCCGCCTATTACGACATCGAAGCATCCGGGCCGCTGTTCGAGGCGCTGGTCGCCGAGCATGCCGGGCATGAAGGGCGTACGGTCGACTTCCTGGTCGACATCAACGCGCGGCTGCAACAGCGGATCGGCTATGTCATCCGCATGGAGGCGGGCATCCAGGCGGCCGAAGAGACGCTGGCGGTCGGCACCGGATCGTGCCGCGACAGCGCGTGGCTGCTGGTCCAGCTGCTCCGGCGGCTGGGCTTCGCGGCGCGCTTCGTGTCGGGCTATTCGGTCCAGCTGGTCGCCGATATCGAACCGGTCGAGGGCGCCCGGGGCGTGTCGCAGGACATCGTCGACCTGCATGCCTGGGCCGAGGCCTATGTGCCCGGCGCCGGCTGGATCGGGCTGGATGCGACATCGGGAATGTTCGCCGGCGAAGGCCATATTCCGCTGTGCGCGACCCCGCATTACCGTTCGGCGGCGCCGATCTCCGGCCTGGCCGAACCCGCCGAGGTCGATTTCGACTTTGCGATGAGCGTGACGCGGATCGCCGAGGCGGTGCGCATCACCAAGCCGTTCACCGATGCCCGCTGGGCCGCGGTCGAGGCGCTGGGCGAGCGTGTCGATGCCGATTTGGCGCGGCAGGACGTGCGGCTGACCACCGGCGGCGAGCCGACCTTCGTCGCGGCCGACGGCGGCGATGCCGACGAATGGAATGCCGGCGCGGTCGGCCCGACCAAGCAGGGCTATGCCGACAAGCTGGTCCGCGCGCTGCGCGACCGGTTCGCGCCAAGCGGGATGATGCATCACGGCCAGGGCAAATGGTATCCGGGCGAGACGCTGCCGCGCTGGGCCTATGCGATCTACTGGCGCGAGGACGGGGTGCCGGTATGGCGCGACGCCGGCCTGATCGCCCGCGAGGATGGCGCGGGCAAGCCGCCCGCCACGTCGGCGATGGCCGAGGCCTTGCTGAGGGCGATCGCCGCCGGACTGCATGTTCCCGGCGATCATGTCGTCGCGGTTTACGAGGATGAGGAAGCGTGGACGGCGAAGGAAGCCGACCTTCCCGTCAACGCCGATCCGCTCGATCCCAAGATCGCCGATCCGGAGGCACGCGACCGCATGGTCCGCACCTTCACCCGCGGGCTGGACCAGCCGACGGGCTTCGCGCTCCCCGTCCAGCGCTGGCAGGCGGCCAACCACGGATCCTGGATGAGCGAGGCGTGGCAAGTCCGGCGCGGCAAGCTGTATGCGGTGCCCGGCGACAGTGCGCTGGGCTATCGCCTGCCGCTCGGCTCGCTGCCCTATGTGCCGCCGGCCGACTTCCCCTATGTCCATCCGCTCGACCCCGCCGTGCAGCGCGAGGCTCTGGGTGATTTTCATCTGGATCATCCGGTGGCGAGCGGTGACGTCATGGCAGCGCCGGAGCCGCGAACGCTGCCTGGGCTGGAGGTGTCCGGCGTGGCCCCGCAGGCCCGCAACGAACAACAACTGATCGAGGGCGCGGTGCGCACCGCCGTCACCGTCGAACCGCGCGATCATTACCTCTCGGTGTTCCTGCCCCCGGTCAAGGCGCTGGAAGATTATCTGGAACTCGTCGCCGGGGTGGAGGCGGCGGCCGCCGCGCAGCGGGTCGAGGTCAGGATCGAGGGCTATGCCCCTCCACCTGACCCGCGGCTGAAGGTGCTCAAGGTCACCCCCGACCCGGGCGTGATAGAGGTCAACGTCCAGCCGGTATCGAGCTGGGCTGAAACCGTCGAACTGACCACCGCCTTGTACGACATGGCGCGCCGCATCGGGCTGACCGCCGACAAGTTCATGGTCGACGGGCGCAGCATCGGGACAGGCGGCGGCAACCACCTGGTGCTCGGCGGGCGCTCGCTCGCCGACAGTCCGTTCATCCGCCGCGCCGACCTGCTCAAGAGCTTCGTCCTGTATTGGCAGCGGCATCCATCGCTCAGCTACCTCTTCTCGGGCCTGTTCATCGGCCCCACCAGCCAGGCGCCGCGGATCGACGAAGCGCGCCATGACGGGCTGTTCGAGCTGGAGGTCGCGCTGGCGCAGGTGCCCGCGCCGCATGAGGGCGAGGCGCCGCCGCCCTGGCTGGTGGACCGGCTGTTCCGCAACCTCCTGGTCGACGTGACCGGCAACACCCATCGCACGGAAATCTGCATCGACAAGATGTTCTCGCCAGACGGTCCGACCGGGCGGTTGGGGCTGGTCGAGTTTCGCGGGTTCGAGATGCCGCCCGAGGCGCGGATGAGCCTGGTCCAGCAATTGCTGCTGCGCGCGATGGCCGCCTGGTTCTGGCGCGAGCCCCAGCGCGGCAATTTGGTGCGCTGGGGCACGCAGCTCCATGACCGTTTCATGCTGCCGCATTTCGTCTGGTCGGACTTCGTCGATGTGCTCGCCGATCTGCGCGGCGCCGGCTATGACTTCGACGCCAATTGGTTCGAGGCGCAGCGCCAGTTCCGCTTCCCGGTGCACGGCAGCGTCACCGCCGGCGGCGTCCAGTTGGAGATCGCCCACGCGCTTGAACCCTGGCCGGTCTTGGGCGAGACCGGCGCGATCGGCGGCACGGTGCGCTATGTCGACAGCTCGACCGAGCGGTTGCAGGTGCGCGCGAGCGGGCTGGTCGCCGGGCGGCACCTGGTCACCTGTAACGGCAGGCGGGTGCCGATGGCGCCGACCGGCGTCCCCGGCGAAGGCGTGGGCGGCGTGCGATACAAGGCATGGGCGCCGGCCGACTGCCTCCACCCGCGTCTTGCCGTGAACGCGCCGCTGACGTTCGACGTCGTCGACCTGTGGAGCGAACGCTCGCTGGGTGGCTGCATCTATCACGTCGCGCATCCCGGCGGGCGCAATTACGACGACGTGCCGATCAACGGCTATGAAGCCGAAGCGCGACGCCGCGCGCGGTTTCAGGACCACGGCCATACCCCTGGCCGGATCGATATACCGCCCGCGGAGATGCCGGGCGAGTTTCCGATGACGCTGGACCTGCGTCGCCCGGCGGGGCTCTGACGATCGCTGCGGGATGGTCCGCATCAACCATCAGCCATGCAGCTCCACCCGATGGCCAAGCGTCGCGATCATCGCCTTCAGGTCGGCTTGCTCCAACACCCCCGGTGACCAGCGCCCGGCGCCGAAAGCAAGCAAGCGATTGACGAAATCGATCTTAAGCGCGACCTGCGGCGTTATCCGGAACGGGTAGAGGTCGGGCTGGCCCATGCTGCGATTGATCGCGTTGACCGCCGACGACAGCGGCACCCATGCCTCGATGAGCGTCGCCGTATCGGCGGTGAATGGATCGAACGCCACGCATGCGCTCTGGGTCGATGCGCCAGCCGTGAAGTCGATCGACACCCCCAGCGCGCCGATCGTGTCGAGCGTGTCGACGATATGCAGGTAATGCGCGAAGGTCTCGGCGAAATCCTCCCACGGATGCATCGTCGCATAACGTGAGACGAAGTCGTCTTGCGAATGCGAGGACCCGGGTTGTGCGTAGAACGACCGTTGGGCAGCGGCGTAATCGACACGTTCATCGCCGAAAAGCGCACGGAACGGGAGCAGGTCATTGGTGAATTCGACCAGCCGGTGCCAGTAATAATGACCAAGCTCGTGGCGGAAATGGCCGACCAGCGTGCGATAGGGCTCGCCCAGGTCACGTCGCGCGCGCTCGCGGGCCACGCCGTCCGCTTCAATCAGGTTGACAGTAACCAGCCCGGACTGATGTCCCGTGGTCAGCGACGGCGCGAGACCTTGCTCCGCGGCGGGATCATAGAGGAAATCGAACACCAGCCCGCGCGGGTCCTGCGCCCTGGTCAGCGGGGGTATGCCCAACCGGATCAGCGCATGGATCGTCTGCTTCTTGGCGATCTCGATCGCGGTCCAGCGACGCAGCGTGCCGGCAATCGTGAGATCGGGGATCACGCGGTTATACTTGCATCCGGCGCACATCGGCCCGTCGTCGGCGACCAGCCAATTGCAGACCCCAAGCCAGGCATTGCCGCAGGGCTTGAGGGGCAACGCCCTTCCATGGGGCCCATACCAATCGCCGTCGGGATCGAGCGCGTGGAAATGCCCGCAGCCGGGCTCAAATCCCACGCGCCGCCCGCACCCGCGGCAATCGACGGAATCGGAGGCGAGCAATCGATGACAATTGGGGCAGGACAGACTCGACATGCCGCCATGTTTGGCAGGCACGCGCCGCAGTTCAATGGCTCGCGGGCGGAACGAAGCCGATTGGCCGTCCTCCGGCGCCTTTACCCCAAGCAGCGCGATGCCTAGAGCAAGCCGCGAGGAGAAGGCAAACCGATGCAGTTCGATGTCCTGATCGTGGGCGCGGGCCATGGCGGCGCGCAGGCGGCAATCGCGCTCCGCCAGGCAAAGTTCGCCGGATCCATCGCGATCGTCGGCGACGAACCGGAATTCCCTTATGAACGGCCGCCGCTATCAAAGGATTATCTGTCTGGCGAGCGGTCTTTCGAGCGCATCATGATCCGTCCGGCGACGTTCTGGGCCGATCGCGGGATAACGATGCTGACCGGGCGGCGGATCGTCGCGGTCGATCCCGACGCGCATCAGGTGACCGACGATGCCGGCGACATCATCGCCTATGGCACGATGATCTGGGCGACCGGCGGCAATGCGCGGCGGCTGTCCTGTGCCGGGCACGACCTGGCCGGCGTACATACGGTACGGACTCGCGCCGACGTCGACCGGCTGAGCGGCGAACTCGCCGCGACCCGGCGCGTGGTGGTGATCGGTGGCGGCTATATCGGGCTGGAGGCGGCGGCGGTGCTCGCCAAGTTCGGCAAGCAGGTGGTCGTGCTGGAGGCGCTCGACCGCGTATTGGCACGCGTCGCCGGCGAACCGCTGTCACGCTTCTACGAGGCCGAGCACCGCGCGCACGGCGTCGACATCCGGCTGGGCGTGCAGGTCGACAGCCTGGTCGGTGAGCAGGAGCGCGTATCGGGCGTCCGCCTGCACGACGGCGAGGTATTGGCGTGCGAGATGGCGATCATCGGCATCGGCATCATCCCCGCGGTCGGCCCGTTGCTCGAAGCGGGTGCCGTAGGCGGCAACGGCGTGCAGGTCGACGCGATGTGCCGCACGACGCTCCCCGACATCTACGCGATCGGCGATTGCGCGCTCCACGCCAACGACTTTGCCGAGGGCGCAGCGATCCGCCTGGAGTCGGTACAGAACGCCAACGACCAGGCCGGCGTCGCGGTCCGGAACATCACCGGCACGCCGACCAGCTATCATGCGGTGCCATGGTTCTGGTCGAACCAGTACGACCTGAAGCTGCAGACGGTCGGGTTGTCGATCGGGTTCGACCAGGCGCTGGTCCGCGGCGATCCCGGGACGCGGAGCTTTTCGGTCGTCTACATGAGGAATGGCCGGGTGATCGCACTCGATTGCGTCAATGCGACCAAGGACTATGTCCAGGGCCGAGCGCTGGTGATGACGGGCGCCGCGCCCGATGCGGCGCGGATCGCGGATGCCGGGGTGCCGCTGAAGGAGCTTGCCTGACCCTAATCGCTTGCCTTGACGCCGCGACGCGCGCACGACCGGCGCCATTGAGGAGACCTATCCCGATGATCTCGCTTGCGCCTTTTGCCCTGTTCCTGGTCGCCGCGCCGCAAGCCGCGCCCGCCGCCCTCCCCGCTGCCATCCCGACCCCGGCAACCTGCGTCGCCCCGGCGCCGCCGGCGGATCTGGTGGCATGGAGCAACCCGCTGCCCGTGGCCAACGCCACGATGCCCGTGGGCAGCGCCGCGATCGTCCCGCTGACGCCGGTTTCCGCGATCGCCTTTCCTACGGCACCGGCGCGGACGCCGAAGCCGGGCAGCTATGGCATCGCCACCGGCTTCACCATCGCGCGCGCCGGCCGCTATCGGATCGCGCTGGGCGGGGGAGCGTGGATCGACGTGATCAGCGGCGGTCGCCCGTTGACGTCGGTCGCCCATGGCGAAGGCCCGGCGTGCAGCGGCATCAGGAAGATCGTCGATTTCGACCTGGCCGCCGGCACCTATGGCTTGCAACTGTCGGGTGCGACGTCCGACAAGCTGACGGTATTGATCGCCGGCAGCTGACGGCCCTGGGCTCGCTGGTGCGGCGAGGCCGCAATGCCGGCAGACTTTGCGACAAACCGATGTTTGACAGCGGGTTCGCCGGGCTTCATCAGCCCGCCATGCTCCCGACATTTCGCCGGCGCAGCGATGCGCACTCGACCGTCTTCCTTGTGCCCGCCATCCTGTTGCTGATGGCCGGCGGATGTGGCGGCGGCGCCGGGCAAGCCGACGGCAAGCGCGGCAGTATTGGGCCGGCACAGGTCGGCTATATCGTCGTCCAGCCGACCAGCGTGCCGCTGACCACCGAGATTGCCGGACGGACCAACGCCTATCAGACGGCCGAGGTCAGGCCGCAGGTCGCGGGCATCATCCGCAAGCGGTTCTTCACCGAAGGATCGCTCGTCAAGAAGGGCCAGCCACTCTATCAGGTCGATCCCAGCATCTATCGAGCCGCCGCCAACGAAGCCGCCGCCAATCTGGCGGCGGCGCGCGCCACCGCCGAAGCCGCGCGGGTAAAGGCGGCGCGTTACAAGCCCCTGGCCGACGAACAGGCGGTCGCGGCGCAGGATTATACCGATGCCGCAGCCACCGCGAGCCAGGCACGCGCCGCCGTCGACCAGAATCGCGCGCAGCTTGACACCGCGCGGATCAACCTGCGCTTCACGACCGTGCCGGCGCCGATCACCGGGCGGATCGGCCGGTCGCTGTTCACCGAAGGCGCGCTGGTCACCACCAACCAGACCGAGCCGCTGGCGGTTATCTCGCGGCTCGATCCGATCTATGTCGATATCCAGCAGAGTTCTGCCGACCTCTTGACGCTGCGGCGCCGTCTGGCGGGCGGCGGCGCGGTCCCGGTGACCGCCTCCGTCCGGCTGAAGCTCGAGGACGGCAGCGACTTTGGCGCCGCCGGCACCGTGGAATTCTCGGAGGCGACGGTCGATACCGCCACCGGCACGGTGACGCTGCGCGCGCGCTTTCCCAATCCCCAGGGGCTGCTGCTGCCCGGCATGTTCGTGCGCGCGATGTTCGCCCAGGCCAGTGATCCCCGTGCGTTCCTGGTGCCGCAACAGGCGGTCTCGCGCGATCCCAAAGGCAACGCCCAGGTATATATCGTCGGGCCCGGCAACAAGGCGATTACCCGCGCGGTGACCACCACGCGGGTGGACGGCGCCAATTGGGTCGTCACCGCGGGTCTGAAACCCGGCGACAAGGTGATCACCCAGGGTATCGGGCGGCTGAAGCCCAATGCGATCGTCAAGCCCATACCCGCATCCGCGCCCGACCGCCCTGCGCCTGCCGGCGGCAAGGACAAGTCGGGCAAGGGGGGATCGTGATCGATTCCGGCCGCCCCGTCCCGGTCGCGCGCGCCTAGATGTCGCGCATCTTCATCGATCGGCCGATCTTTGCATGGGTCATCGCGATCATCATCATGCTGCTCGGCGTCGGCGGCATCGTCTCGCTGCCGATCGAGCAGTTCCCCGACATCGCGCCCCCGACCGTCAACATCCGCGCGACCTATCCCGGCGCGTCGGCGGACACCCTGGAAACCAGCGTCACCCAGGTGATCGAGCAGCAGCTTACCGGCATTGACGGGCTGCTGTATTTCAGCGCCAATTCCTCGTCGCGCGGCCAGGTGACGATCAACGTGACGTTCGACAAGGGCGTCGACCCCGACATTGCCCAGGTCCAGGTCCAGAACAAGGTGCAGCAGGCGATCAGCCGCCTGCCGCAGCAGGTGCAGCAACAGGGGCTGACCGTCACCAAGTCGAATCCCGACTTCCTGCTGATCGCCGCGATCTACGACACCACCGACCAGCAGACCAATATCGACGTGTCGGACTATATGGTGTCCAGCCTCCAGGACACAATCGGCCGCATCAAGGGGGTCGGCGACACCACGGTGTTCGGATCGCAATACGGCATGCGCGTCTGGCTCAACCCGGACAAGCTGGCGAGCTACAGCCTGGTTCCCGGCGACGTGGTCACCGCGATCACCGCGCAGAATGCCGAGGTCGCGGCGGGCGAGATCGGTGGCGTGCCGAGCGGACCCGACCAGATGCTCAATGCCACCGTCACCGCGCAGTCGCGGCTGTCGACCCCGGCGCAATTCGCCGCCATCGTGATCAAGACGCAGCCGGACGGGTCGACCGTCCACCTGTCCGACGTCGCACGGATCGAGCTGGGCGCGGAGAGCTATGGCGTGATCAGCCGGGTCAACGGTCATCCCGGTGCGGGCCTGGCGGTCAGCCTGGCGCCGGGATCGGACGCGCTGACCACTGCCGAGCTGGTCAAGAAGGCGATCGAGGACAAGTCGAAGACGTTCCCGACCGGCTATGCCTACAGCTTCCCCAACGATTCGACGACGTTCATCAAGCTGTCGATCGAGGATGTGGTGAAGACGCTGATCGAGGCGATCGTGCTGGTCGTGATCGTCATGTTCGTCTTCCTGCAAAGCTGGCGCGCGACGTTGATCCCGACGATTGCGGTGCCGGTGGTGCTGCTCGGCACGTTCGCGGTGTTCGCCGTCGCCGGCTTCTCGATCAACACGCTCACCCTGTTCGGCCTGGTGCTGGCGATCGGCCTTCTGGTCGACGACGCGATCGTCGTGGTCGAGAATGTCGAGCGCGTGATGGAGCAAAATCCGGAAATGTCGCCGCGTGACGCGACCATCCAGTCGATGGGCGAAATCCAGATCGCGCTGATCGCGATCGCGCTGGTGCTATCGGCGGTGTTCCTGCCGATGGCGTTCTTCGGCGGATCGACCGGCGTGATCTATCGCCAATTCTCGCTGACGATCGTGTCGGCAATGGTGTTGTCGGTGATCGTCGCGCTGATCCTGACGCCGGCGCTGACCGCGACCCTGCTGAAGCGCAAGCAGGACGAAAATCACGGCACCTGGGTCTATCGCAAGACCCAGGGTGCGCGCGACTGGTTCAATCGCAATTTCGACCGCATGGTCGACCGGTACACCCATCGTGTCGAGCGCGTGGTCGACCGCAAATGGCTGTTCCTGCTGATCTATGCCGCGGTGATGGCGTTGCTGGTGATCCTGTTCGTCCGCCTGCCGACCGGGTTCCTGCCGACCGAGGACCAGGGGTTTGCCCAGATCCAGTTCAACCTGCCCGCCGGCGCCACGATCAACCGCACCCAGGTCGCCCAGCGCCAGATCGAGAAATACTTCCTGGGCACCGAAAGCAAGAACACCGCCGCCATGCTGATCGTCGCCGGCGCGAGCGGCGGCGGGGGCGGCGGCGGGCAAAATGCCGGCCGCGGCTTCGTCGCGCTCAAGGACTGGAAGGACCGCAAGGGCAGCGACAATGCCGCCGACGCCATCACCCGCCGCGCGACCAAGGCGCTGAGCGGGCTGCGCGACCTCGAATTCTACGCGACCGTTCCCGCCGCGGTGCGCGGGCTGGGCCAGTCGGCCGGGTTCACGATCGAGGTCCAGAATACCGGCGGGCTCAGCCGCGATGCGTTCCGTGGCGCGCGCGACCAGATCCTGGCCGCCGCACGTGAGGATCCCCTGCTCGCCACGGTCAGGCCAAGCGACCTGCCCGACCAGCCCACGCTGAAGGTTGAGATCGATGCACAGAAGCTGGCGGTGCTGGGGCTTACCCAGGCCGACGTCAACGCCACCTTGTCGACCGCCTGGGGCGGCCGCTACGTCAACGACTTCAACGATCGCGGCCGCGTCAAGCGCGTATATGTCCAGGGCGACGCGCCCTTTCGCGCCAGTCCCGAGGATATCGCCAAATGGTATGTCCGCGGATCGACCGGGCAGATGGCGCCGTTCTCGTCCTTCGCGACGGTCAGCTGGGGCAACGCTCCCAGCTCGCTCAGCCGCTTCAACGGCATCTCTTCCTACGAGATCTCCGGCCAGGCGGCGCCCGGCAGGAGTTCGGGCGACGCGCTGACCCGCATGGAGGAACTGGTCGCCAGGATACCCGGTATATCGGTGTCGCTGAGCGGCGTTTCCTATCAGGAACGGCTGTCGTCGGGGCAGGCGCCGATCCTGTACGGCCTGTCGATCCTGGTCGTGTTCCTGTGCCTGGCGGCGCTTTACGAAAGCTGGACCATCCCGGTCGCGGTGCTGCTGATCATCCCGCTGGGGCTGGTCGGCGCGATCTTCGCGGTAACGCTGCGCGGGTTGCAGAACGACGTGTATCTCCAGATCGGGTTGCTGACGACGATGGGCCTGGCGGCCAAGAACGCGATCCTGATGATCGAGTTCGCCGAGCAGGAGGAGAAGAAGGGCAAGCGCATCATCGACGCGGCGCTGACGGCGGCGAAGATCCGGTTGCGGCCGATCCTGATGACCAGTTTCGCGTTCATCTTCGGGGTGCTGCCGCTGGCAATCTCCAGCGGCGCGGGCGCCAACAGCCGCATCGCCATCGGCACCGCGGTGATCGGCGGGATGCTGACCGCGACGATCCTGGCAGTGTTCTACATTCCGTTATTCTTCGTGCTGGTGCGCCGGGGCGCACGCGGCGCGCTCAAGCGGCTGCGTCACGAACAATCCGCGTCCCCCACCCCGCCCGAGCCGGAGCCGGCATGATCCGCAAGCTGCCCGCCATGCTGGCGCTCACGTCGCTTGCCGGCTGCTCGCTGGCGCCGCCTTACCGGCGCCCCGCGCCGCCGGTGCCGCCCTCCTGGCCAGTCGGTGACGCATATCTCAGGACCCGCGAGGCGGTGCTGCCGACGGTGCGTTACGGCGACATCTTCCGCGACCCGCGGCTGCAGGTGATTATCGGCCAGGCGATCGCCAACAATCGCGACCTGCGCATCGCCGCCGCCAACATCGCCGTCGCGCGCGGCCAATACCGCATCCAGCGCGCCGAATTGCTGCCGGAAGTCGACGCGTCGGCCGGCTACACCTATCGCGACAGCGGCACCGGCGGCACGACGACGGGGGGCATCACGGGGGGCGCGGCGACGGGCGGCGGCGGACGCAGTGCCTTTTCGGCCGATATCGGCATAACCTCGTTCGAGGTCGACCTGTTCGGGCGCATCCGGTCGCTGACGACCGCCGCGCAGGACCGGTATTTCGCGACCGAGGCGGCGGCGCGAACGGTGCGGCTGACGCTGATCGGCGACATCGCCGACGCCTGGCTGACCTATGCCGCCGACCGCAGCCTGATGCGCGTCGCCGAACAGACCGCCGCCAGCGCGCAACGATCGGTAACGCTGACCAGGAAGCGGCTCGACGGCGGCATCGCGCCGCGCACCGATCTGCGCCAGGCCGAACTGACGCTTGATACCGCGCGGATCAACATCGCCGAGCAGCGCACCGCGCTGGCGCAGGACGTCAATGCGCTGCAATTGCTGGTCGGCGCGCCCGTCGACCCCGCCTTGCTGCCGTCATCGATCGACGAAGCGGGAGCTACGCTTGCGGAACTGCCTGCGGGGCTCGATTCGTCGGTGCTGTTGCGCCGGCCGGACGTGGTGGAGGCCGAATATTCCCTCCGCGCCGCCAATGCCGAGATCGGCGCGGCCCGGGCCGAGCTGTTTCCCCGCATCAGCCTGACCGGACTGATCGGCTTGGCCAGTTCCGCGCTGACCGGCCTGTTCAGTGGCGGGGCGTTCAATTATTCGGCCGGCGGCACCATCGGCTATCCCATCTTCCGCGCCGGTGCGGGCCGGGCCAATGTCGACGTCACCAGGGCGCAGCGCGAGCTGGCGACCGCTACCTATGAACGGGCGATCCAGACCGCCTTTCGCGAAGTGTCCGATGCGCTGGCCCGGCGTGGGACGATCACCGACCAGCTCGCCGCGACGCGCGCGTTTCGCGACGCCGCGGCGGATAATTTCCGGCTGGCGGACCTGCGCTATCGCGGCGGCGTGACCAGCTTTCTCGAAAGCCTGGACGCGCAACGGTCGCTTTACGCCGCCGAGCGCACGCTGATCACGACGCAACTGACGCGTGCGGGCAACCTCGTTACGCTGTACCGCACGCTGGGCGGCGACTCCCTGGTCGAGGCGACGCCAACGGGTCCGGTGCCGGCCAAGACACCGGACCCAGGGCAATGACCCCGATCAGGCTGCCAGCTTCGCTGCCAGTTCCGCTACCCGCTTCCCCTGATAGCGCGCACCGCCCAGGTCGGCCTCGCTCGGCTGGCGGCTGCCGTCGCCATCGGCGATCGTCGTCGCGCCATAAGGCGAGCCGCCCACGACTTCCTTGACGCCCATCTGCGCCGCATAGCCGTAATCCAGTCCGACGATCGTCATCCCCTGGTGCAGCAGGTTGGTGATGATCGAGAACAAGGTCATTTCCTGCCCGCCATGCTGGCTGGCGGTCGAGGTGAAGGCGGCGCCGACCTTGCCGATCAGCTTGCCGGTGAACCACAATCCGCCGGTCGTGTCCCAGAACGCCGCCATCTGGCTCGGCATGCGCCCGAAACGGGTCGGCGCGCCGACAATGATCGCATCATAATTTGCGAGCGCATCGGGGCCCTCGATCACGGCATGCGCGGTATCGGTCTTGAAATGCGCCGCCTCGACGACCTCCTTCGGCGCGGTCTCGGCGACGCGGCGGATGTCGACCTCGGCACCGGCCGAGCGCGCGCCCTCGGCGACGGCATCGGCCATCTTCTCGATATGGCCGTAGGACGAGTAATAGAGCACGAGCACCTTGGTCATGGGATATTCCTTCCTGCTTGGTTCTCCTCCCGCTCGCGGGAGGGGTGTTTACGCCGCGTCCACCAGCACGAGTTCGGCGTCCTCGAGTGCGGTGATCGTCACCGTCTGCCCGCCGGACAGCGCCGCGCCGTCGCGCGCCTTCAGCGCGACGCCGTCGATCTCGATCGCACCCGTCGCCGGCACCAGATAGGCGTGCCGCCCGCTGCCGACCGCGTGGCTGATCGTCTCGCCCGCGCGCACCATCGCCGCGAGTACGCGCGCATCGGCGCGGATCGGCAGCGCGCCGCCGGCGCCCGTCTGGTCCTCGGCGAATCCGCTCGCGAGCGTCACGAACCGGCCCGAACGGTCGTCCTTCGGGAACGGCTTTGCGCCCCAGCTCGGGCTGCCGCCGGTGCGCGCCGGCTCGATCCAGATCTGGAAGAGCGTCGTCGTCTCGCCTTCCAGATTATATTCGGCATGGCGCACGCCGCTGCCCGCGCTCATCACCTGCACGTCGCCTGCGCCGGTGCGGCCCTCGTTGCCGAGCGAATCCTTGTGCGTGATCGCGCCCGTCCGGACATAGGTGACGATCTCCATGTCGCGGTGCGGGTGCGGCGGGAAGCCGGACTGCGCGCCGATCTCGTCATCGTTCCACACCCGGATCGCGCCCCAGCCCATGCGGGCGGGATCCTGATAATCGGCGAAGGAAAAATGGTGGCGGGCGTTGAGCCAGCCGTGATCGGCATGGCCGAGGCTTTCGAACGATCTCTTCTCGATCATCGCGGGTCTCCTGTCTCGCCGCCAAGATAGGCGTGAAGATCACGCCGTAAATGGAAACGCTGGAAACCGATCGTTTCACTGGTTAAGCTTCCTTCGCCGCGCGAGGAAGGATCGACATGCGCCTGCCGGACCTGGAAGCCTGGGCGATCTTCGCCTGCGTGGTCGAGCACCGCTCGTTCAGTGGCGCGGCCGACGCGATCGGCGTGTCGAAGGCGACGGTCTCCAAGGCGATCACCCGGCTTGAGGCGCATCTCGGCCAGGCGCTGTTCCACCGCACCTCGCGCCGCCTGACGCTGACCGAGAACGGCAAGGCGCTTGCCGCGCACGCCGCGCGCATCCTCGCCGAGGCGACCGCCGCCGAGGAAGCCGCGCACGATGCCGCGACCGCCCCCGCCGGCCTGATCCGCCTGACCGCGCCGACGACGCTGGGGCTCGCCCGGATCGCGCCCGCGATCGCCGAATTCCTGGCGGCGCACCCCGGCATCCAGATCGACCTGCATCTGTCCGATGCCAGGGTCGACATCGTCGCCGAGGGCTTCGACGTCGCGCTGCGCATCGCCGATCTCCCCGACAGCTCGCTGCGCGCGCGCCGCCTGGGCGCGATCGCGATGCACGTCGTCGCGGCACCCGCCTATCTCGCGGCGCATGGCCGCCCGACGCATCCCGCGCAGCTCGGCGAGCATCCGTGCTTCGCCTATACCAACGTCACCGGGCCGTGGCGCTTCTCCGGGCCCGGAGGCACGGAGGCGACGGTCAGGCCCGAGGGGCCGCTGCGTTCGAACAGCGGCGACGCGATCCTGCCGGCGTTGCGCGCCGGGCTCGGCATCGGCGTGCTGCCCGACTTCATCGTCGGGCCCGACCTGGCGAGCGGCACGCTGGAGGCGATCATGGCCGAGTGGCGCGGCGCGCCGCTGGCGCTCCACCTGATGACCCCGCCGAGCAACCTGCGTCCCGCGCGCGTCGAGGCGCTGATCGCCTTCCTCACGGAGCGCTTCCGCCACCTGTGCGACACCGAAACCTGACGCCGGCAAGCGCCTACTCCACCCGCGACTCGTGGATTTAGGCCGATTAATGCCAAATTAACCTTTTGCCTTCATCACCGATCAGGTTAATGGTTTGTGCGGGGCAAGTCGGGGCCGCAGGGGGCTTCGAACGCCGAATAACGGGGAACACGGCCGATGCGCGTGCTGCTGATCGAGGACGAGCCGACGACTGCCAAGGCGATCGAGCTCATGCTGACGACCGAGGGTTTCAACGTCTACACCACCGACCTGGGCGAAGAGGGCTTGGACCTGGGAAAGCTCTACGACTATGACATCATCCTGCTCGACCTGAACCTGCCCGACATGCACGGGTACGATGTGCTGAAGAAACTGCGCGTCGCGCGTATCCAGACCCCGGTGCTGATCCTGTCGGGCATCAACGAGATGGACAGCAAGGTCAGGAGCTTCGGCTTTGGCGCCGACGATTACGTCACCAAGCCGTTCCACCGCGAGGAACTCACCGCGCGCATCCACGCCGTCGTCCGCCGCTCAAAGGGCCATTCTCAGTCGGTAATCAAGACCGGCAAGCTGGCGGTAAATCTGGACGCCAAGACCGTCGAAGTCGAAGGCTCCCGCGTTCACCTGACCGGCAAGGAATATGCGATGCTGGAACTGCTGTCGCTCCGCAAGGGCACGACGCTGACCAAGGAAATGTTCCTCAACCACCTTTATGGCGGGATGGACGAGCCCGAACTCAAGATCATCGACGTCTTTATCTGCAAGTTGCGCAAGAAGCTCAGCCTGGCGACCGACGGCGAAAATTACATCGAGACCGTGTGGGGCCGCGGCTACGTGCTGCGCGAGCCGGATGAGGTGGTCGAGGCTGCGGTCGCCTGAGGCTAACGCAAGTCCAACCTGGGAAGGCAGCACGCTCATCGTGCTAGAGCGGTTTTAAGCTGATTTGAATCGTGAGGGGATTCACAAGAGCGTGGTT
>NZ_CAXTHV010000022.1:0-60617 GCF_964244265.1 uncultured Sphingomonas sp. | reverse complement strand
ACCATTGCGGGAAGGTGTTGGTGGAATAGCGCTGGTGGAAGATCGCGACGCGGCTCTCGAAGCGCTGGTCGATGAGGTCGGGATAGAAGACCGACAGGCTTTCGGCCAGGAACAGGCCCTTGTAGACGATCGAGCGGCACGACAGCGAGCAGATGTAGAAGCCCTGGATCTGCGCCGCGATCACCCGCTTTTCGATTCGGCGGCGGACGAGATAGAGGTTTTTCTCGAACTCGGTCGCGTCGACGTCGTCGGGCATCGGTCCGGCGATCATGATCTGCTCGATCTCGGGCCGCGTCAGTTGCGCCTTGGCGCCGATGACACCGACGTCGACCGGCACCTGCCGCCAGCCATAGATGGTATAGCCCGCCTCGATGATCGCGCTCTCGACGATCGTCCGGCACATTTCCTGCGCGCCGAGATCGGTACGCGGCAGGAAGATCATGCCCACCGCGAGCCGGTTGGGCTTGGCACGATGCCCGGAGGCGGCGATCGCATCGTCGAAGAAGCGGACCGGCAGGTCGAGATGCAGCCCCGCGCCGTCGCCGGTCTTGCCGTCGGCATCGACCGCGCCGCGGTGCCACACCGCCTTGAGCGCATCGATCGCGGACTGCACGACGCGCCGGCTCGGTTTGCCGTCGGTCGCGGCGACGAGGCCGACGCCGCAAGCATCCGATTCCAGGTCCGGGCGGTACATGCCCTCGGCGGCGAGGCGATCGCGCTGGTCGATCATGGCTTCTTGCTCTCGAGCGCGGTGACCTGCTGCACGAAACCGGCCACATCTTCCTGCACATGGCCCATCGACTGCGTCATCATCTGCCGCTGCCACGCGGCGATGTCAGGATCGCTCATAATCGTAAACGACGCCTGCATATACGCGCGACCGCTTGGCGTTTCGAAGAACGCACGGATGTCGCGGAGCTGTTGCAGATCGAAACGGCGGGCATAGGCGTTCGCCATCGCCGGAAACATTCCGGGAAGCGCCCGATGCATCAGCTCGGTAGTCCGCGTTTCCTGTTGCGCCATGAACTGGTCGAAGAGGGTCTTCACGCGCGGGTCGGTGCCCAGCGTAGCGGCGAACTGCGGATTGTTGGTGAAGCCCTGACGGATGTTGGCGAGCATCGGCTTCATCATGCCGACGATCATCTGCTCGCGCGTGGCGGGTGGGATCAGCACATCGATCAGCTCGCGCGCGGCGGCAAGCCGGGCGGGATCGACCGCGCCAGCGACTGCCGAAGCGGAAACCTGGGCCTGGGCTCCGCCATAGCTTGCCGCCACGAGTACCAAGGCTGCCCCGATCCTGATCCTCATGCCGCCTTCCTTTCGTCCGCCGCCCTGGCCTTCAGCCATGCGTGCATACTCGCCGCCACGTCCCGCCCGTCGCGGATCGCCCAGACCACCAGACTCGCGCCGCGGACGATGTCGCCGGCGGCGAAGACGCCGTCGAGCGAGGTCATCAGCGTCCTGGCATCCGCCAGTACGGTGCCCCAGCGGGTGACGCCCAGCTCCGGCGCCTCCCACAGGGTCGGCAGATCCTCGGCATCGAAGCCGAGCGCCTTGATGACGAGTTCGGCCGGCACCTCCGCCTCGCCGCCCGGGTCATGCTCGGGCGCGCGGCGGCCCGTCGCATCGGGCGCGCCGAGCCGCATCCGGCGGAGCTGGACGCCTGCCGCCTTGTCGCCGCCGGTCACCGCGGTCGGCGCGGACAGCCACACGAAGTCGACGCCCTCCTCCTCGGCATGGCCGACCTCGCGCTGCGAGCCGGGCATGTTGGCGCGGTCGCGGCGGTACAGACACTTCACGCTCGCCGCGCCCTGGCGCACGGCGGTGCGGACACAATCCATCGCGGTGTCGCCGCCTCCGATGACGACGACATGCTTGGCCTCGGCCGACAGCGAGCCGTCGTCGAACGCCGGCACGTCGTCGCCGAAGCCCTTGCGGTTGGAGGCAGTCAGGAAGTCGAGCGCCTCCACCACGCCGTCGGCATCGCTGCCGGTTACATCGATCGCACGGGCGCGATAAACGCCGGTCGCGATCAATATGGCGTCATGACGTTGGCGCAGCTCGTCGAGCGAGGCATTGCGCCCGACCTCGAAGCCGTAGTGAAAGACGATGCCTCCCGCCGCGAGCCGATCGACGCGGCGCATGACGACCGGTTTTTCCAGCTTGAACCCGGGGATGCCATAGGTCAGCAGTCCGCCCGCGCGGTCGTGGCGGTCGTAGACATGGACGTCATAGCCGTTGACCCGCAGATACTCGGCGGCCGTCAGCCCCGCCGGCCCGGCCCCGATCACGCCGACCGACTGGCCCCGCGCGCGGCCGGGGACGAGCGGCTCGACCCAGCCCTGCTCCCATGCCGTGTCGGTGATGAACTTCTCGACCGAGCCGATCGTCACCGCGCCGTGGCCCGAGAACTCGATGACGCAATTGCCCTCGCACAGCCGGTCCTGCGGGCAGATGCGACCGCAGATTTCGGGCATCGTCGAGGTCGCGTTGGACAGCTCATATGCATCGCGCAGCCGGCCCTCGGCGGTCAGCCGCAGCCAGTCGGGGATGTGATTGTGGAGCGGGCAATGGACTGCGCAATACGGGACCCCGCATTGCGAGCAGCGCCCCGCCTGATCCTCGGCAGCGGGAATTGCATAGCGTGCGGCGATCTCGTCGAAATCCGCCACGCGGTCGCCGGCGGCGCGCTTGTCCGGATAAGCCTGATCGCGGCCGACGAACTGCAGCATGTGATCGGCAGCCATGGTCGATACCCGTTAGTGAAGGACCATGACCTGATTAACAGACGTATAGGCAACCTACTAGGCAGTGACGCTTACCTAAAAGAGAATCATCGCTGCTAATAAGGTGGTCACTCGCGAAATATCTACCTTTTTGTAGCCGCGTCGGACCTATGCGGCACGAAGGGCTATCAGCGCAACGGCACCGGTGACGATTCTATACCAAGCAAACGGCCCGAAACCATGACGCCCCACCAGCGTCACGAATCCCCGTACAACCACCAGCGCGACGACGAACGCCACCAACGTCCCGACGCCAATCGCGTCCCAGCCGACGCCCGTTCCCGCCAGCGCGTGGCGCTTGCTCCAGATTTCCATCACGCTCGCGCCGAGCAGCGTCGGCACCGCGAGGAAGAAGGAGAACTCTGCCGCCGTCCGCCGCTCGACCCCCAGCGCCACGCCGCCCAGGATCGTCGCGCCCGAGCGGCTCACCCCCGGCACCATCGCCAGGCATTGCACCAGCCCGATGCCAACGACGGCGGGCAGCGGCACGTCGGCGACGCCGCGTGACTGACCCGGCCTGGCGAACCGTTCGACCGCGAGGATGGCCACGCCGCCGACGATCAGCGCCACCGCCACCACCTCCGCATTGCCGAGCAGCGCCTCGACCTGCTTGTGAACCAGCAGGCCAACGATGGCGGCGGGGATGAAGGCGAGCAGGATGTTGCGCGTGAATCGCACCGCCCCGTCCTGCCAGCGGAACAGCCCCGTCAGCACCGTCAGGAAGGTGCGCCAGTAGAGCACCAGGATCGCGACGATCGCCCCCAATTGGATGACGACGTTGAACAGTGCCCAGCGCTCCGCGTCATAGCCGAGCAGGCGCGTCGCGAGGATGAGGTGCCCGGTCGACGACACCGGCAGGAACTCCGTCACCCCCTCCACCACGCCGAGGATGACGGCGGTCAGCAGATCGCTCATCGCGGCGACGCCAGCTCGGCGGGGCGGCGGTTGAACCGCCCCTGCCGGCGATAACGGACCAGCCAGGCGGGCGCGACGCTGCCGAGCGGGGTCGGCGCGACGCCGAACGCCGCCAGCCCCGGCGCGCCGCCGCCGGCGACGTTGTCGTGCTGGAGCATCAGCCATTGATCCCAACTGATCGGCGCGCCGGGCAGGAAGCCGGCCCGCGCGATCGCCGCGCCGACCATGTCGGGCAGCTCGACGAACGTCGCCCTGCGGTGCAGCGTCGCGCCCAGCCAGTGGAACAGCTCCGCCATGCTGAGCGTGTCGGGGCCGGCCAGCTCCGCCGTCATGCCGCCGAACCGGCCCGGCTCGGTGGCCGCGAGACGGATGGCGTCGGCGACGTCGGCGACGAACACCGGCTGGAAGCGCACGCCCGGCCGCAGCACCGGCACGACCGGCGCGCGCGCGATGAGCTGCGCGAAGCGATTGAGGAACTGGTCCTCCTGTCCGAACACCGTCGACGGGCGGAGGATGGTCGCGTTCGGAAACGCCGCCCGCACCGCCTGCTCGCCCTCGCCCTTCGTCCGCGCATAGGCAGCCGGCGAGCCGGCGTCGGCTCCGAGCGCGGAGACATGCACCAAGGCCTCGACACCCGCCTTGGCCGCCGCCGCGGCGATCGTCCGCGCGCCCTCGACATGGACGCGCGCCATGCCCGACCCGAACACCCCGACCAGATTGACGACGCCGTCCGCCCCCTCGATCGCGCGCGCGATGGTGTCGGGGCGCAGCAGGTCGGCCGCGACGAACTGGCTCTGCCCGAGCCCGCCCAGCGGCTTCAGCCGATAGGCCCGGCGCGGGTCGCGCTCGGCGAACCGCACCTGTGCCCCGGCCCGCAGCAAGGCCTGCGCGGCGTAGCGGCCGATAAAGCCCGACCCCCCGAACAGCGTGACCAACCGATCCTTCATCGAACCCATCCTTCGCCCCGGCATACGGCGACACCCGCCGGACGGCCGGCTCCTGCCCGCCGCCACGCCGGTTGACAAGGCTCGCCGCCCCGCCCTAGAGGCGCGCCCCTACCGTGAGCTTGAAGCTCTGGGCCCAGATGGCGGAATTGGTAGACGCACCAGCTTCAGGTGCTGGCGGTCGCAAGGCCGTGGAGGTTCGAGTCCTCTTCTGGGCACCACCTCCGGTCAAAGATGGGCACCGCAGCGCAGGCTGCGGGATCGCCCTTTTGAGCGGCATTTTCCAGCGCGGCTTTCGATCCTGCGATGACAATCTCGTTGTCGTTGACCATTACGCTGGACACCAGCAATCGAATATAGGCACGACGCATGGCCCTGTTTTCGGCAACGATCCGTGCGCAGAGTGCTTCCCCCAACCTCTGGATCGCCTCGTCGGTGATTTGGCGCGAGGCGCTGCCGAGTTGTCCGGTCAGGCTACGCTCGGTCTCGCACAGGGCGGCGATCGATGCATTGGCCTCAGCGAGCTTCGCGGCAAAGATCGGATCGCGCACGCTCATCATTCCCTCTTCGACGATCTCGAGCAGTCGGCGGAGCCGCGTATCCGCTCCGATCCGTTCACGGCGGACCCGGTCGAGGTCCTGCGCGCGGCGCTGTCTGGCGTCGTCGGAGCGGTCGAGAACATCCGCAAGAAGCTCGCGCAGGCGGTCGGGCGCGAGCACGCGGTGGAGGAGACCGTCCAGCATGATGCCGTCGAGCGCATCCTCCCGAATCGACTTGCTTCCACACGCATCCGCGCCGGCCGTCGCTTTCCGATTGTACACGTAACATCGGTATTGCCCACCCTTACCGCTTCGGATGACCATGCCGGCGTTGCATTCTGGATGCCCGCAGGTCGCAAGGCCTCCGAGTAGGACCGGGGAGTTGATAATACGCGGCGCCGTCACGCGCGGTGCCGCCTTCGAGCGGATCGCGGCGACCCGGGCCATCACGTCAGGCTCGATGATCTTCGGACATTCGACAACGATCTCATCGACGATACTGGGCGTCACGCATTGATCGTCACGAGTGTGGTCGCGGTAGGAGCCGGCGTAATGCTCGCGCGTCAGGATGCCGTCGACGTTGCTGTGGTAGAACCGTCTCCCGCGCATGGTGTAGCCATGGTCGTTGAGATGTTTCGCGATGGCTCGGGTGCCCATCGGCTGTCCCGTCAACCCGGAGCAGGCCAGCTGAACGGTCAGGCGAACCGTCTCCGCTTCATCCTCGCGCACGAACAGCCTCTTTCGCTCCTTGCGGCCATCGACGCTCACGACGCGGGATTCGTAGCCGAACGGCACCGGGCCGCTGTTCCAATATCCGACTTCGCGTTGCCGCGGCGATCCCGACAGGTGAACGTCGAGGCATCGTTGGCGTATTTCTCGTTCATCACCGCGATGAACCCGCGCATCATCCGGCTGTTAGAGTCATCGCCCATCCCCTCGATCACGGAGATCAGCTTCACACCGGCCTCGGTGAGCTTGTGCTCCGCGGTGACCTGGGTGAGCAGGCGCCGGGTGAACCGGCTTAACATGTAAACGACGACGAAGTGGACCGAACGTGCGGGGGACGTCGCCATGGCGATCATACGGTCGAACTGTCGGCGCTGCAGCTTTCGGCCCGACACGTTCAGTTCTTCGAACACCTCGGCGACCGCGATGCCCTCGCGTTCGCACAGTGATTGGCAGGTGGCCTCCTGCGCCGCGCTGGAGGCGTTGTTGCCGCCCTCATCGTCGTTGCTGACCCGCAGATAGATGAAGGCGCGTCGCTCATCCGTCATGATTTATCCCCTGCGATGCAAAGCTACGGATCGAATATGTTGGCTAGCGCATCTCCGAGATGCTGAAGGATGAGATCGCTTTCGCCGGGCAGGACCGGAAGCGTCTCCGAGATGTTGGTGTGGATCGAGCGTGGTTGGAGGGGACGCTCCATGACGCCACGCACGACCGCCGTGCGCGCGGAAATCTCGTCGCTGGCGGCCAAGCGGTCCATGGCCCGAGCCTGCCACCCCGGCCCACTCCTGAGCTTGGGACATTCTAAAAAAAATATTGGGTGAGGGAGTGGAATGCGATCCGGTTGGGATCGGAAAAAAGGAACTACAGCATGTTGCTCATCATCAGTATCTTGGCTTGGCCAATACTGGCTCACGCTGCTCGTCTGAGCACTGCAGCGATCGCGATCGGCTATGGCGTGGTGCTCGCCGTTCAGATCCGGCGCACAGACAAACCATTCTCGCCTTCGCTTCGGCGGGCGATTATTCGCTGGCCGACTTCGATCGCAAGCCAACGCGCGGTCAGCGCCGCGCGATGCGGACAAGCCTGAAGCTCGCGCTTCGTCAAACCGAGCTCACGAGCCTGTTTCCCGGCATTCACCGGGGTGCGGGCGATGGCTGGAGAAACGTCTTAAACCATCTACCTCGCAGCTTCGGCCTGTCCAAGTCGAAGATCACGATGTTCGAGCAATGCTCCAAGCGCCTGTCGCTATCGGTCCATCGCCGCGATATAGCCGAGCAGGATGAAGGTGCCGAGGCGCGCTTCGCCACCGGGCATGAGGTCGGAGCAATCGCGTGCGCATTGTTGCCGGACGGCGTGATGGTCGTGGCCGAGCCGGATCTGGGCGCTGCGATCGCCACCACGCGGTCGCTGCTCGATAACGGTCATGACCGCGCCCGGCGCCCATTGCGAGGCGCCGTTCCCGTGCGAGTTCGCCGGTTATTGCCACGCGGCGCTGCCGGCCGGGCCGGAGTGGCCGGTGACGGTGCTGCCGCACGGCGGAGGCAAACGCTGGGCCGAGCAGGGTATCGGCGATCTGCTTGCCGTCGATCCCGCGGCGCTGACCAACGTTGTCCACGCACGAGTCCACCGCGCCACGGTGTCGGACGAGGTGTATCACGATGTCGAGGGTGCCCGTGCGGCGATGGTCGGCTGGGCATTTCCGCGAACCTGGCTCGATTTCGAGACGATCGGCTTCGCCGTCCCGCGCTGGATCAGCACGCGCCCCTATCAGCAGGTACCGTTCCAGTTCTCCGCCCATGTCGAGACGGCGGACGGCGCCATCGTCCACCGCGAGTTCCTGAGCCTCGACGGGAGCGATCCCCGCCGTGCCTGCGCCGAGGCGCTGGTCGCGATGGTGCCGGCGACGGGCGCGGTGATCGGCTACAACGCCGGCTTCGAGAAGGCGCGCATCCTCGAACTGGCCGCCGCCTTTCCGGACCTCGCCGACGCGCTGACGGCGATGGCGGCGCGCGTCGTCGATCTGCTGCCGGTCACCCGCGCCAACTGGTATCACCGCGACCAGCGCGGCAGCTGGTCGATCAAGGCCGTGCTGCCGACGATCGCCGCCGAGATGGATTACGCCGCGCTCGAGGTGAAGGACGGCGGCAGCGCGCAGGAAGCCTATGCCGAGGCGATCGCTGCGGATTGCACGGCCCAACGCCGGCTGGCGCTGAACGCCGCGCTGCGCGCCTATTGCGGCCGCGACACCGAGGCGATGATTGCATTAGCGCGACGATTGATCTCAGCCTGAGTTTGCGGGTCGGCATGGACGGATACAATCTGGAGGTAACTAATGAAGCCGACTGCGATTCAGATCGATTGGCCGATCTCGCATGACTACGAAGATTTTAACATCCGTGAGCAACTCGAAGCTGGCGGCGACGAGGGGCCTCTGCTGGTGTTGTCCGCCGAGGGACGCCGGCGGCCAGGTCGCGAACAATTCGTCGCAGTCTTCCGCAATGTAGACTGGTATATTGCCAGCCTCGAGCACGACGGCAATGTACCGCGCGAGCGATGGGTTGGGCTGGTGCGAGGATCGGACCGAGAGAATGGCGATGCCGCAATTGTCGCGTTGCAGCGTCTGGCACATCGGCTTTTGTCGAAAGTCGCTCAACGTCCGAAGCCAATTGGGTCGCGCGACAGGGATCAGGTTTCCATAGCATATGGTGCGCTTACAGACGCCGTTGATTGGGATGGCGATTTGGCCATTGAAAATCGAGGCGAAGGATTTGCTAACGTATCGCGGATGTATCCGGCCTGGAACCCGCGATGCGGGTTTGATTGACCGGAAAGCTGAACATTGGTTCGGGTACCCGCGAGTTTTCCGGCGCGCGCGCTTGCCGATCTGGCAGCTGACCAGTTAGATCAGCACGTCAGTGGGACCGGGCTGCCGCTGTATATTTCGAACAGCTCGCGGAAGAAGCGGTCGCAGCTAAGCAGACGCGGATTACGCTTCACCGACGCCCGCAAGGTGACGTGGCGTTCACGAGACTGGCCGCGCCCGACACGCACGAATTCATCGTACCACACCTCGCCGATGACGCACACATTGTCCGCCTGGCGGGCAACTTCTATCTGGGAATAGCACCATAGCTGCGCTCAAACGTTCGGCCACAGGTTGGTCGGCACGAACATCTTAGTGTGCTTGATCTCGACGATCAGCACCTTCCAAAGCGACTGGTTCTGATACGTCAGGTCCGGCGACACCCGCAGGGGGCATGCCGCCGACCCGCAGGTAATCAACGGTCAGATAGTCCACCGGCTGGCCGTCCGGTTGCTTGATCCCGTTATGGATCAGCGCCCAGTTCGACACGGCTTTGCGCAGATAGGCGTTGTCGACGCCAAAGTAGATGGCGCGCCTGCGATCAAGCGCTGCCTGTTCGACTTCCTTGCCGCGCTCACGGTCATCATCCTTGCCGATCGCGCTGCTGGAGAGCGAGTAAATCCACGACGAGAACCCGATGCGGTGGGTTGTGGATCGACTGGAGGCTGTCGACGCGCCTCGGCAAGGAAGTCGGCAGGCACAATATTAAACGCTTCGGCCTCGCGTTGCCTTCGACGACGAAAGCCGGTCTCGTCGTCATAGTCTGGATCGTCGAGGTATGTGACGATCGGATCCTTCACCTCCAGCGATCTGAACAGAGAGAGCATCCGGCGTTCGTTGGCGTGGTTGATCCACTGTGGATGCGCCATCGGCTGCGCGACCATGACGTGTATTCCGGCACGAAGCTGACGCGCTGCCCGGACGAACCCGTCGGGGTCTCGTCGTGCACCCCCTCTTCCTGATCGTCTGGCTGCTCCTCGTCCATCGGCCGTGACGATATCGCTGATCAGTGCTCGTGTGAACGGCGCGCGGCTGGCGCGGGAATAGGGATTGACCCGCCCCTCGGTTACAGACGGCGTAGGGAAATTGTCCAGTAATCTGAGTGCCCGGGAAAGGTTCAGATCTCTGCAAGTCCCCCCTCGAGCCGCGCAAGCCGTTCCTCGATGGCTGCCCTCACGCTCTCATGGATCTCGGTCGCGAAATCTTCGGGCATCTTGGCAAGTGCCCGCTCGGAAGCTGATACCGCATTGTCGAGCACGTCGCGAATTGCCGCGAAGATCATGGCGCGACCCATCCCTCCTTCGAGGCCGGTCTCGACGAAATGGCGCCCGGAGATGTCGAGTATCTTATATTTCCGGCTCTTTCCGGCCGACATCGCCAGTCTGAAGCTCCTGTGGGGGATCTGTCTCCTGTCGAAGGCGGGCTGTGCGGTAAGCACGTCGTAGAAGGGCGTCAGGGCATATCGACCGCCCGGGCGGAGAAAGATGCTGAAGTTTTTTCCGTGTCCGTCGGTCGCGCCGATGAGCCAGAACAGAATGATGGCCCTGAAGAACGCCGCCTGATCGTCGATGGGTTCGTCAGCCTGCTGCAGCAGCTTCAGGATGCCCGCTGCGCTGGGACCGCCCTCGCTCTGGTACTTGCGGGCAGGCGGAACGCCGAGGGCCTGACAACAGTCTTCCTGAGGCAGGCGCAGCAGCTCTGCGCCGCCCCGCCACAGGCGATCGAAACGCTCGACCACGAGGACCCGGCGCTTCCCAAACGTGTCGATGCGGGTCTGTGCGACCTTGAGGCCGAACTCCTCGAGGAGCGTCAGGCAGTAGTGCTCGTTGTCGACGCTCGCATCCATGTCGATCGGCCCAACCGCGGTCGGTATCAGTCCGAGCTGTGGTTTCAGGATGTGGGTGGTTGGGGTGGTGCCTCTGGGTCGCAGCCACCTGCCTCGATGGTGGAGCAGTGCCGTCTTCTCCTGCGCTCCGGCAACCGAGATGCGGAATTCTTGTTCGACATCCATGCCGAGAGGCGCCCGTGCGAGGTTGGCCAGGATCTTTTCGATTTCCTCGATCAAAATCCGCTCTCCCTGAACGTCGCTCAGCGGGCTCGGCTGTTCGCCTTCATGGAGAAACTGCATGGCGCCCACGCAGTCCCGACCGATTTCCTCCAGAAGGCTGTATGCGTCAGTTCCATCTGCACCGGTCCGCTCGGCAACTCGTCTGCGGATATCGGGATTGTCGGGGAGCAGGTTGTCGAAGACAGCGGCCACGGGTGCGCCGGCATATTGCGTGGGTCGCAGCGGCAGAGACAGCGAGACAGCGAAGGCATTCTGCCATTCGAGCCAACGGCTGTCGTAGCCGAACCGGATAGCACCGTCGTTCTCCTTGGCCAAATGGCCGACAAGCCGGTTGTTGATGAAAATGTCGAGTGGGGCGTGTGCTCTCCTGCGTGGCATCAGAAGATGTCCTCGATGCCTTGCGTGTTGCGGGCGTTTCGTTCCTCGACGATTAGATCGAGGTCGAGCACCGCAAACAGCGATTGGATCGACGAAAGCTTCGTGCCCTCGTGGCCCGTCTCGATCCTCGAGATGAGTTCCTGACGCAGGCCAGAGAGGGCGGAAAGATCGTGCTGCGTCCATCCCCGCTCCTTGCGGGCGTTGCTGATGGCTGTTCCCAGTTGCAGTGGGGATCTGATGATCTGAAACATTCGGTGCATCCACTGAGGCATATGCCATAAATCGCATAAGAAGACAATATGCGCTTTTCCACATAAGACTATTTATGTCAAAAAACGCATAAATTGTCTTTATGTCATTAAGCGCATAAGATGGCGGTATGCTATTTTTCGCATCCGAACGCATTGCCCCTCGCAAGCTAACGCTGGCCTGACGGGAGGGGAGTGATTAGCACGCCGCCATGCCGCGCTCGTCTTTCCTCGCCTTCCTCAAGCCTCGCATTATCAAGGCCCATGAGGCCGTAATGCCAGAGCGACCGACGTTCTCACGGCTCTTACGGATCGCCTAAACAATATCGACGTCAACCATCGCGCGGACAGTTTCTACGCCATCCCCGCCTATGCAATCGTCAATGGGGTGGTGGGCGCTCGAGTCGATCTGGTGCTTGGCCTACTGCGTCAATGTCTGGGGGGCAGCGTTCAAGCTAGCGATGGAGAATGGCGAGACCGCGGTTTCGCTCGATCGGGTCGCCAACTCCTACATCGGCATGGGACTGTTCCATTGGGCGGTCAATAATCTCGCTAACGGAGGCGATGAGCCGTGGACGCATGAAAATACGCCGGACTTTCCTTATGACGTCGTGGGCCAGCCCTTTGACGAGAATGTAAGCTCGACCGAAAGCGTCTTCCTGGGCGCTGTCGGGTGGATCCTCCTGCACGAGCTTGCCCATATCGATCACAAGCACGGCGATAACCCGGATGTGCACGCTAAGGAGGAAGAAGCGGACCGAAGCGCCACGGAATGGCTTTTCAAGGACGCGCCATTTGGAACGGTCAATGACAGGTTCACGGGTCTCGCCACCGCCCTGCTTTACATGTGGATCCGCGAAGACCGGATGCTGGCGCCAGATGGCGACCACCCAACAGTCTCCAATCGGATCGAAGCCGCTATCCGCAATGCGGGCTTGATCGACAATGCATGGTGTCTTTGCGTTTTCGCCGCGATGATGGACGCACACGAGCAGCGCTACGGCTCAGGGCATCCGGTCGCATCCCTTACAACGTTCGATACGTGCAAGGACTATGTCGACGCGTGCCTTGAGACGAGGAGGACCAGACAGAGCGCTTAGCCGCTCTCGACGCAAACCTTTCCCGCCCACTGTCGGCCATTATCGACCGCGCCGAACCGATATTCTCCAATGATCTGAGTGCCCATCTTTGTCCTCTGTGGGGCACCATTTGCAGAAACCGCAGAAAAGCGCGGGTCTCTGCGACCCCATAGTGGACTATCTGAGAACCAGAGCCGATCGACCGACAGCTTAGCGCCCTAGTTCGGTCATCCAATGCGATCACCAAATTTTCCGAAAGCCGCCGTTCGGTTTGGTCGGTGGTTGAGGTCCGCGGATCGTGAGTTTCCTTCAGTCTGCTCGCACTAAGAATATGGAAAGCAGCATTTCGTAAAATCGCATAGGTGATGGGTCCTGCCCCCATCGGCCTGTGTCGCCGTTTACGCGCCCGGTGTCCGCGAGGCGCGTGACAGCACATTCAATATGAGGAACGCGCTGGTCAACGCGGTCAGGACCAGCAGCAGCTCGACTGCAAATATCTCCCGGTTTTCTGGAAGCAGGCCTGCCTGCAATCTCCCGAACACCTCGTTTGCCAGCGCCGGCTGCGATCCACCGAGATAGGAGGCCCTGGTATTTTCGTTCAGCGAGAGCGTGAAGGACAGGATGCCCGAGGCGGTGATCGCCCCCCAGTTTATCCATCGCACTACGTGCATCGCGACTGACGACGGCGTCCGGCCTAGCTCGAATGCGCCTTCGATGACGCTGCGTCCGATCGACGCGTTGGCGAGCATCAGGCTTCCGGTCGTAAACGGGACGACCCATACGAGCTGGGCGATGCCTGCGAGGAAGGGAGCGCCTTCCTCCACTCCCGCCAGCTTCGCCACCTGCAGCAACCCGAGGGAGAAGACCTCGCCCGGGAGCAGCGCGAGCACCGCCATCGCCAGGAGTATCCGCCGCGCACGTGCGGGATGCCATGTCGTCAGGCTCAACGCGAAGCCGAACGCCATCGCCAGGGTCCCAACAAAGAGCGCGAGTGTCGCCGACCTGCCTAGCGCCGCGAGCAGCTCGGTCGATGTCGCGAGAAGCCCGAAGTTATCCGGGGTCCAGACGCTTCCGTCGGGCGTGGTTCGCCGAAATGCCTCAAGCGATACCGCCACCAGCGGGCAGAGCGTGAGGAGCAGCGCGAGGCCGGTAGAGGCACCCGGCAGTAGGACGACGGCCAGATCCACCCCCGATCGTGCCGCCCGGCGCCTCGGTGCCGGCCCACTCGGGGCGTGGGGGGGGCGTCAGACCGATGACCCGGCGCGGAGCTCGGCTCGCTCGCTGGAATCGCCCAGATGGCGAGGACCGGCAGTGCAACGCCGAGCGCGAGCACCAGCATCAGCACGCCGAAGGCCATCAGCGCAGGGACGCCGATATTTGAGAGAGGACGCGATCGTCAGCATGCTCGAGCGGGTCGGACCATCGAGGAACTGCGGCTCGGCGGACGCGAACAGACAGAGCAGGAACGTCATGCACGTACCGAAGGCGACTCCGAGCCGTGCACGCCCCAGTGTCATCAGTCGGAAGATGTGTCCCGGCGAGCCGAGTTCGCGGGCCGCTCGCCATTCGCTGCTGTCGGTCCTGGGCAGTGCTGCGAAAGTACTCATGACCGAGGTCGGCAGCGTGGCGGAAACCAGGCCGACGAGAGCGGCGGCGTGGTTGTAGCGCAGCCCCTCGATGGGGGCGCGACCCGATAACAACGTCCAGGCTCCGTTGACAAGGCCGGCCGGCGAGAGCGCCAACTGCCAGCCGAAGGCGCGGAGCATATCGCTGACAAGCCACGGCGCGAGCATCAGCGCAAGCAGCAGAAGCTGGACCGATTGGTTCTTGAGCTGCCGGACCTGAAATGCCGTCGGCACGCCCAGCGTGACCGCGATCGACGTGGCGATGGCCGCCCGGAAGAACACCTGGGAGACTTCGACGACGCGTGCCGGATCCAGCACGACCCTATATCCCTCCAGTCCCAGGTGATCACCGTCCAGCGCCGTGAAGCTGAACACCACCGCCGCCATGAGCGGTGCCAGCCCGAGGACGAGTAGTGACATCCCGGCCGCAAAGGTCGCCGGCCGGGTTGCCATCCGGCCTAGTGAACTGGCGTGGACCGTGTTCATGGCACTGATCAGGCGCTTCTGAACCGGCTCCACCATTCCTCGTAGAGACGGTAGTTGTCGGGGCGGACATTCTGCCAGAAGATTGGACCCGACAGCTTCTGCTGGACGTGCGTCAGCGTCTCATTGATTTTCGCGCTGTCGGGCAGCGCGTTTCCACGCGCGAAGTCGATGGTCGATGCATTCGGAACGGCGTAGCCCCGTGAGGACGCCATGTCGGCGCCGTAGCGTCCGCCATGCAGCCAGTTCGCGACCTTGTGGCAGGCGTCGACGAGCCCCCGCTTCTCCGCGCCGCGGTGGAGCAGAAGGTCGATCGACCAGCCCTCGTATCCCTCCTTCGGGACGGCGTACTTGGCGTTGATACCCTGATCGACGAGCGCTTTCACAACGGGCTCCCAACCGGTCATGACCCAGACCTCGCCGCTGCGCAGCACCTCGACGCCCTGTTCCCATCCGTTCCAGAGCGTGCGGAACTGCCCGCCCTTCTTCTTGTCGGAGAGGAACTTCATCACGCCCTTCAACTCCCCCTCGGTCAGGTTGCCGGGATCGCCGATGGTCAGCTGGCCGCTCTGCTTGAGGTAGATGGCGGTGAAGATCGCGCTGTTGGTCCAAGTGTCCTCCATCGCCGTCCTGCCCCGCAGGCGCGGATCGAAGACCGCCGCGTAGGAATCGACGACGCCTCCCTTGTAGCCCGTAACGGACTTGATGCGATCGGGCAGGTAGATCATTGAATCGGCGTTCACCACGAGCGGGATGCCGTATTGCTGCCCTTTCCAGCGCGTGTGCTCGATCGACTTCGCCCACTGCCACGCGGTCGACCAGTTCGGAACCTTCGACATATCCCAAGGGAGGATGGTGCCCTTCTCGGCCAGCACGGCCTCAGCGCCGCCCAGCAGCCCACCGAGATCGTAGTCGGCGGCCGCGGTGCCCGCGATCATCTGCGCGATGACCGACCGGCATCGTTGCCGTTGTCCTTGAACATCAGTCGAGCGTATTCGTCCTCAAGGAGCTTGGCCCAGCCCTTGGCGCCGATGTCGAGCGTCCCCGTGCCGAAGAGCCGGATGTCGAAGTTGGACGTTGTTCGCGTACAGCCTGGCCCGATGAGCGCAATGCCGGGGAGTGCGACCATCGCCTGCAGTATCCGCCTGCGCGACAGGTTCATCTCCATGGCTCTTCCCTTCGATCCTCAATTGGCACGAATGAGACCGCGTCCTGCGCGATCGCGAAGCGGACCTCCGCGCCTGGCAGCAGGCCGGTGGGAAACAGTCGCCCGAGCGTCACCCCTGTAAGCGTCAGGTGATCCCCGATCCTCAGCGTGAAGCGCGTCATCGCGCCAAGGCTCGCGACCGAGGTAAGCATTGCGCCCTGATTCCCTCCATCTGGCTGTGGCTGGAGGATGACCGCGTCGTGCGGGATGAGGGCGATGCACGTGCCCACCTCTGACAGGTCGCCGGACTCCAGCGGGGGGAGGTGGATGTGCGAGAGGAACGATCCGTCCTGTTCCAGTCTGACCGCCACGAGGTTGTGGTTGCCGAGTATTTGGGCGACCCGAGCCGAGCCAGGTCGGCCGAGTACCGCGGTGGGATCGCCGAACGCAAGCAGCCGCCCTTCGTCCATCACGCCGATTCGGTCCGCCACAAGGCAGGCGAAGTCGAGGTCGTGGCTCACCAGGACGACCGGCAGGTCGGGCCGGGTAATCCGCAGGCGGCGTAGCAGCTCGTGAAGGGCGCCACGCTGCAGTTGGTCGAGCGCGGCCGTCGGCTCGTCGAGCAGGAGGAGATCCGGTTCCGCCATCAGCGCGCGAGCGATGGCGACGCGCTGTTGCTCGCCTCCGCTCATCAACCGCGGAAGTCGCCCGGCGCAATGCTCGATGTCTAGCTCGCGCAGTTGCTGGGCGGCGAGCCAAAGCCGCTGCGACTTCGTTCTGCCGACGAGCCGGTGTGCACCCTCCGCCACGTTCTCGAGCCCGGTCAAGTGCGGGAAAAGCCCGAAGTCCTGAAAGACCGTCACGATGCCGCGACGCTCGGTTTGCTGACCAGACACGTCTAAACCGTTGAGCCTCACGGCCCCCGTGGCCGGGATGTGGCCCGCGATCGCGCGAAGGAGTATAGTCTTACCGGCACCGCTGGGGCCGACGATCGCCGTCACGCCCCGCGCAGAGAATGAGACGTCGTGGAGGTCATTCGCGCGGAAAAGCGCGCTGGTCGAACGCTTGCCGCCCGCCAAATAGGACAGGCCATCGACGGCCAAGGGGGGCACATCGTCGTCGGGAACGACCGTCACGTGACGAAGGGCGAGCGAGGCGAAGGCCTCCAGTCGCCCGAGGAAGCGCGGCGGCTCTGCGCGCTGGACGCGCGCACCATCGAGCAGAAACGGGGCGCGCTCAGGCTGGTCTCTCCCGTGCGCGGCTTCTTCCGGCCGTGCACTGGCGCGCACCTTCAGCGGACGGGTGAGATCGGCGCGGTCGTCTTCAGGAAGGTGCGGCTCAGGGACGGAGAGCTCTCGATCAATTACGAACTGGGCTAGCAGCCCTTAGTGGGGCCCGGGCGAGCAGATGCTCATCCAGTAGCAGGACTCGCCGCCGACCGCCGCCCAGTCGTTCATGATTACGGTGTTGGTGTCGCAGCCGCGCGAAGTTGTGACCCCTTAAGCGACAATGGCTAGCGCGGCAGCACGGCCCGAAAACAGTAGGCCCGCTAACGGCCAAGGTAGAGCCGTTCACGTGCTCAACCTGGCGACGTCAGCTTTAATGTGCCGCAATTCCAAATGTCGACAGGCAGATAGCGGCCCCTTATCGGCCGCGCCGAACCGATATTTTCCAATGATCTGATTGCCCATCTTAGTCCTTTGTGGGGCACCACTTCCCGAAACCCGCAGAAAAGTGGCGTTTTGGTCGACCCCATAGAGGACTATCTGAGAACCGGCGCGTGTGAATGATTTCCGTGCGCTGTGCAGGCGTCATTCCTGATCCCAGAATGCCGTCATGAGCCCGGGAGATGAGCGGGGCGCATCTTCTTTGAATCCAAGCGTCGGGTCGGACGAATAGTAAGAAGTCAGCCGTTGTCGCATGTCGCGATAGGCGGTGCTGCCGTGCTCCAAGTCGTAAGGCGCTGCCTGCAGCCCTGTATACCAAGCCATCCCGGCGTGCATCCTCTTGAGATATCGAATTAACTCAAGGCCGTGCCGGTTGCCGGCGGCTTCTGGTTCAGTTCGGATCGCAATGATGCCGATGAAGCCCGACACGAACGGCTCGTCTTCACCATGGCGGCCTATCATAGATCGCCTTCGTTTCCGGACTTCTTCGGCGAGGCCAAAGGCGAAGGCACTATGCTCATCGAAGGCCGCAACCAGATTGTCGGCCCGACTGATTTCGAAACACGCTTCGGCCCACCGCAGGCAATCCAAAGTGCATAACAGTCGACCGTCTTCGGCCTTCCCCACGACCGTGATGGTCTGCATAGCGGGTCGATCATAGTCCGGCCAGCAGATCGCTTCGATGTTCATGTCCATGGTTGAGCGGGCTTCCAGCGGGAGCAACCGGAATGCAACCGGTCGCGGCGCTCGATATTGAGCCGAAGGCTCAGATTAGTTCAATGACAACCGATGTCGGAACGCCCGCAGGCTCGATCGCGACTGTACGCCGCGCCAGAGTTTTCACGATCTCTTCTACGAAATAGTGCCTCATGTCGTCCGGGAGATCGCCAGAGACGATCTTGATGGTGACCCTGGCGAGCATATCGCGGTCGATTGCTCGGCGGAGTATTCGCTCGGCGTCGACGGCCAGAATCAGCGAGACAGCCGAGACCATCTCCGGGAGAGTGGCAAGGTCGATATATTTTCTGCTTCTGTACAAAAGCAAATCGCTGAAGCTGGCTTCCAGCACCGCTTTGCCCGATATGTTATAGATCGACCTGTGCAAGGTTATGCACGTCCCCCAGAACTCCGTGGCACTGATGACAGCAACGGCCGCACGGCCATCAACGCCCGGCCGCTTGATCGTTTTGGGTCGCCATGGGAAATCTCTAAGGTCGTCGCCAGACGCGGCGATTCGCAACGCTCGAGGATATTCTGGAAACAGCTGCCTGCATTGGTCGGTCCAGCCGCGAAAGATATCGTAAGGCGAAACGGTTCCCCATCGGTCATCGCCTGCCACCCATCTAGCATCCATCGGCTGAAGCGGCGCGGGTGTGAGATCAGGCGCGACTGGCAAGGGATCGATGGTGTTCAGTCGCCCATTGGATTGTGGATGGAGAGGCACGATGTCGTCGTCGACACGGCCGCCCCGCGCGCGATCGTAGATGAGCCTGCAGGGCACTCCGAGCGAAGCCAGATCGTCCATTCCGTCTTTCGCGCCCGCCAACAGGGGGTGCCGACGAGCACCGAAGATTGCTCGGCGATATAGCCAGTCGATCCGATTCCATGGCCATGCCCAATCCCGCGGTGCGTCCGGGAAGTTTGTCAGATGTGTTTTGGCCTGACGGACTTGCGCGTCGAGGTTTTCAAAGCGCTCCGAACTTGACCTAGCTATGGCCAGATCGATGTCGCCAACGGCGGCCTCATCTCTCATCAAGCTCCCGAACAACCAGACTTCGTCGACCCGGCTAATCGCTTCTGGATCGTGATTGAGCTGGTCCACTCGCTCAAGAAAGCTATCAAGCACCACCTTCGCCTTTTCCAGCGGGGTGCGCGGCACCACCTTAGAGCGGACTAGGGTCAGTCCGGCCTCGGTAACTTTTCCGGTGGCGCGATCGATCAAACCACGATCTAGGCTTTCCTCATAAACAATCGCGCCGTCCCTACGGTGAGGAAACACGTTTTTGAGGTCAATCAGGCTGGCAGGGCTTATTGTTCGAAGATAGCCCGAAAGGGCGTTCTTAAAGGTCGATGTTCGGTAGCCTGCGATCCGTAGGTCGCGATCAAATGAGATGCCCATTCAGTGCTCGTGATCAAATGTATCGCATCCAATTGCCACAGCCCAGGGCCGTTGTCGCTACGCTTAAGGACAACCCTAGCAACGGCTGACGCAAATTCTCCAATGATCTGAGTGCCCATCTTTGTCCCCTGTGGGGCACCATTCCCGAGCAGAAGAGGGCACCGTCGGTGTCTGATCATCGGGGTCTTCGCCGACCGCGATTTCGAGCGGCTTGATTGGCCGCTGTTGGTGATCGTGCCGGGCGCGACGACCATTCTGTCGATGAACCGGCGGGCATAGCCCTGCCGCAGGATCTGGTCATCGGAGCGCAGCTTGCGGAGAATGACATCGCCGGACGGCCCGATCGCTTCGGACGTGACGCGACGATCGGTGGCGACAACTGTCGCTCGACCAGCACGATTTCCTGTTCGAGGTCGGCGCGGCGGGTGCGCCGGGCGGCGAGGCGAGCCGTGACTTCGGTGTCGCGAGCGCTGGCCACGCCCTGTTCGATGACGTCGAACATGTTCTGGATCGCGCCCTCGTCCCGCCTCCGCTAGGTCCGCAACGCCTTGAGATGCGCCTGCCGCTCGCGCGTCGCGGCCGACCTGTCGTCGAGAAGATTGGCGAGCAGTGGGTAAGACGGTCGGGCCGCCACAGCCACTCGGCCATCGCGTCGACCTGATCGTCTCGGGAGGCGGGCAGGCCCAAGGCATCGCCGCGGACCTGCCCCGACGTGCAACGCCGTGCCGCGACGCCGGATGCACGGCGCGGCTCGCGGCAGCGGTGCGCCCGGCCGACCGTGAAGGTCAGCGACTGGGGCACGACTAGCGCTCCGTTTTTGATATCGCCAAGACGAGTTTGGTATGTCCTTCGGAGCCTCCGCGCCGGTTACATGTCCGGCATAATAAACGTCGGAGGGGGGAGGATCGTGGCGCCATTGACGGCATTTAATGGATCGCCGCTTCGCTTTCTGGCGTGCGGTGGGGCGGCGACCGTCACGCTCCTGGCGTCGCTAGACCTCCCGCAAGCCGATGCTCACGCCCAGAAGCCTGCCGCACCTTCGGCCGCCGTTCGGTCCGCCGGATGCGAGGGCGCCCGCGATCTTGCGCTGCGCGGCGGCAAGATCGTCACGCTGGCGACACCGGCCATCGTTTCGGAAGTCGTCATTCGGGACGGACGCGTCGTCCATGTCGGCCCCGGCGGCCGCGCCGGCTACACACCCTGCACCAGGGTGATCGACCTGAAGGGGCGCACCGCGATCCCCGGGCTGATCGACGGCCATATCCATTTCGTCACCTGGGGTTTCCGGCCCGGGCGGGACGTCCGACTCGATCTCGCCGACGGGCTCGCCGATGTCCGCCGCGCGATTGGCGAGCGTGCCAGAGGCGTTCCCTCCGGCGAATGGATCACCGCGGTCGGCGGCTGGTCGCGCACGCAGTTCGCCGAGAACCGGCTGCCGACCCGCGCCGAGCTCGACGCGGCCGCGCCCGCCAATCCGGTGTTCCTGTGGGAGCGCGACGGACAGCCCGCCGTCGTCAACACGCGCGGGGCGCAGTTCCTGGCGGCAAGGGGCATCGCCGCCGCCGCCGACGGCACGATCGCCGCCGCCGCCGGCCAGGCCGCGATCGCCTATTCGGCGCTGGCGCGCACCCAGACCGACCCCGAGCGCGGGACGGCCGAGGCGTTGGCGCATCTCGCGACGCTCGGCGTGACGACTGTGTCCGACATGGGCGTGAACGCGGCCCCCGAAGGCAATCGGCCCCCGGAGAGATCGTGGCATTCGGGCCATGTCGACGTCGATACCGCCTATGACCCCGTGCTGGCGCTGGCCCGCGCGGACCGGCTGACGGCACGCGTCCGGATCAGCTTCATGGATACGCCCGACGGTCCGCCGCACGACGCGCAACGGCTGAGGTACCAGTTCCCGCTGTTCGGCAACGACATGATCAAGACCTTGTGCATGGGGGAGTTCATCACGCCCGATGCCGCCAAATATCCCGAAGCCGCGCTCGCCGTGGCGCGGCGCGGCGGCTGGTGCCACGAACAGCATGTGATGGGGCGGGCGGAGATCGACAAGTTCGTCGCCGCGTGGGAACAGGTCGACGCCAAGGTGCCGCTCGCCGGGCGTCACTGGCGGCTCGCGCATGTGTTCGGGATCGACGACGATGCGCTCGCTCGGCTGAAGGCGCTCGATGCCGGCGTCGATATTGCCGCGATGCTGTATGCCACGGGCAATCAATTGCCCGGCCCTTCGCGCGAGATCCGCTATCGGTCGATCGTCGCCTCGGGCGTGCCGGTCGGCGGCGTTTCCGACGGGCCCAATTACATGCCGATCGACCCCTGGGTGCATATCGCGCTGATGGTGCGGGGGACGGACAGCCTCGGGCGCCGTGTCGTCGCGCCGGACCAGACCTTGTCGCGGATGCAGGCGCTGGCGCTCTACACCCGCAACAACGCCTGGTTCATGGCCGACGACCGCTTCGGGTCGATCAGGCCGAAGGCGTTCGGCGACATCGTCGTGCTCGATCGCGATTATCTGACGGTGCCCGACGACCAGATCCGCCGGATCCACGCGGCGATGACGATCGTCGACGGCAAGGTGATCTACGGCGATCTGGCGCCGGGCCGCGCCGGACGCAGCCACACGCCGGGAACCAACTAGAGCGACACCAGCATGTCGCCTCACAGGGAGAGGATATTATGACAACAACGACATCACGGGCCGCGTTCCTGGCCGGGGTGAGCGCACTGGTGCTGTCGCCCGCCATGGCCAGCGCGCGGGCCGCCGCGCCCCAGACCACCGCGCCGGCTCAGCCCGCGCCCGATCAGCCCGCGCCCAATCAGCCCGCGACAGACGGCCGGCAGGACACCACCGCCCCGATCACCACCCCAGCCCCCGCGACCGCCCCTCCCGCCGCAGCCGCCCCCGCCGATGCCGCGCCGGCCGGCGATGTCGTCGTCACCGGTTCTCGCATCGCCCGCCAGGGCTATGCCGCGCCGCAGCCGCTGACCATCACGTCGGCTGCGGACATCGCCACCACCGCCAGTCCCAACGTCGCGCAGTATCTCAATACCCTGCCCGTCTTCGCCGGCAGCATCTCGGCGCAGGGCGGGCAGACCGGGGTCGGCATCGGCCTGTCGGGCGCCAACGTGCTCAACCTGCGCAATCTCGGCACGCAGCGCACGCTGGTGCTGCTCGACGGCCAGCGCTCGGTCGGGTCGCTCATCACCGGCGCGGTAGACATCGACACCTTTCCGCAGCAGCTCATCCAGCGCGTCGAGGTCGTCACCGGCGGCGCGTCGTCGGTCTACGGGTCGGATGCGGTCGCCGGTGTCGTCAACTTCATCCTCGACAAGAAGTTCTCCGGCCTGAAGGGCGAGGTCTCGGGCGGCCTGACGAGCTATGGCGACGACCGCAACTACCGGATCGCGCTGGCGGCGGGGTCCGACTTCGCCGGCGGGCGCGGCCACGTCCTGCTGTCGGGCGAGCACGTCTTCGATCCCGGCGTGCCCGAAGGCGTCGGCAAGCGCACCTGGAACGCCGACGGCTATCAGGACATCATCAACCCCACCTATACCGCGACCAACGGCCAGCCGCAGCATCTGCTGCTGCGCCAGGTCGGCATGGCGAGCAGCACTTTCGGCGGCATCGTCGTCTCTGGCCCGCTGATGGGCACCGCCTTCGGCCAGGGCGGGGTGCCGTACAAGTTCACCTATGGCGACATCGTCTCCTATCCGTTCATGCGCGGCGGCGACTGGCAGGCGACCGAGATCCAGCGCACGCCTTTGGTCTCGCTGACCCCGCGCGAGAACCGCAACAACGTCTTCGGGCGCGTATCCTACGATCTGAGCGACGCCATCAGCGTGTTCGGGCAGGCGTCGTGGTCGCGTTCGACGGTGATCGGGCGAGGGTCCAACTCGTTCCTGCCGGGCACCGCCGGGCCGCTGATCCGCGCCGACAACGCCTTCCTGCCGGCGTCGATCCGGGCGATGCTGACGCCGACGCAGACGCTGCAGATCGGCACGCAGAACCTCGACATGGGCCCGATCATCGCCAACAACACGCGGACGGTGCAGCGCTACGTGATCGGCGCGAACGGCAGGTTCGGCGCGCTCGGCACGCGCTGGAGCTGGAACGGCTACGTCCAGTTCGGCGTGTCGGACAATGACAACACGACCTTCGGCAACCTCAATCGCGCGAAATACCGCCAGGCGACCGACGCGGTCTTCGCACCCGCCGGCATCGCCGGGGTGACGCCCGGGGCGATCGTGTGCCGCTCGACGCTGACCGCGCCGACCGACGGCTGCGTGCCGTACAACGCGCTCGGCATCGGCGTGAACAGCGCCGCGCAGCTCGCCTATGTCCAGGGCAGCTCGTCGCAGCAGCTGCGCCAGCGCCAGCAGGTCGAGGCGGCGACGATCCAGGGCGAGCCGTTCTCGACCTGGGCCGGCCCGGTCTCGATCGCGCTGTCGGGGGAGCATCGCTTCGAATCGATCCGCGGCGTCGCCGATCCGATCAGTCTCACGGCGGGCTGGCTCGCCGGCAATTTCTCGAACATCTCGGGCCGGTATCAGGTGACCGAGGGGGCGGCGGAAACACTCGTGCCGCTCGCCAAGGACCTGAGCTGGGCGCGCAGCCTGGAGCTGAGCGGCGCGGTGCGCGTGACCGATTACTCCACCTCCGGAACGGTCACGACGTGGAAGGTCGGCGGCGTGTACGAGCCCGTCACGGGCGTGCGCTTCCGCGCGACGCGATCGAGGGACATCCGCGCGCCGTACCTGAACGAGCTCTACGCGCAGGGGTCGGTCGCGGCGGCCAACGTCTTCGATCCGTTTACCAACACCTCGCCGTCGATCCGCTCGACCAATACCGGCAACCCGCTGCTGACGCCGGAAAAGGCCGACGGCACCACCTTCGGCCTCGTCCTCCAGCCGGCCTTCGCGCGGGGCTTCAGCCTGTCGGTCGATTACTGGTCGGTGAAGATCAACGACGGCCTGGCGAACACGGTAGCGCAGGATATCATCAACCAATGCTTCCTCGGCAACCAGAGCTATTGCAACCAGATCCAGCGCACCAACAACGTCATTACCTTCGTCACCGGCGGCGCGTTCAACCAGGCGACGCAGAAGGTCCGCGGTATCGATATCGAGGCGGGTTACCGCGTGGCGCTGTCCGATCTCGCGGCATCGCTGCCCGGCACCGCGTCGATCCACACCAACATCACGCGCTATCTGGAGAACCGCACCGACAACGGCCTGACGCCGGCGACGATCAGCAGCTCGCTCGGGCTGCTGCCGCGCACGCTGGTGACGACCACCACCCTGTCCTATGAACTGGATACGCTTCGCGCGGCGCTGGTCGCGCGGACGTCGTCGGCCGGTCCGTTCAACCCCAACGGCATCACCTGCACCACCGGCTGCCCCGCCTCGACCACCCAGAACCCGACCTACAACTACAACCGCCTGCCGGGCGCCTTCTACCTCGATGCATCGCTCAGCTACGGGTTCAAGGTCGGCGGCGCGACGATCGAGGCGTTCGTCAACGTCCGCAACCTGCTGAACCGCGATCCCGCCGACGTGCCCAACGCCAACCAGTATTTCGCGGTGCGTACCAACAGCGCCATCTACGACGTGCTGGGCCGCGTCTACCGCGCCGGCCTGCGCTTCACGCTCTAGGCATGGCGACGGTCGCGCGGCAACGCTACACCAGGGTCGCGGTCGTCCTGCACTGGACGATCGCGGCGCTGATCGCCCTGAACCTGGCGATCGGCTGGTTCATGGAGGATCTGGCGGAGCCGTGGCGGACGATCGTCGTCCGCCTCCACCAGTCGTCGGGCATGACGGTCCTGGCGCTGACGGTGGCGCGGATCGCGTGGCGCCTGACCCACCGCCCGCCGCCGTTCGATCCGCGCGTTTCGGTCGGCGAGCGGCGGACGGCGGCGGTCGTTCATGCCGTTCTGTACGTCGCGATGCTCGCGATCCCGCTGTCGGGATGGGCGCTGATCTCCGCCAATCCGCCGCGCTACGAGACGCCGGTGGCCGGCCAGGGGCCACGCCAGAAGTACATCATGCTGTGGGGGATGATCCGGCTCCACCCGATCGCGCCGATCCAGGCGATCGCGGCGGCGCCGGGCGGCGTGGCGCGGCAGCATGTTCTGCACGACCGCATCGTCGGCGCGCACAGGATCGCGGGCTATGGGTTGCTCGCGCTGCTGACGCTCCACGTCCTCGCCGCGCTGAAGCATCAGTTGCTCGACGGGCAGGCGGCGTTGTCGAGGATGGGCATCGGTCGTGCGCGCAGCGACGACGCGCTCGGGCTCGAGGGTTAGGCGCGGGCGGCGTGCCGCCCCGCACCGCAGCATATTGGCCGCCTACGCACCATCGGATACGGATATATCATGATCAATGCAGCGATCCGCGACAAGGCCGCCATCCGGGACGTGATCGAGAATTGGGTACTATGGCGCGATAGCGGCGATTGGGAGGCGTTCGCCGGCGTGTGGCATTCCGACGGCGTGATGATCGCGACCTGGCAACAGTCGCGCGCGCAGGATTTCATCGCGGCGTGCAAGGCCGGATGGGAGAATGGCGTCGACGTTTTCCACGCCCTGGGAGGATCGGCGATCGAGCTCGCCGGCCGGCGCGCGATCGCGCAGACCCGGATGACGATCAACCAGCGCGCGACGGTCCACGACGAACGGGTCGATGTGACGTGCATGGGGCGTTTCTACGATTTCTTCGAGCAGCGCGACGAGCGCTGGGCGATCGTGCTGCGCCAGCCGATCTATGAGCGCGACCGCATCGACCCGGTCGATCCGTCGGCGAGGCTGACGCTGGACGACACGCTGCTTGCCCGCTTTCCGGCGGGCTATCGTCACCTGGCCTATCTGCAGACGCTGCAGGGCATGAACGTCAAGACCGACCTGCCGGGCACGCGCGGCGCGGGCGTCGAGCAGCTGTATGCCGACGGGGCGGCGTGGCTGCGCGACGGCCGCCTGCCGCCCGCGACCGGGCCACGCTAACCGGGGTGACCTTGCCCGCCGAGATCGCCGCCGCCGGGTACGAGCTGCGCATGGTTGGCGGCCGCGCGCCGGAACAGGTCGCACAGATGCTCGGCGGCCGGCGTGAGCGGCAGGCCGGCGCGCCGTACGCAGCAGATCACGGGGGCGGGCATCCGTTCGCGCACCATGATGCGTTCGACCAGCGCGGTCGCGGCCACGACGTGGAGCCATTGTTGCGGCAGCATCGCCAGCGTGTCGGACGCGGCGACGGCGACGAGCATGCCGACCGCGGTTTCCGCCTGGATGCCGATCCGCGGCCGCGGCAGGCCGAGGCTGTCGAATAGCGGCGCGAGTTCGGCTTCGCCGACCAGCGTGATCGAGGTGGTGACCCAACTGGCGGCCGTCAGTTCGACCAGCGATGTCGCACCGCGCAAGGGGTGCCCGGCGCGGCACACGACGACCTTTTCGTTGCCGAACCATCGTTCGACCAGCAGCTCGACCGGCTGGACGTGTTCGGCGAGCGGGCCGACGTAGAAATCGATCCGGCTCGCCTGGATGTCGGCCTCCATCGACGGAAACAGGCCTTCGGACAGCTTGACCAGGACGTCCGGGAAGCGCTGGCGGAAGGCGTCGAGCACTCTGGGCAGCAAGGCGATATAGGCGACGGTCGACAGGCCGACCGAAACGGTGCCAATGCCGAACCCCTTCAGCTGCTCGATTTCCGCGCGCGTCCGCTCCATCTCGAGCTGGATGGCGGTGGCCCGGCGCAGGAAGGCCTGTCCCATCGGCGTCGGCACCATCCCGGTCACCCGCCGTTCGAACAGCGTGACGCCGAGTTCATGCTCGAGCTCGCGGATGCTGCGCGAGATGTTGGGTTGCGGCACGCCGAGATACCGCGCCGCGCTGCGCAGGCTGCCGCATTGGGCAACCGCGACGACATCGCGCATGTGGTTCAGCTTCACGACGATCTCTACCTTGCCCACGATGGTCGACACGGGGGACGGACGCGGCGACCTCAATCATCTTCCGGGTCTGCTGGCAATCTGCACGGACGGACGATCCGGCGCACGAAGCGCTTCGAGGCGCGCCCGCGTGAATGGGCATCGCGGCGGGTGGGGAGGGCCCCTCGCCGCGGCCGATAAGAAACAATGGCAATTGCAGCCAGGCGTTGCTAATCCGGTAACATCATGAAGTTGACCAATATCCGTGACTTGGTTGCAGTTGCCGAGTTCGGGGGGCTCCGCCGCGCCGCGCGTCATCTCGGCGTGGCCCAGCCCGCGATCAGCCGCAGCATCCGCGACCTGGAGCACGAACTGGGGGTGACGCTGTTCGAGCGCGGCGCGACCGGCATGGTCCTGACGCCGATCGGCGCGGCCTTCGCACGCCGCGCCGCCGCCGTGCAGCTCGAGATCGAGCGCGCGCGCGACGAGGTCAACCAGCTGAAGGGTGCCGGTGGCGGCAGCGTCGCGATCGGCCTGTCCACGGCGCCGCACGTGTCGCTGCTGCCGCGCGTCCTGGCGCCCTTCCAGCGCCGCTTTCCCGACGTGCGTCTCAAGCTGGTCGAGGGACTGTTTCCGGCGATGGAAGCCGAAGTGCGCGAGGGCTCGATCGACTTCTACGTCGGCCCGCTCGCGGAGGACAGGCTGGCCGGCGACTTCACCGTCGAGAAGCTGTTCGACAACCGCCGGGTCGTGCTCGGGCGACGCGGACATCCGCTCAGCGGGGCCAGGGGATTGTGCGACCTGATCGGCGCGCGGTGGGTCGCCACCTCCGTTACCACCAACAGCGAGGCGGAGCTCAACCCGATCTTCGAACAGCGCGGCTTGCCCGCCCCCGTGATCGCGGTTCAGGCGCAAAGCGCGCTCTCGATGATCACCGTGGCGGCCACCACCGACATGCTCGCGATCCTGCCGCGCCAATGGCTGGGGTTCGCCCATGCCACCCGGCTCCTGACCCACATCCGCCTCGACGAGGACCTGCAGGCACCGGCGATCTGCATCGTCAATCGGTCGAAGCTGCCGCTGACCCCGGTCGCGCAGCATCTCTGCGACCTTTTCCGCCGCGCCGCCCTCAATCAGGAGCCGGAACCGCCCGATCTCGCCGCCGATCTGCTCGATCTGGGTTGACGGTCGCTGGCGGTCGCGCGGATCGCCATGCGTCCCGACACGGCCATCGGCGCGGCGACCGCGTCAGTGGATCGTCGTCAACTTGCGCGCTCGGGCTGCCGCTCCAGCGATGTCGGCGATTTCCGGTCCTCGGAAGGGTGGCTTCCCGCAAGGCGATCCCATCCCGCCGCAAAGGCGAGGATGCCCTCCGCCCAGCTGTTCCCGCGCCACGCCACGAACTGGTCCGGGCGCACCAGCGTGAGAGAGCAGGGATAGCGGTCCGCCGCCTCGTCGACGCTCAGGTCCACCACGACGAGCGGTTCGCCCTGTGCCGAGGCCTCGGCGACGGCGCGGCGGGCATCGGCCGGGTCGGCGTCCGGACGGCATAGCAGCGCAAAGCCCTTGCCGAACGCGTCGTAGAGCGAACTGGCGTCCGCGCGCCATGCGTGGGGGGCAAGACAGCCGGGGCGGCTGGAGGGTTCGTAGACCCGCGCATCCCCCCCGCCGGGAGCCGCCGGCGCCGGCTCGGTGGCAATGATCGGCGACGCGGCATAGCAACCACCGAGCACGGTCCCGAGCGTATGAAACTCGCGCTCCTTCGCAGCGTAGATCCGCTTGCCGACCGCCGCGCGCAGCGCGTCGCCGTCCTCGCCGGGCGTCTCCAGCCCCTCCGACCAGAAATCGTTCGACAGCACCGCATGATTGGCGGCGGCTTCGGCGATCACCTCCTCGTGGATCGCACGCCGCTCCGTCTCGTAGCTGTCCAGCAGCGCCGGACCGCCCCAGCCCTGCAGCACCGCCGCGATCTTCCAGCCCAGGTCGACGCCGTCGGCGACGCCCATGTTCATGCCGTATCCGCCGAACGGGGGATGCAGGTGGCAGGCGTCGCCGATCAGGAAGACGCCGCCCTGCCGGTATCGATCCGCGATGAGGCTGCTCGCCACCCACTCGTCGCTGCTCCGGATTTCGTAGGACAGGTCGATCGCGGTCGCCTCGCGGATCAGCGTCGCCGCATTCTCCCGGGTGATCGTGAAGCCCTCGGGCAGCCGGGTCGGCATGAAGAACCAGAGGTCGTCCTCGTCCATCGGCCCGATCAGGCTCGGCGCGGCGGGGTTGACCTGCCAGTACATGGTCGCCTGTCCGTGAGGATGGGCCCGGGCGAGGCCGGGTGCCCTGAACACGATGTTGTAATTGCGTGACAGCCCGTATTTACCGCTCATCGTGGCGCCGATCAGGTCGCGCACGGCACTGCGCGCGCCATCGCCGCCGACCAGGTAGCGGCAGCTTACCCGGCGCTCCGTTCCGTCCGTCACGTCCTCCAGCACGACGTCGACCCCATCCGCGGACTGGTCGGCGGACTTGAACGCGGTGTTGAAGACGATGCGGACCGACGGCAGTGTCTCGGCGTGCTCGCGCAGCACCTGCTCGAGCTTGTACTGGGGCACCCACTGGCCGTGCTCGGGATAGAAGTCGTTGCGCGCGGGGGCGCAGTTAGACGCGTTCTCGATCGTCGCCAGGCCGAAGCCGCCGAGCCGCGTCACGAACTTGACGTCGGAGGGATAGTCGATCCCGAAGGGGGCCACCGACGCCAACTTGTCCGCGATACCCCAGCGGCGCAGGTGGGTCCGGGTCCGCACGTTCGTCGTCTTGGCGCGCGGCGCGTAGCCGACCCGATCGTTGCGTTCGACCAACAGGCAATCGACCCCGCGCGAGCCGAGCTCGATGGCCAGCGCAAGCCCGCTGGGGCCCGCGCCGATCACCACCACCGCGTGTTCAGCCGCCTCGCTCATCGAATCGCATCGCCCCCACGTCCAGGTCGGCCGACGCCCGTTCGTCCGCCCGCCCCAGCTTTTCTTCCTATTGGCTCACGACTAGCGAAGGTCGCCAAGGTCCGAATGATGGCAAATCCGGCAAGGCGTTGCTCGACTGGCATCACGAATGGGCCCGTCCCCTCGTTGGCGGCGGTGACGGGCGCGCCGGCGGTCGAGCGAGCGCGATCTGGGCCTTGCGCTCGCGCCGGTGCCGCGGAACGTGGGTTCGCGAACGCCATCCGGAGCAGCCTGCCATGCAATCACGCCATCTCGTCACCGCGAGCCTGCTGGCCGCCGCCTGCGCGACCGTATCCGCCGCGCAGGCGCCGGTGATCCCCGCCAACCTGGACACGGCGGTGGTGCCCGAGACCGTGGCCGATCTCGGGCGGGGCGTGCACGTGATCACCGGCGCGCTGAACAACACCACGGTGGTCGAAGGACCGCGCAGGCTGATCGTCATCGATACCCAGTTTGCGCCGCGTTACCAGGCGATCGCCGCGCGCATCGCCGCGATCTCGACCAAGCCCGTGCTCTACGTGGTCAACACCCATTACCATTACGACCATACCGGCGGGAACGCGCAGTTCCGCGCGCATGGCGCGCGCATCTTCGCCCAGGCGAACGTCGCCCGGCGGATGGCCGCGCCGCCGGTCAACCCGCTCACCGGCCTGCCCGACGTGCCGGCGTCGCCGGACGCGCTGCCGACGGAGTCCTATGCGACCTCGCAACGATCGATGACGCTCGGCGGCGTCGCGGTGCGGCTGATCCACCCGGCGCGCGCGCATACCGATGGCGACACGGTGCTGGTGCTGACCGGCCGCGACGTGATCGCGACCGGCGATATCGTCGGCAACCACTATCCCAATATCGACGTCGCGGTCGGCGGCGGGATCGACGGCGTCATCGCAACGACCACGGCGATCATCGCGCTGCTGGACGATCGCACCCGCGTCATTCCCGGCCACGGCCCGGTGCTCGGCAAGGCGGACGTGATCGCCTATCGCGACATGTTGCGGACGGCCCGCGATCGTATCGCGCGCGCCAAGGCCGCCGGCATGACCGAACAGCAGGTGCTCGCCGCGAACCTGCTGGCCGATCTCGACGCGCGCTGGAAAGGCCCCAGCCCGATGGCGAACCGCTTCCCGGTCAACGTCTACCGGTCGCTGCCCTGACGGTCAGCCGGGCGCTGCCGCGGCCTGCGCCCACAGGTTCCACGCGCGATCGATCTGGCCATCGTTGGCGCGCGCGGCCGCGGCCGCCTCCTCCGCCGTCAGATAGATGGCCGGACCGAGCGCCGCCGCCTGCGTCTGGACGCGCGCCGCGACCTCCAGATAGACGGCGCGGAACACCGCCTGGCGCAGCGTCGCGCCGACCACCGTGGCGCCGTGTCCCCGCATCAGCACCGCCGCATGAGGGCCCAGCGCCGCCGCGAGCGCCGCGCCGAGCGGGCCGGAACGAATCAGCATATCGCTCCCGCCGCCCGCCGTGTCGCGGATCTCGAACACCGGGGCCCCGTCGCCGAGAAAGGCGGCCATATGATAGCTCGCGCGCAGCGGGGCGTCGCGCACGATCCCGAAGGGAATGACCGACGGCGAATGGCTGTGGACCACCGCCGTCACATCGGCCCGCGCGCGATAGATCGCCGCGTGGATGAACCGCTCGATGAAGGCAGGCCGGTCGTCGTCCAGGACGGCGCCATCGCCATCGACCGTCATCAGGTCGTCGATCGTCACCTGCGCGGGCGCCAGGCTGCGGGAGATCAGAAAACGGGCGGGGTCGCCGGGATCGCGGACGCTGACGTGGCCGAAGCCGTCCACCACCTCGCGCGCGGCGAGGATCCGGTTGGCCGTGACCAGTTCGCGGCGGATTTCCTGCGGGTCGGTCACGACGCCCCTCCCTCGACCCAGGTCCGCGCGATGAGTGATTCCAGTTCGGGTACGGCGGCCGCGACCTGACCCGGGGCGAAGCGGGCGGCGACATATCTGTCCGGGCGCAGCAGCAGCAGCATGCCCGCGTGGTCCGCCAGCTCGGGCGCCCACCCGGTCGCCACCGCGACCCGCCGCCCGAGCAGCGCGGTCCAGCCCGCCCCGAGCGCCACCGCGTCCACGCTCCGCTGGTCCAGCCCGACCCCGAGCAGGACGAAGTCGCCGCCGAGCAGTTCGTCGAGCAGCGCACCTGCCTGCGGGCCACCGCGGAGGCGGGGTTGCGGCAGCATCCGGCCCACGACGCCGCGGCGCGACGGCATCGTGCCGGCCACGAAGCCATCCTCGAAGCGCGGCGGCGGCTTGTAGCGCATCTCGGCGAACCACGTCCGCGCCGCCGGCCAGCGCGACAGCAGGCCGAAGGCGGCGCGGTGCAACGCACCGTGTCCCCGCGTGCGCGGCCCCATGATCGCGCCCATCCGTCGCGCCAGCCTGATCATCTCCCCGACATGCGCGCGACGCTCCGCCGGATAGGTGTCCAGCAATCGGGGTCCCAGCCGGCCCTGCACGATGGCGGTCAGCTTCCAGCCGAGATTGGCGGCATCGCGAATGCCGCTGTTCATCCCTTGCCCGGCGAAGGGGGGCGAGAGGTGCGCGGCATCGCCCGCCAGCCAGACCCGCCCACGGCCCCACACATCCGCGATGCGCGCGTGGAAGCGATACACGGTCTTGCGGACGACCTCGCTGCCGGGCGCCGCGCCGTGCGCGCGGACGAGCCTGGTGAGGTTCTCGTCGGCAAGCAGCGTCGCCTCGTCCTCGCCCGGCAGCACCTTGAACTCGTAGCGTCGGGTGCGGTCGGGGCCCGGGAGCGCGATACCGGGCCGTCGCGCGTCGCAATACACGATCGTTTCGGGGCTGGGCGCGGGCGAGTTGACCAGGTCGATGATGAGCCAGCGCTCGTCGGCGGTGTCGCCGACGAGGCGGGCGCCGAGGGCTTCGCGCACGCCGCTGCGCGCGCCGTCGCAACCGACGAGGAAGTCCGCGTGAACGGTCAGGTCCTCCCCGTCGGCGCGGCGCAGCCGGATCGACACCCGGCCGCGGGCATCCTCGAACCGCTCCAGCGTGCAGCGGAACAGTGTCGTCACGCAGGGGAAGCGCGCCAGCCCCTCGCGCAACTGGGCCTCGAACACAGGCTGGCGAAAGGCGTTGCGGCGGGGGTGGCCGTAGGGCTGCGTCCGGGGCTTCACCCGCAGGAACACGCGGCCGCGCGGAGACCGGTATTCCGAGCCGTAGCCGCCGACCACCCCGGCCCCCACGCGGTCGAGCAACCCCAGCGCCTGCACGGTGCGCAGCGACTCGTCGTCGATCGACACGGCCCGCGGCTCGCCTACCGTGGCGTCATTGGCTTCGACCAGCAGCGTATCGATCCCGGCGGCACCGAGCAGGTTCGCCAGCACCAGGCCGGTCGGCCCCGCCCCGACGATCACGACCCGATGGTCGACGCCGGAGCCCTCGGCGGGGCCCGCGCCGGGAGGGGCCGCACCCGGGGCAAGCCCGTCGACGGTCACGGCCTAACGCGCCCGGGCGATACGGTTTTCCAGCACGCCAATGCCGTCGATCTCGACCTCGACGACGTCTCCGACCGCCATGAACACCGGCGGCTGCCGCTTCGCGCCGACCCCGCCCGGCGTGCCCGACACGATCACGTCGCCCGGACTGAGCGGCGTAAAGGTAGAGATGTATTCGATCAACCGCGGCACGGAGAAGATCATGTCCGCCAGCGTCGCGTCCTGCATGATCCGGCCGTTGAGGCGGGTCTGCAGCCGCTGCGGGCCGAGCGCGCCGAACTCGTCGGGCGTCACCAGCCACGGGCCGAACGCGCCGGTCTCGGGGAAGTTCTTGCCGGGCGTGAACTGGATGGTGTGGTTCTGCCAATCGCGGACGGAACCGTCGTTGTAGCAGGCGTAGCCCGCCACGTGCGCAAGCGCCGAGGCGGCCGGGATGGCGCGCCCGCCGGTGCCGATCACCACCGCCAGCTCGCCTTCGTAATCGAGCCGGTCCGATACGGACGGCATCAGGAGAGGTGCGCGATGCGCGGTCTGCGAGTCGGCGAAGCGGATGAAGATCGTCGGGTTCGCCACCTCGGCGCGGCCGGTTTCCTTGCGGTGATCCTCGTAGTTCAGACCCACGCACAGGATCTTGCCCGGATGGGGAATGACCGGACGCCACACGATCTCCTCGAGGCCAGCCGTCGGCGCACCCGATACCATTCCGGCATCGCCCAGCGCGCCGGCCTCGATCGCGTCACGAATGGTGGCCCAGCGCTCATGCAAAAGGCTTACGCGGCCGCCTGCGACCAGTCCCCAGCTGTCATGGCCCTTTACCGAAAAACTAGCGAAACGCATCATCTTTTCCCATCTTTCGAGAAACGATACTGTCCGTCCGACGGCTTGGCAACGGGCTCAGCCGCCGGCGACCGGCCGCTCCATCGCCTTGCGGCCCAGCTCGCGCTCGATCGCGCGCGCCGCCCGCGCGACGTCGCCGAGCACCCGCTCGGCGGTCTGCCTGGGCAGGGCCGCCGTCGGCCCGGCCACCGTGATCGAACCGATCACGCCCGCGCCGACCGCCATGACGGGCGCGGACACCCCGCGCATTCCGACGTCGACCTCGCCGCTCGTGATGCAGCCCATGCTTTCCCGCTGGATGCGCAATGCCCCGCGCACCGCCGCCCAGTCGTCGCCGAGGCCGGCGCGGCCGAATCCCTTGGGGGTGCGCCGGTAGAGATCGCGCACCTGGCGCGTCGGCAGGTTCGCCAGAATCACGCGGGACGCGGAGCCCGCGAAGAGGGGCATCGGCCGTCCGCGCTCATAGCCGATCGCGAACGGCGGGTCATCGACCGCGGCCTGAGCGACGCACATCACCTGCTCCCCGAAGAGACGGCAGAGGAAGGCCACCGAGCGCCCTGGGACCAGGCGCGCGAGCCGATCGAGCTCGCCCGTCGCGGCCAACACGAGCGGATCGGTCAGGCGCAATTGCCGGTCGTAGCGGATGATGGTCGGCCCCAGGCCATAGCGCGCGCCCGCGAGCCCGGCGAGAAGCCCCCTCCGGCTGAGCTTGCCGAAGTAACGATAGACCGTACTGACCGGCACCCCGAGTTCGGCGGCGGCCTCCTCCACCGACCAGTCCGGCCGCCGGATCGTGAACAGGTCCAGCACCGCCAACAATCGATCGGACGTGGACAAGCGGGCACCCTCCTTCGCACGCACATCGAGTTGGCGTTGCACGCACACTGCGCGACGGCAAGCACTGACCTTTCCCAAGCCGACCGTATCGTGTATTCTCACCCACTGATAAATATTCCGGAGATTAGCTGGATGCTCGGTGCACGTCATGCCGCTCTCGATGCCTCGCTGAGAGAGATATCGCTACGGTCGCCCGATCCCGCCGCGCTCGCCGACTTTTACCGGCGGGCGTTCGGGTATCGGTTCTCGAAGGACGATCACGGGCTGCTCGGAATCGCTGCGAAACGCCGCTTGCGTATTGTCGAGGGGGGTGCCCGCACACTGGACTATGCCGGCTTCGGCCTGGCCGGCCCGGCGGAGGCGGAGGCGCTTCGGTCCCGACTCCGTGCCGCGCGCGTCGCATTTCGCGAACAGGCCTGGCCCGGGTTCGGTGCCGCCGCGATCCGGTTCGAGGATGTCGACGGCAACGGCTTCGTGTTCGGCGTGCCGGAGGATCCCGCGGGCGGTGGCGAGGAGAGCGAGACCGGCCGCCGGCCCGCGCGGTTGCAGCACGTCGTGTTCGCGACCACGGACATCGGCCGTCTGCTCGACTTTCACCTGCGGGTGACAGGGTTTACCCTGTCCGACCGCGTCGTCGACGAGGAGGGCGGGTTGCGCACCGCGTTTCTACGGTGCAGCCACGAGCATCACAGCCTGGCGATGTTCACCACCGCCGAACGGCGGCTCGACCACCATTGCCTCGAAGTGGGCGACTGGGGCCTGATCCGCGACTGGGGCGACCATTTCGCGAGCGTGCACATTCCCCTCAAATGGGGGCCGGGACGTCACGGTCCCGGTAACAACCTCTTCATGTTCGTCCACGACCGCGACGGCAACTGGGTCGAGCTGTCGGCCGAACTCGAACAGGTCGCGCCCGATCGCGCGGTCGGCGAATGGCCGCACGAGGAGCGCACCCTCAACAGCTGGGGCATCGGCTTGCTGCGCAGCTGAACGCGATGGACACGGGCATCTCGCGCCGCGCCGCCGCCAGGATCGCGGCGGGCGCGTTCGCCGCCGGACTCGCCGGGCCGGTGGCGGCGACGCCGCGTTCGGTTCAGGTCGTGCAGCATGCACGGCTGACGGGCGGCGATGCGGCGGCCGGCCGCCCGGCGGTGTATTACGACGTGCTCGAACCGGCCGGCGGGGTGACCCGCCCGCCGATCCTGATGATCCATGGCGGCGCGCATACTGGCGCGTGCTTCCTGGCGACGGCGGACGGACGCCCCGGCTGGGCGCAGCATTTCGCCGCGCGCGGCCACCGCGTGCTGGTGCCCGACTGGCCCGGAGTCGGGCGCAGCGGCGGGGTGCCGCTCGACCGGCTCGACGGCGCGCTCGTCCAGGCCGGGCTGGCGGACGTATTGGTCGCAGCGGGCGAGCCGGCGATCGTGCTGGCGCATTCGATGGGCGGCACGTTCGGCTGGAAGCTGCTCGAAGGCCACGGCGCGCGCATCCGCAAGCTGGTGGCGGTCGCGCCCGCGCCGCCGGGCAACATCCAGCCGGCCGCCGCCGTCGTCGCGCGCGGCACCGGCTATATCGACGTCCGCCAGCCCGCCGGTGTCATCCGCCTGCTGCCCGACGCGCCGTTCTTCCCGCCGCGCGCCTGGGCTGAGCGCAAGCTGATCGGCACGGGCGCGCAGTTCCCGGCCGACCGGCGCGAGGCCTATCTCGCCTCGCTGCAACCGATCGCGCCGCGGCTGCTGCTGGAGCGCACCAACGTCGACGGGCGGCAGCTGCGCATTGCCGACTTCGCCGGCTTCGCGGGCAAACCCGTGCTGCTGGTGGTGGGTACCGACGACTTCGACCACACCGAGGCGGCCGACCGGCCGATCGTCGAGTGGTTGAACGCCAATGGCGCGGATGCGTATTTCCTCGCGCTCGGGGAGCGAGGCATCTCGGGCAATGGCCACATGATGATGCTGGAGCGCAACAGCGACGCCGTTGCCGCGCTGCTGGCGAAATGGATCGACGGCTGAGCCGGATCAGGAAATCAGCGATATCGCCTTGATCTGGGTATAGCTGAGCAGCTCGTCCAGGCACTCCTCGCGCCCGATGCCGGAGTTCTTGAAACCGCCATAGGGGAAGGCGGGGTAGTGAGCGCCGACGCCGTTGACCCAGAGATAGCCGGCCTCGACCGATCGGGCCGCGCGCAGGGCGGTGCCGATGTCACGGGTCCAGATCGCGGCGGTAAGCCCGAACTCGACGTCGTTGGCGATCCGGATCGCCTCCTCCTCGGTCCGCCACTTCAGGATCGACAGTACCGGGCCAAATACTTCCTCGCGCGCGATGCGCATGTCGGGCGTCACGTCGGCGAACACGGTGGGCTGTACCCAGAACCCCCTGGCGAAGTCCGGGCCCTCGGGCCGACCGCCCCCGGTAACCAGTCGGGCCCCTTCCTCGCGACCGATCTGCATGTAGCGCAGCGCCTTGTCCGCCTGTGCGCGGCTGTTCATCGGTCCCATCCCACACGACGCGTCGCCCGGTGGCCCCACCTTGATCGCGGCCACCGCCGCGCCGACCGCGTCCACCATGCGATCGTAGATGTCCTCGTGGACCAGCAGGCGGCTGGTCGAACCGCAGGATTGGCCCGACCACACGAAGTTCATGCCCGCCACCGCGGCCCTGGCGGCCGCGTCGAAATCGGCGTCGGGATAGACGATCATCGGATTCTTGCCGCCCAGCTCGAGCGTGACGGTCTTCACGCAGGTCTCCGCCGCCGCCTGCTGGATCGCCCGCCCGGTCGCGGCGGAGCCGATGAACGCGATGCGCGGAATCAGCGGATGCCGGGCGATCGCGTCGCCGACCGGCATGCCAAGGCCACTGACGATGTTCATAACGCCGGCGGGCAGGACGTCGCGGCAAATCTCCCCCAGAATCATTGCCGACAGCGAGCTCGTCTCGGGCGGCTTCAGGACGACGCTGTTGCCGGCCATGAGCGCGGCGGCGGTTCGCGCGGCCGCGAACATGAAGGGATGGTTGAACGGGACGATGCGGCCGACGACGCCGAACGGCTGACGCAGCGTGAGATGCCAGCCGTCGGCGCTGGCCGGCACGGTCTCGCCCTTCAGTTCATAGCCCAGGCCGGCGTAGTGATCGAGCGACCAGATCGCGTTCTTCAGGTCGCCCCGCAACGATGCTTCGGTGTTGCCGGTATCCGCGACTTCCACCGCCAGGATCTCGTCATGGCGCGCCTCGATCGCGCGCGCGACGGCGCGCAATGCCGCGGCGCGTTCCTCGACCGAGCGCCGCCCCCAGCCGCCGGACGCCTCATGCGCGGCCGTCGCTGCGCGAGCGACGTCCTCCGCCGTGCCCGCAGGCACCTCGCCGACGAGGTGCTCGTCGACCGGATCGACGGATCGAAGCCATTCGTCCGACAGGCTCGAAACCAGTTCCCCGCCGATCAGCATCGGGCGTCGGCCGATGGTATATGTCACGCCACGTCTCCTGCAAGGCGGCAGCAGCCGCATTCTCAAAAGACGGGAATAGTGCACGAAAGCGGCCTGCCTAGTGGCTCCCATGCCGATAGTGTTACCGAGACGGTAACAGGGCGCTCCGTCTGTCATCTCCTTGCCGGCGGGCGGGCGCGCTAACCAGCCGCGGAGAACAGCCAGAGAGCGCGGCGGCGCCCGGCTCGGGGAGGATGCATGACGATGCCAACGATGTTCCGGAAACGATCCGACCGGCTGCGCCTCGGCGCGACGACGGCGATGGCCGTTGCGATCGTGACGGCCGCGCCCGCCGCCTCGCCTCCCGCCGCCGCGTTGTTGCGGGTGGACCATGGCATCGTCATTAGTCACGTCACGGTCGTCGACACGCGCGATGGTTCGCTGGCCCGCGACATGGCGGTGGTCATCGACGGCGACGCGATCACGGCCGTCCGCCGCGCCCGCGACGTCACGACATCGGGTGCCGCGAAGCTGATCGACGCGCGCGGCAAGTTCGTCGTGCCTGGCTTCCTCGACATGCACGCGCATCCGCTGACCTCGGGCAGCGCCGCGACCGACCTGCGCGTGATGCTGTCGCTGGGGGTGACCGGGTTCCGCCAGATGAACGGCTCGCCCGAGCTGCTGGCCCGGCGCAAGGCGGGCGAGCTGATGCCGCCGGGCGCGCCGACCCTGCTCGCGATGCCCGGCACCATCCTGGTGGGTCCACCATTCGCGACGCCGGAAGCGGCGGTGGCGGAGGTGCGGCGGCAGAAGGAGCAGGGCGCCGATTTCATCAAGGCCATCGACCTGCCGGCGGCGGCCCTCTTCGCCGCGCATGCCGAAGCGAAGGCCGACGGCCTGACGATCACCGGACACCTGTCGCCGTTTGTCGACGTGCGGCGTGCCGCCGCGATGGGGATGGACGGCATCGAGCACCTTGGTCCGCGCGAGTCGCTCCTGCTCGGCTGTTCCTTGCAGGAAGCTGCGTTGCGAGCCGACCCGCCGTCGGCATCGCAGCGGCCGCAATCTCCCGGCGTTCAGGCCGGGCAGGGCGGGCCGCCGCCGGGGGTGGCCGCGCGCGCGCTGGCGAACCCGATCGCCTTCACGCCGCCCGCGGCATTTGCGCGGTATGCCGTGGTACTCGACAGCTACGACGCGGCCAAGTGCCGCTCGCTGGCGGCCGAGTTCGTGCGCAACGGGACCTGGCAGACACCCACGCTGATCCGGCTGCGCACCATGGAGTTCGGCGACGACCCCGCCTATGTTCAGGATCAGAACCTGAAATACGTGTCGCGCCCCAATCGCGAGCTGTGGCTGTCCGTGGCGCAGCAGTTCCGCACCACCATCGGCGCGCCCGCGCGGGTCGAGCTCAACCGCCTGTTCGAGGCGCAACTGGCGCTCACCAAATTGTTCTACGACGCACATGTGCCGATGATGGCCGGGTCCGACCTGGGGGGCGGGTTCGTGGTCGCGGGCTATGGCCTGCATCAGGAGTTCGACCTGCTCGCGAAGGCCGGCCTGCCGCCGCTCGCGGTGCTGCAGATGACGACGCTTAACGGCGCCAAGTATCTGCACCGCGAGGATACGATGGGGACGGTGCAGGCCGGCCGGGTCGCCGACCTCGTCCTGCTCGACGCCAACCCCATCGCCAGCGTCGTCAACCTCCATCGGATCGGCGGCGTCGTGCACGGCGGACGCTATTACGCCCCCGCCGACCTCGAAGCGATCCGCCGCCAGGCGGCGGACGAGCTTCGATGAACGCCGGGCTGGCCGACGCGCCGGCCGGCATGATCGGCGAGGGCGTCGCGGACCCCCGCGCTCGCCTGATGGCGGCACCGATGAGCCGCTTCCAGTGGATGGCGGTGCTGCTCACCGTTGCACTTTGCGCGTTGGACGGGTTCGACGTGCTCGCCATCACGTTCGCCGCCCCTGCGATCGCGAAGGGCTGGGGGATCTCCAAGGCCGGACTGGGCTATGTATTCTCGGCCGGGCTGTTGGGCATGGCCGGTGGCTCGTTCTTCATCGCGCCCCTGGCCGACGTGCTCGGACGGCGGCCGCTGGTGCTGATCAGCCTGGCGATGATGGCGATCGGCTCCTTCTGCGCCGCGCTCGCCGGCAACATTCCGATATTGCTGCTCGCGCGCGTGTTTACCGGTCTCGGCGTCGGCGCCATGATCGCCGTCATCAACCCGCTGGGCGCGGAATACGCTAACGAGCGCCGCCGCGAGATCGCGCTGAGCCTGCTCAACATCGGCTATCCACTCGGCGGAGTGGTCGCCGGGTTCGTCGCCGCGATGCTGCTGCCCGCGTTCGGATGGCGCGCGATCTTCCTGACCGCGGGCGTGCTCGACGTCGTCATGCTCGGCGTCGCGTTGCTGCTGCTGCCCGAGCCGATGGCGTTCCTGATGGCCCGTCCGCGCGCCGACACGCTCGCCCGCGCCAACGCCTATCTGCGTCGCTGCGGCCATCCGCCGGTCGAGGCGCTGCCGGCAGCGCCGGTCAGGCAGGCCGCGCCGACCGTGCAGCTATTCCGCGACGGTATGGCCGCGCTGACGATCAAAGCCACGGCGATCTATCTCCTCTATGTCATGTCATTATTTTACATGCAGAATTGGCTGCCCACGCTGGTCGCCGATCTTGGCTTCTCGCCAGCCGTGTCCGCGGGGGTTGCGATGCTCATGAGCCTGGGCGGCATCGCAGGCGGCTTGCTCGTCGGCCTGCTGGCAAGCCGGTTCGGGCTGAAGCCGATAGTGGCCGGGGCGATGATGCTCGGGGCGTCCGCCATCGTGCTGTTCGGGCTCGTTCCCGCCGACCTGCTGCTGTTGCGCGTAGCCGCGATCGTGGTCGGTATTGCGCTGTTCGCGGGCATGATCGGCAATTATGCCGTCATGTCGCGCACCTTTCCGGTCCGTATGCGCGCCAGCGGGACCGGCTTCGTGATCGGCATCGGCCGGCTCGGCAGCGTGCTATCCCCGATCATCGCGGGCACCTTATTTGCCGCGGGCCTTGGCGGCATGAACGTGTCGGCCGTGATGGCCGTACCGGCATTGCTCGCGGGGCTGTTGCTGATCACCTTCCCCGTCGGCGCCGGCGAGCGGGCCTAGATCAATGTGCCGGCAGGGATTGCGTCGGGCAAGTGCCGCACGGCGCTCCGTTCAGGAGAGTTGACGATGTCACGAAGGCTTCTGCTGGCGAGCGCCGCCCCCATCCTGCTCGTCGCCGCGTCCGGCGCGGCGAGCGCGCAGACCTCGGCCGCGGGGGGCCAGTCGGGCGCGACGCCGGCGCCGTCGGACGTGACCCAGACCGGCTCGGCCACGACGGCCGCCCCCTCCCGGTCCGCGGCGGCCCCACAGTCCGGGACCGATGCTGCGACGACCGGGCTGGGCGACGTCATCGTCACGGCGCAGCGCCGGTCCGAAAACCTGCAGCGGGCAGCCGTGGCGGTCGACGTGGCATCCGGCAGCAGCCTGGTGGCCAACGGCATCACCGACACCAGTGCGCTCGGCTTCGTGGTGCCGGGGTTGACCGTCGTCGGGACCAACTACTTCCTGCGCGGCGTCGGCAACTTCACCGTCACGCCCTATGCCGACCCGGCCGTCGCGTTCAACCTCGACTCCGTGTACATCGGGCGGCCCGCCGCGACCGTCGGTCCGCTGTTCGACCTGGAACGCGTCGAGGTCCTCAAGGGCCCGCAGGGCACCCTCTACGGCATCAACGCCACCGGCGGCGCCATCAACGTGATCCCCGTGAAACCCGAGCTCAATCACCTGGGCGGCTATGTCGTCGCGAGCTACGGGAACTACAACACCTACAATGTCGAGGGGGGCATCAACCTGTCGGTCGGCGAGAACGCCGCCGTGCGCGTGTCCGGTAACGTGCTGGGCCATGACGGCTATCTCTCGGACGGTACCAGCGACCAGAAAAGCCGCGCCATCCGTGGGCAGTTGCTCGTCGAGGTCAGCCCCGCGGTGAACGTCCGGGTATCGGCCGACTATGCCCATATCGGCGGGGTCGGCGCGGGCACGTCGTTCCTCGCGACATCGGCCTATAACCGCGTCACGGGCCAGTATGTGTTCGGTCCCACCGGGCTCGGCGCGGACGTCGGGCTGTACGATCCGCGCGCCCAGGCGCTGCTGCAGACGCAGGTCGCCGGACCGTCGGGCCGCAACTTCGGCCCGCTGCCCCGCCGCCCCTATCAGGACAGCGACCTCTACGGCTTCAACGGCGAGATCAACGTCACCACCGGCGTGGGCAAGCTCACGATCATCCCTGCCTTTCGCCACAATTACATCAGCAACGTCACCGCCGCCCCCGCCTTCGTGACGGGACCGACGCCGGAGCGCGACAGCCAGACCAGCGTGGAAGCACGCTTCGCCGGGACGCGGCTCGGGATGTTCGAATATACCTTGGGCGCGATTTACTTCCACGAGATCGACAACGGCCATTTCACCGTCGACCAGCAGTTCCTGACCGCGTTTCAGGACTATCGCAGCAAGACGGACAATTACGCCGCGTCGGGCCGCCTGACGGCGCACCTGACCGAGGCGTTTCGCCTGGTGGGCGGCCTCCGCTATACCGACAGCGAGAAGCGCTTCGACGGGTTTTCCGAGCGTCTGACCGTCGTGTGCACACTGCGCGTCGCCGGCGTCCCCACCTGTCCCACGGCGCCGCTGTTCCCGTTCTCCCTGACGCCGCAGGGCCAGCCGCTGCCGGTGCCGACCACCAACGGCGGCGTCGCGCCGATCATCGGGACCGGCGCGATCGTGTCGCGTGGCGACGTCAGCGTCAACGCGCCGCTGTCGAACAAGCGGGTGACGTGGCGCGGGGCGGTCGAGGTCGACGTCGCCCCGCGTTCGCTGGCCTATGCCAGCGTGGAGACCGGGTTCCGCGCCGGCGGCTTCTCGCTGTCGAACGGCTACGAAACCTATCAGCCGGAATATATCACCGCCTACACCGCCGGGCTGAAGAACCGTTTCTTCGACAACCGGGTCGAGCTCAACCTCGAACTCTTCTACTGGAAGTATCGCGACCAGCAGATCTCGCACCTGGGCGTCGACCGCGCCGGGCAGACGGGCAATTTCACCCAGAATGTCGGCCGGTCGATCAATAAGGGGTTCGAGATTTCGGGCCGCGTGCTCGCGACGCAGGACACGGTGCTGACCGGTAACGTCCAGTATCTCGACGCCACATACCAGTCGTTCCTGTTCCAGGTGCCGGTCACCGGGGGCGTGCCGCCCCTGACCGGCTGCACCCTGACGGCCGCCAGCGCGACGCTCGACAACGTCGATTGCTCGGGCAAGCCGGCGTTCAACTCGCCACGCTGGACCGTCGATCTCGGCGTGCAGCAGACATTCCACCTGGGGGATTATCGTCTCCAGGCGCTGGTGGACACGCAATATCGTTCGGGCCGCTATATCGCCTTCGATTATGTCGCGCCGGAATATCAGCGACGCACCTGGCAGACCAACGCGCAGTTGATCTTCTCGCCGGAAAGCGGCCGCTATTCGATCGCCGCGTTCGTGCGGAGTGTCGAGAACAACCGCTATCTGACCGGCGGCGGCAACTTCGGGGGCCTGTTCGAGCTCGGAACCGCCAATCCGCGCACCTACGGCGCGCGGGTCTCGTTCAGCTACTGACCGGGGCCGACGGACCGGCGACGACCGGCGCATGGAGCGTGATGCCACGCGCCGGCCGGTCGTCGCGCCCGTCGCCGATCAGCGGAAGTTTACCCGCGCCGTCAATCCATACGTACGCGGCGCCTGACCGTAAGACGTCGGATAGCCGATCGCCTGGCTCGACGCATTGAAGATGATCCGCTCGTCGAGCAGGTTACGCCCCCAGATCGAGAAGGTGTAGCGCTTGTCCGCCGTCGTCCAGGCGAGCGAACTGCTAAGCAGGCCATAGGCCGGCTGGCGCAGGAAATTGTCCGCCTCGATGAAATAGTCGCCATTGTACGATCCGGTGACATTGACGTGCAGCGAGCCGGCATCAAACGCGCGTTCGTAATCGCCCGACAGCGAAGCGACGAACTCCTGCGCCTGCGGGATGCGGCGTCCGGAGGCGTCGATCGCGATTAGCGTCGCGCCGCCATCGACCCGGGGGGTGCTGCCGACCGCGTTGCGGTAGTCGGTGAAGTTGGCGTGGAGCGCCTCCAGCCCGCCCGACAGGCTGAGCTCGGGCGTCAGGCGCGCGTTGAAATCGACGTCCAGCCCGTAGAGCTCGGCCTTGGCGCCGTTGACGATGCTCTGCGTCACCCCGACGAACTGCGTGATCTGGAGATTGCTGTAATTGTAATAGAAGCCGCCGACGTTGAAGCGCAGGCGATGATCGAGGAGCTCGGTCTTCAGCCCGACTTCATAGGCGTCGAGCCGCTCTGGCAGATAGGCCGGATTGGACGGATTGAGGATATTGAACCCGCCGCTCTTGATGCCGCGATTGTAGGAGACGTAGCCGAGCACGTCGGGGCCGAACTGATGATCGAGCGCAATGCGCCAGGTCGGCTTGCGGATCGTCAGCGCGGGCGGGGCGAAGGGGACGTCGACGACCGTGCCGTTGAACCGGGTCATCCGGATCAGGCCGCCCGACAGCTCCCGCTTCTCATAGGTCCAGCGCGCGCCCAGCGTCAGCTTCGTACCCTCGAACAGGCCGATGCCGAGCTGCCCGAATGGTGCCACCGATTCGGTCGTCTCGCGGCCGAACGTATCGGTCCGCTGGTTCACCGTTGGCGGCCCCACCGCCGCACGGTAGAAGGGCGGGTAGAAGTTCCGCTGAACTTGGTTCGCCAGACGGTTGTCGTAATAGAAGACGCCGGCGGTCCAGGTGAAGCGGTCGCTGTTGCGCGAGACTAGCTGGAGTTCCTGGGTAAAGTCGCGGTTGGGCTGGTTGCCCGGATCGACGCGGACGTAGAAGACCGGTACGCCGACCGGTGCGTCGTCGAACAGATAGGCGCTCGATCCGCGACGGTACGAGGTGATCGAGACGAGCCTGGCGAAGTTGAAATCGTGATCGATCTCCAGGCTCGCGCCGCCGCCCTTGAAGGCGGTGTAGGGATCGATCGGCGAGTAGGTGTCGAACTTGCTGCCCAAGGCCCCGATCGGCCGCACCAGCGTCGTGCCGTCGTAGGGCACGAAGGTGAAGGCGCGCTCGCGGCGGTCCATATAGTCGCCGATGATCGTCACGTCGGTGCCCGGGCCGGCTTCCCATCGCAGCTTGCCGCGCAGCGACAGCGAATGCTGAAGCTGGAAGGTGTCGTTGCCGGTGACAAGGTTCGTGCCGTAGCCGTTGCCCTGATGGGCGTAATCGACCGAAACGCTCGCCGCCACGCCGTCGCCGAGCGGACCGGACAGAAACGCGCCGGTGCGGAGCGTGGCATAATTGTCGATCCCCGCATGCACCTCCGCCTGCGGCGTCCGCGACGGCGCGCGCGTTGTGATCTGGATAACGCCGCCGGTCGCGTTGCGGCCGAACAAGGTACCCTGCGGTCCCTTGAGCACCGCAACCTGTTCGATATCCGGCAGCTCGCGGATGCCCTCGCGTTGCTGCGGGATGTAGACGCCGTCGATGTACAGCGCGACGGGGTTCTCGACGACGTTGCTCGATGTGCCGATGCCGCGCAGATAGGGCTGGAATGCGCCCGACACGTTTCGAGAATTATACCCTGGCGCGACGGTGTTGAGAGTCGCCAGACTGGTGACGCCGGCGGTCGCGAGTTGCGGGCCGCTGATTGCGGTGATGACGATCGGCACCCTTTGCAGGTTTTCCGACCGGCGCTGCGCCATGACGACGATATCGCCAAGCCCGCCACTCGGCGTCGTCGTCTGGCCGGCGGGGGACGATGGATCGGGCGATACGCCGGCCGCTGGTGCCGCGTCCACGGGCACCGCCGGCGTCTGCCCCGTGCCGGGCGCAGTCTGCGCAGCCGCCGCCGTGCCGGCAATCATCAGCGCCGTGGCGACGGCGGTCAAGGATGTAGTCGTGTTCATGTGTCCTCCCCTTTTTTATGCTAATGCCACCGCCGGCCTGTTGGCCTGGTGATGGATGGTGTCGGTCGTTCAGATGGCAAGCAACTCGTGCCGCTCGGCCAGCGCCGCGAAATCCGGGTCCAGCCGTCGCAACCGGGCGTCGCTGACACGGCCGGTGCGCTTCATGTAATTATAGGCGAAGGCCGGCGGATCGAGGTGCATCCGCTCGTCTACCGTCTCGTACCACAGGATGCTTTTCATCGCCGCGTCCTGGAACTCGTCGGCGCCGCGGCGCCGGTTCTGTTCGAAGGTCGCCAGCGTCTCGAGGATGTTGCCGCCGCACGCCGCCAGCGCCTCGGCCAACGCGATCGCATCCTGCATCCCGACCCGCGTGCCCGAGCCGATCGAGGGGTGCACCGTCTTTAGCGCATCGCCGATCAACACGACGTTGCCATGGTGCCAGTGGCGGCTCGTGACGAACTCCGGGTTGAACCAGCCCGACCGGTTGCCGACCAGCGGCGCGCCCGCCAGGAACGGCTCGAACACCCGCGCGCAGAACGCCCTGCTCTCTTCTTCGCTGGCCGTGTCCAGCCCCGCCGAAGCCCATGTCTCGGGGCTGCACTCGATCACGAAGGTGCCGAGTTCGGGCGAGAAACGATAGCTGTGCGCTATAAAGGTGCCGTGCGGCGTCGACTGGAAGATGAGCCCGACCGAATCGAGCCGCTTGGGCGTGGCGTACCAGACCCATTTGTTGCGCCGCGCTTGCTTGGTCGCCTGGAAATGGTCGTTGAGCGTGGTGCGGATCGCGCTGTTGACCCCGTCGGCGCCGACGATCAGGTCATAACCGTCGAGCGTCGCCGGATCGCCGACCCGCCGTTCGAAGTGAATCGCGACGCCCGCGTCGAGCGCGTTCTTCTGCATCGCCTGCAACAGGCGGACACGGCTGATCCCCATGAAGCCGTTGCCTTTCACCGCGATCGCTTCGCCCTTGTGGACAATCGTGATGCGGTCCTGGAACTCGGCGATGGCGCTGATTGCAGCCTTCAGCCCGGGATCGACCGCGGCGAGGATGTCGAGCGCGACATCGGCGAGGACGACGCCGAAGCCATAGGTGGCATCCGGCGGGTTCTGTTCGAACACGTCGATCCGGTGCGCCGGGTCGGCCTGCCGGGCGAGCTTGGCGAACAGCAGCCCCGCGGGCCCGCCCCCAACCACCGCGATGCGCGCCATCGATCACCCCTCATGTCACGCATTCGTCGCGTCAGTCGATATATTGACGGTGGCGTGGAAGTTTGGCAAGCCCGGATTTAGACGGCCGGGCAGGGATGCACACGATGTCAGACGCTGTGACGACGCAAATGTTGACGCTGAACGGCGTCGATCACACCGCCCGCCCGACGTGGAAGCTGCGCGAGACGGTGGAGTTCTATCGCGACAAGCTCGGCCTGCCGCTGGTCCATGCCATCACCGCCAAGGGCTGGGGGCGCGAGAAGGAGGAACACGCCGACTTCATACATTTCTTCTTCGATGCGGGAAACGGCAGCACGATCGCCTTCTTCTATTATATCGGTACGGCCCAGCCGCCCGCATTCCAGATCCCGCGCGGCTACATGGCGATGGCGAACCACACCGCCTGGCGGGTCGAGACGGAGGAGGAACTGCTCGCCTGGCAGGCGAAGCTTGAGGCGGCCGGTGTGAAGGTCAGCCAGTCGATCAAGCACGAGATCCTGGAATCGGTCTATTTCCGCGATCCCAATTTCTATCCGCTGGAGATCACGCGTCCGCTGCGCGCGGTGGAGCGGATCGACGGCATCGACGCGGAGATCACGATCGCCGCAGCGCTGGACTTGGCCGATGCCGGCGAATGGACGACGATCGAGCAACTGTGGCGCGTCAAGGCGCGGTATGTCGCCGAGCACCAGCGCGAGGCCGCGCCCGCCGCATGAGCGGCTTCTACGTCCTCGACGTGCCCGAGTTCGCGCCCGTCGTCGCCGCGGCTGGCACGCTCGATCGATGCCGGGTCCATGCGGCGCGCGCCGGCTATATCTATGTCGAGTTCGATGGCGAGATCGAGCTTGCGCGCGCGGCGACCGGGCTCGGCGCGGCGGTGTGGTTCGGGTGCCTCACGGGCGGGCTCGACGGCAAGATTGTGCGGTTCGATGCCACCCGCATCCGGCTCGCGCCGACCAACGAGCCCGTGCTGCCGGACTGATCTACCCCGCAGGCTCGCCGGACATGGCCTCGATCAGGGTCAGGTTCCCCCGGATCTCGGCCGCCAGGCTGGCGATCGTCGCTGCATTCTTGTCTGGCGTCGTGCGGTGCAGCAGCGCGCAGGCGTTGTCCGCGATCATGTCCGCCACCGCCGCCAGCGTCGCACCGTGATCCGGCTGGAACCACCAGGCGGTCCACATCGCCATGCCGATGATCGAAAGCGCCGTGACCCGGCTATCGACCGCACGGGCCTCGCCCGCCAGGATCGCCGCGTCGACCAGTGCGATCAGCTCGTTCAGGATCTGGCGCTTTGCGGCGACATGGACCCTGGCGATCGCGGGCGGCAGCTCGGCCTCGCTGCGATCCATCAGGCGGAAATGCGTGTGGGGGTCGGCAACCCACAGCACCAGGCGTCGGACCACCTCGCGGATCGCCGCCGTGGGCGGCAATTCCCGCTCCCGCACCTCGCGCAGCATGGTCGCGATCGGCAGCGTCACGCCGCGGATCAGCTCGGCCAGCAACGCCTCCTTGTTGGGATAGTAATGATAGATCGACGAGCGGCTGAGCCCGACCGCGTCCGCCACGTCCTTCAGGCTCGTCGCCGCGAAGCCGCGCGCGGCAAACAGGCCGGCCGCCTTGTCGAGCACATCGCCGGCCAGCAGTTCGCGGCGCGTGGTAGAGGACGGTTCGGCCGCTCCCGGCCTTCCGGCGGGGGACGGCGCGGCCGAAGCCGGCATCCTCGCCTTTCGCACCCCCGATGCAACCATGTCATCCATCACCCGCTATACCGATCGCGCAATACGGCCCGGCGCGACCCCGGCGCAAGGGACCCCAAGCACCGGCAGGGTCGCGGATCTACAAGCAGCTTCAGAAAAAGGACGATCCCGTGGGCAAGGTAATAGCGATCACGGGCGCGAGCAGCGGCATGGGCGCGGCGACCGCTCGCTATCTGGCGGCGCGCGGCGACCAGGTCGTGCTGGGCGCGCGCGGCGCGGACCGGCTCGCGGCGGTGACGGAGCGCATCGTCGCCGCCGGCGGCGAGGCGGCGCAGGCGGTGATCGACGTGACCCGGCGCGCCGACCTGGCGAGGCTGGTGGCGTTGGCGGGGGAGCGGTTCGGGCGGCTCGACGTGTTGGTCAGCAATGCCGGCGCGATGCCGATCGGACCGATCGACGACCTCGCGGTCGACGATTGGGAGCGGATGGTCGACGTCAACATCAAGGGCGTGCTCTACGGCATCGCCGCCGCCCTCCCCGTCTTCCGCGCGCAGGGGACAGGGCATTTCATCACGATCGCCTCGACCGCGGCGCGCAAGACGGTGCCGGGACAGTCGGTCTATTCCTGCACCAAGGCGGCGGTCGTCGCGCTATCCGACGGGCTTCGCCAGGAGCTGGCGGGCGCGATCCGCGTCACCGTCATCTTGCCGGGGTTCACCGACACCGACTTCGTCGCGCACGTGAAGGACGAAGCGCTCCGCGCGCAGCTCGAACAGGCCGGCGCCAAGTTTGCGATGTCGCCCGAAGCGATCGCGCAGGCGATCGGCTATGCGATCGATCAGCCCGCGGGCGTGAACGTCGGCGAGATCGTCGTGCGGTCCACCGCCCAGCCGTGACGTCGTCCGGCGGAGCAGCGCAGCGGTCGGGCGCGTCGGGTCGCGGGGCGGTAGCGAGCGGCCGTCTTGCATGATGCGCATTCATTGCCACTTAGGAAGCCATCGGCGGCCTGCAGGAGACGAACATGAAGGTTGCGATTCTGGGTGCGAGCGGTCGCGCGGGTTCCGAGATCACCAGCGAGCTGGCCCGTCGCGGCCATGAGGTGCTGGCCATCGCGCGCAAGCCCGAGGCGATTCCCGCGGCCCCCGGGGTTACCGCGGTCGCAGGCGACGCATCCGATCCCGCGGTGCTGGCCGGCCTGATCCGCGGCAGCGATGCGGTGGTCAGCGCGCTTCATTTCGACGTGACCGCCGAGACCCTGCTGTCGGCGCTGCGGCAGGCCGGGGTCGCTCGGCTGCTCGTGACCGGCGGCGCGGCGAGTCTCAAGGTCGCTTCGGGCGAGCGCCTGATCGACACGCCGGACTTTCCCGAGGACTGGAAGAGCTTCGCGATGGGCGGGATCGCCTTCCTTGCGGCTCTGCGCGAGGAAAAGGCAATCGACTGGACGTTCTTTTCACCTGCCGCGGTCATCTTCGAAGGCCCGCGGACCGGCCGTTACCGGTCGGGCGGCGACGAGCTGGTGACCGACGATGCGGGCGACAGCCGGATCAGTTTCGCCGATTATGCCATCGCCATGGCCGACGAGCTGGAACAGCAGCGCCACAGCCGCGCGCGCTTTACCGCCGCTTATTGAGCCACCGGCGACGATCGCTTGCCGGCATTGTCGAAGTGGCCGCACCCTCAAGGTGCCGAAGCGTTGTCGAGGGCTGCCGAGGCACGGTGCGAACCCACCTAGCTACGCCGGAACCGCTCCTCCAGCCAGTCGCGGATCGCCTGTCCCGCCAGCGACCGGCCCGGCTCCTCGCCCGCCGCCAGCGGCTGGCCGTGATGGTCGCCGCGGAAACGGTGGCGGGTGCGGTCGGCGGCGGGGATCGCGGCGAAGATCCGCTCGACATCGGCCGGAAAGACCACTTGGTCGCCGCTATATTCGATCAGCAGTGCCGGCTGCTCGATCGCTGCCGCGGTCTCGAACAGGTTAGCGCGCGAGGTCAGCCCGGACCAGGTCGACAGCCACGCCTCGGGCGTGCAGAAGCGCGCGAAGCCGACCACGCCAAAATTGGTGGCGTAAGGGTCCCGGCTCCAGATCGAGCCGACCGCGCGGTCGGACGGGTCGAGCGACAGGTCCCAGCAGCGCAGGTCGGCGTCGGTGCGCCAGATCGTCATCGCATTGGTATGCGCGCCGCGGATACGGTCGGCGCGGTCGCCGCTTTGCTTGCCGCGCGCGCGCGCCGAGAGCCGGTCGGCGATGAGCGCCCGGGCGGTCGCGTTGAGCCGCGCGACCCGCGCGCGCTGGGCGGCGCGGAACCGTTCGACGAACGCGGCGGGATAGCTTGCGCCGCCGGGGGCATAGCCGTTGACCGGATCGAGGAAGTCGAGGTCCGGATCGATGCCGAGCGGGTCGTGCTCGTCGGTCACCGAGGGGTCGATGCAGTTCATCAGCACGACGCCCTGGCCGGGATGCGGCGACACCAGCACGATCCCGTCGGCGTGCGGCATCTCCGAGTCGCGCAGACCAGTGGCGCGGCCGCCCGGCGTCCGCTCTATCCTTGCCTGGGGTGCGAGCAAGGATTGCTGGTTGTAGAAGCCGTACAGGCTCGCGCCGCCCGAATTGCCGATCAGCACGATCCGGCCGAAGCGTTCCTTGAGGAACGACAGCCCCGCCGCCACGTCGAGCAGCGTGATCTCGTGTTCGAGCCTGAGGTCCGACCCCACCGCGCGCGAGGTCTGGGTGAACACCGAATAGCCGGCGGCGAGCAGCTCGGGCACCAGGTAATGCGTCGCCAGGAACTCGCGCGGGTGCATGATGCAGGCGACCACGTCCGATCGCCCGGCGGTGTAGAGGAAGCCGTTGACCGCCACGCCGTCCGCGGTGCGCAGCGGGTGGACGGTCACTGCCGCGCCGTCGGGCAGACCGCCCATCGTCCAGCCGGCGTTGCGAAAGCCGGCGGTCGCCTCGCGCTCGCTCACGCGTCCTGCCGCGTCTCGGCCGCGATCGCCGCGGCCACCAGCTCGCGCAACGCCGCCTTGTCGGCCTTGCCGACGCGCGTCAGGGGAAAGGCGTCGATCCGCTCCACACGCTCGGGCAGCTTGTACTTGGCGATACCCAGGCCGAGCAGGAAGGCACCGAGCGATGCCACCGTCGGACAGTCGCTGCCCACCTGCGGGATGACATAGGCGCACACCTTCTCGCCATAGATCCGGTCGGGCATCGCAACGACGCGGATGTCGGCGATATCGGGATGGCGCGCCGCCAGGGTTTCGATCTCCTCGGCGCCGATCTTCTCGCCGCCGCGGTTGATGTTGTCCTTGATCCGCCCCTCGAACGAATAGCAGGTGACGCCCTCGATGACGTGCGCGCGCATCAGGTCGCCCGAGCGCAGGAAACCGGTGGACGTGAAGCTCGCCGCCGTCGCCTCCTCGTCACCTACATAGCCGGTCAGCGTGCTCGGCCCCCGGAAGCACAGCTCGCCGACCTCGCCGAACGCGACCTCCGTCTCCTCGCCCGGCACCAGCAGCCGGACCTCGTCGCCCGGCGAGATCGGATAACCGATCGTGCGGTGCCGAATCGCGGCGCAGTCCTGCGGCGAGGCGGCGAACACCATGCCCTCGGTCATCCCGAACATCTGGCCCACCGGCAGGCCGACATGGCGTTCCACGGCTTCCGCACTGGCCAGCGCGAAGAACTGCCGCAGCGAGCCGATGTCGTGACGGTGGAGATCGCTTACCTCCAGCAGCTTCGCCGCGACCGGACCGACGCTGCCGGTGAAGGTGACCCGGTGGCGGCCGATCAGCTCCAGCATCTCGCGGACGTCGAGCCGCGACTGCAGCACCAGCGTGCGCCGGTCGAGCGTCACCGGCAGCACCGCGAACATCGTGCCGGCGTTGTGGACCAGCGGCAGCCCCCACAAGGTGACGTCCGCGTCCGTCAGCCCGTAGCGCTGCGACAGGTGCCGCACCGCGCCCAGGTATTCGCCGTGCATCCGCGGGATGATCTTGGGCAGGCTGGTCGACCCGCCCGACAGCTGAAACACGGCGACATCGGACGCGCTGGGCGCCACCGCCGCGGTCCGCGCCCGCGCCTGCGCCAGCGGATAGGCCCGCGCCGCCGCCGCCAGTGAAACGCAGCCCTCGCGCTCGCCCCGGACAACGACGACATGGTCGAGCGTGGCGCAGGTCGCGGCCAGTGCCTGCGCGAAGCCGACCTGGTCGAAGCTGGGATTGCAGTCCGCCTGGACGAAGATGGCCCTGGCGGCGGTCTTCGCCGCGAAATGCTCCATCTCGACCGTGCGATATTGCGGCAGCGTGCAGACCGGTACAACGCCGGCCTTCATGCACGCGTAAAAGGCAGTGAAATAGTCTCGCGTGGTACCGAGCTGGAACAGCACCCGGTAGCCCGGCCGCAGCCCCAGATCAAGCAGCGCCGCCGCGACCGACTCGCTGTCTGCGTCCAGCTGCGCATAGGTGGTGGCGCCGTCGCGGTCGATCACCGCGGCGGCGTCGGGCCGCTCGGCGGCGGCGTGGCGCAGCGTGTCGCCGATACTGAGGTCGAGCCAATTGCCCTCCGCGATCTGCGTCAGCGCCTCGGCCGCCGGCCGGTAGCGGACGCCGTCCAGGGCATAGCGAGGGACGGCGGCAGCACCGCTCGCTGCGCCGGTCGTTGTACCGCTGGCTGCCGACTGACCTTGCATCATCCTCACCCGTCCGATCCGTGGATCGCCGTCCCGCAACCCTGTCCACGATCGCGTCGGGTTTTCCACGCAAATGTCGACAGCGTCAAGCGCGGGGCGGTCGCGCTGCCCTCTTTCCACGCGGCTTGTCATCTCCCGTCGACGGGGATAGCGACACTTCGACGGATGTGTCGAAGGGAAACGACGGTGAACCAGCTCCTGCCTACCACGCTGGTCGGATCGTACGCGATGCCGGAATGGCTGATCGATCGCGCGCGGCTGGCCGATCGATTTCCCCCTCGGGTCCGCGCGCAGGAACTCTGGCGCGTGCCGCCGGAGCGGCTGGAGGAGGCGCAGGACGACGCCACGCTGATGGCGATCCACGAGCAGGAGCGCGCGGGGCTCGACATCATCACAGACGGCGAGATGCGGCGGGAGAGTTACTCGAACCGCTTTGCGACCGCGCTCGAGGGGGTCGACATGGACAATCATGGCACCGCGCTCGACCGCAGCGGGCATCCCAATCCCGTGCCGCGCGTCGTGGGCCGCATCCGCCGGACGCGTCCGGTGCAGGTGCGCGACATCGAGTTCCTGCGCCGCCATACGAGCAAGCCCATCAAGATCACCGTCCCCGGCGCCTTCACGATGGCCCAACAGGCGCAAAACGACTTCTACCCGACCATGCGGGAGATGGCGCTCGACTATGCCGCCGCGGTCAACGAGGAAATCCGTGACCTGTTTGCCGCCGGCGCGGACATCGTGCAGATCGACGAGCCCTATATGCAGGCGCGGCCCGATCAGGCCCGCGAGTTCGGCGTCGAGGTGGTCGACCGCGCGCTCGACGGCATCGCTGGCGAGACCGCGCTGCACATCTGCTTCGGTTATGCCGCGATCATCCATGGCGACCGGCCCAAGGGCTATGACTTCCTGCCGGAGCTGGCCGCCTCCAGCGTCCGTCAGGTCTCGGTCGAGACCGCCCAGCCGCGGCTCGACCCCGCCGAACTCGAGCCGCTGCGCGACAAGCGGATCATGGTCGGCGTGATCGACCTCAACGATCCGGCGGTGGAGACGCCCGAGGTGGTCGCCGACCGCATCCGGCGCGCGATGACCCGGGTGCCGGCGGAACGGATCATCGTCGCGCCGGACTGCGGCCTGAAATACCTGCCGCGCGACACCGCCTTCGCCAAGATGAAGGCGATGGTCGACGGCGCGGCGATCGTTCGGGCGGAGGTAGGGGGCTGATCGCGGAAACCGCTTCCGCGCGGTGACACGGATGCCCCGAAACGGACTATATGGCTTTCGCAGGGGCGAACACGATGGCGGCCTCGACACGATTGCGCCCGTGGTCCTTGGCGCGATACAGCGCACTGTCAGCTGCCTGGACGAGCATGTCCGGCATGGTGATCGTGCTGCCTGGCCGGGCGAAAACGTTGGCGACCCCGATGCTTACGGTCACCACCGCGCCCGGTCCGACGCCGGCATGATGAACCCCCAGCGCCACGACGGCCGTGCGGATGTCCTCGGCAATCTTGACGGCGTCGCCCATGGGGTCGCCGAGCAATAAGGCGAACTCCTCGCCGCCATAGCGAGCGGCTACATCGGTCGGCCCGCGCGCGGCAGCTTTCACCACGGTCGCGACCGCGTGCAGACAGCCGTCGCCCGCCTGATGGCCATAATGATCGTTGAACTTCTTGAAATGGTCGATGTCCAACAGGATCAACGCCATCTGCGATCCGGTGCGGACGGTGCGGCGCCATTCGTGATCGAGCGCCTCATCGAGGGCGCGGCGATTGGCAAGGCCGGTCAGACTGTCCTCCAGCGCCTGCGAGGCCCAGCGGGTTTCGGCGCGCTTGCGCTCCGTGATGTCCCGCAGGACGAGCACCGCTTCCGACACGGCTGGATCACTCCCGGGCATCAGCTTGGCGCTGGCCTCTACCCAGACCTCCCGGCCGTCGGGGCGAACGGTCCGTGCTTCCGTCCGGACTTCATCGAACTGTCCCGATCCGATCCGCGCCATCGCGGCGGCGACGGCGGGATGGTCGTCCGGCAGGATGTACAGCATGGCCGACGTCCCGACCATCTGCTCGGGCTCAACCCCGAACAAGACCGATGCAGAGGGCGAAACATAGCGAAACACGCCGTCGTGGCCGATGCGGCAGATCACGTCGGAGCTATATTCGGCGAGCGACCGAAAGGCTTCGTCGGCTACGGTCACACTGGCGGGCGCCAGCGGCTCGCGAAACAATTTGGCGAGGGAACCGATAAGCGGGATCACGTTACAGGCCTTGTAGACACTCCCCCTTGGCTCGTCTGCGTAAAGATATCCCTAAACGCCCTACGGCGCCGGATTAGCCGGAGATGACCGCGGCGTCGCGGCGGACCGACACCCAGGTGCGCCTTTCACCGCATGGCGCGCCGGCGCTTGCGAGGGAGGATCGGCTTGCCGGCCGGTCACGGCATGACGGTACGCCAATGCTCGGGTAGCCGGCCCGCCTTGCGAAAGGACTGGATGAAGCGGAAACGGTCGGTTCCCGTCTCGGTCGCTGCCCTTGCGCCGTCCGGCGCGATGGCGAGGACGTGCGATCCCGGGCCGGCATAAGCCGGCCAGGTCGGCAGCCCGGGGCCGTTGGGATCGCCCCGGGTCGCGAAATTGGTCCAATAGGCGGTCATCAGCTCGCCCGTCGCGCGGTCCCGCGGACCGGGTTCGCCGACCCCGCGCCCCAGCATCGGCGAGCCGAGGTTGCCGAACACGTATTTTACCTCGGCGGTATGGTTGGCGACCGGCGAATAAGGCGAGGTGAACGAGAATTGATAGGCGTAGACGCCGGTCCGCCGGGCGTGCTGTTGCAGGGCGAGCAGCTCCCAGGTCTGCTGCGAGATGACCAGATCGCCGATCAGCGTGGCCGATGACGTGGCCGGATCGGCCGAGGGATAGACCGCGTCGGCCGCTGCCGTCCGGTCGGTGCCGAACAGGCTGGCCAGGCCGGTCGCGAAGGTCCGGGGCGTGTCGTGCGGCAGGGCGCGCGGCAGGAACAGCGGTGCCTCCTCCTTGTCGTTCCAGCCGGCGAGCAGCGGCACCCTGGCCGCGGCGCCGCGCGTGAATACCGCGGCCGGCGCCTCGTGCAGCACATAGCCATCGACGCTCGGCGCGAACGCGGTCGTGCCGGGGTCGAGCCGGATATCCCACGCGGTCGCGGTGTTGAGCCGGTCGGCCGGCATCGCGCGCAGCGCGGCAAGATCGGTCGCGCCCATCCGCTGCTGGAAGGCCGTGCCGCGAGCGAGCGCCTCGCCATGCGTCGCGATCGAGCCGTGCTCGCTGTCCCAAAAGGCGCCGCTCTCGGCGATCGCCTTGGCGAACAGGCCCCTGGCCGGCGGCGACGCCATCAGCATTCCGACCGCGTGCGCGCCCGCCGACTCGCCGAAGATGGTGACGTTTGCCGGATCGCCGCCAAACGCCGCGATGTTGGCGCGAACCCAGCGCAATGCCGCGATCTGGTCCTGCAGGCCGTAATTGCCCGATGCCGGTCCCTCGCGGTCGAGCGCGGGATGCGCCAGGAAACCGAGCACGCCCAGCCGGTAGTTGATGCTGACCAGGACCACGCCGCGCTTCGCCAGCGCGGTCCCGTCATAGCCGGGCTGTGCCGATGATCCGAACACAAAGCCGCCGCCATGGATCCAGACCATGACCGGACGCTTGCCGGTCACCCCCGCTGGCGGCGTCCACACGTTGAGCGTCAGGCAGTCCTCGCTTTCCACCACCCTCGACGGAGGGCCCGGCAGCGGCGAGGCGAAGCAAGGCGTGCCGAACCGCGTCGCATCGCGCGGGCTCGTCCAGCGCGCCGCCGGCTGCGGCGGGCGCCAGCGCAACGGCCCGACCGGCGGCGAGGCATAGGGAATGCCCTTGAAGGCGACGACGCCGCCGTCGGCCACGGCACCGTGTACCGGGCCCGAGCCGGTGACGACATCGAGCGTCTGGGCTGCGGCAGGGGTGGCCGTCATGAGCAGCAGGGCAGTGAGGGGCGGGACGGAAGGTTTCATGAACGACCTCTGGGGGTAACAGGACAGGGGGAAGGCACGGGGCAGTCGTCAGCGATCGCCGGTGCGCGTGAGCAGCGGGTGAACGATGCGTTGCTCGACCGCCACGCGCCGGCTTAGCCGGGCGAGCATGTCGGCGACCGAATGGCGATACCCGTCCCAGTCGGCCGTCACGGCCGCCGAAGGCCAGCGCGCGACATGGTGCGCCGCAGCCTCGTGATAATCGTGCAATACGCGCCGATACTCGTCGATCGCAGCCCGCATACGCGCATCGGCCGCACGACGCAGGGCCGGGAGGACCGCGCCGTCGACGTGCTGCAGGTGGACGCGCAGCGCCCGCGAGAAACGCAGCCTTGCGCTCGCGAGAACCCCGCCGTCGGGTGACGTCCCCAGCGCGATCAGACGTTCCAGGTCCAGCGCGGCGGCCTGGACGTCGTCGTTGAACGCCGTCAGGTCGATCGACAGGCGGTCGATGTCGGCTCCGCCACCGGCATACGATGGGGCGTCAGCCATCTCGCGGCTCCGCCCCGTGCATGAAGGCCGTCAGGATGGGGTTGAAGGCGGGCACGAGGTTGGGAAAGTGATTGGGGGAGGCGACGATACGGTGCTGACCGCCGCCGACCGACGCCACGCGCGCGCCGACCGCGTCGAACGACTGGCTCCAGCCCCCCGTCACGACCAGCAACGGAATGCCCGCCGCCATGACCACCTCCAGTTCCGTGCGGAGCGTCTGCGCGGAGGGAACCTTGAGCCTGGCGATGCCGCGTCCCATCGCCTTCCGCTCTTCGCGGGTCGAGCCGCCGCGAATGCCGCCGGGGATGCCGATCAGCCTGGCGAAGCGCATCGCGCGGCGCTCCGGCGAAAACGAAAAGACGAGCGTCGCCACCAGCTTCAGGACGAAACGGCGGACATGCGGATCGTCGATCGCCAGCTTCTGCATGCCCGGCTCGATCAGCGTCAGCGAGCGCACCGCATCCGGGCGGCGGGCGGCGGCGGCGAGCGCGACGCAGCCGCCGAAGGAATGGCCGACCAGGTGCGCACCGTCGCCGAGCAGGTCCGCCACCCAGGCACCGTCGGCCTCGGCATCGTCGGGCCGGCCGGGGGCGGGGCTGGCGCCATGACCGGGGCGATCGGGCACGACGAGCTGCCAGCCCTCTTCGCCAAGCGCGCGCTGCGCGGCGAAATGATGGTCGCCCCCGACCTTGCTTCCTTGCGCGCTGCCGTGGACGAGCACGACCCTGGGCCCCGATCGCCCCCAGCGGGTGAGGTGGATGTGGTCCGGGCTCGACATGGCGTCCTACGGTCTCACGATACGGCCGCCGGACAGGGCCGTCCGGCGCGCTCCTGAAGTGGCAATTCCATGCGGCAAGCACCGCGCCTGCGCCGCACGCCGCCGGAAGCGCAGAGGCCGGATGCCGATCACGGCGCCCCCGCGCCTGGACGGTGGACCCGCGCCATGGCTGCCGAACGCGTCCGGGTGCTCGGATGGACCCGGCGCATCAGGCCGGAACCGGTTCCTTGCGGTCCGCCCGGAAAGGCTCGGCGTCGACTTCGTAATTGTGGACGAAATCGTGCGGGACGTCGGGACCCCAGTTCGCCAGGCTGTCTTCCATCTCGTAGTTGGTCGGCGTCCACAGCGCGTAATCGTCGATGTGATCCATGTCGGAATAATATTCGAACCAGCTGCCCCACGGGTCCTGGATATAATGGAAGAAATTGGACCCGATCGTGTGCCGCCCGAACCCCCAGTCGCCGAGCTTCGCCTTGGCGAGCAGCGCGCGGCCGCCGCGGCCGACCTCGTCGGGGTCGTTGACCATGAAGCTGCCGTGATGGAAGCCGACGCCCGGCGATTTCGCAAAGGCGACGACATGATGGTCGCTGTCCTTGCGCGCGCAGCAGAAGGCGATGATGTCCTGCGC
>NZ_CAXTHV010000021.1:0-61243 GCF_964244265.1 uncultured Sphingomonas sp. | reverse complement strand
AGCAGGTCGGCGGCCGGCTGGTGGCGATGTGCGGCGACGGCACCAACGACGCGCCGGCGCTCGCCCAGGCGGACGTCGGCGTGGCGATGAACACCGGCACGCAGGCCGCGCGCGAGGCGGGCAACATGGTCGACCTCGACAGTGACCCGACCAAGCTGATCGAGATCGTCGGGCTCGGCAAGCAGTTGCTGATGACGCGCGGTGCGCTGACGACCTTCTCGATCGCCAACGACGTCGCCAAATATTTCGCGATCCTGCCCGCGATGTTCATCGTGCTCTATCCCGGCCTCGCGATCCTCAACGTCATGCACCTCGCGACGCCGACCAGCGCGATCCTGTCGGCGATCATCTTCAACGCCGTCATCATCCCGCTGCTCGTGCCGCTGGCGCTCAAGGGCGTGACGTACCGGCCGATCGGGGCGGGGCCGCTGCTGGCCCGCAACCTCGGCATCTACGGGCTCGGCGGTCTGGTCGCGCCGTTCATCGGCATCAAACTGATCGACGTTGCCGTATCCGGCATCGGTCTGGCATAAGGATCAAGACATGAGCTCGGATTTCCTCTCGGGGCTGCGCCCCGCTCTGGTCCTGACCCTGCTGCTCACCGTCCTGACCTGCGGCGTCTATCCGTTAGTCGTGATGGGCATCGGCCAGCTCGCCTTCCCGCATCAGGCGAACGGCAGCCTGATCGTCGACAAGGGTGTGGTGACCGGTTCGGCGCTGATCGGCCAGTCGTTCACCAGCGACCGCTATTTCAACTCGCGGCCGTCCGCCGCCGGCAAGGGCTATGACGCCAGCGCCTCGTCGGGGTCGAACATGGGCCCGACCTCGAAGGCGCTGGTCGACCGGATGAAGGGCGACATCGCGCTGCGCCGGTCCCAGGGCGTGACGGGTCCCATCCCCGCCGATCTGGTCACCGCCTCCGCCTCGGGCCTCGATCCCGATTTGTCGCCCGAAGCGGCCGTGGCCCAAATTCCGCGCGTGGCGCGGGTTCGCGGCCTGACCGAGGCTCAGGTTCGCGCGCTGGTGGCGGCCCATATCGAGTCGCCGCTGCTCGGCTTCCTGGGGGAGCCCCACGTCAACGTGCTGGCGCTCAACCGCGCGCTTGACGCCGCGGTCGCCAATCCGGGTCGTTGACGGCCGAGCGCGACCGCCCCGCCCCCGAGGCCTTCCTGCGTCAGGCGGCGCAGGAAGGCCGGGGCAAGCTCAAGATTTTCCTCGGCGCCGCGCCCGGCGTCGGCAAGACGTTCGAGATGCTGTCGGAAGGTGCGGCGCGCCGGGCGGCGGGGGTCGACGTCGTGGTCGGCGTGGTCGAGACGCACGGCCGCCGCGAGACCGAGGCGCTGACCCACGGTCAGGAGATCATGCCTCGCCGCGAGATCGCCTATGAGGGACGGACGCTGCGCGAAATGGATCTCGACGCGCTGATCGAGCGGCGGCCGCAGCTCGCGCTGGTCGACGAGCTAGCCCACACCAACGCGCCGGGCAGCCGCCATCCCAAGCGCTGGCAGGACGTCGAGGAACTGCTGGACGCCGGGATCGACGTCTATTCGACCGTCAACATCCAGCACGTGGAAAGTCTCAACGACGTCGTCGCCTCGTTCACGCGGGTCCGCGTGCGCGAGACGGTGCCCGACCGCATCCTCGAAATGGCCGAGATCGAGGTCGTCGACATTCCCCCCGACGAGCTGATCGAGCGGCTGAAGGAGGGCAAGGTCTACCTCCCGCACGAGGCCACGCGGGCGCTGAACCACTTCTTCTCGAAATCCAACCTGTCGGCGCTTCGCGAGCTGGCGCTACGCCGCGCCGCGCAGGCGGTGGACGCGCAGATGCTGGAACATCTGCGTGCCAACGCGCTGGGCGGGACATGGGCCGGGAGCGAGCGGATCGTCGTCGCGGTCAGCGAGCTTCCCGGCGCCGAGGGTCTGGTCCGCGCCGCCAAGCGCATCGCCGATGCGCTGCACGCGCCGTGGACGGCGGTGCATGTCGAGACGCCGCGCAGCCGCCAGCTCGGCGCCGAGGACCATCGCCGCCTCGCCGCCGTGCTGAACCTGGCGACCCAGCTCGGCGCCGGCGTCATCAGCGTGCCCGCGACGTCGGTCATCGAAGGGCTGCAGACCTACGTTACCGAAGCGCGCGCGACCCAGCTTGTCGTCGGCAAGTCGGCGCGCTCGCGCCTTTTCGAGCTGCGCCACGGATCGGTAGTCGACCGGCTGGTGCGCGGCACCCCCGGCGTCGCGGTGCACGTCATGCCGCTGGAAGAGGTGGCGGTCGCCCCCGCCAGACGGACGCGCAGCCGGCCCGCCTGGGGAACGCGCGCCGGCTATGCCTGGACCACGGCAATGGTGGCGGCGGTCACCGCGGTCGGATCGGGCCTGTTCCACATCCTCAACCTGGGCAATGTCGCGCTGCTTTATCTGCTGCCGGTGATGGCGGCGGCCAGCCTTTTCGGGCTGCGCACCGGGCTGTTCGCCGGTCTCGCCTCCAGCCTTGCCTATAACTTCTTCTTCCTGCCGCCGACCCACACCCTGACCGTCAGTAATCCCGAGAACGTCGTCTCGATCATCGTGCTCCTCGGCGTGGCCGTGGTCACCAGCCAGCTCACCGCCCGCGTACGGGCGCAGGCCGACCTGGCTGCCTCGAGCGCACGGTCCAACGCCGCGCTGGCCGGGTTCCTGCGGCAGCTGACCTCGCTCGGCGACCGCGTCGAGGTGAGCCGGGCGATCTGCACCGAGATCGCGCGGCTGTTCGAGCTGCGCGCGGTGATCCTGGAGGAGGAGGAGACGGGACTGGCGATACAGGCCGCCAGCGCGCCCGACACCAGGCTGGAGACGATGGAACTCGCCGCGGCACAGTGGGTCCAGGATACCGGCCAGCCGGCGGGCCGCGGCTCGGTCACGCTGACGGCGTCGGATTGGCTTTTCCAGCCGCTGAAGGCGGGGGGTCATACGCTGGCCGTCCTCGGCATCGCCCGCGAGGACGGTGGCGATCCGATCCGATCGGATCAGCTGCCGCTGCTGTCCAGCCTGTTGGACCAGGCGGCGCTGGCCCTCGAGCGATTGCGACTCGAGGCCGATATGCGCGATGTTGATGCAGTTCGCGAACGCGACCGGCTGCGGTCGGCGCTGCTCTCGTCGGTCAGCCACGATCTCAGAACGCCGCTGACGTCGGTCCTCGCGGGTGCCGCCGAATTGCGCCGCGAGATCGACCACCCGCTCCTCGTCATGATCGAAAGCGAGGCGCTGCGCCTCAATCGCTTCGTCTCCAACCTGCTCGACATGGCGCGGGTGGAGGCCGGCGCGATGCGCCTGCGGATCGAACCGGTGGACCTTACCGACGCCGTCGCGGGGGCGGTGGCGGACACGCGCCGGTCGCTGGAAGGCCACCCGATCAACCTCGAGGTACTGCCGAACCTGCCGCTGGTGTCGGTCGATCCACAGCTGTTCCACCACTGCCTGCTCAACCTCCTCGACAATGCCGGGCGCTATGCCGATCCGGGCACGCCGATCACCGTGCGGGCGGAGCGCAGCTATGGCCAGCTGACCCTTGCCGTCCTCGACGAGGGCCCCGGTCTTCCCCCCGGGCGCGAGGCGGAGGTGTTCGAGACCTTTCGCCGCCTGGAAGGCTCCGACCGGAGCGTCGGCGGCACCGGCCTGGGCCTTGCCATCGTCAAGGGGTTTGCCGAGGCGATGGGGATGAGCGTCGTCGCGTCCGGACGACGCGACAAGCAGGGCGCATGCTTTTCCCTGCGGTTCCCCGAGGAGCTGCTGGTGTCCAGTTCGGTGGAGGTCGGCGAATGAGCGGACAAAGGATCCTCGTGGTCGATGACGAGCTGCATATCCGCAGGCTCCTGCACAATACGCTCACGCGTGCCGCCTATGAGGTGATTGAGGCAAGGACGGGCCGCGAAGCGCTGGAGCTGGCGGCCAGGGCGCAGCCGGACGCGATCCTTCTCGATCTTGGCCTGCCGGACCGCGACGGCCTCGAACTGGTGCAGATCCTGCTGCGCCAGGCGAAGGTCCCGCTGCTGGTAATATCGGCCAGGGAGTCAACCGACGACAAGGTTGCCGCCCTTGATCTGGGCGCCCACGATTATGTTACCAAGCCGTTCGACGGCGAGGAGCTTCTCGCGCGTCTTCGCGCGGCGTTGCGCCACAAGGTAAGCGCGCAGGGAAGCGAGCCGGTTGTTCGCGCCGGCGAGCTGCGGATCGATCTTCCCAACCGCACCGTGTCCCGGGGCGACGCCGAAGTCCACCTTACCCGCAAGGAGTATGACGTGCTCGCGCAGCTGGCGATGGCGCCCGGCCGCGTGGTGACCCATGCCCGCATCCTCGAGCGGGCCTGGCCGCTCGAACATGACCGGCGGATCGAATATCTCAGGATCGTCGTGCGCAACCTGCGGCAGAAGCTCGAATCCGATCCGGCACGCCCCACGATGCTGATCAACGAACTCGGTATTGGCTATCGGTTGATGGCGGACACGTGACTGCGCGGGATGATCGTGCCACCGCCGGTCAGGGTTGGACCGCGTCGTCCAGGAAACGCACCAGGACGGCGGCAAAGGCGTCATTCTGGTCGCCCACCAGCATGTGGCCCGCGTTCGCCACGGTCTCCACCCGGGCGTGGGGGACCAGCGCGCGAAACGCCGCGACGCCGGCATCGTCGGTCACCTTGCTGAGCGCGCCGCGCGCGACGAGCGTCGGCACCCGCAGCCGGGCGGCGGCACCTTCCAGGTAAGGCAAGGCATCCTCGACTCGCATGCCCTGATCGCGGTCGAGCAGCGCGGGATCCCAATGCCAGTGCCAGCGCCCGGCTACATCGACGCGCATGTTGCGCCGCATCGCCTCGCCTGCGCCCGTCCGAAGCGGCTGGCCCCGCGCCCGAGCGAGCTCGGCGGCGGCGTCGTCGGGCGAGTTGAACCCCGCGGGCGGCGGGCGGATGGCGCTCACCACCTCGCTCGCGCCGGCCACGTTGGTCCGCGGCACGGTGTCGATCATGACCAGCGCGGACGCGACCGCCGGCCCCTCATGGCCTGCCGCCGCCAGACAGACCTTGCCGCCGAGCGACGCGCCCACCAGCACCGCCGGGCGGCCGAGCGCCGCGATCACCGCGGTGATGTCGGCTGCCAGCCGCGGCAAGGTATAGCCGCCATCCGCCGACCAGCCGCTCTCGCCATGGCCGCGCAGGTCGAGCAGGATGGCCCGCCGCCCGCTCGCCGCGATCCGTTCCGCGGTACGCCGCCAACTGTGACGCGTCTGGCCGATGCCGCCGAGCAGCAGCACCGGCGCGCCTTCTTCGGGTCCGACCGCATGCGCGGCGAGGCTGATACCGTCCGGCGCGCGGAAACCAATTTTCGTCATGCCGCGCTGCTGTCGTCGGAGGCGGCCGGCTGGGGCTTGCCCTCGACGAACTCGCGCCACAGCATCACCAGTACCGCCATCGTCGCCGGCCCGACGAACAGCCCAAGCAGCCCGAATGCCTCTACCCCGCCGAGGATGCCGATCAGCACCCATAGGAACGGCAACCGCGTCGCGCTGCCGATCAGGACGGGGCGAACGAGGTGATCGGCGATCCCGACCACGGTCAGGCCGATCGCCATCACCGCGATCGCCGCGCCGGCGGCGCCCTGCGCGAGCAGCAGCAAGGCGGCAATCACGAACATCACCGCTGCGCCGAACGGAATCATTGCGGCGATCGCGGTGGCGACGCCGAGCAGCAGGGGATGGGGCACGCCGAGCACCAGATAGACCAATATCATCGCCGCACCCTCCCCGATGCCGACCAGCACCAGTCCGTCGATCGTGCCGCGCACCGACAGCGCGGCTTGGCGCGCGATCCGCTCGCCCGCTGCGCCGATGAGCCGGTCGCCGGCCACCCGGCATTGCGCGACCAATCCGTCACGGTCGCGGATCAGGAAGAACAAGGCGAGCAGGGTGAAGGCAAAGATGACCGTCCGATGGAGCAGGCCGACGCCGATCAACCGGGCCTGCGCGTTCCACAGCGCATGGTTGAAATTGTGGAACAATGCGGCGGCGGCGACCGGGTCGGCCAGGTTCGCCTGCCACCAGGCGGTGGCCTCGGCACTGCCGGCCGGGAGCGTGGCGAGCCAGGCCGGCGGCGGCAGGCCGCTGGCGCGGGCGGTGGCTATCCAGCCGGCGAGGTCGTGCGCCTCGCGCGCCGCCTGGGCGATACCCGCCACGATCGGCGCGAGCACCAGCGCCGCGAACGCCGGCGTGAAGCCGAGCGCGATCCAGCCGCGCCGGCCGGGAAAGCGCGCCTCGGTCCGCTTGACCAGCGGGTCGGCGGCGATTGCGACCACCACCGCCCAGACGAGTGCCGGGAGGAACGGCAGGACGACCCACAGGCCGAGCACGCCCAGCGCGCCGACGACGACCCCGCGGGCGATCGTCGTGCCGCGGGCGCGGGGCGGGGTGGTCGGGTCCATTGCCGCCGCTGTAGCGCGGAGCCGGTCGCCTTGCCGAGCGAAATGTCGCGGCGGGGCGGGTCAGCCCGGCAGCTTGGCCTTTTCAAAGCCGTTCCATGCCGCGTCATAATCGAGCTGCATATTCGGGGTTGCCATTGCCCATCGGGTAGGACGGACGATGTGGCGCGTCTCGAACATGAAGGCCATGCTATGGTCGATCCTGTGCGGCCTCAGATCGGCGGCGACGGCCTTGTCGTAGCTCGCCTGGTCTGGGCCGTGACCGTTCATCTGGTTGTGCAGCGACGCCCCGCCCGGGGCGAAGCCGCCTTCCTTGGCGTCATAAGCGCCCTCGATCAGCCCCATGAACTCGCTCATCACGTTGCGGTGGAACCAGGGCGGGCGGAACGTGTCCTCGGCGACCATCCAGCGCGGTGGGAAGATCACGAAATCGCAATTGGCGGTGCCCGGTGTGTCGCTGGGCGAGGTCAGGACGGTGAAGATCGAGGGATCGGGATGGTCGAAGCTGACCGTGTTGATCGTGTTGAAGCGGTTCAGGTCATAACGGCACGGCGCCAGATTGCCGTGCCAGGCCACGACGTCGAACGGTGAATGATCCAGCGTCGTGCGCCACAGCCCGCCCTGGAACTTCTGGATCACGACATGGGGGCCGTCGACATCCTCGAACCAGGCGACTGGCGTTTCGAAATCGCGTAGGTTGGCCAGTCCGTTGGCGCCGATCGGCCCGAGATCGGGCAGGCGGAGCAGCGCGCCGTAATTTTCGAGCACATAGCCCCGTGCGCGACCCGCCGGTAGCGCCACGCGAAACCGTATCCCGCGCGGAATCAGCGCGACGTGCAGCGGCGCGACGTCGATCCGCCCCATCTCGGTGACGATCGACAGCGGGCCGTGCTGCGGCACGATCAGCAGTTCGCCGTCGGCCGAGAAGAAGGCGCGGTCCATGTCGCAGGTCGCGGCGTAGAGGTGGATGCCGACCCCGGTCTGTTCCGCGACATTGCCCGTGCCGCCATAGGTGACCAGGCCGTCGAGCCAGTCGACCGGCGTGTCGGGCCAGGGCAGGGGGTCCCAACGCAGCCGATTGGGGCTGGCCGGCACGGCGTTGAACGGTGCCGACCTCAGGAGGGATGCGCTGTCGTGCGGCGCGAAGGCGGGATGGTTGGCGGTCGGGCGCAGGCGATACAGCCAGGACCGCCGGTTCTCCGCACGCGGCGCCGTAAAGGCGGTCCCCGATACCTGCTCGGCATAGAGGCCGAACGGAACCTGCTGCGGCGAGTTGCGCCCGACCGGTAGCGCGCCGGGCACCGCTTCGGTGGCGAAGTGGTTGCCAAAGCCGGCCATGTAATCCTCCTCGGGCCAGGGAGGATTTTCCATTACGCTTCCACGCCCGGCACGACGCCGCGACGGATTTGGTCGAGCTCGATCGATTCGAACAGCGCCTTGAAATTGCCCTCGCCAAAGCCGTCATTGCCCTTGCGCTGGATGATCTCGAAGAAGATCGGGCCGACCATGTTTTCGGTGAAGATCTGGAGCAGCAGCCCGCCGCCCGTCTCGGGTGCGCCGTCGATCAATATGTCGCGCTTGCGCATTTCCTCCACGTCGTGGTTGTGGCCGGGCAGGCGCTTGTCGATCAGGTCAAAATAGGTCTGCGGCGTGGTCTGGAAGCGGATGCCGTTGGCGCGTAGCCGGTCGACGGTTGCGAAGATGTCGTCGGTGGCGAGCGCCAGATGCTGGATGCCTTCGCCGCGATAGTCCTTGATAAATTCCTCAATCTGCGAATGTTCGTCCTGGCTTTCGTTCAAAGGGATGCGGATCTTGTCGTCGGGCGCGGTCATCGCCTTCGAGAACAGGCCGGTCGCCTGGCCCTCGATGTCGAAATAGCGGATCTGGCGGAAGTTGAAGATGCGCTCGTAATAATCCGCCCAATACGCCATCCGGCCGCGCTGGAGATTGTGCGTCAGATGGTCGAGCGTGTGCAGGCCGACGTTATGGTCGTCGGGACTAGCGCCGGGGACGGGATCGAAATCCACGTCGTAGATCGTCGTGCCACCACGCCGGTCGACCAAATAGAGGTTGGCGCCCCCAATCCCCTCGATTGCCGGGATGTTGAGCTCGGCCGGCCCGATTTTCCCCTCGACCGACACCGCTCCGCGTTCGGTGGCGAGCTTGAGCGCCCGGGCAGCATCGCCGACGCGGAACGCCATTGCGTTGGCGCTCGGGCCATGCGCGTTGCGAAAACCCGCGACTTGCCCAGCATCGTCCATGTTGAGAAGGAAGTTGATGTCCCCCTGGGCATAGCGGCGGACGTTCTTCGACCGATGATTGCCGACATGGCTAAAGCCCATCTTCACGAACAGATCAGCCATCGCCTCGGGCGCGGGCGAGGTGAACTCGACGAACTCGAACCCGTCCAGGTCCATCGGATTGGCGTCCATTGTACTCATCGCAGGCATTCCCCTGACATGGTATCCAATGAAACTATCGTGCGCCATTGCGCAAATTGTGTCAATTGTTATCATCTTCCATGGCCCGGTCGATCCTCGTCCTCGACGACTTCATCCCGTATCGGCTGTCGTTCACGTCGAACCTGGTCAGCGATTCGATCGCGCGCATCTATGAGGTAGTGTTCGGCCTCTCGATCCCCGAATGGCGGTTGATCGCGGTGGCGGCGGAAGAGGCCGGCATCACCCAGGCGGCGATCAGCGCGCGCACGCGGATGGACAAGGTGACGGTCAGCCGTGCGGCGATCGCGCTGGTCAACCGCGGGCTGCTGACGCGTGGGCGGAACGCGCAGGACGGACGATCGCACCTGCTTGTGCCGACCCGGGCCGGGCGCGATCTTTACGCCCAGGTCGCGCCCAAGGCGCTGGAACTGGAGCGCCGGATCTTCGGCCGGATCGACGCGGCGGAGGTGGCGCGGTTCGTTGCTACGTTGCGCCGGATCGACGCGCTCGCGCTGGAGGTTGCCGAAGTGGACGCTGTACCGGAATGAAGCCGCCGCCCGGCTGCCACGTTCCGATCTTTGTTGCGACGCAGCGAAAAGCGGTTAACGGGCGGTCGGCTGGCGGAGGCCCCACACCATTGGAGTGAGCTAGATGACCAAGGCGTATGTTGATCGCGCCGGCCTGAAGGTCGCCATGTCGCTGGCCGCATTCATCGAGGAGCAGGCCTTGCCCGGCACAGATGTCGGGGCCGACGCTTTCTGGGCGGGGGTTGCCGACATCTATGCGCGCTTTGCGCCCGAGAACGGCGTCCTGCTGGCCAAGCGCGCCGACCTGCAGGCGCGGATCGACGGCTGGTATCGCTACCGCGAGAGCAAGGCGATCGATCAGGGAGCGTATCAGGCGTTCCTGCGCGAGATCGGGTACCTCTTCCCCGAGCCCACGCCTTTCACCATCGGCACATGCAATGTCGATGCCGAGATCGCGACGATGGCCGGCCCGCAATTGGTGGTGCCCAGCCTGAACGCCCGCTTCGTCCTCAATGCCGCCAATGCGCGGTGGGGCAGCCTGTATGACGCGCTCTATGGCACCGACGTGCTGCCGGGGGCGACGGCGCCTGGCGGTTATGACGCGGCGCGCGGGGCTCAGGTGATCGCGCGCGCCAAGGCGTTCCTCGACGAGGCGGTGCCGCTGACCGGCTATAAATGGGCGCACCTCGACGCTCCGGAGGAAGCTGGGGTCTGGCATGATCGGGACGTCTGTCAGTTCGTCGGCCGGCGATCAATTGGCAAGACGGGTGAGGGTAAATTGTTCCGACACAATGGCCTGCACATCGAAATTGTGATCGACCGGGATCATCCGATCGGCGCGACCGATCCGGCGGGGATCGCCGACGTCCTCCTCGAATCGGCGCTGACGACGATCGTGGATCTCGAGGATTCGGTCGCCGCGGTCGATGCCGAGGACAAGGTCGCGGCCTATGCCAATTGGCTTGGGCTGATGCGCGGCGACCTGACCGAGACGTTCGAGAAAGGCGGCGCGACGCTGACCCGCCGGCTGGCGCCGGACCGTATATACCAGGCCCCCGACAGCTCGACCGTGGCGCTGCCCGGCCGGGCGCTGTTATTCGTGCGCAATGTCGGCCATCTGATGACCACCTCGGCGGTGCTGCTGGCGGACGGCGGTCAGGCGCCCGAGGGTATCCTGGACGCAATACTCACCTCGCTCATCGGCCTGCACGATTTGAAGCGCCTGGGCCCTGTCACCAACAGCCGCGCTGGATCGATCTACATCGTCAAGCCCAAGATGCACGGCCCCGACGAATGCGCCTTTACCGCCCGTCTGTTCGACGCGGTCGAGGATTTGCTGGGGCTGGCGCGGCACACGATCAAGATCGGGGTGATGGACGAGGAACGGCGCACCTCGGCCAATCTCGCCGCGTGCATCGCGGCGGTGAAGGACCGCATCGTCTTTATCAACACCGGCTTCCTCGATCGCACCGGCGACGAGATCCACACCGCGATGAGAGGGGGCGCAATGATCCGCAAGGGGGAGATGAAGTCGGCGGCATGGATCAAGGCCTATGAGGATCGCAACGTCCGGATCGGCCTGGCCTGCGGCCTCTCGGGCAAGGCGCAGATCGGCAAGGGTATGTGGGCCGCGCCCGACCGGATGGCCGATATGCTCGACCAGAAGATCGCGCATCCGCGCTCGGGCGCCAACACCGCCTGGGTCCCCAGCCCGACCGCAGCGACGCTCCACGCGCTGCATTATCATCAGGTCGACGTGTTTGCCCGGCAGCAGGAGATCGCCTGCGAGGATGCGCCGGCGCTGGCCGATCTATTGGCCGTGCCGTTCGCCGCCGGGCGCAACTGGTCGCCCAAGGAAGTGCGTGAGGAGCTCGACAACAACGCGCAGGGCATCCTTGGCTATGTCGTGCGCTGGATTGACAAGGGCGTCGGCTGTTCGAAGGTGCCCGACATCCACGACGTCGGGCTGATGGAGGATCGCGCGACGTTGCGCATCTCGTCGCAGCATATTGCCAATTGGCTGCTCCACGGCATCTGCACCGCCGACGAGGTGGACGCAGCGTTGGACCGGATGGCGGCCAAGGTCGATGCGCAGAATGCCGGTGACCCGCTCTACCGCCCGCTGAACCGTGACGGCCTGGCCTTCCAGGCGGCGCGCGCGCTGGTGTTCGAGGGCGTGGACCAGCCCAATGGCTATACCGAGCCGCTGCTCCACGCGTTCCGCGCGCGCGCCAAGCAGGCCGGCTGATGCCGCTTTACGCGATCGACGGCAAGGAGCCTGCCGTCCCGGACGACAGCTGGGTGGCGCCGTCGGCCGATCTGATCGGCGAGGTGCGGCTGGGCGACGAGGTGGGGGTGTGGTTCGGGGCGGTCATCCGCGCCGACAACACGCCGATCCTGGTCGGCGATCGCACCAACATCCAGGAAGGCGCGATGCTGCATTCCGACCCTGGGGCGCCGCTGGTCGTCGGCCGCGGCTGCACCATCGGCCATCATGCAATCCTGCACGGCTGTACGATCGGCGGTAACGTGTTGGTCGGAATGGGCGCGACGGTGCTCAACCACGCCGCCATTGGCGACGATAGCCTGGTCGGGGCAGGCGCGCTGGTTACCGAGGGCAAGAGCTTCCCGGACGGCAGCCTGATCGTCGGATCGCCCGCCCGGGCGGTCCGCGGTCTTACTCCCGCCGAGATCGCCCGTTTGCGCGCCTCGGCCGAAAGCTATGTCATGCGGCAACGCGCCTTTGCCGCCGGGCTCGTCCGGCTCGACTGAGGGCCGGCGACGCCGCGTCTCTCATTTGATCGTCATATCGCGCCCGAAAACGTGTCGCACTGCGCCGGATCGCCGCTGTCGAAGCCGCGCTTCAGCCACGTCATCCGCTGTTCCGACGTACCATGCGTAAAGCTGTCGGGCACGACGCGGCCCTGCGCCTCTCGTTGCAGAGTGTCGTCGCCGATCGATCGCGCGGCGTTCATTCCCTCCGCCAGATCGTCGGCATCCAGCCGCGACCGGTTCTGGGCTGCCCAAACCCCGGCAAAGCAATCGGCCTGCAGCTCCAGGCGGACCGACAGCTTGTTCGATTCGGTTTCGCCGGCCGCGCGCTGTTCGCGCGCGACGCCGTCGGAAATGCCGAGCAGCTTCTGGATGTGATGGCCGAATTCGTGCGCGATCACGTAATCCTGCGCGAAATCGCCCTTCGCGCCGAACTTGCTGGCGAGTTCGTTGAAGAAGCTGGTGTCTAGATAAATGCCCTCGTCGCCGGGGCAGTAGAACGGGCCCATCGCCGATTGCGCGGCGCCGCAGCCCGACTGACCCTGGCCCCCGAAGAACACCAGCTTGGGATCGCGGAACTGCTTGCCTTGCTGGCGGAACATCGTCGCCCATGTCTTGTCGGCCGAACTGAAGGCGTCGCAGGCGGCCTTGCTGGCGGTGTCGCGGGTGCAACTGGCCGTCGCGCCGCTCGTCGTGCCGCCGCCGGCGGTGCCGTCGCCGCCGGCCGTGCCCGGCGCGGTCACCGCGGGAGAGGAGGAGGACGGCAAGCCGCCGAGCATCTGCATCCCGCCGCCGAAGAAGAACAGCAGGCCCAGCACCACCGCCACGCCGCCGCACCCGAAGCGGTTGAACACCATCGGCAGCAACCCGATGACCAGGCCGGGAAGAAAGCCGCCGCCGCCGCCGCCGCCAAAGCCGCTGCTGCCCCCGCCGCCGCCCGCGCCGCGCTGATCCTCGACGTTGATGTTCGGATCGAAATCGTCGAGCCGCATCGCCTGCCCCCTTACCGTTAAGCTGCGTCAAAATGCGCGGTCGGAGCGTCGGTTGCAATCACCTGATTGATCGCCTCCGGCGTTTGGCCCATTTCCGTCGGCGATGGCCGATGCCGAATCGCCGGCCAAGGGCGCCAGGCACTGCGCATCGATCCGGAGAATGGCATGTTTCTGACGGGCAAGAGCGCGGTCGTCACCGGATCCACGTCCGGCATCGGCCTGGCTTATGCCAAGGCATTTGCCGGTGAGGGTGCGAGCGTGATGATCAACGGTTTCGGCGATCCCGCCGGGATCGAGATGGAACGCGCCGCGCTGGCGGCGGCCAGCGGCGCCGGCGCGCTGTACGACCCTGCCGACATGACCAGCCCCGATCAGATCGCGGCGATGATCAGGCGCTGCCATGCTGAGCTTGGCGGCCCGGACATCATCGTCAACAATGCCGGCATCCAGTTCGTCTCGCCGATCGAGGACTTCCCGCCCGACAAATGGGACGCGATCATCGCCATCAACCTGACCTCGGCCTTCCACATGATGCGCGCCACGGTGCCGCTGATGAAGGCGGCGAAATGGGGCCGGATCATCTCGACCGCGTCGGCGCATTCCTTGGCCGCCAGCCCCGGCAAGGCGGCCTATGTCACCGCCAAGCACGGGCTGGCCGGGCTGACCAAGACGGTCGCGCTGGAAACCGCCACTTCCGGCATCACCGTCAACTGCATCTCGCCGGGCTATGTCTGGACGCCGCTGGTCGAGCACCAGATCCCCGACACGATGAAGGCGCGCGGCATGACCCGCGAGCAGGTGATGAACGACGTCCTGCTCAAGGCGCAGCCAACCAGGGAATTCGTCACCGCCGACCAGGTCGCAGCGCTTGCCCTGTATCTGTGTCGCGACGAGGCCAGGTCGATCACCGGCGCCAACCTGTCGATCGACGGGGGCTGGACCGCAGCCTGATGACGATGGGAGGGCGAATCGCCGCTTGGCATGGTCGACGCGGCGTGGTTAGCTAATCCATGATCGGAAAATTGTCCCTATTGAAGGTGTTGCTGGCAGCCGGCGCGATCCTGCCGCCCGTCCCGGGGCATGATCGTCCGCCGATCCCGGTCGACTGGCGGCGTGTCGCGACCCCGGCGGACCGCGCGCGGCTGCGCAACCTGAGGCAGGGGTGGATCGCCGCGCTCGACCGCCTCCGCGCGGCCGGGCAGGGCAAGGCGCTGGCGGCAGAAGGCGCGCTGTTCGATCCGGATCGCGTGCTTGCCGGAGCCGTGCCGCCGCCGGGCAATTACCGGTGCCGCGTGTTCAAGCTGGGCGCCAACGGCAGCGCGATGCGCGACTTCACTGCTTATCCCGCGCTCGGCTGCCGGATCGATGCGGAGGGCGAGGCACGCAGCTTCTATGCCATCGGGGGCACCCAGCGCGCGGTCGGATTGATGTTCGCCGACAATCCGGAACGGTCGGTGTTCCTGGGCACGATGATCATCGGCGATGAACAGACCGCCATCGATTACGGCCGCGACGCCAACCGCGACATGGTCGGCGTGGTCGAGCGGATCGGCGAGCAGCGCTGGCGGCTCGTCCTGCCTTATCCGCGGTTCGAATCGTTGCTCGACGTGGTTGAAATGGTCCCCGAACGCTGATCACCTGGCGCTGGTCGCGGCCATGCCGCGCGCGCTGTAAAAGTCCTTCGCGCTCATTTCCAGCGGGGTCAGCCGGCCGGTGTTGAGGGGGACGAGCGATTCGAGAAAAGCATGCGGCCGCTTCATCAGGCCGGCCGGTTCGGCCACGGTCAGGCCGGCGCGCTTGGCCGCCTCGGCAACGAAATGCACGCAGTTGCGCTTGTTGAGGTTGTAGCGGTGGTCGCCCCGGTCGCCCCATTCGTCGGGCAGCTTCATGATGCTGTCATATTGCGCATCGCTGATCGTCGTCGTGAAATGCGCGAAGCTCTTCATCAGATAGCCTTTCGACGTATAGTCGATCTTGCCGGCGACCGTGCCCATCAGGATGCCCGGGCTCAGCGTCTTGGCGGTGAAGCCGAAGCTGGTGCTGACCGGCATGCCGCCGCGATCGAGCCGGCCGTCCAGGGTGACGAAGGCATGGGGGAAGTTCTGGCCGAATTCCTGGGACCAGAACACGATCCTGATGCGGGCAGCAGCCGGCAAGGCGGTAATCGTCAGCCAGATGAACATCAGCGCCGATATCGTTCGAATGCGGACGTGCATCTATTAACCTCCTCCATTCCCTTGATGTTCGATCTAGCCCGCGGCCGCACCGCGCGACAAGGCGGCATCAAGTGACCTGACCGGACTCGGCGGCTTGGCCGGTTGATCCTGTGATGCTTCCATGTTATAACGTTTGTATGAACAAGCCGCTCAAGCTCATCAAGATCGGAAACTCGACGGGCGTCATCTTGCCCAAGGACGTGCTGGCGCGTCTGCATGTCGAGCTAGGCGAAGAAATTAGCGTTATTAATACATCTGATGGAATCGCATTGCGACGCCATGATGCCGGATTCGAGGAGCAGATGAGTGCTGCGCGCGAAGTGATGAAGCGCCGCCGCAACGCGTTGAGCGAATTGGCAAAGTGACGTGGCGGACTGGATTTGGGTTGACGTAGGCGTTGCGATTGCCGCGCATGCGGAACAGCTCGCCGAGCATGGAGGCGCGGCGGGCACGCGTGATCCGAACATGCTCGAAAGTGCGATGGCGCGGCCGCTCAACCTGGTTGCCTATGGCGATCCCGATGCCGCTGATCTCGCTGCCGCCTATGCATTCGGGATCGCCCGCAACCATCCGTTCGTCGATGGCAACAAGCGAACGGCGGCGGTGGTCAGCGAAACCTTTCTGATGCTCAACGGCTATCAGATCATCTGTGATGATGTGGAACTGGTATCGACCTTTCTCCTACTCGCGGCGGGCGAGTTGACGGTGGAGGTTCTGACCGACTGGTTTCGCGCCAACATTGCCCGCACGTGAGACGAAAACTGTCCGCCGACGTAGCGGCGGACAAGCGCCCCTCTGCGGAAATGGTGGGTAGCGGTGTTCTGGCTGCGTGTCGTTGTGACGGCTTCGATCCAACCGCGGTCATCACCGCCCATGATACTGCACACAGCCTTTGACAGATCTGAAGTCGTCTTGTAAAAATATTTACTTGGCGCGGTGATGATGGGGCACATGGCCGATCGCAAGATATTCGCCGGCCATGCCGTCCGCCGGCTGCGGCGGCAGGCGGGGCTGACCCAGGCGGCAATGGCCGAGATGCTGGCGATCAGTCCCAGTTATCTGAACCTGGTCGAAAAGAACCAGCGCCCGCTGTCGGCAACATTGCTGGTCAGGCTGGCCGAGCAATTCGATTTCGATCCTCGCACCTTGGCGGCGGGCGAGCCGGGGGGCGGCGAAGCGGCGATCCGGCGGCGGCTGGCCGATCCGATCTTCGCCGATCTAGAGATCGACCGCAACGAGGTCCAGGAGTGGCTGGCGGGCGCCCCGGGCGGTGCCGAGGCGTTCGCGCGCGCTTATGATCGCGGCGGCGAGGGACGCACGGGGGAGGCCGCGGCGGTCGATCCGATGGCGGCCGTCCGGCGCGAGATCGAGCGTTGGCGGGGTCACTTCCCGGATCTCGACGCGCTCGCCGAGGGGCTGGCGGACCAGTTGCGGTTTGGCGCGGCCGACCTGTACGGAGCGATCGCCGAACGGCTGCGGGTCAAGCACCAGCTGACGATCCGCATCCTGCCGGTCGACGTCATGCCCGACGTCCTGCGGCGTACCGATCTGCATGCGCGCCAGCTGCAAGTGTCGGAAACGCTCGATCCGGCGAGCCGCACCTTCGCTGTCGCCTATGAGCTGGCGCAACTGGAGGCGCGCGACGAGATCGAGGCGCTGATCCGCGGCGCCGCGTTCGGCGAGCGCATTGCGGAACGCCTTTATGGCCGCCACCTGACCAGCTATTTCGCCGCCGCGGTAATGATGCCCTATGCCCGCTTCCTGCGCGCGTGCGAAGCCACCGGCTATGATCTCGAATTGCTCCAGCGCCGGTTCGGCGCCGGCTTCGAACATGTTGCGCACCGGCTGACCACGCTGCAGCGGGTCGGCGCGCGCGGCCTGCCGTTCTTCATGGTGCGGGTCGATCGCGCGGGCCAGGCATCCAAGCGGTTCAGCGGGGCCAGCGGCTCGCTGCTGACCGCCAGCGAGGCGCGCTGCCCGTTGTGGCGCATTCACCATGCCTTCGATCGTCCGGGCGAAATGGCCGTGCAGCTGGTCGAGCTGGAGGACGGCGCGCGCTGGCTGACGCTGTCGCGCACGGTCACGCCGCAGGGCCGGCGCTTCGGGGCAATCAAGGCGGAATTCGCGGTCGGGCTGGGAGTCGCGGCAGAGCTGGCGGGGAGCCTCGCGGCGGCAAGCGGATTCGACCTGACGGGGGCGGCGATGCCGATCGGCCTGGGGTGTCGCGCCTGCGGCCGCACGTCCTGCCCGCAACGCAGCGCCCCGCCGGCAGGCCGAACCTTGCTGTTCAACGATCGCGAGCGCCGGCTAAGCGCGTTCACGTTCGCGAGCTAGCCTCGCCGGGACATTGCTCATGTAAATTTAACACATCGCTACATCCTTATTGCACTGCAATGTAACACCCCGACACCGGCGGGCTGCCTGGAGCCGGCTGGATCAGGAGAAATCCCTGTATCGTGCACTCACGCTCCAGCAGGGAAACGACCGTGACCTATCAAGATTCCATCGCCACCACCCGCTCGATGATCGCCGGCTATGACGGGACCTGGGACGGCATCGATGCCGAGGCGGTGGCCCGGATGCGCGCCCAGAACCGCTTCCGGACGGGCCTGGACATCGCACGGTACACTGCCGCGATCATGCGGCGCGACATGGCGGCCTATGACGCCGATCCCGCGAAATACACTCAGTCACTGGGATGCTGGCACGGTTTCATCGGCCAGCAGAAGATGATCAGCATCAAGAAGCATTTCGGCTCGACCGAGCGCCGCTATCTTTATCTGTCCGGCTGGATGGTCGCCGCGCTCCGGTCCGATTTCGGCCCGCTGCCCGACCAGTCGATGCACGAAAAGACCAGCGTCCCGGCGCTGATCGAGGAACTCTACACCTTTCTGCGCCAGGCTGATGCGCGCGACCTGGGCATGATGTTCCGCGAACTCGACAAGGCGCGCGACGCCGGGGACGTGGTGTCCGAACAGCGCATCCTGCACGCGGTCGACAATTACCAGACCCATGTCGTGCCGGTCATTGCCGATATCGACGCGGGCTTCGGCAATGCCGAGGCGACCTATCTGCTGGCCAGGAAGATGATCGAGGCGGGCGCCTGCGCGCTCCAGATCGAGAACCAGGTCAGCGACGAGAAGCAATGCGGACACCAGGACGGCAAGGTCACCGTCCCGCACGAGGACTTTCTGGCGAAGGTCCGCGCCTGCCGTTATGCCTTCCTGGAACTTGGCGTGGAGGACGGGATCATCGTCACCCGCACCGATTCGCTGGGCGCGGGCCTGACCAAGCAGATCGCCGTCTCCAGGCAGCCGGGGGACATCGGCGACCTCTATAACAGCTTTCTCGATTGCGAGGAGATCGATCCCGCGACCGCGCGGAACGGCGACGTCATCCTCAACCGCGACGGCAAGCTGCTGCGGCCCAAGCGCCTGCCGTCGAACCTGTTCGAGTTCCGCAAGGGGACCGGCGCCGACCGCTGCGTGCTCGATTGCATCACCTCGCTCCAGCACGGCGCCGACCTGTTGTGGATCGAGACCGAAAAGCCGCATATCGAGCAGATCGCGGGCATGGTCGACCGCATCCGCCAGGTCGTGCCCAACGCCAAGCTGGTCTACAACAATTCGCCCAGCTTCAACTGGACGCTCAACTTCCGCCAGCAGGTGTTCGACGCCTGGCAGGCGGCGGGCAGGAACGTCGCCGATTACGAGCGCGATCGGCTGATGAGCATGGACTATGACGATACCGACCTGGCCGAGGAGGCCGACGAGCGGATCCGTACCTTTCAGAAGGACGCGGCGGCGCGCGCCGGGATCTTCCACCATCTGATCACGCTGCCCACCTATCACACAGCGGCGCTGTCGACCGACAACCTTGCCAGGGAATATTTCGGGGACGAGGGGATGCTGGGCTACGTCAAGGGCGTCCAGCGCCAGGAAATTCGCCAGGGCATCGCCTGCGTCAGGCACCAGAACATGTCGGGCAGCGACATCGGCGACGACCACAAGGAATATTTCGCGGGCGAGGCGGCGCTGAAGGCCGGCGGCGCGCACAACACGATGAACCAGTTCGCGGCGTGATGCGATAGCCGCGGCGCACGCTGCGCCTCGCCCGCATCGCGCCCGGCCGGCGGGGCTGAAGGTCAGGCGCCGGCAGCGTCCAGGGTCGCGAGCTGGTCGGCGGTCAGTTCCAGCCGCGCGGCGCCCAGCAGATCCTCCAGCTGCACGACGCTGGTCGCCGAGGCGATCGGCGCCGTCACACCGGGCTGGGCGGCAAGCCACGCCAGCGCGATCTGGGGCAGGCTGGCGCCGGTATCCGCCGCGATCGCGTCCATCGCGGGCAGCACCTTCATTCGCCTGCCGATCAGTGTCCGGTCCATCCGGCCGCCGCGCACGCTCTTGAAGTCGTCGTCGCTGCGATACTTGCCGGTCAGGAAGCCGGCGGCGAGCGAGTAGAAGGGCAGCACGCCGATATTGTGCTCGATGCAATAATCCTGGACCTCGCCCTCGAACTTGTGCCGGCTGACGAGGTTATATTCGTTCTGCAGCACCTCGAAATGCGGCGTCCCCGCCGCGCGGGCAACCGCATTGGCGGATTTCAGCCGCGCCGCATGGAAATTCGATGCGCCCAGCGTCCCGACCTTGCCCGCCGCGACCAGCTTGGCGAACGCCTCCATATAGGATTCCTGCGGCGTCGCCTCGTCATCCTGATGCGCATAATATAAGGCGATCTGCTCCACCCCCAGCCGGTTGAGCGACGCGTCGCACGCCGCCGCGATCTGCGCCGGCGCCAGCTTCTCGCCGCCTCCCTCTTCATTCTTGGGGCCGGGCATCATCCCGACCTTGGTCGCGATGTCGGGCCGTTTGCCGCTGGCCCTGAGCCACTCGCCGATCATCATCTCCGACTCGCCGCCACGATGCCCCGGCACCCAGGCCGAATAGACGTCGGCGGTATCGATCATCGTGCCGCCGGCGGCGACGAACGCGTCGAGCACGGCAAAGCTTGCCGCCTTGTCGGCGGTCCAGCCGAAGACATTGCCTCCGAGCACCAGCGGCGGCGTGCGCAGCGGGCTTGCGCCGATACGGCGAAGGTAGGTCATTGGCTGTTTCCCGCATTGGTATCGCCATCGTCGCCGGCATTCGCATCGAGCGCGGCGGCCGCGTCGTTCAACTGGCGCTGCTCGTCCGCCGAGACGCCCCCGCTTGCCTCGGGGCCAGAACCGCAACCTCCGAGCAGCAGCAACAGGCCCAGCGCCAGTGTCCGCATCATCATCGTCTCCTCCCGGCGATGTGCCCATCAATCCTCGATGGCGTTGCCGGCGTCCTTCATTGCCTGGCCGGCATCGGCCTTGGCACCGGCGGCGGCATTGTCGATCTTGTTGCCCGCGCTGTCGATCGTGTTCTCGGCGGCGCCGAACGCGGCGTCGGCGGCGGCGTCGGTGTCGTTGACGGCTTCGGCCATCGTCGCATTGGCATCGGCGGTCATCGTATTGGCGGCCTCCGCGGTCTCGTTCTGTGCCTTCGGGCTGCAGGCGGCGAGGCCGAGCGCGGCAATTAGTGCGAGGGGCAAAGCATGCTTGGTCATCAAATCGGTTCCTCGAGCGATGGGAGTGCAGCGCTAGCCAAGCGGTTGGCCGCACGCAACGCGTTGACGCCATATAAAGATTTCTTTATATCATGTTCGTGATGCCCCATGCTCTCGACATCTTTCGCGCGCTGGCCGACCGGAGCCGCCTGCGCATCGTCGTGCTGGTACGCTCGATGGAGCTGTCGGTCGGCGAATTGGCGCAGGTGCTGGGGCAGAGCCAGCCGCGGGTGTCTCGCCACGTCAAGATCCTGTCGGATGCCGGAATCGTCGAGCGCCGCAAGGAGGGCAGCTGGGTATTCGTCGCGATCGGCGTGCGTGACATCGTCGCCCCCCTGTTCACCGCTCTCGACGCTTGGCAGGCCGGCGACGTCGAGGCACAAAGCGACATCGCGCGGCTGGCCGAGATTCGCGCCGATCGCGCCGCGCAGGCTGCCGCCTGGTTCGAGGCCAGGGCGCAGGACTGGGACGCGATCCGATCGCTGCATGTCGCCGAATGCGAGGTCGAGGCGGCAATGGCGGACTTGCTCGGCGACGATCCGGTCGAGCGGATGATCGATATCGGCACCGGCACCGGGCGTATGCTCGAGCTGTTCGCCGATCGCGCCGGCCATGCGCTGGGGATCGATCGCAGTTCGGAGATGTTGCGCGTGGCGCGCGCCAAGCTCGCCGGGCGCGGCGTCGATGCCGAATTGCGCCAGGCTGACCTCTATGCGCTGCCGCTGGGCGATGGCGCCGCCGGGTTGGCGATCATCCATCACGTGCTGCATTACGCACAGGCGCCCGATGCCGCGATCGCCGAGGCGGCGCGGGTGCTGGCGGCGGGCGGGCGGTTGCTGGTCGCCGATTTCGCCGCCCATGCGCGAGAGGAGCTGCGGACACGCGACGCGCATGTCAGGCTGGGGTTTTCGGACGATCAGATACTTGCCTGGTTCGCCGCCGCCGGAATGACGCCGTTACGGACCGAAACGCTGGAGGGTGGCGCGTTGAGCGTGAAATTGTGGCTGGCGCGCAAGTCCGCGAGCGGGGTCGAGGGCGCGGGCAAGCCCGGTCGGGTACAGGTTATGGAGGCGGCATGACGGTATCGGTGATCGAGATGCCGGAGGCGCATCGTGCGCTTGCCGCGCCGATGTTCGCCAATGTCGGGGGCGACGCGCGCATTTCGTTCGAATTCTTCCCGCCCAAGAACGAGAAGATGGCGGAAATCCTGTGGCAGTCGGTCGAGACGCTCGGGCCGCTCGGCCCGCGCTTCGTATCGGTGACCTATGGCGCCGGGGGCACCACCCGCGAGCGCACGCATGCGACGGTGGCGCGGATCGCGCGCGACACCGCGATTCCGGCGGCGGCGCACCTGACCTGCGTCGAGGCGACCAGGGAAGAGATCGACGCGGTCGCCCGCGATTATTGGAACGCCGGCGTGCGGCATGTCGTGGCGCTGCGCGGCGATCCGCCCGTGGCGGGCACGAAGTTCCGGTCGCCGGCGGGCGGCTATGAGAACGCCGCGGCCCTGGTCGCGGGGCTGAAGAAGCTCCACCCGTTCGAGATTTCGGTCGCGGCCTATCCCGAATCGCATCCCGATTCAGCCGACGCCGCGGCCGACCTCGACAATCTCAAGCGCAAGCTGGATGCCGGCGCCAGCCGCGCGATCACGCAGTTCTTTCATGAGGCGGATACGTTCTTCCGCTATCGCGACGCGGTGGCCGCGGCGGGCATCGATGCCGAGATCGTGCCCGGCATCATGCCGGTGATGAACTTTGCCAGCGTCCAGCGGATGTCGGCGATGTGCGGGACGGCGGTGCCGCCATGGATGGGGCGATTGTTCGAGGGGCTCGACGACCGGCCCGCCGCGCGCCAGCTGGTCGCCGCGACGATCGCCGCCGAGCTGTGCCGGCGGCTCTATGCCGGCGGGGTGCGCGACTTCCACTTCTACACGCTCAACCGCGCCGAGCTGAGCTACGCGATCTGCCACCTGCTGGGGATCAGGCCGCAGGGCGAGGCGAAGGCGAAGGCGGAGGCTGAGGCTGAGGCTGAGGCAGCGTAAAATCGTCCCCTTGAGAGGGGAGGATACGGAGATGCTTATGACACCACGCGAAACATTGCTGGCCGAAGCGGCGGGGCGCATCCTGATCACCGACGGCGCATTCGGCACCGAAATCCAGAACTGGAAACTCGCCGAGGCCGACTATGCCGGGGATCTGGGCCTGGGCCACGATCAGAAGGGCAATAACGACATCCTTGCTTTGACCAAGCCGGAGGTGCCGGAGTCGATCCACCGCGCCTATTTCGCGGCGGGCGCCGACATTGCCGAGACCAACACCTTTTCCGCCAACCGCATCAGCCAGGCCGATTACGGTGCCGAGCATCTGGTCCGCGAGATCAACGTCGAATCGGCGAAGCTGGCGCGCGGCATCGCCGACGAGTTCGCCGCCAAGGATGCCGAAAACGGCATCCGTCGCCCGCGCTTCGTCGCGGGCGCGCTGGGGCCGACCAACAAGACGCTGTCGCTGTCGCCCGACGTCAACGATCCGGGATATCGCGAAATCGACTTCGACCATCTGAAGGACGTCTATCGCGAGCAGATCGATGCTTTGGTCGAAGGCGGGGTGGATTTCATCCTGATCGAGACGGTGTTCGACACGCTCAACGCCAAGGCCGGGGTGATGGCGGCGATCGAGGCGGGCAACGCGCTTGGTCGCGACCTGCCGATCATGCTGTCGATGACGCTGACCGACCTTAGCGGGCGCAACCTGTCGGGGCATACGGTCGAAGCGTTCTGGCACGCCGTCCGCCATGCCCGACCGCTGACCATCGGCTTGAATTGTTCGTTCGGTGCCGAACAGTTACGGCCGCATGTGAAGACGCTGAGCGAGATCGCCGACACGCTGATCATGGTCTATCCCAATGCCGGCCTGCCCAACGAACTCGGCGCCTATGACGAGATGCCCGAGACGACGGCGGCGCTGGTCGGCGAATGGGCGCGGGCGGGGCAGGTCAATGTGCTCGGCGGCTGCTGCGGCTCGACCCCGGCGCACATCAAGGCGATCGCCGATAGCGTATCCGGGCTGGCGCCGCGCGCGATCGTGAAGCCGGCGGTGCGCACGCGGCTCGCGGGGCTGGAGCCGATGACGATGGCGGCATAACGTAACTCCTCTCCGTTTATGGGAAGGGTGACCAGCGACGCTGGTGGAGGGGGCTCTCCACGAGCGACACCGAATGAGGAGAGCCCCCTCCACCGCTCCGCGAGCGGTCCCCCTGCCCGTGAACGGGGAGGATTGAGGGCAGAATGACCTTTTCCTCGACCAACTTCGTCAACATCGGCGAGCGCACCAACGTCACCGGCTCGGCGGCGTTCAAGAAGATGATCATGGCCGGGGACTATCCCCGCGCGGTCGAGGTCGCGCGCCAGCAGGTCGAGAACGGCGCGCAGATCGTCGACATCAACATGGACGAAGGGCTGCTCGACGCCGAATACGCCATGACCACGTTCGTCAAGCTGATCGCCGCCGAGCCCGACATTGCGCGCGTGCCGTTCATGATCGACAGCTCGAAATGGTCGGTGATCGAGGCCGGGCTGAAATGCGTGTCGGGCAAGCCGATCGTCAATTCGATCAGCATGAAGGAGGGGGTCGACCAGTTTCTCGACCATGCCGGCAAGTGCATGGCCTATGGCGCTGCCGTGGTCGTCATGGCGTTCGACGAGGTCGGCCAGGCGGATACGCAGCAACGCAAGGTCGAAATCTGCGCGCGCGCCTATGACCTGCTGATGGAAATAGGTTTTCCTCCCGAGGACATCATCTTCGATCCCAATATCTTCGCGGTGGCGACGGGGATCGAGGAGCACAACAATTACGGCGTCGATTTCATCGAGGCGTGCAGGCAGATCAAGCGGCGCTGCCCGCACGTCCATATCTCGGGCGGCCTGTCCAACCTGAGCTTCTCGTTTCGCGGCAACGAGCCGGTGCGCCGCGCGATGCACTCGGTGTTCCTCTATCATGCCATCCCCGCCGGGCTCGACATGGCGATCGTCAATGCCGGCCAGCTCGACGTCTACGACACGATCGACCCCGAATTGCGCCAGGCGTGCGAGGACGTCATCCTCAATCGCGATGCCGAGGCGGGCGAGCGGCTGGTGGCGATCGCCGAACGCTATCGCGGCACCGACGCCGTTGCCGAAAAGGCTGCCGAGGAATGGCGCGGCTGGCCGGTGGCCAAGCGGCTCGAACATGCCCTGGTCAAGGGGTTGGACCAATATGTCGTCGAGGATACCGAGGAATGCCGGCTCCAGACCGCGCGTCCGATCGAGGTGATCGAGGGGCCGTTGATGGACGGCATGAACGTGGTCGGCGACCTGTTCGGATCGGGCAAGATGTTCCTGCCGCAAGTCGTTAAAAGCGCACGGGTAATGAAGAAGGCGGTGGCGCACCTGCTGCCCTTTATCGAAGCCGCCAAGGAGCCCGGGGCGAAGGGCAAGGGCAAGATCATCATGGCCACGGTCAAGGGCGACGTGCACGATATCGGCAAGAACATCGTCGGCGTGGTGCTGCAATGCAACGGGTTCGAGGTGGTCGACCTGGGGGTGATGGTGCCCTGGTCGAAGATCCTGGCGGCGGCCAACGAGAATGACGCCGACATGATCGGTCTCAGCGGGCTGATCACGCCGAGCCTCGACGAGATGGTGACCGTCGCCGAGGAGATGAAGCGATCGAAAATGACGATGCCGCTGCTGATCGGCGGCGCCACGACGTCGAAGGTCCACACCGCCTTGCGCATCTCGCCGGCCTATGACGGTCCGGTCGTCCACGTGCTCGACGCCAGCCGCGCGGTCGGCGTCGCGACGACGCTGGTCAGCGACACGATCCGCGACGACTATGTCGCCAAGGTCGCCGACGAATATGAGGCGGTGCGCGTCGCCCGCGCCAACAAGGGGCAGAGCGAGCTGGTCCCGATCACGGTCGCGCGCGCCAATGGCTTCAAGGCCGACATGGCGCTCAAGCCACCCGCACCCAGGCAATTGGGGCGGCAAATCTATGGCGACTGGGACCTGACCGATCTGCGTGAGGTGATCGACTGGACGCCGTTCTTCCGCGCATGGGAACTGGCCGGCAATTACCCGGCGATCCTGACCGACAAGGTGGTGGGCGAGAGCGCGTCGTCGCTGTTCGCCGACGCCAATGCGATGCTCGACAAGATCGTCGCCGAGAAATGGCTGATCGCGCGCGCCGTGGTCGGCCTGTGGCCATGCGTGCGGCACGGCGACGATGTGTTCGTCGACCCCGAAGGCGTGTGGTCGGCGGACGAACTGGGCGGGCTCGAACATCTCGGCCTGATCGAGAATGACGACCTTATCCGGCTGCCGTTCCTGCGCCAGCAGATCGCCAAGCGTGCCAAGGAGCAAGGAGGCCGGGCGAACATGTGCCTGGCCGACTTCATCGATCCGGCGGGCGACTGGATCGGCGGGTTCGCGGTCAGCATCCACGGCATCGAGCCGCATCTCGCCAGGTTCAAGGCGGCGATCGACGATTATTCGGACATCCTGCTCAAGGCTTTGGCCGATCGCTTCGCCGAGGCATTGGCCGAACGCCTGCACCAGCATGTCCGCACCACCTTGTGGGGCTATGCCGAGGGCGAGCAGCTGACCAACGAAGCGCTGATCCGTGAGCAATATCGCGGCATCCGCCCGGCGCCTGGTTATCCGGCATGCCCCGATCACAGCCTGAAGCCGATCCTGTTCAAGCTGCTCGATGCGCACCACGCCACCGGCATCAGCCTGACCGAAAGCTTCGCGATGCTGCCGACGGCAGCGGTCAGCGGCTTCTATTGCGGCCATCCGGAAAGCGCGTATTTCGGCGTCGCCCGCGTCGGGATGGACCAGGCCGAGGATTACGCCGCGCGGCGCGGGGCCGACATGGAGACGACGCAGCGCTGGCTGCGGCCGAACCTGGATTGAACGTCATAGGCTGTAGTGACGATCTAGGGATTTCCAATGGATCGATGATCTGATTCAACGCCGGCTTTGGAGACTGGCGTGGAAGGTGAGGTTCTTCGGGAAGATCAGTAGGAGCGATTGCGCGAGTTTGTGCCGGGTGGGCGCAAGCGCAAGAGCGGTGCACTCCATGCCCCTGCGGCTGGCTGCTTGCAGCCGCCGCTCAGGATTAAACTGCGTCGATGCGTTCGGCCTGCCGGTGCGCTTCATGCTCGAGCCGGGTCAGCAGAACGATATGGCACCGGCTTGCGACCTGATCCGCGGCCTGTCTGCCGAACAGGTCATCGCCGGCCCTATGATCGCATCGCCTACAAACAGCGATCGGGCGTCGAAGGCTTCTTCGCCAGACCCAAGCAGTGGCGGCGCATCGCAACCCGCTACGACAAGCTCGCCGCCCACCTCCTTGGTTTCATTAAACTTTCCAGCATCATGATATGGCTGAAATGATTAAATCGTCACTACAGCCTGGACCGCGCCGATGTAAGGAAGATGACTTTGAACAGTCTTCCCCGGGACGCCAATCTGTCGCGAACAGCGCGCAGGTAGGGCGCGGGTCGCTCTTGACCCGCATTCCCGGGGGATCTCCACAGCCATGATCGACGAAGCTGCCATTGCCTATGCCTATGCCGATGGCGACATCGACACCAACCGCTCTGGCGGCCGTCACCTCAATGACCTGATCGCGGAACGCTATTCGCGTCGGCAGACGTTGCGGGGCGGCGTTTCGGCGATGGCGACCGCCGTCTTCGGCAGCGTCCTGCTCGCCGGCTGCAAGGAGGACGATCGTCGTGCGGCGACCGTTTCCGCGGGCAGCGCGACGGCCACCACCTCGGGCAAGACGGTAACGTTGGCCGGCACGGTGACCAGCGGCACGTCGACGTCGAGCAGCTGGTTGCAGACCAGCGGTCCCGCGGTGACGCTGGCGAACGCCAACACCGCCACCGCTACCTTCACCGCGCCGGCCGTTACCGCGTCGACGGTTCTCGGCTTTCAATTCGTCAGCGTTTCGTCCGACGGCATCAGCTCGGCCGCCGACACGACCGTCACGATCGCGCCCGCCACGCTCGATTACGCCGCGGTGCCCAAGAGCCTGGCGGACGTGGTGGCGGTTCCCGCCGGCTATGCGGTTACCATACTCTATCGTCTGGGCGATCCGATCACCGGCGCGACCGGCGCCTTCGTCAATGACGGCAGCGATAGCGGCTATGCGACCCGCGCCGGCGATCATCACGACGGCATGTCCTATTTCGGCCTCAACGCCGCGGGCACGGCACCCGATCCCGCCAGCAACACCCGTGCGCTGCTCGTGCTCAACCACGAAAACATCAATCAGGCCTATCTCCACCCTGCCGGTGCGACCGCGCCGGGCGGCATCCGTCCGACCGCCGAGGTTCAAAAGGAGATGGAGTGTCACGGCGTCAGCGTGGTCGAGATCACGCGCAGCACGGGCAGCTGGGCCTATGTCCCGACGTCCAGCTTCAATCGCCGCATCACGCCCTATACCCCGACCGGTTTTTCGGGTCCGGTCAAGGGCGCGCCGCTGTTGTTCACCGCCTTCTCCACCGACGGTACGGTGGGTCGGGGAACCATCAACAATTGCGCCAACGGCTATATGCCCTGGGGCACGTACCTGACCTGCGAGGAGAATTGGGCGGGCTATTTCCGGCGTGACGCCGGCGACAATGCGCGCCGCGCCGCGGCGCTGGGCGCCAAGTCGGTGACCGCGTTCACCCGGTACGGCCTCAACACCGGCACCGGCGATACGCTGCGCGCGGGCAATTACAGCTGGACCACCGCCGCGCCGATCGCCGCCGGCGACACGCGCATCGCGAAGTTCAACGCGACCATCGATCCGGCTCAGCCGGTCGGCGGCACCGGCGATTTCCGCAACGAGCCGAACCAATATGGCTGGGTGGTCGAGATCGATCCGTTCGACCCCTCCTCGACCCCGCGCAAACGCACCGCGCTCGGCCGCATGAACCACGAGGGCTGCTGGCCCGGTCGCGCCGTCGCCGGGGTGAAGCCGGGCTTCTACATGGGAGACGACGCCCAGAACGAATATATCTATAAGTTCGTGTCGAACACCGCCTGGTCGACCGCCGACGCGGGGGCGACCAACCGCCTGGCGATCGGTGACAAGTATCTAGACGCCGGCACCCTCTACGTCGCGCGCTTCAACGCCGACGGCACCGGCACCTGGCTGGCACTGGTCTTTGGCGCAAACGGGCTGACTGCGGCCAATTCCACCTATTCGTTCGCCGATCAGGCCGACGTGCTGACCCACGCCCGGCTCGCCGCCGACGTGCTGGGCGCGACCAAGATGGATCGCCCGGAATGGACCGCGATCAATCCGGTCACCGGGGAAATGTACTGCACGCTGACCAACAACACCTCGCGCACCGTAGCCAATACCGACACCGCCAATCCGCGCGCCTATACCGATCCCAGGATCAACGGCACGTCGACCAGCGGCAACGCCAACGGCCACATCATCCGGCTCCGCGAGACCGGCGACACGACCGAGGCGACGGCCTTTGCATGGGACATCTTTGCCTTCGGGGCGGGCGCGGACCTCAATGCGGCGAACATCAACCTGTCGGGGCTCGACGCGACCAACGACTTCTCGTCACCCGACGGCCTGTGGTTCGGCCGCTCGAGCAACGTCACCGGCCAGGCCATGCCGGTGCTGTGGATCGAGACCGACGACGGCGCCTATACCGACGTCACCAACTGCATGCTGCTCGCCGCGATCCCCGGCACGGTCAATGACGGCGGCACGAGGACGATCACCAACACGATCGGCGCGGCGACCGCGACGCAGGCGACCCGCGTCGGCAAGGCGCCCGGCGCGAGCCTGAAGCGCTTCCTGGTCGGCCCGAAGGAATGCGAGATCACGGGCATCGACACGACGCCTGACGGCCGCTCGCTGTTCGTCAACATCCAGCATCCCGGCGAGAATGGCAGCCCGGCAAACGTCACCTCGAACTGGCCGCAGAGCCAGGCGTCGGGAACCGGCACCGGCCGCCCGCGCTCGGCGACGATTGTCATCACTCGGACCGATGGCGGTATCGTCGGCCTCTGATCGATCGCCAGCCTCACGCAAAAGCCGCCAAAGCAAGGGCCGGAGGATCGCTCCTCCGGCCATTTGCCGTCGTCGACCGACCAAATATCGCCGCGCGGGTGAGGCGTTGCGGGCGGCTATTTCCTCACGGCGGGCAGGATCGCAAGTTCGACATGCACCGGCGCCAGCGTGTCGGTGGCGGGCAGGTCGGTCCAGGCGCGGCCGGGCATCTTCATTGCCAGGATGGTGTCGATCCGCCGAACGCTCCTTGTCCCGCCGTTGGCGCTGGCGCGCATCACGCTCATCTTCCACTCGACCGCCGCCATGCCCGGCCGGGCGGAATCGGGTGTCGCGACGAGTTCGGCCGACCACCCATTGCCCTTGCCGTCATCGACCAGGAAGCGTGCCGGCTGGCCGGGCAGCGCGTTCAGCCGGGGCTCGGCGATGACCTTGCCGCTTTCGGAGAGCGTCATCGAGAACGTGATCGCCGCGGGCGCCGGCTCGACGGCGAGCGGCGGGGCGGCAGCGGCCAGTACGGCCAGCGTCAACGTGGCGATCTTGATCATCATGGCAAACCCCTGTGGCCGTTTATCGGCTGATGGCGAGATTCGCATGAACGAAAAAGGCCCGCAAGCGCCTTGCTTGCGGGCCCTTGATCTACTTGGCGGAGGCCGGAGGAAGTAATCCCGCCCTCGGACGCGGCGGAGCGGCCGGCGTTGACAGTCTCGCGGCTAGAATGGTGGCCGCGCGCCGCTCAGGCGCCCGCCACCTCGTTCACGTCGACCTTGATGCCGGCGCCCATCGTCGAGCTGACCGCGACCTTGCGGACATATTTGCCCTTGGCGCCGGTCGGCTTGGCGCGGAGCAGCGCATCGACCAGCGCGTCGAAATTCGCGCGCAGATCCTCCGCCGGGAACGACGCCTTGCCGATGCCCGAATGGATGATGCCCGCCTTTTCGACGCGATATTCGATCTGGCCGCCCTTGGCGTCCTTGACCGCCTGCGCGACGTTCATCGTCACTGTGCCCAGCTTGGGGTTCGGCATCAGGCCCTTGGGGCCCAGTACCTTGCCCAGGCGGCCGACGATGCCCATCATGTCGGGCGTCGCGATGCAGCGGTCGAAATCGATCTTGCCGCCCTGGATGTCCTCCATCAGGTCCTCGGCGCCGACGACGTCGGCCCCGGCCTCACGCGCTTCGTCGGCCTTCGCTCCCTTGGCGAACACGCCGACGCGGACGGTCTTGCCGGTGCCTTTTGGCAGAGTGACGACGCCGCGGACCATCTGGTCGGCGTGGCGGGGATCGACGCCCAGGTTGATCGCGACCTCGATCGTCTCGTCGAACTTCGACGTCGCGCCCGATCTGGCCAGGCCGATCGCCTCGTCGACGCCATGCAGCTTCTCGCGATCGATCGCGACCGACTTCTGTTTCTTGCTGACAAACGTCATTGCTTCACCCCTCCACCACTTCGAGGCCCATCGCGCGGGCGGAGCCTTCGATGATGCGGGTCGCCGCGTCGATATCGTTGGCGTTCAGGTCCTTCATCTTGGCCTGGGCGATCTCGCTAAGCTGCGACCGCTTGATCTTGCCGGCAGAGGTCTTGCCCGGTTCCTTGGAGCCCGACTTCAGGTTGAGCGCCTTCTTGATGAGGAAGGCCGCCGGCGGCGACTTTGTCTGGAACGAGAAGCTGCGGTCGGCATAGACAGTGATCCTGGTGGGTAGCGGCGTGCCCTTTTCCAGGTCGCTCGTCTGCGCGTTGAACGCCTTGCAGAATTCCATGATGTTGACGCCGCGCTGGCCCAGCGCCGGGCCGATCGGCGGGGCGGGCTTGGCCTCGCCCGCCGGCACCTGCAGGTTGATATAGCCGGTAATCTTCTTTGCCATGATACTCACTCTGTGCGGGCGCCGAGGCGGCCGATCAAGTTTAGCGGTTCAGGCGGGCGCGTATGCGCCCTCCCGCGGATCTCCCCGGCGATGTCGTCCAAGGAGGCGCGCGCTTAGCGCAAACCGCTCACCATCGCAATGGTGCGCGCGGTCCTTATGCTGCACCCCAGCATGGGTTGTCGCGGCGGCACCGTACGGTTAGGCCGGCCAGGAGCAAAATGGGGCGCGGCGGGGCATGCGATTTCGAAAGGACGTGCAGGGGCTGCGCGCCGTCGCAGTCATTCCCGTACTGCTATTCCATTTCGGCGTGTCACAGGTTCCCGGCGGCTTCACCGGGGTCGACATCTTCTTCTGCATCTCGGGCTATGTGATCGCGGGCAGCATCGCCGAAGACATCCGCGCGGCCCGCTTCAGTATCGCGGACTTCTACTTCAAGCGCATCCGGCGCATCTTTCCCGCACTGGGCGCAACGATGCTGCTGACCAGCATCGCCGCCGCGATCATCCTGCTGCCCGATGATCTGGTGAGTTACTGGGAGAGCCTGCTGGCGACCGCGAGCTTCTGGTCCAATATCCACTTCTGGCACGCGTCGGGATATTTCCAGGCCGCGGCGCAGTTGCAGCCGCTATTGCATACTTGGTCGCTGTCGATCGAGGAGCAATTCTACGTCTTCGCGCCGGTCGGTTTCTGGCTGATCCATCGCTATGGCCGCGCGCGCTGGCTGCCGTTCCTGGCGCCGGTGGCCTTGCTGAGCCTGGCGGCGAGCATCGCCAGCGTGTTCGTGGCGCCAACCGCCGGCTTCTTCTTGCTGACGAGCCGCGCGTGGGAGCTGCTGATCGGGGCGATGCTGGCGCTGCACCAGAATCACGGGCCCGACCGCCGGGGAACGCGCGAGCTGGTCGCGCTCGCGGGTGTGGCGCTGATCGCGATGGGGCTGTTCTGGCTGCACGAGAGCGATCCGTTCCCGGGCTGGAACGCGCTCTTCCCCTGCGTCGGCACCGCGCTGGTGATCCTTGCCGGGCGTGGGACCGAGCGCATGCCGCTGGTCAACCGGGCGTTGTCGATTGGGCCGATGCTGTGGATCGGCAACATCTCCTATTCACTGTACCTAGTACACTGGCCGATCGCGGCGCTGGTTCGCTATGCGACGCTAAAGCCGCCCACGCCATGGAGCGCCGCGGCGATGTTCGCGCTGAGCGTCGGGCTGGCGACATTGTCGTATCGCTACGTGGAGCAGCCGTTTCGCCACATCGACCGCCGGCATCGCACGCGCATATTGGGAATCGGCGCGGCGATGATCGGCGCCGTCGTCGGCGTGGCCGCGCTCGGCGAGTGGTCGGACGGCTTTCCCGGCCGCTATCCGGGCTACAAGCACCAGGAGGTGGCGGGCAAGGACGATTGGGGCGGGGCTGCCTGCTTCGCGGTCGATCCTACGCACCAGCTTCCGTGGCAGGCGAGCGCCTGTACCCGCATCCGCGGACGGCGCGGGCGCATTCTGCTGTGGGGGGATTCCTTTGCCGCGCAATACGTCTCCGGCATCATGCGGGATGCGCGACGGATCGATGCCGATGTGCTGCAATATACCTTTGCGGGCTGTCCGCCGATCCTCGCATACACATCGCTGGCGCGGGTGGGCTGCGGCCTATCCAATCGCGCGGTGCCCGCGCTGATCCGGCGCGAGCGGATCGATACGGTGGTCTTGTCGGCGCGCTGGTCGGAAACGCCGCGGCGCACGCTGCTCCAGCTCCACGACACTGTCGCGCGGCTGCGCGGGATGGGGCTGCGGGTCATCGTGTTCGGCCAGTCGCCGCAATTCATCGCCGACGTGCAGCAGATCGACTTCGTGTCGGGCCAGTATGCGCGCGGCGGCACGGTCGCTTGGCCGGTGACGTTCTCGGACGAGCTCAATGCCACAGTGCAGGAGCAGGCGCGGGGCGCGCAGTTCGTGAACCCGATCGACTATCTGTGCGTCGCGGGCCGCTGCCCGTACCGGGTCGGACGGACCTACCTGTACAGCGACTATGGCCACCTGTCGCGCTCGGGCAGCACGCTAGCGGTGCGGAAGTTCTTCCCGGCCGGGCGATAGCCGGGACTATTTCGCTCTTTCGACCTGTTCGAAATCGAGTTCAACCGGGGTCGCGCGGCCGAAGATCGAAACCGACACCTTGACCTTGGCCTTGTCGAAGTCGAGTTCCTCGACCAGCCCGTTAAAGCTCGCAAACGGACCGTCCAGCACCTTGACCGCGTCGCCGATCTCGAAATCGACCTTGATCTTCTGCTTGGGCTGCGCGGCGGCTTCTTCCTTGGAATTGAGCATCCGCGCGGCTTCGCCGTCGCTGATCGGCTGGGGCTTGCCCATCGATCCCAGGAAGCCGGTCACCTTGGGCGTGTTCTTGACCAGGTGATAGACATCGTCGGTCATGTTGAGCTTGGCCAGCACATAGCCGGGCATGAACTTGCGTTCGACCGCGATCTTCTTGCCGCGCCGCGCCTCGGTCACCGTCTCGGTCGGCACCTCGATCTGCTCGACCAGCTGGTCGAGGCCGAGCCGTGTGGCGTCGGCCATGATCTGGTCGCGGACCTTGCCCTCGAACCCCGAATAAGCGTGAATGATGTACCAGCGCGCCATCGTCGAACCCTATTTCGCGTAATTAAGCAGCAACGACACGATCGCCTCGAACCCCGAATCGATCGCAAAGAAGAACACAGCGAGCAGGATCGTCATGATCATCACCATGATTCCGGTCATGATCGTCTCCCGCCGGGTCGGCCAGACGACCTTCTTGGTCTCGGCCTGGACCTGCCGGATGAACTCGATGGGGGTTGTCCTGGCCATGTATCGCTGCACCCGGTTGTGAATATCGACCCCGAGACATGGGGCCGCCGCCCCGACCCCTGGAGAGGCTGGGCGACAATCAATCCCGATGTCGGATTGCCCGCGCAGATAGCGCGTCGCGCGACCGGGCGCAAGAACCGGCCGCCGCAAGAACCGCGACGCCGACGCTTGCGACCGTATCGCCGGAAGGTGGCAGGGGAGCTCGGACTCGAACCGAGGGCCTTCGGTTTTGGAGACCGACGCTCTAACCAGCTGAGCTACACCCCTATCGCCCCGGATTTAACCCCATTGTCGGATCGGGGCAAGTCACGCGGCCGCGGCTTCGCCCTCGTGTCGGACGGCGAGCGCGCGTGCTTCGGCGACAGGCAGTGGCCGGCCGAAATAATAGCCCTGGATCTTGCTGCAGCCAAGCGCACGGATCATGTCCAGCTCCTCGCCGGTTTCGACGCCCTCTGCGGTGGTCGCCATGCCCAGCGACTGGGCCAGTGCCACGACCGCGCGGATGATGGCGATCGCCTCCTTGTTGCTGCGTGACGCCGCCTGGACGAAACTGCGGTCGATCTTGATCGTCGAGAAGCGCGTCCGGGCAAGGTAGCCGAGCGAGGAATAGCCGGTACCGAAATCGTCTAGGCTCAGCCGTACGCCGAGGTCGAGGACTCGCTCGAGTACCTTCACCGCGCCGGTGCCCTCGCGCATGAAGACGCCCTCGGTAACCTCCAGTTCGAGGCGTTCGGGGGCAAGGCCGGTGTGGCTGAGCGTCGAGGCAACGATCGAGACAAAGGCGGGATTGTGCAATTGTTCGGGCGAGACATTGACGGCCACCCGGGTTTTGCCGGGCCATCGCACCGCTTCCTCGCAGGCGGTGCGCAGGACCCATTCGCCGATCGGCGCGATCAGCCGGGCGTCTTCGGCGAGCGGGACGAACTTGGCCGGCGAGATCGAGCCCAGCTCCGGATGCATCCAGCGCAGGAGCGCCTCAAAGCCGGTGAGCGACCCCGTGCCGGCGGCCACCACCGGCTGGTATTCGACGTGAAGCTCGCGGCGTTCCAGCGCCTTGCGCAGCCCGATATCCAGGACTCGGCGTTCCTCGGCCTTGACGTGCAGCTGCGGCTCATAGGTATGGAAAACGCCGCCACCGGCATCCTTCGAGCGATAGAGCGCCAGATCGGCCGAACGGATCAGGTTTTCGGCGGTACGGCCGTCACGCGGGCCGATCGCCACGCCCACGGAGGCGCCGATATACAGCGTGTTCTGGTCGACCTCATAGGGTTGCGACAACAGGTCGATGATCGATTGCGCCAGTTTTTCGACCCGCGCCGTATCGGTCGCGTCGCGCATCACCACCGCGAATTCGTCGCCGCCAAGCCGGCCGACCATCTCGTTGTCGGTCACCAATTGGCTAAGCCGCTCCGACACCCGGCTGAGCAGCCGGTCGCCCAGCGGGTGGCCCAGCGTGTCGTTGATCGCCTTGAACCGGTCGAGGTCGATCATCATGAAGGCGCACCGACTGCTCCATTGTTCGGCATCGGCCATGGCACGCGCCAGTTCCTCGTTGACGTGCAGCCGGTTGGGAAGGCCGGTCAGCGTGTCGAACCGCGCCATGCGGTTGATCTTGTCGGCCGAGGCACGTTGTTCGGTGACGTCGGATCCGACGCCCCTGAAGCCGATGAAGCCGCCGCTTTCGTCCGTGCGCGGGCTTGCCGCCAGCGCCCACCAGCGTTCCTGCCCCTGGACATATACCGGCAGCAGCAGGTCGCGGAACGCTTCGCGACCTTTCAGCCGCTCGGCCAACATGCGCAGCCCAGCGGCGAAATTGCCGCTTTCCCAATTGGGGCCCGCCAGCACCTGGAGCAGCGGCATGCCGTTGATGCTGACCGAATCCAGGCCCACCGAATGCGCGAAGCGCGGCGAAGCGCGGACAATGCGCCGTGCCGCGTCGATCTCCCACAGCCAGTCGCCATCGTCTTCCTCGAACTCGCGCAGCAGCAGGCTGACCGTTTCGTCGCGCTCGGCCAGGCCGATCTCGGCGGCGCGCAACAGGACAAGGCCCTTGCCGCGCTGATAGCAGCCGACCATCAACAGCACGGCGAACAGGATCGTCGCCGCCGCCAGCAGCGGGCTGCCTAGGAGCAGGAGCATCGCGGCAACCGCGGTGCCGAGGATGCCGAGGAATGACAGCGTCGCCAGCGGCAACGCCGCCATCGCCACCGACGATGCCGTCATCATCACCGACAGCACGATCCACAGGCCCATCGCCGACCCGCCATCGGCTCTTGCGCCCAGGGCCAGCGGCGGGACCGCCCAGACCGCGGCAAGCGCGACTCCCTCCAGCACGGTATCGCGGACATCGGCCAGCGAGGCGGTCGCGGCGTCGCGATGGCGGCCGTTCAGGCGCCGGAACGCCACGGCGACGCTCACCGCAGCGGTGACGCCCGCCCAGCCTTCGAGCATCCACAGCGGGTTGCGCTCGGCGAAGATGATTATTACCAGGGCGGCGCCGATTAGATTTGCCCCGAGGAGGAACAGCGCCAATTGGCGTCCGGCATGAAGCTGCGCGGCCCGAATCGGGCCCCAGTCGGTCGTATCCGACGGATCGTGCAGCCCCAGCAACGCGCGCGCGTCGATCTTCGGCTTGGCGAATTGGGAGGAAGGTTCGGTGCTCACCCGACCGGCCTACCCCCTACAAGGTTATCGATCGGTTAGAGGAAGAGCCGCACCGACGCTAATTCGCGCCCAAACGATATCGCATTTCGCAGTTGCACAATGGCGCAGGAACCCCTCTCACGCGGCGATGGCGTAGGGCTTTATCTCGCCGGCCAGGTAAAGGTTGCGCGCCTTGGCGCGGCTCAGCTTGCCCGAACTGGTGCGGGGCAGCGTGCGTGGCGGGATGAGCTCGATGACGCAGTTCATGCCGGTCACCGAGCGGACGCGCTCGCGAATCTCGTCGCGCAGGCGCACGCGCTCGGCCTCGTCGGAACTGCGGCACTGGACCAGTACCGCCGGCGTTTCCTCGCCCCCGGGCGTGGTGATGGCAAAGGCGGCGATGTCGCCGGCCTTGAACCCGGGCAGCTGTTCGACCGCCCATTCGATGTCCTGCGGCCAGTGGTTGCGGCCGTTGACGATGATCATGTCCTTGGTGCGGCCGACGACGTAGATATAGCCGTCCGACAGATAGCCCATGTCGCCGGTGTCGAGCCAACCCCGGGCCATGCACGCCGCAGTGGCGTCGGCATCGCGGAAATAACCGGCCATCACCGACGGCCCCCGACACCAGATCTTCCCGATCGCGCGCTCGGGAAGGGGGGTGCCGTCCTCCTCGCGGATCTGGATTTCCATGTCGCGCACCGGCTTGCCGCAATTGACGATCGCGCGATAGCGTTGCGGGCGATCCCGGCGCTGGTCGGCGCCGGACAATTGGGTTTCCTCGACCAGTTCGACGCGAATGCCCTCGCCGGGCGGCATGATCGACACCGCCAGCGTCGCCTCGGCCAGCCCATAGCTGGGAAGGAACGCCGATGCCTGGAACCCGCATTCGGTAAATGCATCGACGAACGCCTGCATCACGTCGGGCCGGATCATGTCGGCGCCGTTGCCCGCCAGCCGCCAGCGCGCCAGGTCGAAGCGGTCGCATGCCCGGGTCTGGCTGGAAATGCGCCGCGCGCAGATGTCATAGCCGAAGGTCGGCGAATAGCTGATCGACGTGCCCTCGTTGCGGCTGATCATGTCGAGCCACGCGAGCGGGCGCCGCGCAAAATCCTCGGTCTTCAGGTAATCGGTCGATACCTGGTTGGCGACGGGCGACAGGAAGCACCCCACCAGCCCCATGTCATGATACCAGGGCAGCCACGAGACGCAGCGATCGCTGCCGATCAGCTGCATGCCATGGCTGTGCGCGGCCAGGTTGTTGAGCAAGGCGCGGTGGGTGATCACCACGCCATGGGGAAAGCGGGTCGATCCGCTGGAATATTGAAGATAGGCGACGTCGTCGGCCGCGGCGCGCGGCAGGTCGGTGACGCCCGCGGGACGCTCCGCAAAGCTGGCCCAGTCAATGCCCTCGACCCCCTGCAGGCGCGCGGCCTCGGCGCACATTGCGCCGATCTCGCGCGGGAAGATCAGCAGTTTCGGGTCGCAGCTCGACAATTGCACCGCCAGCTGGTCGATATACGATTGCGCGCCGCCGAAGCTGGTCGGCAGCGGCAGCGGGACGGGCCATGCCCCGGCATAGACCACCCCGAAGAACAGCGCGGCGAACTCTGCGCCGGTCTCGGCAACCAGCGCGACGCGGTCGCCGGGCTTGATGCCCGATGCGACCAGCCGATGAGCCATCGCCAGTGCATCCCGGCGCATCTCGGCGAACGGATAGGGGCGGGTCAGGGCGCCCCGGGCATCGTGGAAATTCAGGCCGCGCGTGCCGATCGCCGCGTAATCCAGCGCATCGCCCAAGGTGGTGAAATCGGCGAACCGGCGCGCCAGCCTGTCTTCGGTCGGCGTGGCTGAAAGCCCGGCCGGCAGGCCCGCTTCAACCAGGAGAGAGTCCGTTGCCATCGTCATCTACCTTCGCGTCCCGGCCTCCGTCGCCTTGCGTCCTTGCACCTTGCGTTGCCGGCGGACGTGGCGTGCCGACGGCAAGGCATTCAAAATCCGTTGCCACTGTGGCACAATCAAGGCGACATGCCGCGAGTTCCCCGCCCGATGCCGCCGTTCGATCACGCGGCCGTGGAGCGGCTGGCGTTGCGTTACGTCGAACGCTACGCCACCACGCGCCGAAGGCTGGCCGCCTATCTCACGCGGAAGGTACGGTTGAGCGGCGCGACGGATGCTTCGATCGACATCGCCGCGATCGTCGAGCGGATCGCCGGGCTGGGCTATGTCGACGATCGCGCGTTCGGTGAGGGGCGGGCGACGGCAATGACCCGGCGCGGCGCCGGCGCGCGCCGCATCGCCGGCGCGTTGCGCCATGCGGGCCTGGATCGCGACGATGCCGACGCGATCATGCCGGCGATCGCGGCGCGGGCGATGGAGGCCGCGCTGGCCTTTGCCCGGCGACGAAGGATCGGTCCGTTCGCGGTCGAAGCGCCGGATCACGCGTTGCGCGACAAGCATATGGCGGCGATGCTGCGCGGTGGTCACGCGCCCGCGCTGGCGCGTCGCGTCGTGGCGATGGCGCCGGGCGATGACCCGACGTTAGATGAAGACTGATTGCGTGTGATGCTCCTCCGGAAGGGCTTGGCGCGGCGCAACATCATGCTACATTTGCCCTCGCAGGGGGATGAGAGTGCGCGTAGAACAGCCGCCGCAGCATGATGTAGGGCCGTCGCCCGACCAGGACGATACGGCCGGTCTTGCCAGCGGGATGCGGCATGCCGGCGTGGTCAAATGGTTCGATGTGACGCGGGGATTTGGCTTCCTGGTCGCCGATGATCCCGCTGTCGGCGATATCCTCATCCATTTTTCGGTCCTCCAGCCCCATGGTCGGCGCAGCCTGCCCGAAGGCGCGCGTGTCGAATGCGTCGCGGTGGGGCGTGAGCGCGGGCTGCAGGCCAGCGAGATCATATCGATCGATGTGACGACCGCCGCCGATCCCGGGCGGCGCGGCCGCACCGATGGCGACCGGATCGATCCGGTCACCTTGCTCGACGATGCCGGCCCGTTCGAGCCGGTCATGGTCAAATGGTTCAACCGGCTGAAAGGCTATGGCTTCCTGGTGCGCGGCGTCGATTCCGCCGACATCTTCATCCATATGGAGACGTTGCGTCGCGCCGGGTTGCACGAGGTAGAACCCGACCAGTGCCTGCGCGCGCGGATCGTCGAGGGCCGCAAGGGCCCGTTGGCGGTAGCGGTCGAACGCGACGACTGATACGGCCCGGCGATGTTCCCGCATATCTTCCCGAGATGGATTGTCGCCTGCATGCTGGTGGCGGGCTGCGACCACGGCGGCGGCGCGGGCGCGGTCGATCCGACCGGCAGAACGATCGCGATCACCATCAGCGGCAACGGCCGTAGCCACGAGTTTACCGTCGAACGCGCGGTGACCGAGGCGGAACAGGCGCGCGGGCTGATGTTCCGCGCGTCAATCCCCGAGGATGGCGGGATGCTGTTCTGGCCCTATCCCGCAGGCGGCGGGCCGGGGCGCGATGCGAATTTCTGGATGAAGAACACCCCGAGCGCGCTGGACATCGTGTTCATCCGCGCCGACGGCACGATCGCGCGGATCGCTGTGCAGACCATTCCGTTTTCCGAAGAACCGGTGCGGTCGGACGAGCCGGTGACCGCGGTGCTGGAACTGCGTGGCGGCCGGACGGCCGCGCTCGGCATTGCCGAGGGCGATCGGGCGACATGGCTGGGGCAAGCGGCGCAATAGGCAGGCAGGCGGGCGGCGGCGAACGGCGTTGAACCGCGCGCGGCTTTCGGGGTAAGCGCGGTCCATGGGCCTCAATCTCAATCCGTTCACCTGGTGGACCGGCATCACGCTGGGCACATGGCTTGGCCTGGGCGGCAAGGTCCGCGTCGGCGAGGATGCGCTCGGCAATGCTTATTATGAGGGGGGCAGCGATACTGCCGGCCGACCCCGGCGGTGGGTGGTCTATGACGGGTCCAACGACGCCAGCCGCGTGCCCCCCGATTGGTTCAGCTGGCTCCATCACCAGATCGACGACGTGCCCGATTGCGCGCTGCCGCCGCTGCGGCGGTGGGAAAAGCCGGCGCTCGCCAATCTGACCGGCACGGCGCAGGCCTATCGGCCCCCCGGCGCGCTGGAAAAAGGCGGGCGGCGCGCGGCCGCGACGGGCGATTATGAAGCCTGGACGCCGGAGGGATGAGGACGCGTATTGTGCTCGGCACGATCGCCGCGCTTGCCGGCCTGGGCGCGGCGGGCTGGGCAGGGTGGACCTGGTATGAGGATGGCCACCGGGAGCAGCCGCAGGCCACGGCGCCTGCCACCGCGCTCGACCTCGACACCGGGCAATCGGGCGGCGTCGAGACGATCGACGTATCGGGCACCGTCGCGGTCGAGGCGGGCACGACGCCGATGGCCCAACGCGTCGCGGTGCTCGGCCTGCTCAACAAGCGCAACGGCCAGTCCCGCGACCTGACGATGAAGCCCGGCCAGGCGATACGCGTCGGCAATGCCATCGTCCGCCTGCGCGCCTGCGAACAGACCGCGCCGTGGGAGCAGGAGCATTATACCGGCGCCTTCGTCCAGCTCGACGTGATGCAGGTCGACAAGAAGTGGCGGCGGGTGCATTCGGGCTGGCTCTACAAGGAGCGGCCGGCGCTCAACGTGGTGATCGATCCGATCTACGACGTCTGGGTCAAGAACTGCGCGATGACCTTTCCGGACGGCGGACCCGATACCGTCGCCGCCGGCAACGGCAGCGACGACGATTCCGCCCCCGTCCGATCGCCCAGGCGGTCGAGCGCGCCGAAGTCGCCGGATGCGCCGGCAGCGCCCGGTGCCCCGGCCACCGCCATCGACAGCAACGCCAGATAATCGGCGCGGCTGATCTCGACCGCGCCCAGCGAGGCAAGGTGCGGCGTCTGGAACTGGCAGTCGAGCAAGGCGAACCCGCCGACCCGAAGCCGCGCCACCAGCCAGGCAAGCGCAACCTTCGACGCGTCCGTCGCCCGGCTGACCATGCTTTCGCCGAAGAACGCGCGGCCCAAGGCAAGGCCGTACAGCCCGCCGGCCAGCACCTCGCCGTCCCAGCATTCGATCGAATGGGCATATCCGCGATGGTGAAGCGTGGTGAACGCTTCCTCGATCGTCGGGTTGATCCATGTTTCCGGGCGGTTCGCGGCACTTTCGGCGCATAGCGCGATCATGTCCCCGAACGCTGTATCGGCGGTGACGCGGAAACGGTCCGCGGCAATCACCCTGCGCAGCGAACGCGACGCCCGGAACCCGTCCAGCGGCAGGATCGCGCGGCGTTTCGGTTCGACCCAATAGACGCCCTGCGCATCGCGATGGTCGGCCATCGGGAATACGCCGATGGCATAGGCGCCCAGCACCATATGCGGGTCGAGTCGGTCATGCGAGGGATCAAGCGGGGACTTCACGGGTGCGGCGGGCACGGTCATCCGGCCAGCCGGCGTTCGATCGCCTGCCACAGTCCGGCAAAGGCGCTCGCCGCCGCCGAGCGCGGGGCAAAAGCGCCCACGGGCGCGCGGCGCGCGGCCATCGTCTCGACCATGCTGGCCATCGGCACCACCGGCCAGTCGGGTTCGGCCGCGAGCGCGTCGGCATGGAGTCGTCGCCGCCGGTCGACCATCGAATGGATCGGCAGGATGCGCGCCTTCTTCCCCAGATGCGCGGCCATCTCGCCAAAGGCGCGCTGCGCCAGCGGCGACGGGATGACCGGCACGACGATCAGGTCGGCGGCGCGAATCACCTGCTCGCTGGTCTCGGTCAGGCCCGGCGGACAATCGAGGATGACCCGGTCATAATCCTTGCCGATCGCCTCGAGCAGCTTGGCCAGCCGTTTTTTCTTGTCGAGCTGGTGGAACAACAGGTCCAGCCCGCGCAGGGAAGCGTCGGCGCCGAGGAGATCGAGGCGGGCAAAGCCGGTATGGCGGACCAGCCTGGCCGGATCGACGTCGCGGTTGAACACCGATTGCGCGTCGTTGCGGGGCTTTGCGTCGGTCAGCAGCCAGGTGCTGGCCGCCTGGGGATCGAGGTCCCACAACAGGGTGCGCCGCGCCGACAATGTCGCTGCCGCCCAAGCCAGGTTGACGGCGAGCGTGGTCTTGCCGACGCCGCCCTTCAGGCTGTAGATCGCGATGGTCGCCAAGGATTGCCCCGCTAAGTCGCGCGGCTTCTGCCCGATGGCGCGGCGGGGATCAACCGTGGCGGCGGACGTATCCGCCACGACCCGCCACGACGACCGAGCGGATCAGGCGTCGCAGGACAGCGCGGTCTTGCCGGGCGTGGTCAGCTTGATCGACTTGGGCGTACCGGTCAGTTCATAACCGCCATCGGCGACATAGGGCTCGCCGGCGGCAGGCGCGGTCAGCCTGACCGGCGTGCTTTCGGGAGGGGCGGCCAGGATCACCAGCTTGTCGCCCTCGAAGAACGTGACCTTGGCCAGGCTGTTCTCGCCGTGGCAACGGAACGTCACCTCGGCCTTGATCGCCGGCGGCAGCTCGACCGGAGGCTTGGCGGAGTTGGCGATGGTCGTGTTCTCGACCGAGGCCGGTTGCTGGCAGGCGGTCAGCGCGATCAGCGCGACGGCGGCGGCGGGGAGCAGGGGGGTTCGCATGGGATCGTGGCTTCGCGTATGCAGCATCATTCGTCAAGAGCGACCCTAAACTGTCATTCCATGTCTATTGCGGCGCAATGCTTCACTCGTGAAATTCGTCCAGGTCGGGAATGCGGCCAAAGGCGATCTTGGTGCCGACGCGATCGATCCGGCTGCCCGTCTGCGGCCCGAGCGACACGGCGTGCCGGCCGAACTTCTCGTTGATCCGGTCCATCGCGCGGCTGAGCGCCAGCCCCCGCGTTTCGCGCGCCAGCGGATCGTCGGGGTCGAGCCGGTCGAACAGCGATCCCTGATCGCCGGCGACAGGCGCGATCTCGGCCAGCGTTACCCCGATCATGCGGACGCGCAGGCCGCCATGCCGCCTTGCCCCTTCCGCCGCCAGGTGCGGGAACAAGGCGTCGAGCGCCGCCAGCACCACGAAACTGTCCTGCGTCGAGGGCAGCTTGCGGCTGACCTGCCAGACGGTCTTGTCATCCTCGAACCGGGCGTGGAGCACCACCAGGCGGCTGGCATAACCCTTGCGCCGCAGCCGGCTGGCGGCCTTCAGCGCCAGCCTGCGCGCGGTCAGCCGGACGGGTTCGGCGCCGCGCTTGCCCGGGGACAATACGTGGCTGTGCCCGATCGTGCGGCTCTGCGTCGGCTTGTCGGGCAGGTCGACGCCGTGGAGCAGATACCAGAGCCGATCGCCGTTTGTCCCGCCCCAGGCGGTCCCTGCGTCGCGCGGCCGGCGCTCGCACAATTGGCGGATGTCGTTGATCCCGTCGCGCGCCAGCCGCCGCTCCATCTTCGCGCCGATCCCGGCGATGTCCCGCAGCTTCAGGTCATAGAGGCGGCGCGGCAGCTGTTCGGCAGCCAGGACGACCAGCCCGTCAGGCTTCTCAAGGTCGGAGGCGAGCTTGGCGAGCAGGCGGTTGGGCGCGATGCCGACCGACGAGGTCAGGCAATCGCCGACATGGGCCCGGATGCCCGCCTTGATCCGCCTTGCCAACGCCATGGCGGCGCCCACCGAATTCTCGTTGTCGAGCAACCGGCAGGCGACCTCGTCGATCGAGCAGACATGCGTGACCGGCACATGGCGCCAGATCTCGGCGATCACGGCGTCATGGATCTCGACATATCTTTCATGGCGTGCGGGGGTGACGATGACGTCGCGGCACAGGCGCTTTGCTTCCCACACCGGGGTGCCGGTGGAGATGCCGTAGCGCTTGGCTTCGACGCTGGCGGCGATCGCGACGGTGGTGTCGGAGCCGACCGGGGCGACAATGATCGGCTTGCCCCGCAGCGCGGGATCGAGCTGTTGCTCGACGCTGGCGAAATAGCTGTTGAGGTCGAGGAACAGCCAGCGCAGCGGGCGCGGCGGCAACAGCGACTCGGACGACAGCGGCGACATGACGGAACGTTAGCAGAACATGGCCCTATGGACAGGGCGGCGTCGCATGGCAGCGACGCTGAAAAGCTCGATGTGTTGGATTGCGGCGATCCGGAAAAGGTCGACAAGCGGCAGGCCCGGTACACCAGCTATGGCTTCGAGCCGTTGTTCTCGAACCGTTTCGGTCGTTCCTCGCGATCGCGAGCTTGTTTAGGCGGACGAGCATGGCGTAGTCCACCGTTGACCCGCCATCAGCGGACATCATGCTGTCCTACATGCCGCCGATCCGTCATATGTCGGGTCTTGAAACGAAGGCAGCTGTTCCGCTCTCCAGAGCGCGAGCGACAGGGCGTAGGACGTGACTTTTCGTGAACTTTGCCTCCAGCGGGCATTGCCAGCCCCGCTGTTTCCAGATGGTTCGGTGCCGGTCGAGCACCATGCCGGAGACCGCAATCCGCCGCGGCCGGCGGCGCGCGTTTCGCCATGCGGTCGTTTGCCCACAGCCCGTTCGGCTCATACTGCCCCAAATCCGGTCATTCCGGATGCTGCTCCATAAGCTGGCCTTGCATTCGGTTTGCGGCCCATGGCAAAAAGGCCGTGCCGTAAACGGAATCGAATCCGTTGCGATCAGGTCGTCGGCATGAACGGCGTTGACAGGAGAGAGGTCAATGAAAAGAGCTTCCTTTCGCTACAAAGCCCCCTATGCCGGCCTGGCGGCGGCAGTCGCTCTGGCGATGGCTCCAGGCATCTTGCCCGCGACGAACGCCGACGCCGCGCCTGCCTCCTCGTCGGCACCGCTGCAATGCAGGACGTATATCTTCAAGGTGAAGCAGTTCGCCACGGATATCGTCAAGCAATCGGTGTGGGGGCAATTCTGCTTCCGGGGCCAGGTTACGTCCGATACGCCGGTTCAGATCCTGATTCATGGCGGTGCCTATAACCACACTTATTGGGATTCGCCGTTCCAGCCCGATCGCTATTCCTATGTCCAGGCCGCGACCAAGCGTGGCTATGCGACATTGAACATCGATCGGCTTGGCTATGGGCAGAGCGACCGTCCGGTCGCGGCGACGCTCGACTTCAATGTGGCGGGGTACGTCACGCACCAGCTCGTCCAGATGCTGCGCGACGGCTCCGTGGGTATTCGCTTCACCCGGGTAATCCTGAACGGACATTCGATGGGCGCGCTGACCGCGGAGAACGAGGCCGCCAATTACCGCGACGTCGACGGCGTGATCGTCACCGGCATTGGCCACAATCTGAGCCCGCCGCCCGAACAGCTCACCACCTTCGTGCCCGCCGCGACCGATCCGAAGTTCGTCGGCCAGCTGTCGGCAGCCAGCTATCTGACGTCGCGGCCGAACGTCAGGATCAGCGTCTTCGTCGAAGGGGGCTCCTATGATCCGGCCATCGTCCCGTACGAGGAAGGCATCCTGAAGGATACCTTGTCCCCGACCGAGTTCACCGCGCTGCCGATGGACACGAGCGACCAGACCCAGCTGACGCAGAAGATCACCGCACCCGTGCTGTTCGCCCAGGGACGATATGACAAGATCTGGTGCACGCGAACCTTCGATTGCACGACGGATCCGCAGGCGCTCAAGGAATCGTCCTACTGGAACACCTCGTTCACGCGGATCGTGATCCCGAATGCCGGCCACTCGATCAATTCGAACTTGTCGGCGCCGACATTCTACGACGCGACATTCACCTGGCTTGAGCAGCACGGGCTGGCGCCAAGGTAACATCGTCTCCACCGGGTGCGCAGACCGCGCACCCGGTGCCTGACGGAAAATCCGGGCACCCCAATAACTGTCCGATCCCGGCTATGGCACGAACGATCCCAGCGCCGTCCATGCCAGCTGCTTGGTCGCCAGGCCGATCGTGTGGAGCGGGCTGCTCGAGGGCAGCGCGATCAAAGCATAGTCCGTGTGCGCGTCCGTCATCTGGCGCATGCCGATCCTGGCCGCCAGGGCACCGTTGAACGCGATGCCCCTGAGGTCGGGCAGCGTGGCGGCAAGTGCCGGCAGGTCGTTCGGCGCGGGGGCACGGATCGCCGCGTCGCTGCTGCCGGTTCGCGTGGCGCTGGCGACCACGTCCCACAGGCCGATGTGCGCGGCAAGGAGGGCTGCTAGCCGTGCGTCGTAATCGAGCGCGGCAAGATCGGCCTCCACCACCGGCGATAGCAACCGCCAGAATTGATTCTGCGGATGCGCATAATAGCGCGCGGCGGCAAGCGAGCGGTCGCCGGGCAGGCTGCCGCAGATCAGCAGTCGCGTGGCATGATCGACGATCGGGGCGAACGAACTCTTGCGGGTCATGCCCCGCCGCTAGCACGACCGGAGAAGGGGGGCGATCAACGCCCGAACGGCAGCTTGCCGGCGGACAACAGGGGATTGCTTGTGCCGGCGGGAGACGCGCGTATCTATCGGTGATGACCATCGCTTCCGACATGCTGGCCCTGATCGGCAATACCCCGCTCGTCCGGCTGGACGGCCCGAGTGAGGCGGCCGGCGCCGATATCTTCGCCAAGTGCGAATTCACCAATCCCGGCGCCAGCGTGAAGGATCGCGCCGCGCTGTTCATCGTCGAGGACGCCGAAGAACGCGGGCTGATCGCGCCCGGCGGCACGATCGTCGAAGGGACCGCGGGCAATACCGGCATCGGCCTTGCCCTGATCGCCAATGCCAAGGGCTATCGGACGATCATCGTCATGCCCGAGACCCAGAGCCGCGAAAAGATGGATACGTTGCGCGCGCTGGGGGCGGAACTGGTGCTGGTGCCCGCGGCGGCTTATTCCAACCCGGGCCATTTCGTGCATACCAGCCGGCGGATCGCCGAGGAAACGCCCAATGCGATCTGGGCCAACCAGTTCGACAATATCGCCAATCGCCGGGCGCATGTTCTCGGCACCGCCGAGGAGCTCTGGCGGCAGATGGACGGGCGGATCGACGGCTTTACGTGCGCGGTGGGCACCGGCGGCACGCTGGCCGGGGTCGGGCTGGGCCTGAAGGCGAAGGACGAAAAGGTGTGCATCGCGCTCAGCGACCCGCACGGCGCCGCGCTCTACGATTATTATGCCTGTGGCGAGTTGAGGAGCGAAGGCTCTTCGGTCGCGGAGGGGATCGGCCAGGGGCGCGTCACCGCCAATCTGGAAGGCGCGCCGATCGATGCGCAGTTCCGCATTTCGGACGAGGAGGGCATGGTTTGGGTTCGGCGGCTGCTCGCCGAAGAGGGGTTGTGCCTGGGCCTGTCGTCCGGGATCAACGTTGCCGGCGCGATCCTGCTCGCCCGACGGCTCGGCGCGGGCAGCCGGGTTGCGACGATCCTGTGCGATACCGGTTTTCGCTATCTGTCGACGATCTACAATCCGGCATGGCTGGAGGCAAAGGGACTGGCGCTCCTTGCGGCAGAATGATCCAAATCAAGGGTGAGTGGACAAGCGCTACATATTGCGTTACATTTATGCCACATACTATGAAAATCTGGATTCGGGACGGCAAGCAGACGGTGCAGCGGGTAAAGGTCGGGGTAATCGGCCTGGCCAGCGTCCTGCTGCTGATCGGCGTCGCGGCGGTCATCTTCAGCGCGGTCGATCGCGAACGGCCAGTGGTGGCGATCGGGGCGCCCAAGGAAGATGTCGTCGCCAATCTGACGATGACCAATTCCGCCACGTCGGAAAATGTCGCCACCAGCGAGCCGCTGGCGGAATTGGGCGTGGCTCCAAGCACTCAGGCTACGCCCGCTGCCTCCGCCGCCGGGCGGCCGTAAATCCGGCGCTCGAACAGCGTGCAGGGGGAAAGCTTGCCGCAATCCGGTTAATCACATGCCGGCGAAGCGCCGTGGCCCTCGATCGGCGCAATATCCCGCGGCAGGGCATAATTGCCGGACATAGATTTGATCGCAGAACAGCTACTTAGACCCACTTTCCTTAATCTAGCCCATCCAGTGGCAAAGATTCCCATTGATCGCCATTAAGTCCCTTGGTAGCAACCTGGGTCATTAGAGGGGCATTTCTTCCCGGCGAATCAGGGCGGTTTCGGCAAGCAGGATGCTGCTTCCGGAAGCTTGGGCAGGCATGCGCGGTGGGGCAAACCAGTCGTGGCGCGACGCAGCAGGTATCAGGGGGCATGGCTGCAGATCGTAGACGATAAAAACCGCGTCTCCATTCCCGCCAAGCTGCGCGAAACCGTGGAGGCCAATACCGCCGCCGAGGATCTGCGCGCCGGGCATAATGTAACGATCGCCATCCATCGCCAAAGCCAATGCCTGATCGGGTACGACCAGGGATATCTCGACGACGAACTCGACCGCGCCGCGCGGATCGAGGATTCGCGGATCGATGCCGACGGACATCCCGATTATGCGATCCGGCGCACCCTGGCCGGGGGCGGCGACCAGGTGGCATTCGATTCGACCGGTCGCTGCGTCCTGGCCGGATGGCAGCGGCGCAAGGCGAAGATCGGCAAGCATGCCTTCTTCTGGGGCTCGATCGACTGTTTTGAAATCTGGGACCCGCAGGTGTTGTTCGCCGATCCCGCCGTACCCGACGTAATGAAGGATGCCTGTCGCGGTCTCATGGAAGACAGGGGTCTTGCGCAAGATGGGGGGCTGTTGTGATGACCGCGCCGCGCCATGTCCCGGTGTTAGGCGCCGAGGCGGTGCGGGCGCTGGCCATCGTGCCGGGCGAGCGCCATGTCGACGCGACCTTCGGCGCCGGCGGCTATAGCAACGCGATGCTGGCCGCCGGTGCGCGCGTGTTCGCGTTCGACCAGGATCCCGACGCTATTGCGGAGGGCCGCACGATGGCCGCGGCCGACGATCGCCTGACATTAGTGCCGGCGCTCTTCTCGACGATGGCGGTCGAGCTGGCCGCACGCGGCGCGGTGCCGGTCGACGGGGTGGTGATGGACATCGGCGTCTCGTCGATGCAGCTCGACCGCGCCGATCGCGGCTTCAGCTTCCAGGGCGACGGTCCGCTCGACATGCGGATGAGCAGGACGGGGCCGAGCGCCGCCGATTTCCTCAACACCGCCGAAGAAGGCGAGATCGCCGACATCCTCTATCATTATGGCGACGAGCCGCGTTCGCGCCGCGTTGCCCGCGCTATCGTCGAGGTGCGGCCGCTGGCCACCACCGGCGATCTCGCGCGCGTCGTGCGCCGGGCGCTCGGGCATCGGTCGCACGACAAGAAGGATCCCGCGACGCGGACGTTCCAGGCGGTGCGCATCCACGTCAATCGCGAACTGGGCGAGCTGGCCGACGGCCTGGTCGCCGCCGAGCGGGTGCTGCGGCCCGGCGGGCGGCTGGCGGTGGTCACTTTCCACAGCCTGGAGGATCGGCTGGTCAAGCGCTTCCTGCGCGAGCGCAGCGGTGCGACGCCGGCAAGGTCGCGCCACCTGCCGCCAACGGCGGCAAGCGCGACGCCGAGTTTTGAACAGATCGGCAAGCCGGTGCGCCCCGGCGATGCCGAGGTGACGGCCAATCCGCGCGCGCGGTCGGCGACGTTGCGCGTTGCGCGGCGAACCGCGGCGGAACCATGGGTACAGGGAGAAGCGTGATGGCGGTGGCGTATCGTTTCCGGTGGTTCGGCTGGTTCGTGCTGTGCGTCGGCGTGATCCTGGGATGCTATCTGATGAGCCTTCGCGTCGCCGCCGAGCGCCGCAAGGTAGTCGAGATCGAACGTTCAATCGCGACCACCGAACGCGAAATTCGCGCGCTGGAGACCGAATTCGACACCCGCGCCAGCCTGGCCCGGCTAGAGCAGTGGAATGGCGACACCCTACGGCTCAGCGCACCGACCGCGGCGCAATATGTCCGCGACGGTGCGGCGCTCGCGTCGATCGACTTCAACCGGCCGCCCGGGTCCAGCGTGCAGGTGCAGGCTGCATCGATCGTTCCCAGCGCTCCGGCGGTTCCTGGCGCGGTCGCCCTGCCGCAGGTCGCTGCGACGGCTGCGCGCGATACGCCCAGGCCGCAAGCGGCGTCGGCCCAGGCCTCGGCTGGCAGCGAGGTCAGGGCGCCGACCAGGGCGGTGGCGATGCTGGACCGTAAGCTGCTGAGCGACAGGACACTTGGCGATCTGGTCAGGGTCGGGCGATCGGAGGGCGGCCTGCGATGACCGCCACGGCGCTTGTCGCGCGGCCGATGGCACCGCGCCGCCAGAGTGACTTGCGGCAGGCCCAGCGCGCGACATCGCAACTGCGGCTGATGGTGATGATGCTGGTTTATGCCGGCGCGGTGCTTCTGGTTGTCGGCAAGCTGGCGCTGCTGGCGGCGCATGCCCAGGGTGACAATGTCGGCGCGATCGGCGGCGCCGGGCCGCGACGGGATATCGTCGACCGCAACGGTGCGCCGCTGGCGCGTACCATCGATACCTGGGCGATCGGCGTCCACCCCGCCAGGCTGCTGGGCAATCGCGGCGAGATCGCCGACCGGCTGGCGGCGATCCTGGGGCTCGATCGCGGCCAGCTCTATGCGGCGCTCACGTCCGGCCGGCCGTTCACCTATATCGCGCGTAACATCTCGGCCTCGCTGGTGACCGACGTCAACGCGATCGGCGAGCCCGCCATCGTGTTCGAACGTCACCGCGATCGCCTCTATCCGCAATCGCAGCTGGCCGCGCACGTCCTGGGGTTCCTCGATCCCAAGGGGGCCACGGGGGTCAGCGGCATGGAGCGCGTCCTCGACGGCCAGCTGTCGGCCGCCGGCGACGCCCCGATCGCACTGTCGATCGACACCCGCGTCCAGGCCGCGATGGAGAGCGAGCTGGGTCAGGCGATGACCAGCTTCAAGGCGCGGAGCGCCGCCGGCATCGTCCTCGACGTCGCTACCGGCGAGGTCGTGGCGATGGTCTCCTTCCCGGTGTTCAACCCCAACAAGGTCGGTGCCGCGACGCTCGACGAGCTGCGCAACAACACTACGCAGAGCGTCTACGAGCTGGGATCGGCGTTCAAGCCGATCACCATGGCGACCGCGATCGACACTGGGGTCGTCACGTCGATGGCGCGGCGGTTCGACGCGACCGCTCCGATGAAGGTCGGCCGCTTCACGATCAAGGACGACCATCCCCAGCGCCGGTTCCTCGATATTCCCGAGACCTTGGTCCATTCGTCCAACATCGCCACCGCGCGCATCGCAAAGGAGGTCGGCAAGGACCGGCTGGCCGCGATGTTCGTCGCGATGGGCTTTCGCGACCGTCCGGCAATCGAGCTGAAGGAACGCGGCCGGCCTTTATGGCCGGGTTATTGGGGCGATATCACGACGATGACCACCGCTTATGGCCACGGCATCGCGGTCACCCCGCTGCACCTCGCCAGCGCCTATGCCGCGCTGGTCAATGGCGGCATCCTGCGCCCGGCCACGCTGTTGAAGGTAGCGCCGGGCAAGGCCGCCGCCGGTCGCCGGGTGATCAGCCAGGCGACCAGCGACCGGATGCGCCAGTTGCTGCGGCTGGTCGTCCTGAAGGGCACCGGACGCAAGAGCGATGTCGCCGGCTATCGCGTCGGCGGCAAGACCGGAACCGCCGAGGTGGCGGTCGCCGGCGGCTATTCCAAGAAAGCCAATGTCTCGACCTTCGCCGCGGCTTTCCCGATGGACGCGCCGCGCTATGTGGTGGTCGCGATGCTCGATTCGCCGATCGGTAATGCCCAGTCCGCCGGCCAGGCGACCGCCGGCTGGACCGCCGCGCCAGTGGTCGGGCGGTTCATCGCGCGTGCCGGGCCGCTGCTCGGCGTGATCCCCGATACCAGCCGCGACATCGATGTTGCCGATTTGCTGCCGTTGCTGTGGGGCGAATCAGGTCGATCCACGGGCGAGCCGGAGTGAAGCTGGGCGAGCTGGTGGCGGGCGGTGGCGACGCCATCGTCACCGGTTTCGCCATCGATCATCGCAAGGTGGCGCCGGGCACCGTGTTCGGTGCGTTCCAGGGGCTGGCGAGGAACGGTGAGGACTTTATTCCCGCTGCCGTCGCCGCCCGCGCGATCGCCGTTGTCACCCGGCCGGAGGCACATGTCGAAGGCGCGCTGCACATCGCCGATCGCCGCCCGCGCCAGCGCTTTGCCGAACTGGCCGCGCGCTTCTTCGCGCCCTTCCCTGAAACGATCGTCGCCGTCACTGGAACCAACGGCAAGACATCCACGGTCGAGATGACCCGCCAATTGTGGTGGATGGCGGGCATGTCGGCGGCGTCGATCGGCACGCTGGGCGTCATTACCGGGGAGGATCGCGTGGCGACCGGGCTGACCACGCCCGACGTCGTCACCTTCCTGTCCAATGTCGCCGGGCTGGCGCGAGAGGGCGTGACCCACCTGGCATTCGAGGCGTCGAGCCACGGCCTGTCGCAATATCGCATGGAAGGCGTCCCGGTCGCCGCTGCGGCGTTCACCAATCTCAGCCGCGATCATCTCGACTATCATGGCGACATGGCCGAATATCTGACCGCCAAGCTGCGCCTGTTTTCCGAAGTACTGGCGCCCGATGGCATTGCGGTGGTGTGGGCCGACGATCCCCGGGCGTCGCGCGTGATCGATCTGGCCCGCGAGCGGCGCAACCCGTTGATCACGGTGGGGGAACGCGGCACGACCCTGCGCCTGACAGGACGCGCGCCGACGCTGCTGGGGCAGGAACTGACCATCGTCGCCGATGGCCGCGAACACCGCGTGGCGCTGCCGCTGATCGGTGCGTACCAGGCGGCGAACGCTCTGGTCGCCGCCGGTCTGGTCGTGGCGACCGGCGGCGATGTCGCGGCGACGCTGGCCGCCCTGGCGCGGCTGCAGCCGGTGCGTGGGCGGCTGGAGCGCGCGGTGATCGCGCGGAGCGGGGCTCCCGTCTATGTCGATTACGCGCACACGCCCGATGCGCTGGAGGCGGCGATCGCCGCGCTCAAGCCGCATGCCGCCGGACGACTGATCGTCGCGTTCGGCGCGGGTGGCGACCGCGACCAGGGCAAGCGCGAACTGATGGGCGAGGTCGCCGCACGCTGTGCCGACGTGGCGATCGTGACCGACGACAATCCGCGCACCGAACGGCCGGCGGCGATCCGCGCCGCGATCCTGCACGGCGCACCCGATGCCATCGAGATCGCCGATCGGCACGACGCGATCGCCTATGCCATCGGCACGGCCGGCGCCGACGACATCGTCCTGATCGCCGGCAAGGGGCATGAGCAGGGGCAGATCGTCGGCGACATGGTGCTGCCGTTCGACGACGTCGCGGTGGCGCGCGCGGTGGCGGCATGAGGGCGGGGTCATGACGCCCCTTTGGACCTCGGCCGCGATTGCTGCGGCAACGGATGGCGTCGCCTCCACGGCCTTTGCCGTGTCCGGCGTGACGTTCGATTCGCGCGAGGTCGGCCTCGGCGACCTGTTCGTCGGGCTGACCGGGGAGACCACCGACGGTCACCGCTTCCTCGATCAGGCGTTCGCCCAGGGTGCGGCCGGAGCGATCGTCAGCACTCCGGCCCCGCACCCTCATGTCCTGGTCGCCGATACCGCCGCAGCACTCGACGCGCTGGCGGTGGCGGCGCGGGCGCGGGTCGATGCGCGGGTGATCGGCGTGACCGGGTCGGCGGGCAAGACGGGGACCAAGGAGGCGCTGTTCGCCGCGCTGGATCGTGCGGCGCCGGACGCGGCGCACCGCTCGGTCAAGAGCTACAACAACCATGTCGGCGTGCCGCTCAGCCTCGCGCGGATGCCGGCGAAGACGCGGTTCGGCGTGTTCGAGATGGGCATGAACCATCCCGGCGAACTCGCCCACCTGACCCGTCTGGTGCGCCCGCATGTCGCGATCGTGACCGCCATCGCCCCCGCCCATGCCGAGTTCTTCCCCGACGAAGCCGCTATCGCCGATGCCAAGGCCGAGATATTCCAGGGGCTGGAGCCGGGCGGGGTGGCGATCATACCGTGCGACAGTCCGCACCGCGACCGGCTGGCGAGCGCCGCCGTTCGCCATGCCGATCGCGTGGTCGGCTTCGGCTTTGATCCTGCCGCCGACGTCTGCGCGCTGGAGACGATGCGGGTGGCGAGTGGCGGTACGTTCGTTACCGCGCGCGTCGGATCCCGCGAACTGAGCTTTACCGTGGCCCCGCCCGGGCGGCATTGGGTGTCGAACGCGCTGGCGGTGCTGGCGGCGGTCGACGCGGTGGGCGGCGACCTGCCGCTGGCGGGTCTCGCGCTGGCCGAACTCGCCGAGCTGGCCGGGCGCGGCGCGCGGCTGACGGTGCCGGTGGCGGACGGCGAGGCGCTGGTCATCGACGAAAGCTACAACGCCAATCCCGCGTCGATGCGCGCGACGCTGGCGGTGCTGGCGGCCGAACCGGCGCCGCGCAAGCTGGCGGTATTGGGGGAGATGCGCGAGCTGGGCGAATCGTCGCGCGATTATCACGCCGCCTTGGCCGATCCGGTCGCGCAATCGGGAGCCGGAACCGTCATCCTGGTCGGCGCGGCAATGCGTCCGCTGGCCGAAGCGCTTGAGGGGAAGGTGGATTTCGTCCATGTCGCCGATGTCGCCGCCGCGCGCGACCGACTGACCGCGGTGCTGGCCCCGGGCGACGCGGTGCTCGTCAAGGGGTCCAACGGCGTCGGGCTGTCGGCATTGGTCGCGGCGCTCGCGGGCGGGAAGGCGTAATGTTCTACTGGATCGCGCAGCATCTCGGCTTTCCCGGGGCCCTCAACCTGATCCGCTATCAGACATTCCGCACCGGCGCGGCGGTGGCGACGGCGCTGCTGATCGGGCTGATCATCGGGCCGTGGTTCATCGGCTGGCTGCGCGTACGCCAGGGCAAGGGACAGCCGATCCGGCTGGACGGGCCGCAGAGCCACCTGGCCAAGCGCGGGACGCCGACGATGGGCGGGCTGATGATCCTGACCAGCATGGCCGCGTCGATCGTGCTGTGGATGGACCTGAGCAACCCGTTCGTATGGTCGTGCCTGTTCGTCACGCTGGGGTTCGGCGCGATCGGGTTCCTCGACGATTACGACAAGGTCAGAAAGGCGAGCACCGCCGGCGTGTCGGGTCGGCTGCGGCTGATCGGCGAGTTCGCGATCGCCGGGATCGCCAGCGCGATCATCGTCCATGTCAACGGCACGCACCTCTATGTGCCGTTCTTCAGCAAGCTGTCGATCGACCTCGGCTATTTCTACATCCTGTTCGCCGCGTTCACGATCGTCGGGTTCGGCAATGCGGTGAACCTGACCGACGGGCTCGATGGTCTTGCGACGATGCCGGTGATCATCGCGGCGGTGGCGTTCATGGTGATCGTCTACCTTGCCGGCAACGTTAAGTTCGCCGAATATCTGGGCATCCCGCACGTGCCCCGGGCGGGCGACCTGGCGATCTTCTGCGGCGCGATCGTCGGCGCGGGGCTCGCCTTCCTGTGGTTCAACGCGCCGCCGGCGGCGGTGTTCATGGGCGACACCGGCAGCCTGGCGCTGGGTGGCGCGCTGGGGGCGATCGCGGTGACCGCGCATCACGAGATCGTGCTGGGCATCATCGGCGGGCTGTTCGTGGTCGAGGCGCTGTCGGTCATCATCCAGGTGTTCTGGTACAAGCGCACCGGCAAGCGCGTGTTCAAGATGGCGCCGATCCACCATCATTTCGAACAGATGGGCTGGAGCGAGCCGACCGTCGTGATCCGGTTCTGGATCATCGCGCTGGTGCTGGCGCTGGCCGGGCTGTCGACGTTGAAGCTCCGGTGATCACCTCGCCCCTCTGGCGCGGCGGACGTTACGCAGTGCTCGGTCTGGCGCGCTCGGGCACGGCGACGGTGCGCGCGCTGGCGGCGAGCGGCGCCGAGGTGACGGCGTGGGACGAGGAGGAAGGGCGGCGCGATCAGTTTCTCCGCGGGACGGGCAGGTTGACCATCGCCGATCCCATGGCAATCGATCTCACCGCTTTTGCCGGCGTGGTCGTATCGCCCGGCGTGCCGCTCAACCGTCATCCGATCGCCGGCCGCGCGCGCGCGGCCGGGGTGCCGATCATCGGCGACATCGAATTGTTCGCCCAGGCGCGCGCCGACCTGCCGCCGCATCGAGTGGTCGGCATCACCGGCACCAACGGCAAGTCGACGACCACCGCGCTGATCGACTTCATCGTCCGCGCCGCCGGCATCCCGTCGACGATGGGCGGCAATATCGGCCTCCCGATCCTGGAGCAGGAGCCGTTGCCTGAAGGCGGCATCTACGTGCTCGAACTGTCGAGCTACCAGATCGACCTGACCACCAGCCTCGACTGCGACGTCGCGGTGCTGCTCAACATCACGCCCGACCATCTCGATCGCTATGCCGGTTTTGACGCCTATGCCGCATCCAAGGCACGGCTGTTCGCGATGCAGTCGCCTGGCCACGCCGCGATCATCGGCATCGGCGATGCGCCGTCCGCGGCGATCGCGCGCGACCTCGCCGTCCATGGCCGCAATGCCGACGTGACCAGGATCGCGCCGGGCATATGCATGGACCAGTCGAAATGGCCGTCGCTGAAGGGACCGCATAACGCGCAGAACGCGCTCGCCGCGATCAACGCCGCCGAGGCGCTGGGCCTCCCGAACGAGGCGATTGACCGCGCGCTGGCCAGCTTTCGCGGCCTGCCGCACCGGATGGAGCGCGTCGGGGTCGTCGGCGGCGTCACCTATGTCAACGACAGCAAGGCGACCAATGCGGAGGCCGCCGCGCCGGCGCTGGCGGCGTTCGACCGAATCCATTGGATCGTGGGGGGACAATCGAAGAGCGCCGATCTCGATGCCTGCGCGCCCTGGTTCGACCATGTCCGCTTGGCCTACACGATCGGCGAGGCGGGGCCGGGCTTCTACCAATTGCTCAAGGACAGGCTGGTCGTCGGCTGTTACGGGACGCTGGCCAACGCCGTCGCCGCCGCCCATGCCAATGCCGAGCCCGGCGAGGTGGTGCTGCTGGCTCCGGCCTGCGCCTCGTTCGACCAATTCCGTGACTTCGAGGATCGGGGCGACACCTTTCGCCGGCTGGTGGGGGAACTGCCTTGAATATCCAGGTGAAGCCGGACGGGCTGATGTCCCGGATCGCACGGCGTGGCGGGCGCAGCGACGGGTCGCCGCTGGGCACCTGGTTCTGGGACATCGATCGCGTGCTGCTGGTGCTCACGCTGCTGCTGATGGCGATCGGGCTGGTCGCGGTGGCCGCCGCTTCGCCCGCTTCGGCGCAGCGTTACTCGGACGCGACCCACAAGATGGCGCCGCTATTTTATTTCTGGCGCCAGCTGATCTGGGTCGGCGTGTCGCTGCCGGTGCTGGTCGGCGTGTCGATGCTGCCGGTCGGGGTGGCACGGCGGCTGGCGCTGATCGGCTGCGTCGGCTTTGTCGCGATGCTCGCGCTGGTGCCGTTAGTGGGGGTAGAGGTCAACGGGGCGCGGCGCTGGCTGGGGTTCGGCATCGCGCAGTTCCAGCCGTCGGAATTCCTCAAGCCGCTGTACATCGTCACCACCGCCTGGCTGCTGTCGCTCAGGGTCAAGGAACCGGGCCTGCCGGTCGCGATCCTGACCGGGGCGATGACTGGATTGATCGCGATGCTGCTGATGCTGCAGCCCGATTTCGGCCAGACCCTGCTGTTCTGCACCGTGTGGCTGTCGCTGCTGATCGTCGCCGGCGTGTCGATGCGGATGATCGCCGGGCTGGTCGGCGTAGCGCCGCTCGGGCTGATCGCGGCTTATCTGTTTTACGACACCGCCCGCACACGGATCGATGCCTTCCTGTTCCCGGGAGCCGGCGCCGGCACCGACCATTTCCAGACCGACGCGGCGCGGGCGACGCTGACCGCCGGCGGCTGGCTCGGCACCGGTCCGTCGATGGGCCAGAAGAAGTTCGGCCTGCCCGAGGCGCATACCGATTACATCTTCTCGGTCATCGGCGAGGAATTCGGGCTGATCGCCTGCGCCATCATCGCCACGCTGTTCCTGGCGATCGTCGTCCGCGTGTTCGTCAAGCTGCTCGACGAGCAGGACGAGTTCCGGATGCTCGCGGCGTCGGGGCTGGCGATCCAGTTCGGCGGCCAGGCGCTGATCTCGATGGCGGTCAATACCGGTCTGGCGCCGTCCAAGGGGATGACGATGCCGTTCATCAGCTATGGCGGATCGTCGATGATCGCGCTGTCGATCGGCATGGGGCTGCTGCTTGCATTCACGCGCCGGAACCCGTTTGTGACGCGCTCTCCCTATATCGTCCGATGGAGCGGCGAATGACCAAGGCGCGGCAGTTCATCCTCGCCGCCGGCGGGACCGGCGGGCACATGGTTCCGGCGGCGGCGCTGGCGGCCGAACTGATACGGCGCGGGCATCGCGTCGACCTGATCAGCGACGCGCGCGGCGTTCGTTTTCCCGGCTTGTTCGAGGGCATCGCGACGCATGTCCTGCCCGCGCGGCGGCTGGAGGGCGGGCCGCTCGGCTGGCTGCGGGCCGGCCGGGCAATCGTGAAGAGCCGCGCGATGGCGGTCGATCTGTGCCGCACCCTGCGGCCGGCGGCGGTGATCGGCTTTGGCGGCTATCCCGCACTCCCAGTGTTGCTGGCGGCGTTCAACCGCCGGATACCGGCTGCGGTCCATGAACAGAATGCGGTGCTGGGACGGGTCAATCGGCTGGTCGCGCGCCGGGTCGATGCGATCGCTACCTCGTATGCCAAGGTCGAGAGGTTGTCGGCAAGTTACGCTGGCAAGGTCCGCCTCGTCGGCAATCCGGTGCGCGACTCGATCCTGGAACTGCGCCATCGGCCGTTCCCGCTACTCGAGGCGGACGGTATCTTCCGCGTGCTCGTCACCGGCGGCAGCCAGGGGGCGACCGTGCTCAGCCAGGTCGTGCCGGAAGGGCTGGCGATGCTGCCGGTCAGTTTTCGCCGGCGGTTGCAGGTGACGCATCAGGCGCGCGTCGAGGATATCGACCGCGCCCGCGCGAAATATGCCGAGCTGTCGATCGCCGCCGATCTCGCCACCTATCTCCCCGATCTGCCGCGCGATCTGGCCTGGGCGCATCTGGTCATCGCGCGCGCCGGCGCCTCGACCATCGCCGAGCTGACCGCCGCCGGGCGTCCCGCGATCCTGGTACCCCTGCCGTCGGCGACCGATGACCATCAGACCGCCAATTGCCGCGAGATCGCCGAGGCCGGGGGTGCGCGGGTGATCGGGCAGGATAGGTTCACGCCGATCGAGCTGGCCAAGCAGATGCAGAAGCTCGGCCTGGAACCCGACGCGCTGGAAAACGCCGCGGCTCGGGCGCGCGCCTGCGGCCATCCCGACGCCGCGCGCGATCTTGCCGACCTGGTCGAGGGGCTGGATCACCCGCCCGCGGACATGCTCATCGGTAAGGCGCAGCCGGCCGGCCCCAGCGGCGAGATCGCCTACGCATGAGCGGGTTCGGGACCGATATCGGCGCGATCCACTTTGTCGGCATTGGCGGCATCGGCATGTCGGGCATTGCCGAGGTGATGCACAATCTGGGCTATGCCGTGCAGGGCTCGGACGTCGCCGACGGCTATGTCGTTCAGGGTCTGCGCGACAAGGGCATCGACGTGAAGATCGGCCACGCCGCCGACAATCTGGGCGATGCGGCGGTGGTCGTCACCTCGAGCGCGATCAGGCGAGGCAATCCGGAAGTCGAGGCAGCGCTGGAACGGCGCATCCCGCTGGTCCGCCGCGCCGAGATGCTGGCTGAACTGATGCGGCTTAAATCCACCGTGGCGGTCGCCGGCACGCACGGCAAGACCACGACGACCAGCATGATCGCGGCGCTGCTCGACGCCGGCGGGGTCGATCCGACGGTGATCAACGGCGGCATCATCAACAGCTACGGCTCGAACGCGCGGCTGGGCGCGAGCGACTGGATGGTGGTCGAGGCCGACGAGAGCGACGGCAGCTTCCTGCGCCTCGACG
>NZ_CAXTHV010000020.1:0-62244 GCF_964244265.1 uncultured Sphingomonas sp. | reverse complement strand
AAACCACGCTCTTGTGAATCCCCTCACGATTCAAATCAGCTTAAAACCGCTCTAGAGCGCAAGGCCGCAGGCAACGTATTTGATCAGGGGGTCAATTAGATCAAGTCGAAATGAACATGAAAGTCGTTGACTAGACTGCAAAACAGTTATCGGTTGGGCCTGCAAGCCAGGCGCCGATTCGCAAGTTGCTCATCGCTGCCGCCGGTTGCCTGTAGTACAATCGCACGGGAGTACGACATGCGACCACTTGGTTTGCGGTTCATTGCACCTGTTCTACTTTTGAGCGCCTCTGGCTGCGCCATCAATGCCCTGCGACTGGAAGGTACCAACAGGGTTACATTGACGGCGAATGCTGTTGTTACGCAGGCCAACGCGGCTCTGGACTCGATAAAGATACATCGGCAGGACGCGCTTTTCACGTTGATCGCCAGCGATCCTAATTGCCCGCCCGTCGATGAGATTTATGTTTTCGTTCCATCAGGGCCGCCAATTAGGGGGGCGCCGCTGCCGCCATTGTGTGCGAGCGATAAAGACCAACAGCTTGTCGGCTACCGCACGAAACTCTTACATTTCACGAGTGTCAGTGGGGATCGGCTTAAGCCAACGGTGCTCATGATCGGCGCCGTTGCCGAATACGCCGCTGCGCTCAAAGCGATTGCCGACCGCCCGAAGACCGACGTCAGCGCCGTTCTTGCGTCGGCAGCGCAAAAGGCTGCGGACGCAAAGGCGCTTACGGATGCCGTGCTTCCTGATGTACTTCCAGCTATACCAAATCTGGAAACAAAGCAGGCCAAAACAGCGACTGCGCTTGCCCAGTTCTTTGTCGATCTGGCAGATGAAGCAAGCCGCGCGAAAGATGTTGGCAGCGTTTATCGAAAACGTGCAGCTGACATCGACGCCATCCTAGACAGCCTTAAAGAAGAAATTGTCGACTGGAACAGCGCCACAACGCGGGCTTACGCGGAAATCGAAACGAGCTCCCTACGTCGCGCCGATATTAACGAACGAAACGGTCTCGGTTTTGAAGCGCGAAGGGCGTTTCTTAAGCTCATCCAACAGGCCGAGTTCGAACAGGCGAGTATAAAAAAGGTAGCAGATTCATTTGAGGAGGCCGTTGATGCGCTAGCGGCAGCAAACGGTGGCCTTGGCAAGCTATTGCGCGGCGATCTGAGTCCCGAGCAGCGGACTCAAGAATCAAGGATCAACGAAGAGCGCATCTTCAAGGCGCTCAAGCTTACCGTCGATGCTGCAACCGCCTGGGGAGTTATCTGATGGCGACACTCGCAGAAACCATTCGATCGGGGAGCGCCTTCCGAGACAAGCTGTCGGCATTGGCGGAAAGAGGTGACTTTTCTGACGCCGAACGCGACGGGTTTTCACGCCTTCTCGCGTTTTATGCTGATCGGCTTGCCAGTTTTCTCACGTCGCCTCGATATGGCGACACGTCCCCATTCTACGACAATCCCAAGCATTGGAGCGATGAAGGCAGCCGCGTTGCAGACGCAGCAGCGCCAAACGACGCTCCTTCTCAACAACCAATCTATGATGCCGCCAACAATGGCGGTGATGCACTGGAAACCGTTACCAAAATACCAGAGATCAAGGGTTTTCTGAACAAGTTGACGGCCTCGGCCCCAGCCTTGCAGGGCGCGCTGCTCATGAAGGGGTTTTCAAATGAATGATATACCCCGCATTTATTCGCCGCCGCTGCCGTCTGTCCCTCTGGCACCGGCACCCGGGCCTGCCGCGCCAGCGCCGAAACAGTCCGCCGCAAGCGACCCGCCCTATTTGGCGAAGTTGATGACGATGTTTCCGGCGGAAGCCGTGACACTGTACACGCTCGCATCGAAGGCGCCGATCAGCCCGGTCGTAGGAGCGCTGGTGGCGGTCGTATCGCTGGTCGTGGTGCGAGCAGCGGCGTACCACTCGACACAAACAAACTCGACGAACTGGTTGGCGGTGATGGTGTCGGCGGTCGCCTTCATTTTGTGGGTTGCGTCTACGGCAGATCTTGCTCTTCTCCACACATTCTCGGCGGCAGCCACCGAAAACGACGTGACTCACTGTCAAGCTATCGCGGCAGTATTCATCGCCGCATGGACGTGGGTGATGCCAAGCCTGGTGAAGCTTGACGCAACTTAAAAGACCAGTCCCAGCGATCCCAGGTCTTATCTAGGAGGCGGTAATGGCTTTGTTTGGCAAAATCTCAGTCGCTATGGCTACCTTTCTTATATTGGTTATTGTCGGCCTGAGCCCTTCCGGTGCGCACGCCTCGAGCTACTCTTGTGGCACGTCAGGCGGCGGCGTCCACTGCTACGGACAGGTCCGCTGGACGGACGCCAGCGAAATATTTGCCGCGTCAACCGTCGTTTGGCCGCTAAAGCTTCAGTGCAACGGCTGCGACGGTTTCGTTGACGATGAAATGTGGCTCGCTGACATGAATTCACCCAAATGCCGAACCAATCAGTTTGGCGCATGCTGGGTAGAAGTCGGTTTTATCCGCGGAACTGGGCGTAAGAACACGGACTTTTTCTGGGCTGATGTCCGACCCGGACACGGCTTCAGTTTTCATTGGTTGGGAGCGATCAACGGCGTCACTGACGATCTACAGTTCTTGATAGTGAAAGATACCTCCCAAGGTGCAAATTCGACGAGCTTTTACGTGGTCGTTGCGCAAGCCAATCTCAATGCCGTGGTCCTCCATTCCGGCAAGTCTACCAAAAATTCGATGATCGCGACGACCCAGACGATCGGTCAGGAGTTGGCGGGCTCGAAGGGCTCCGCGGCCGATGCGGAATTGTTCCGGCTTTCGCAAGTCTCGCTTTCGTCGAACCAATTTGCGGCTCCGGGGGCGCTGGTAAATCGATCAACGAGCGGGGTAGTGAGCAACGATAACCCGCCTCTGGGAGGTTGGCTTTTCTTCCCCGCCAATGTTTCGGGCGGAGGCTTTGTGACCGCTTGTTGCGAAAAGCAGATACCCGTTCCATCGCCGAACAATGGGCCTGCGCCTCGGCCACTCTCGTTGGAGCGGGTCAAATCACTGGCAGAGCGTGGTCCGGATGCCGCCGGCACCGCCGCGTTACAGGGTCCTTTTACCAGTGCTGAGCGCTCCCGGTCTCAGATCGCCGCATTCCTGGCGTCTCAGACAATGCTCGGTCGAATCGACGTGCGGGGCGCAAGGTTGGGACGAGTTGAGCTTTTAAGCGCACGCGCCGCTAGTGATCGCCTAGACGCACTCGATCTCGGATTGCCTGGTGCGACGCCGGTTTTACTGGCTGAGGTAGCCGGACGGTTCGCGATGTCTGGGCCGCGTGGTACGAGGATTGCGACTTTTTCGAAGGCTGAATTAGTCTTCGATGCCCGCACCGGTAATCTAGTGACATTGATGGTGCCTGAAAACTGAGACTCGCCTTCGAAAAGTCAGATGCCGCCTGATCGTGCACGATCTACCGAATATCCGTCTGCAAAAGACCGCGTAACGACCGTATGTGCGGACTTCAGCGCGCCGGCGGGGGCCGGCGATGCGCCGGGCCGGTTGTTCATCGACAGCAGCTGCATCACGGTCGACCGTTGCGCAGGTGGCGGAAAAAGGGGGCCTTGGCTTATGGTATCGGCAGTGAGTCCGGCCCCTAATATCGATACCGGCCGGGGATCATCACCTGCGCACCAATCGGCGGGGTCAGGCCGCAACGCGCGCGCCATGGCTCTCGTACAAGGCGAGGAGTTCGTCGAAATGCTCGTCCATAGTGCGGATCGAAGATGCACTCGACGCGGCACGGCGGCGATGTTCGTCGGGCGCGTCCGCGAGAAATGCCGTGAGGCGTTGCGTCAGATCGCGCACATCGCACGCCGCGTAACGCAATCCTTGTCCTGGCCGGTGGTGATCTGCTGCCCCTCCACGATCGGGAAGAATCAGCGGCAGCCCGCTCGCCGCTCCTTCAGCGGCCACCATACAGAAGGTCTCGGCCTCGCATCCGTGTATTACCGCGTCGGCACTCGCCAGCATCGCCGCCAGCCGCGCACGATCGGCCATCGCCGGCGCAATCGTTATGTGTGGCGACCCCCGCGTTGCTCGGATCACCCGCGCGCGATCTCGCCCGGCGCCGAACAGGACCAGCCCCACCGCATGCGCCGACCCCGCTGCGAGGACAGCCTCACAGATCATTGGCCAGCGTTTCTCGGCCGCTAGCCGGCCAAGACCGATCAGCAATGTCGCCTCGGACGGCAATCCGCATTGCGCAAGCATCTCTGCCCGCAACCCGGCATCGCGCAGACTGGGCGAGAAGACGCCCGGCTGCACCCCCATCGGAATCGTCTGAGCTTTGCCCACGCCTCCGGCGCGCAGCCGAAGCGTCAGGTCGTTGCTCGCGCTCACCACGAAATCGAACCGCTCGTCCAGCCGCCTCAGATGGCGCCAGTACCACTCCATCCGCCGGTCGATCATCTCGATCGGGAACAGGCCCTGAAGCCAGCGATACGGATAGGCCGACAGGAAGTCGCAATGCATGATCAGCGCGCGGGGCGCTTTCCCGGGCCAGCGCCCGACCATCGCGGCGCTCGTCCACGGCGAGGCGACCTCGACCAGGTCCGGCCGCCACCGGTCGAGTGCAGCGTGGAGCCGTTCCTGGTCGTCGAAATAGTGATAGTCGCGATCAAGCGGAAATGGCGGCGCGGCGATCGTCGCTATGACGGCGCCCGGCGCTACTTCCTCGATCCGGTCCTCGGGCCCGGGCGCAAGGATGACGACCTCGTGCCCTGCGGCCGGCACCGCTTTCAGCTTGCGCTCGACATAGGTCCTGACCCCGCCGCCCGCCGGCGTATAAAAGGCACAGACGTCGACGATGCGCATTACAGCGCCTCCATGTCCGCCGTCTCGCGCGCGAGGTCGGCCATCGCCAGCGCTGCGCCGATCACGATTTGCCCGACGAAGATCACGCCAGCCACCAGCGCCACCGTGTTGGCAATATCGGGTGCGCCGTGCAGCATTCCCGCTGCCAGCCCCGCGAACACCACGTCCTTGTTGGGCAGGAACGGCAGGCGGGTAACGAACTGCCGCCCAGCTGCGAGCAACAGCCACCATCCCGCCGAGACATCCGGCACCACCATCGACCATAGCAGCCCGATCATCGCGGTCATCGCCAGTGAGCGCAGCAAGTGGATCACGCCGATTCGCCAGAACTGGGCGCGATCCATCGCAAGCAACCGCTGCCGGAACAGCATCACTGCCATCGACGACGCGACCAGCAACACCGCCGACCACAGCACGTGCGGTCCCATCGCCCCGAACTCGAGCGGCCCGGGCAATGCGATGGCTGCGAGCAGCAGTGCAATCGTCACCACGTTGCCGGCCAGCGCCGACAACACTGCGACATCGCGTACTGCCCCGAACGGTGACCCCGGCACCGCCGCACGCCGTCGCGCCCACAGATAGAATTGCAGCTCGCCTGAATATCCGAATAGGAGCTCGTTTGATGCCGACTTTCTGTACAACGCGCCCAGCCCTGCCCAGGGCAATGGCCACAACCCGCGAAAGATCAGGAAATCCGCAACCGGTTGGATCGACAGGAACACCACGATGCCCGCCCAGAACCATGGCGTCGCCGGCGTCATGTGCCATAATGCGACCAGATCGCGCTGCCCCAGCGCCTTGGCCACGACCAGCAGGATCGCGAACGAGAGCAGCGGTCCAGCCCGACGGATCCACGGCGCCGCGACGCGATCGCTCGCATCCCTTGCCCAGTCGGCAACCGTGGTAACGTGCAACGCACGCGCAGTTTGTGACATTTCACCCATGCGTCGGCTGCCTTCCTGCCTTCCGTCTTTTCCCTTCCCCCGTTCAAACAGTCCGCCGCCGCCTCACGCGCCTGTGGCGGCCACAAGCTCGCGATACCGGGCGAAACGCGCGCCGCGCGATAGCGTGCCGATCGTCCGCGCGATACTGTCGGTCAGTGCAGGGACGCTGGTGTCTCCAGGATGAACGGCGACCCGCATCCACGGCCGCCGTGGCAGCGCCGCACGTGCCAGCGACGCGACCGCCAGCGACGACGCGATCCGCCACCGGCTGCGGCTGGCCCACGTGATCACTGGCCCCTTCGCCACGACGTCGCTCGTCTCCGGCCGCCACACTTTCATATGATCCTCGGCAAGGGCGAAGCCTTCATCGCTCAACGCCCGCATCGCGCCGTCGCCATATAGCCACGCAGGTGCGATGAATCCGGTCGCGGGTCGTCCGATAATGTCCTCGACGAGCTTGCGCCCGTTCGCCATCCTGGCGCGCGCCGTAGCGTGGTCGAGCCCGAGAAACTCACCCTCTCCCGCGGTCATCCGCTTGGCTTTGAACTGGGCCCGCGCGCTCGTGTGCTCGCTTTTGTCCAAATGGAACCAGCCATGCACGAACATGTCGACTCCCGCGTCCGACCAGGCGCGCAGGCGGGCGGCGAATGGCGTGCCGCCACGAATCGGTGCGTCGCCCCAGTGATCGGGCACGACCAGCATCGCGTAGCGCGGGCCATCGGTCATCCCGGCAGAGACGAGATCGGCAAGCCGGTCGACCGCGCCTTCGAACTTCGGCGAGACATCGTGGATAGAAACGAGCAGACTGGGTTCGGGTCGGGCCATGCGCACCAACGATACAGGTTACATCAGTTGCGTGCCGCTATGCCCGTTTCGGGCGGATCACAAGCGGGCGTTTGTCGCTACCTGTCGCGCGGGCACCAGTGGCAGCCTCAGCAATTAGGGGCTCGGCATTGGCGGAACTAACGGCTCTGATTCGCCGTTGGCGGTTCGAGGAACAGACGTCCCCGCAGATATTATCGCGAAGCCAAAAGAGCAATCATGACCAAGCCGGGCGCCGGATTTGTCTCTATCGAGCCCTGGCAGGGCTTTTCCGACCCGGTCGGCTATAGCGGCGACATTCGTGACAAGCCGGGGATCATCGAGATCGCCCCAGGCGACAGCAAGCACCTTGCCATGTGTATCACTCTTACCGACTGATGCCGACCTTTCCCTCGGCGACGACGTGATGTCTGATGACCAGGTGGCGATCGTGACAGGCGGTAAATCCGGCATCGGTGCGGCATGCGCCGAGGCGCTGGGCGATGCCGGCGCGCGCGTTGTCATCACCTATTACAGGTACGATGCCGCGGCACGGCGCGTCTGCGCCTCGATCGGCGATCAGGATCGCGCGATCGCGGCAGACCGATGTCGGTGATGAGGCAGCGGTAACCGCCCTGTTCGACGCAGCGGAACAGGCGTTCGGCACGGTCAGCCTGCTGGTCAACTCGGCCGGACTCAATATGCGGTGTGTTGCTCGCCGACATGGTCGAGCAAAAGCACGGGCACATCAATGGGGTGTCGGCAAGTGCGGAGGCGAGATCCGGACCAACTTGACCGAAAAACGGCATAAATTGCCGCCAACGCTTGCGCGTTCCCCACAGTTGCTCCCTCTTGAAGCCAAGGTATAGCCACGTCAGCGATCGCTCCGGTGATCGCGGCGATGCTTGATACGCCAGGGCCGGTGCTCGTCGACTGCCAAGTCGCCCATGTCGAGAAATGCTACCCGATGGTCCCCGCCGGGACGACGCATGACGAGGTCGTACTGGAATAGCCGCTGTTCCTCACGCATCGGCCGAGGCGCGCCGTCAAAGCGGCAGCACCGTCGTGTATTTGGTCACCGCAAGCACGAAGCGCGACGAACCGGCCGCGACCGAAGGATGGGGCAGCAAAGTGCTCATCAGGAACCGGTTGTAGTCGGCGACATCCGCAGCGACGATGCGCAGCAGATAGTCCCAGTCGCCCGACATCGAATAGCATTCCATCACTTCGGGCCGCCCGTCGATGAACTGTTCGAACGCGTTGCGGTGTTCCGCCGCGTGGCTGCGTATCCGGATGCTGCACAGCACGTTCACGCCGCGCCCGACCGCCTCCGCGTCGACCAGCCGGACCGTGCGCCCGAGCACGCCGGCCGCCTCGAGCGCCTTGATCCTGCGCCACGTCGAGGCCGGGGATGCGCCCACTGTCTTCGCCAGCTCCGCGCTGCTGAGCGAGCCGTCGCGTTGCAGCTGCTCAACGATGCGCCGGTCGACACCATCCATCTGAATGGGTTGTTTCACCAAATCCACGATCAATGCCAAACCTTCTCACAGAACACTGTTTTAAACACAAAAAATGACATGCGAGTTTCCAGTATTTCTGCAATCGTCTTCATATGACTGAAGCAGATCCGATCCGCCCCGAGGGGGCCGCCGCCGACTGGACTATCCCGCAGGGCTGGAACTCCTACACGCCGGAAGAGCACGCGACCTGGGACATGCTGTTCGAGCGACAGGTCGCCATGCTGCCGGGCCGGGTTACACCTGAGTTCATGGCGGGATTGGATGTCCTCCGCCTGTCCAGGCCCGGCATTCCCGAATTCGAGGAACTGTCCGACCGGCTGACGAAAGCAACCGGTTGGCAGGTCGTGGCGGTGCCCGGGCTCGTGCCCAACGACGTCTTCTTCGACCACCTCGCCAACCGCAGGTTCGTTTCGGGCAACTTCATCCGCAAGCCGCACGAGCTCGACTATCTCCAGGAGCCCGACGTCTTTCACGATGTCTTCGGCCACGTGCCGCTGCTCGCGAACCCGGTCTTTGCCGACTATATGCAGGCCTATGGCAAGGGCGGGCAGCGCGCCGCGGCGATGGGGGCTATCGACCGCCTGTCGCGGCTGTACTGGTATACGGTCGAGTTCGGGCTCGTCCGCTCGGACGAGGAGCTGAAGCTTTACGGCGCCGGCATCGTCTCCTCCTATGCGGAATCGGTGTTCGCGCTGGACGACCCGTCGCCCAACCGGATCGGGTTCGACCTGAAGCGGCTGATGCGGACCAAATACCGCATCGACGACTTCCAGCAGAATTATTTCGTCATCGACAGCTTCGAGGATCTGCTCGATCAGACGCTGAACACCGATTTCAGTCCGCTCTATGCCGAACTCGAAAGCGAGCCGGACATCGAGATCGAGACGGTCCTGCCGACCGACATGGTCTACACGCGCGGCACGCAGGCCTATGCGCGCAGCCGGATCGCGGCGTGACCGCGATGCCGGATCGCCCGGCCGCGCCGGCGCTGTTCGGCAGCCTGGAGCGCCAGCAGCCGGACGCGCTGCTCGCCGTCATCGCCATGCACCGCGCCGACCCGCGGCCCGACAAGATCGACGTGGGCGTCGGCGTCTACCGCGACGTTGCCGGCGCGACGCCGGTCATGCGGGCGGTCAAGGCCGCCGAAGCCAGGCTCCTCGCCAGCCAGTCGAGCAAGGGTTATCTGGGGGCAGAGGGCGACCAGGCCTTCACCGACCTGATCGCCGACATCGCGCTGGGCGAACCCTTGGCGCGGGACGGGCGGATCACCGGGATCCAGACTCCCGGCGGCACCGGTGCGCTCAGGCTCGCCGCCGAGCTGGTCGCCATGAGCCGTCCCGGATCGACGATATGGATGGGGAACCCCACCTGGCCGAACCATGGTCCGATCTTCCGCGCGGCGGGGCTGGCGGTGCGCGAGCATGCGTATTTCGATCGCGCGCTGGGCGACATCGATTTCGACGGCGTCCTGGACGGGCTGGCCGCGGCGTCGGCCGGCGACATCGTGCTCCTGCACGGATGCTGCCACAACCCGACCGGCGCTGCCTTTTCCGCCGCGCAGTGGCGCGCGCTCGCCGATCTCGTCGCCGCGCGCAGGCTCGTGCCGCTGATCGACCTCGCCTACCAGGGGCTCGGCGACGGCCTGGTGGAGGACGCCGCCGGTGCTCGCAAGATGCTGGCCGCCGTGCCGGAAGCCCTGGTCGCCTACAGTTGCGACAAGAATTTCGGCCTGTACCGCGAGCGCGTCGGTGCGCTGTGGGTCCAGTCGGCCGGTGCCGCGACGTCGCTGGCCGTGCGCGACACGCTGCTGACGCTGGCCCGCAGCCTCTGGTCGATGCCGCCGGACCATGGCGCCGCGGCCGTCCGGACGATCCTGGAAGACCCGGCGTTGGCGGCCGACTGGCGTGCGGAGCTCGCCGGCATGCGCGACCGCATCGGCGCCGTGCGCGCACGGCTCGGCGCCGCTCACCCGGCGCTGTCGCCGATCGCGCGGCAGCAGGGTTTATTCGCCCTGCTGCCGATCGATCCCGCCAGCGTGATGGACTTGCGCGAACGGCACGCGATCTACCTGCCTGCTTCAGGCCGCGTCAACGTCGCCGGTCTGCGCGACGAGACGATCGAAACGTTCGTGACCGCCCTTGTCCCATATCTTTCGCCGATGGCCTGACGATGTCAGCCCCACAGCTGGGGCTGGTGAGGCTCGGCGACCCGGCCATCCCGGTAGACGAAGGCGCAGTCCCAATCCTCCGATTGCGCCAAGGGGCCGTCCAGATCCACGAACCGGCATCGCTGCGCCAGCACCATTGCCGGCGCCATCGACAGGCTCGAGCCGTTCATGCATCCCACCATCAGACCGAACCCGCGCTGCTCGGCGGCATCGGCCAGGCGCAGCGCCGCGGTCAGTCCGCCCGCTTTGTCCAGCTTGATGTTGATCACCTGGAACCGGCCGGCGGCCTTGTCGAGGTCGGCGACGTCGTCCACCAGCTCGTCCGCCGCCAGCGGCACCGGCCCGGTCCAGCCGTCAAGCCCGCCTTCCGCGCCCACCGGGACCGGTTGCTCCAGCAGCACCGTCCCCAGCTCGGCCAGCCGGGGAGACCAGGCCTTGACTTGGTCGACCGTCCAGGCCTGATTGGGATCGACGATAAGCCGGGCCGAGGGGGCGCCCCGGCGGACCGCCGCCACGGCCGCGACGGCCTCGCCGCCACCGACCTTCACCTTTAGCGTCCGGTATCCCGAAAGCCGTCGCGCAGTTCGTTCATAGTCTGCGAGCGAGCGAATGCCGATCGTGCAGTCGCTGTCGACGGGCGCGGCAAGCACGCCGGCACACGCGAACGGCGACACCCCGTCGCGCTTCGCTTCCAGATCCCATAACGCCGCGTCCACGGCATGGCGCGCGCCGCCCGCGGGAAGGAGCTGGAGGAGGTCGTTGCGGCTGATGCCGCGTTCGACGTCCGACCGGACGCGTTCGATCTGGGCGCCCATCGTCACCGGGGTCTCGCCCGCATATGGCACGCCGACCGCCTCGCCGCGTCCCCACACGCCGTCGCCGTCCGTCAGCCGGACCTGCACCGTGGGCACGTCCACGTCCACCGCGTTCGACGTTACGAACGGCTCCGACAGCGGCCAGGTGCGGCTCCACTGCTCCAGCTTCAAACTCACCGCCGATCCTTTCTTCGCCTGTGGAAACCCGCTGCCGCATCATGCCGTCTCGTCCGCGGCCTCGCCAGCCGCCATCGCCCGCCAGGCGCGCGGACTCATCCCGATCAGCGCCCGGAACCGGCGGGAAAAGGCGCTCTGGTCGCTGAATCCGCATGCCTGCGCAACATCGCAGACCCTGGCATCGCCCCTGAGCAGGAAGAGGGCGTGTTCGATGCGCGCCTGCGCATGGAACGCCTGCGGGCTCACGCCGAACACGCGGCGGAAGTCCCGGTCGAACTGGGAGCGCGATACGCCGGCGCCGGCAGCGAGGCGGCTCAGCGCGAGCGGCCGCGCCGGATCGGCGCGAATGCGCTCGGCGGCGGCGGCGAGCCGCTGGTAGACGGGGTGGCGTCGGTCAGGCCGATCGAGCCGCCGAGCCGAGGCCGCGACTCCGATGATGCGGCCGGCCGCGTCGCGCACCGGTATCCGCGAGAAGATGAGCCAGGCGGGACGGATCCTGTTGGCGCGCGACAGGTCGAGCCTGCTCGTGATCGCACGACCTGTGGCGAATACCTGCCGATCGAGCGCCTCGTAGTGGATCGCCAATTGCCTGGGGAAGAAATCGCCGACCGTACGCCCGATAAGCGCATCGGGGCGCGGCGCCCCGCACAGGCGCGCCATGGCCCGGTTGGCCGCGACATAGCGCAGCGCCGTGTCCTTGACGAAGAAGGGACTGTCGGGAAGCGCGTCGAAGAGCGCCTCCAGCAGGACGAGGTCAGCCGCGCCGAAAAGCCGTGCCATTGTGCCGATATCCGCACGGATTGCGCGCCGAAGCAACAAGCATGCGAGCGCCGGCGGCGATAAATTGGTCGGGAAGGAGAGCTTCGTGGCAACCAGGCCTGTTTTCGAATGGGAGCGCCAGCCCGACGCAGAGGAGCTGCTGCTGCGTGAGATCGGCCGTCGCCTGGCGGCGGTCCAGGTGGCGGGCGACTATGCGGACCGGCTGCTCGCCGCCTGCGGAGTACGGCTGCGCGACATCGCCGACCACCTCACGTTTGACGACGACGACACCATGCGCGCCATCGAGGCGCACGGCTGGGTCGCACAGCATGATGGCGTATGGGAGCATTCCCGCGGGCACTTTCCCGGTTTCGTGCGCCGAGTGGGCGAGGACGGACTGTTCTTCCGCGTCGAGTCGGTTGAACAGCTGCTCCGCGCGACGGCGATCGACGCACCGATCGAAGGCAAGGCCTATGGCCCTTACCGTCGCACAGTGCTTTTCCGGGCCGGCAGCGTGCAGGTTGGCGGTGTCGAACGCAACGGATTCAGGGGATATGAGCTGCCGGAAGTCGACGACGCGTCGATCCGGAAGGCACGGATTACGCAGCAGCGTTTCCGCACCCGCCGCCGGCAATTCGACAGCGTCGAGCAAGGCCTCGACCATATCGAGGCGCTGGTCGACGCGGCCGTTGCCGCGATCGGTCCGGACTGGGCATGCGACCTGTGGCTGAAGGCCGAGCGCGACTATTGGATGACCCGCTGTCCGGCCGGCCGGCTGCAGAAGGCGCGTCAGGACGCGGCCGGCATCGGCTGGTCCAACATCGACCACCACACCTATGATGGCTCGCGCGCGCATTTCCGCCGCAGCATCCGCCTGCTGGAAAAGCTCGGCTACGAGCTTCGCGAGATGCTGTACGCCGGCGCGCTGGCGGGCTGGGGATCGCAGATCCTCGAGCAGCCGGCGATCGGATCGACGATCTTCGCCGACGTCGATCTCGCGCCGGAGGAAGTCGACATCGACTTCGCGCATGTCGCGCTGCCACCGCTGGACCGGCATCGGCGCGCGGGCGTCCTGTCGATCCTGCACGGCGAATCGCTGCTTGAAGGGGGCCTCAACCACGTCGCGGGCCTGTACGAGCAACGCACGCTGCGCGCCCAGCTGGCGGCGGAAGGCCTCAAGATGATGCAGCCGTTCTCCGACTTCCCGCACCTTTACCAGGAGCTGACCGAAGGCGACTGGGCCGCGGTCGACCCGGCGCGCGTCGACGCCCTCGTGGCGGGCGGGCACATGAGCGAGGAGGAGGGGGAGAAGGTCCGACTCAACGGCGCGATCGCCGCCCATCTCGAGAACATCGAGCGAAACGACGGCTACAAGGGTTTCAACAAGCCCGGTATCGACGGCGTGCTGCGCAAGCTCGATCCGCGCCGATACGAGAACGCGTGAGCGGCTACGGCTCCGTCCAGCCGCTGTTGCCGCTGCTTGCTGGGCGGTTCGGCGAGCGGCTCGCGACGACCGAGGCGGTGCGGGCGGCACACGGCGCGGGTGAGGGCGTGCGCGACCCGCATCCGCCCGATGCGGTCGTCTTCCCGACCAGCGCCGAGGAGGTCGCCGACGTGGTGCGGCTGTGCGCCGAACACCGCGTACCGGTCGTTCCGTTCGGGGTCGGAACCTCGCTCGAGGGACATGTTCAGGCGGTCCATGGCGGCGTGACGCTCAACCTGTCCGGGCTCGACCGCATCCTCCAGGTGAACGCGTCGGACCTCGACGCTCGCGTGGAGGCCGGCGTGACGCGCGAGGCGCTCAACGCCCATATCCGCGATCAGGGATTGTTTTTCCCGTTGGACCCGGGCGCCAACGCAACCCTGGGCGGGATGGCGGCGACCCGGGCGAGCGGCACCAACGCGGTTCGCTATGGCACCATGCGCGACGTGACCCTTGGGCTGACGGTGGTCACGCCCAAAGGCGAGGTGATCCGCACCGGCGGCCGGGCGCGCAAGTCGAGCTCGGGATACGATTTGACGCGGCTCTATGTCGGTTCGGAGGGAACGCTGGGCATCATCACCGAGGTGCAGTTGCGACTGTTCGGCATACCGGAGGTGATCGTGGCGGGGGTTTGCCAGTTCGATGCCGTCGAGCACGCGGTGGAGGCGGTCACCGCGGTCCTCCAGATCGGCCTGCCGATCGCCCGAATCGAATTTCTCGACCGGACCCAGATCGCGGCCTGCATCGCCTATTCGCGGCTCGACGACCTTTCGGCGGCGCCAACGCTGTTCTTCGAGCTTCACGGCTCGCCCGCCGCCGTCGCGGAGCAGCGGACCATGATGAGCGAGCTGCTCAGGAGCTTCGGCGGCACCGAGCCGCGCTGGGCGGAGCGGCAGGAGGATCGAACGCGGCTCTGGACCGCCCGGCATGACGCGTTCTGGGCGGCGCGCGCGCTGAAGCCCGGATACGACAGCCTGTCGACCGACGCTTGCGTGCCGATCTCCGCCCTACCGGCGATCATCGCCGCGGCGGAGCAGGCCGCGGCGGAAAGCGGGTTCACCTGTCCGATCGTCGGGCATGTCGGCGACGGGAACTTCCACATGATGGTGCTGTACCGGCCCGACGAGCGGACCAGGGCCGACGCGCTCGCCACCGAAATCGCGCGCCTCGCTATCGCGGCGGGGGGCACAGCGACGGGGGAGCACGGCATTGGGCTGCACCGTATCCCGCTGCTGGTCGAAGAGCACGGGCCGGCGGTCGACGTGATGCTGGCGATCAAGGCGTCGCTGGATCCCGACGACATCATGAACCCCGGCAAGACGTTGCCGCGACGGGAGACCGCCCTTGCCTGACCTGTTCGACGACATGGCGGTGGTGGCCGCCGCCCGCGTGCTCGCGTTGAGCGACCCGGCGTCCGGCCTGAAGGCGCTGGTCGCGCTTGACGACCTGACACTCGGGCCGGCCTGCGGGGGCATCCGGACCATGCGCTATTCCGGTGTCGGCGAGGCGCTCGCGGACGCGCAGCGCCTCGCCGCGGCGATGACGCTCAAATGCGCCATCGCGGGGCTGCCGGCGGGAGGCGGCAAGACCGTCGTGCTCGACCATCCCGGACTGGACCGGGCGGCGGCGTTCGGCCGGCTGGGCGAATTCATCGAGTCGCTTGGCGGGCTGTACCGGGCGGCTGGCGACCTCGGCACCCGTCAGGAAGACCTGCTGCGCGCGGCCGAGCGGACGCGCTACGTCAACACCACCGGCGCGCGCCTCGGCGAGGCCACGGGCGAGGGCGTCGTCAATTGCATCCGCGCGCTGGCGGCGCATCGCGGGCGCGAGATCACGGGGCTGAGCGTCGCCGTCCAGGGTTGCGGGCTGATCGGGTCGGGGGTCGCACGGTTGCTGGCCGCGGCGGGAGCGACGCTGGTCGTCGCCGACGTCGATGCCGGAGCCGCGGAACGGCTCGCCCGCGAGGTCGGCGGCGAAGCGGTCGGCGCCGGCGCGATCCTGCAGGCGCCGGTCGACGTGGTCTCGCCATGCGCGACCGGCGGCGTAATCACCACCGCGGCGGCGGGAGCAATGAGGGCGTGGGGCGTCTGCGGCGGCGCGAACAACCAGCTTGGAGACTCAGGCGCGCTGCCGACGCTGGTCGCGCGCGGGATAAGCTATGTCCCCGATTTCCTCGCCTCAGCGGGCGCGGTCATCGACGGTATCGCGCGCGAGGTCGGCGACGGCAATGGCGACGCCCTGATTGCGCGGCTGCACGACACGGCCGCCGAGGTGCTCGCCGAGTCAGCGCTGACAGGCGAAGACACCGACGCCGTGGCGCGGCGCATGGCTAGGCGGAATATCGCACAAGGACACAACCGCGCCCTGTCCGTTGACGGATAGGAAATTATCCATCAAGCTATAAAATTATAACCAACAGTCAATGAGGTTGGGGAAGGGGGAAAATGATGTCGCGACGGTTACTGCTTATCGCTGCCATGCTGGGGACCTCGGCGCCCGCTGTCGCTCAGGCGCAGGTCCGGGCGGATGCGCAAGGGGAGGCCGGGACTGGCAAGACGACGCCACCGGCGACCGACGACCAAACCGGCAATCAGCGGGACATCATCGTGACCGCCGGGAAGCGCGAGGAACGGATCACGGACGTGCCGTTCGCCATCACCGCTATCGGCCAGGCCGAGATCCAGGACCGCGGCTCCATCGACATCAAGGATCTGCAATATTCGATACCAGGGCTGAACATCCAGGAACTGTCTCCGGGCGCGAACAAGACCACCCTGCGCGGCATCAATCCCGGTGCCGGCACCGGGCTGCCGATCGTCGGCATCTACGTCGACGAGGTCGGCGTGACGGTGGACCAGCAACAGCGCGATCCGACCTTCCCGCTGGTGGACATCGCGCGCATCGAGGTGCTGCGGGGGCCGCAGGGCACGCTGTTCGGCGAGGGTTCGATCGCGGGTACGATCCGCTACATCACGCGCGATCCGAGCCTGACCCAGATCGGCGGGTTTGTGGAAGCGAAGGCGAGCACGGTCGAGCATGGCAGCAACGGCTATGGCATCGACGGTGCGATCGGGGTGCCACTCGTCACCGATCGGGTCGGGCTGCGCGTGTCCGGCGGCTACGACCGACTTCCGGGGTGGATCGACTACCCCGCCGCCGGGGTGGAGGATGCCAACAAGCAGCGCCGCGTGTTTATCAGGCCCAAGCTGCTCGCCCAACTCGACCGGCTGCGGATCAGCCTGCTCTACCAATATTACGATCAGAAGAGCGATACCGACGGCATCAGCGGCACCGCCGATCGATACACCCGTCCGGGCCGGACCTCGCTCTACCCGGCGTCGGACACCAGCCATCTCGTCAACGGCATCCTGTCCTACGACTTCGGCCCCGGGACTTTGCTGTCGTCATCCAGCTACCAGACGCGCGGGCTGACCTTCAGCGCGCCGTTCACGCCGTTCCTCGCCGTCTTCAGCACGCGCTACCATCAGTTCAGCCAGGAACTGAGGGTCAGCTCGAACGGTGACGGTCCGGTCAAATACGTCGGTGGGGTGTTCTATCGAAACTACACCTCTGCCATCGACCGCACGTTCTTTCTCAATGGAATAGCGTCGGCGGTCGCCCGGCGCGTCGGAACGGACCCCGTCAATTCCAATTCCTTTGCGGCGTTCGGCGACCTGACGGTGCGCCTGGCGCCGCGCCTCGACTTGAGCGGCGGCCTCCGATATTATTACGACCGGCGCTCCACCTCGTCGACGATCCCGGCCACGACGACCAACCAGGCGGACTTCCGGGCGCTGAGCCCGCGCGGCTCGATCCGCTATGGCTGGACCGATGATATCTCCACCTATGCCACCGTCTCGAAGGGATTTCGAAGCGGCGGGTTCAACGGATCGGGCACGAGCTTCGGCCCGGAGAGCCTGTGGAACTATGAGATCGGCACGAAGGCCTCGCTGTTCGGAGGTCGCCTGTTTTTCGACGTCGCCGGCTTCCACGTCGACTATAGCGACCGTCAGGCCAACGGCCTGGTCGCCGTTGCGCCCAACGTGTTCCTCACTGAAACCCGCAACGTCGGCAAAGCCTCGGGGAACGGCGTGGAGGGTTCGATCACCGCGCGACTCGGCGGCGGCTTCGAGATCGGCGGTACGGCGGCCTACAACGATATAAAGTCGGACGTGACCAACGCGGAAGTGGTGCGCGGCCAGCGCTTCGACTTCGTGCCGGCGTTCACCGGCTCCGCATTCGCCAGCGCGCGCGTGCCGCTCGGGGAGCGGCTGTACGGCATGGCGCGGGTCGACTACCAGCACTCCTCGCCCTACGCCTCGATCACGCGGCAAGGGCAGCCGAACGGCACCGTCGTCACCTTGGAAAACTTTCGCAACGAGCGGCAGGATTATCTGAACCTGCGTGTGGGTGTGGAGGTCGGCGCGGTCGGCTTTTATCTGGACGCCAGGAACATCCTGAACGAGGATACGATCCTCTTCCCCAACTCCCCGATCGCGGTCAACAAGGAGGGCACACGTCCGCAACCTCGCACCTTCCAGGCGACATTGCGGTGGAATTTCGATCGCTGACGCGCGGCCCTACTTCCAGACCTGGTCGGCTACCCGCAGCAGGTTGGCGCCGAGCAACCCCTCCACGTCGTCATCGCGCCAGCCGCGGGTGAGCAGGATGTCGACCAGTTCGGGGATGGCCGACGATGTCAGCATCGGCGGGAAATCCGCCGGCGAGGCGAAGCCGCCGAACCATTCCGGATAATCCCTGGCCAGTTGCGCGCCCTCGTTCACGTCAAAAACCTGGTCCAGGCCAAGCCCGACATGCGCGGGACCGACGAGCGCGGCGATATGGTCGGCCATGTCGGCCAGCCGCTCCAGCGGGACGGGTCGCTCGTCGCTGACGAACGGTCCGAACCCTACCAACCCGATCACCCCGCCTTTGGCCGCACAGGCGCGGATCAAGGCATCCGGAATGTTGCGCCGATGCGCGCGCAACGCCGCCGGATTGGAATGCGAGAAGATGACGGGATTGCGGCAATACTCGATCGCCTCGGCAGCCGTGCGCTCGCCGGTGTGCGAGCAGCACAGCAGCATCCCCACCTGCTCCATCGCGTCGATCACCGCACGCCCGAACGCGGTCAAGCCGGTGTCGCTCACCCGACAGCCGGCCCCGAGCCGATTATAGCGATCATAGGCGATCAGCATCCAGCGGACTCCGAGCGCATAATAGACCTCGACCAGATCAGGCAGATCGTCGACCGCCGCGCCGCCTTCGATGTCGAACAGGACCGCCAGCCTGCCGTCGCGCTTCGCGGCCCGGATCGAGGCGGCGCTGTCGCCGAGCACATATTTGTCGGGCCGTGCGGCGATCCAGCTTCGCATGGTGGCGAGCATTTTGAACGTCTGCGCCCAGGGGATCGGGTCCATTGCGACATTGAGCGTGACCGCCGTCACGCCGGCGCGGCGCACATCGTCGAGCCGGTCCAGAAACGCCGTGTCGCCGGGCCGCAGCGGCATGCAGGCGTGGTTGTCCCAGACGACCGCGTATCGCAGGAGCGCGGCCGCCCGGTCGCGCGTCGCCATCGTCGTCAGATCAGCGCGTCGACGATCGCGTCCACGCCGAAGCGGAGCGGGTCGATCACGGGCAGCCCGTGCTCGGCCGCCATGGCCTCCAGTAGGCCGCGCGCATCACCGTCGCTCAGTCGCGAGGTGTTCAGCGACAGGCCGACGCACCGCGCCGCCGGGTTGGTGAGCCGCGCGGCCTCGACGTTCCTGGCGATCGCGGTCGCGATATCCGGGATGGCGAAGCCTTCGCACCCGTCGATCTCCCGGCGCGCCGGGTCGTAGCAGAGCACCAGCGCGTCCGGCTGGGACCCGTGGATCAGCCCGAGCGCCACGCCCGCATAGCTGGGATGGAACAAGGATCCCTGCCCCTCCACCACATCCCAGTGATCAGGCGCGGCGGCAGGAGAGAGCAATTCGGCCGCGCCCGCCAGAAAGTCCGCCACCACCGAGTCGATCGGGATACCGCTGCCCGCGATCATGATCCCCGTCTGGCCCGTCGCGCGGAAATCGGCGGCGACGCCGCGCGCCCGCAACCCGCGCGCAATAGCGAGCGCGGCGTATTTCTTGCCGATCGCGCAGTCCGCGCCGACCGTCAGCAGCCGCTTGCCCGGCCGCTTGTGCCCGGTCCCGATCGGGAGGTCGTCGGGCGGCCGCCGCACGTCGTGCAGCGCCGCTCCGCCGGTCTCCGCCGCCGCCACCAGCGCGGGCAGGTCGCCGAGCCGGGCGTGGAGCCCGCTGACCACGTCGAGCCCGGCCCGTGCCGCCTCCGCCAGCGCGTCGACCCAGTGCGCGGGCAGCCGCCCGCCGACCGGCGCCGCTCCGACGACCACCGAGCGTGCGCCGGCGCGGACCGCCGCTTCCGGGTCCAGATCCGGCAGTCCGAGATCGACCGCGCGGTCCGAGAAGCGCCATTGGCCGACCACATCGTCGGGCAGCCAGTCGCGCAGCCCGAACGCCGTCTTGGCAACCACCGGATCAACGATATCCGCGAGCAGCAGCAGGTAAGGCTTGCGCAACGCGATAGGCGCTGCCCCGTCGATCTGTCCGCCCAATCGCCCCTCCCGTGGATAAAACTCTAACCACGGCGTAAGCCCCGCGCCGTCCGCACGCAAGCAGTCAGACGGGCGGGGTAGTCGCGCTGACGATCACGCAAACGCTCGTGCCGGTATTGCGCAGCTTGTGCGGGAGCGAGGTGGGAAACAGATAGGCGTCGTGCCGCCGCAGCACGCGCACCTCGTCGCCGATCGTCGCCTCAATCTCGCCCTCGATCACGACGCCTCCTTCCTCGCCGCCATCGACCCGGTACGGCTCGCGCGCGGTCTCGGCGCCGGGCGCGTAGGTTTCGAGCAGGACCTGGAGCGGACGCCCGACCAGCGACACGCCGACCTGGAGCAGTGATACGCCGCCGGTGCCCACTTCCACCAGTTCGTCGCGCCGAAAGAAGTAACGCGGCGCGGGCGCAACGTTTGGCGCGAAGAAGTGGGACAGGGTCAGGTCCAGCGCCTCCAGCAATTGGCGCATGGTACCGATCGACGGGCTGATCTTGCCGTGCTCGATGAAGGATACGGTGCCGTGGGTCAGTCCCGCGCGCCGGGCGAGTTCGCGCTGCGAGATGCCATTGCGCTTCCGCAGCTCGTGCAGCCGCTTCCCGACTTCGGCCTCTTCCACCCCGCCTCCTGTTCGCCTGCCCATTTGGGCCGCGTGGGCCCGCGCGTCAAATGAACGTTCAGCCGAGCGTCTCCATCAGCCGCATGAGCAGGCGCGTGCGCGGTTCGATGCTGGAGATGTACAGCCGCTCCTCCAGCGTGTGCCCGCCATCCCCGTCGACGCCCAATCCATCGAGCGTGGGCGCGATGGCGGCGGTGAAGTTGCCGTCGCTGCCGCCGCCCGTTTTCAGGTCCTGGAGTTTGAAGCCGATCTCGGCGGCGAGCGCTCGGGCATGCTCGAACAAGGCGGCGATCGCGGGCGACTTCTCGTAGCCCGGCCGATTGACGCCGCCGTGCACCTCGAGCCGGACGTCGGGGTCGCGCGGGCGCAGCGCATGGACGCGGGCCACCACCTCCTCGCACAGCGCCGGATTGGGAAAGCGCACGTCGACCTGGATCGTCGCCACGTCGGGTACGACGTTGCCGCGCGTCCCGCCGCTGATCGTGCCCACGTTGACCGTCAGCTCGCGCGCATAGTCGGTCATCGCCTCCAGCACCCCGACCTGATGCGCGATCTCGCGGATGGCGCTGCGGCCGAGATGGTGCTCGACGCCGGCGTGCGCGGGGCGGCCGTGCGCGGTCACGGAGAACATCGCGCTGCCCTTGCGCGCGGTGACGATCTTGCCGCCGGACCGGGCCGGCTCGGTCACCAGCACGAAGCGGGCGCGCGCCGCTTCGCGCTCGATGTGGGCGCGCGAGGTGCCGCTGCCCACCTCTTCGTCGCTGACGAGCAGGTGGCGGACGGGAAGCCGCGTCCGTTTCCTCTCGCGCGCCAGCTGCCGGAGCGCGGCGAGCGCGAGATAGGCGCCGCCCTTCATGTCCTCGGTGCCCGGTCCGTAGGCGCGATCGCCCTCGATCCGGAACGGCAGCGGACCTGCGAGCGTGCCAACCGGATGGACCGTGTCGATATGGCTCAGCACCAGCACGCCCGGCCTGTCGGCGGCGACAGCGGGGCAGAGCCTGTCCTCCGTCACCAGCAGATGGTCGCCGAAGCCGTCCTGTCCGGCGATCCGCTCCACGCGCGCGCCGATCGTCCGATACTCCGCCTCGACCCGATCGGCCATGCGCCCCATCGCGGCGAGGTCGTCGGTGGGCGACTCGATCTCCACCCAGGCGCGAATGCCGGCGAGGATCTCGTCGGTCGAGAGCGCGGTCATACCCGCGCCTCCTCGTCGCGCGCCGCGGCGATCGTGGCCAGGTAGCGCGGCACGCAGAGGAACAGCAGCGCCGCCGACAGCACGAGCGCCGCCATCGCGGTGCCGACCGTCGCCAGCATGAGCCCGTTCGCCCGCCCCTTGAGCTGGTCGGACAGCGCGCCCACCGCCACCGGTGCCAGCGCCGAGAACGCGATGTTGATCATGATGCTGATCGACGCCAGCCGAGCGCGCGACGGCGCCGGCGTCAGGTCCTGCAGCGCGGTCGGAAACACCATGGTGCCGCCGGCCAGGAAGAGGAAGTTCACGCCCAGGAGCAGGTAGATCTGCGTCGGCGTGGTCGTCAGCAGGAACAGCGGCGCGAAGGCCGCGGGCATGATCGAGGCGAGCAGCAGCAGCCAGATCGGGTAGCGCGCGCCCCACCAAAGTTGCAGCCAGCGCCCGCCGCCCGTGACAAGCAGGAGCGCGATCAGCGTGGACACCAAGGTCGCCACGCCGAAGCCCGCGCCGACCGCGCCCGGGCTCGCCCCCATCTGGCGCATCGCGACCACCGGCAGGAACGCGCCGAACGCGGACGTGCCGAAGATGAACAGCCCGATGCCGGCGTAGAAGCAGGCGAACATCGCGAGGTTGCGCGAGAGGAAAGGCCACACCGGCGCGGCGGGCGGCCTCGCCGCGGCCGAGGTCGCAGCCGGGCCGCTCGGCCGGTAGAGGCGGACGACCGCGACGATCAGCAGGAACAGCGGCCCCGGCGCCGCGACAGCCAGCAGCGCCAGCCGCCAGTCCTCCAGCCCCTGCCACGCCGCCGGCAGGAACGGCCGCATCGCGCCCGCATGCTGGGCGAGCTGCCCGCTCAAGGCGATCACGATCCCCGACCCGAGCCGCCCCACCACGGTCATGATCGAATTGGCGAGCAGGCGGGCGCGGCCAGCGAACAGCTCCGGGATCACCGCATAGCTGATCGGGATCAGCCCCGCCTCGCCCGCGCCGACGACGGCGGTCGCCAGGAACAACACGGCGAAGCTCTGCGCCAGCGCCGACGCGATCACCGCACCCGTCCACGCCAGCACGCAGAGCGCCAGCACTAGCCGCCGGCTGAACCGGTCGGCGAGCCAGGCGATCGGATAACCGACCAGGCTCGCGAAGATCGCCACGCCCAGTCCCTGCACCAGCCCGACCTGGAAATCGGAGAGCGAAAGCGACGCCTTGATGCGATCGGTCTGCAGCACCATGACGTGCCGGTCGCAATACATGTACAGGCCGATCAGCAGGAAGGCAGCGATCGTGGCCCAGGCCGCGGGCGAGGCGCGATCGGGCTCGGCGGTGACGGGTGCGTGCGGGGTCATCCGAGATACCTTTGCTCGAGGTGCGCGCGCAGCGCCGCGTCGGACAGCCGCTCCCCGGTCACCTCCGCCACCAGCGCTTCCGTCGTCAGCGCGGCGCCCCTGTGCCATACGTTCGGCGCGAGCCAGGCGGCATAGTCGCCGAGCCGGGCCGGATCGGTCTCCACGCCCGGGTGTTCGGCGCGGAAGCGCGCCGCGAGCTGGGCGGCGATCGCCGCGCCGATCAGATAGGACGGGAAATAGCCGAACATGCCTTGCGACCAGTGGATGTCCTGCAGTGCGCCATCCCGGTGCCGGCCGCACGTGTCGACGCCGAGCAGCCGGGCCATGCCCTCGTCCCAGCGCGCGGGCACGTCGGCGACGGCCAGGCCGCCATCGATCAGCGCGGCTTCGATCTCGGTTCGCAGCAGGATGTGCGCGGGATAGGTCACCTCGTCCGCGTCGACCCGGACCGGCCCGGGCCGGACGCGGGTCATCAGCCCGAGCAGATTGTCCGGTGCGAACGCCGACTGGTCGCCGAACGCGTCGCGGAGCAGCGGCGCGAGCCGCGCTGCGAACGCGGGGGTGCGCGCCAGTTGCCGTTCGAACGACAGCGCTTGCGCTTCGTGCATCGCCGCCGAGCAGGGCTCGCCCAGCGGCTGCCCCGCCCAGGCGCGCGGCAGACCGGCCTGGTACAGGCCATGACCCGTCTCATGCACGACGCCGAGCAGCGCCGGCAGGAAGGCGTCCGCGCGGTAACGGGTGGTCAAGCGCACGTCCTCCGGCACCCCGCCGGTAAAGGGATGGTGGCTGGTGTCGAGCCGACCGCCCGCGAAATCGAAGCCGAGCAGCGTCATCGCCGCGACGCACAGCGCGTGCTGGCGGTCCAGGTCGAACGGGCCTGCGGGCTCGATCACCGTCTCGCTGGCCTGCCGCGCGACGATCCGCGCGGTCAATTCCGGCAGCCAGCCCGCGACCGAATCGAACAGCGCCGTGACCCGCGCGTGGCGGAGCCCCCGATCGTGGCGGTCGAGCAGGGCGTCATACGGCGACAGGCCCAGCCGATCGCCGATCCGCGCCGCCTCCTCGCGCACCGCGTCGAGCAGGTCGCCAAGCGCCGGGGCGAACACAGCCCAGCTGTCTTGGTCTTTGGCCTCGCTCCAGGCATGCGACGCCGCGCGGACCAGCTCGGCGCGGCGCTGGACCAGCCCCTCGGTCTGCGCCTGCGCCAGCGCGCGCTCGCGCGCCATCAACGCCAGGTTGGCGGCATCGTCCGGCGCCAGCGTCTCGCTCGCGGCGTCCGCCAGCAGCGCGTCGAGCGACGGATCGCTCGCCATCCGCTGGAGCAGCGCCGCCAGCTCGCCCTGCGCCGCCGCGCGCGCTTTCGCCCCGCCCGGCGGCATTTTGGTCATCCGGTCCCAGCTGCCGAGCGCCTGCAGATGCTCCAGGTTGTGGATGCGGGTGCGATGCGCCTTCAGCGCAGCATAAGCAGGCGCATCGCTCACGGCCGATACATGCTGTAGCAGATACCGCGCGCGATGCCGGCGGGGACGACCGACCGGTGATCCTCGTCAGGGTGAACGACGAACTGGAGGTCGAGCCCATGTTCGCACAACGGGGCCAGCCGCTCGGCCAGCTCGGTCGGATTGCCCACCATGCGACAGTCGGCGGTCATCGCCGCGTACACCTCCCGCGTCATGTTGCGGATGCCCGCCGCGGGCAGGGGCGGGCGGGGCGGATCGGCCTCCTCCCATTCCCCTGTCGAGAGCAGCAGCCGCGCGCTGACCTCGCCCGCCCGCACCCGCTCGGCGAAGGCGTCCACGAAGCCGAGCACCCAGCGCCCGTTAACCCAGATCGACGGGCTGATCGCCACATATTGGTTGAAGGCCGCAGGGGTGCGGAACAGCGCCGCCAGCGTCGTCAGCCCGCCGAGCGAATGTCCCATCAGCGTCTGGTCGCCCGGATCGACCCGCACCCGCTCCGCGACGCGCGGCTTTACCTCCGCCTCCACCATCCGCAGATAATCGTCCATGCCGCCGTAATCGGCCGGCGTCGCGCCCATCGCCTGCTGCCAGCCGCTGCCGGTTACCGCCACGGGCGTGGGCGGCGTCAGATCGTGATTGCGCACGGTCAGTGCCGTGCCGACATTGTCGGTCTGGTAGCCGATCCCGACGACAACACAGTCCACAGTGTCGGGCCAGCGCGCCTGGATGCGCGCGGTATCCACCGCGATCCCGAAATGCAAATTGCCGTCGATCAGGTAGACTACCGGCCAGCCCGCCGCCGGCGGCTCGCCCACCGGCTCGGAGATGAACAGGCGATACTGCTTGCCGTTGATCGCGGAGGTGAAGTCGACCCGCGCGGCGTTCACCGCCATCTCGGTCGAGGGGCGTGGATCGGCGATGGGTTCTTCTCCGTTGACAGTTTCTTCGGTCATAGCGGCCAGGCCCAGTCGATCAGGCCGTCCGCCGTCATGCCGACTGCGACATGCTCGACCCGATCGGGATAGGTCATGCGGTATCGGCGCATGGTGCGGGCGGGCTCGCCCCATTCCTCGACCAGCGCGAGGCGCGGCATCTCACCTGCCCACAGGTCGAGCACGCCGCGCGTACCGCCGCGATCGATCGCGACCCGCAACGCGGGGGCAAAGCGGGCGCGGTCGGGCGCGCGGCCGTTGCGGAACAGCTCCCGCGCCACGATCGCGCTGAACGCCGGCGCCCGGTCGGCGATTGGCGCGAGCGACAAGGGCGTCGTTCCCGGCGCGAACGCCTCCAGGGCGCCGAGCGCGATCGCGCGGATCGCGCGGGTGTTGCCTGGTGCCAGGTTGCACATCGCGAACACGCCCGTGCCGGCTCCCGGGTGGACGTACAGCATCGCCGTCCAGCCGTCGAAATGCCCGCCGTGCCAGGCGGTCGGCACGCCGCCCAGCCTATCCAGGAACAGCCCGCAACCATAAGGCGCGTCGCCATTCACCAGCGTGGCGGGGCGCAAGAGCTCGACGCCGACCGCCGGATCCAGCGCACCCTCGGCCAGCACCCGCAGCCACGCTTCGGCGCCGGCCGCAGTGAAGGCCACGTCGCCGTCGCCGATTACCGCGCGAGTTGCGCTCGCCGCGTCTCGCGCGGCGGGACCCCGGCCTTCAGCGTTGGCGGCGCGCACCCAGTCGGGGCTGGCGATCGCGGCATCGCTCACGCCAGCGCGCGCCAGCAGCGCCTCCATCACGACCCCGCACGGCTTGCCGGCGACCGCCGCTACCAGGAAGCCGAGCAGGATGTAGTTGGTGTTTGAGTAGCTCCAGGCGTCGCCCTCCGCCGCGATCGGCATCATAGCGGCGTAGCGGCTCATGAACGCCGCCCGATTGTCAGGCACCGCGCCATCGCCCGGCTGCGCGAGATAGTCGGGCAGCCCGCTCGTATGATGGAGCAGCGACCGCACGCTTCGTCCGCCCCAAGCACGCGGCGCGTCCGGCAGCCAGTCGCCGATCGGCGCGGCCAGATCGATCCGTCCGCGCGCGGCGAGATCGAGCACGGTCACCGCGGTGACGTGCTTGCCCGCGGACGCCGCCTGAAACCAGGTCGATCCGCCGACCGCCCGCTCCGCATGCGCCGCGTCCACACCCCAGGTGAAGCGCTCACGCCGACCGCCGCCGATCAGCGCCACCGCAAAGCCGGGCACGCCGAACGCCCGCGCCAGCGCAGCCGTCCGCTCGGCTACGCAACCGCGCATACCGTTATCGGCCATCGCATCCGATCCGAGCAAAGCGCTGCGGGACACCCGAACTCCTCATCCAATCTGTGGCAATTATTTTAAACATGCTAATCCGGCAAGCCGGGATTGCACAAGGAGGGTTTGCGTGACGGACGTGATTGTCGTGGGCTTGGGCGCGGTAGGCAGCGCCACGCTCTACCAGCTGGCGCTCGCCGGGGTGCGGGCGATCGGCATCGACCGCTTCCATCCACCACACGACCGCGGCTCCAGCCACGGCGAGACCCGCATCACCCGCCAGGCGATCGGCGAGGGCGCGCAATATTCGCCGTACGCGCTGCGATCGCATGCGATCTGGCGCACGCTGGAGGCGGAGACGGGCGAACGACTGCTGCTCGAATGCGGCTTTCTCGGCGTCGACACGTCGGGCGGCTTGAGCGTGCTCCATGGCAAGCCCGGCTTCCTCGACACCACGATCGCGGCGGCCGAGCAGCACGGCATCGCGCACGAGCGGCTATCGCCTGCCGAGGCGCGCCGCCGCTTCCCGCAATTCGCCATCCCCGATGAAGCCCAGGTGTATCATGAGCCCGGCGGCGGCCTCGTCTTTCCCGAAGCCTGTATCCGCGCGCAACTCGGCCGGGCCGTGGCGCTGGGCGCCGAGCTTCATGTCGACGAGCAGGTTCTGACGCTTGAAGAGGACGCGGGCGGCGTGCGCGTGGTCACCACGCGAGGCGCCTATCAGGCCGCGCGCGCGGTGGTGACCGCAGGCGGCTGGACGCTGGGGCTGATCGGCGAGCGGCTCTCCCACCTCCGCCTGCTCCGCCAGGTGCTCCACTGGTTCGCGCCCGAAGACCCGGCGCGCTGGGATGCCGCGCGCACCCCGACCTATATCTGGACGCATGGCGCGGGGCCGGACGACAGCTTTTACGGCTTCCCGATGGTGCAGGGCCTGACACCTGGCGTGAAGGTCGCGACCGAGCAATATGCCGATGCCACCCCGCAGCCCGAGCTAATCGACCGGCAGGTCGCCCCGGCGGAAGTGACGACGATGTGGCGCGACCACGTCGCCGGTCGCCTCACCGGCGTGACGGCCACGGCGCTGAAGGGCACCGTCTGCTTCTACACGATGGCGCCCCACGGCGATTTCCTGATCGACGACCAGCCGGACGCCGGCCGCATCATGACCGTGTCGGCCTGCTCCGGGCACGGCTTCAAGCATTCGGCCGGATTGGGCGAAGCGATCGCGGCGAGGATCGAGGCGGCATCGTGACTAACGTATTGCGGGCGGTTGTGTCCGCCCTGCGCTGTGCAGGTGTCGGCGACCCAATCAGATGATGAGTGCGTGATCGAACTGAACCGCCCCGGGTTTGTCGGAGGCATTGGGTTGTGATTCACGCTGCCCTATCGATGTTGTCCGCGGCAGCATGATATTGATCTTCGGCTTCGGCAGGCGGGACGTTGCCGATGGTTCGGGCAGCCGGCGATGGTTGAACCAGTCGACCCATTCCAGCGTGGCGTACTCGACGGCTTCGAAGCTGCGCCACGGGCCACGCCTGTGGATGACCTGGGCCTTGTACAGGCCGTCGATCGCGCTCGGCCAAAGCGTTGTCGTGGCTGTCGCCGACGCTGCCGACTGACGATCATCGCTTGAAGGGGCGGTCGAGTTCATGATCATACCATCCGCACCCCCCGCTCGCGGACGTCAGGCGCAAACCTGTTCACTCGTCGTCTTGCTCGTCATCGCTCCACCTTCTCAGAAGTTGAAGCCTTCCGACAAACCCGGGGCGGTTCAAAATGGATCGAACAGCAAGCGCAACTAAATGCTCCATACTGGATAGGCTTCGCCAAAATCTTGCCACCCTTTCCGTTGAATGTTGTCGGTTGGCGTCGATCATTCGACCGAGCATGAGGGGAAACATTGTGAGCGAGATACTAATGATGACGGACGGCGTGCGTTCGAGGTGATTGATATTCAAGAATTAACGCTACTCGAAATCGACCTTGTCGCTGGCGGCAAGATGGTCGATCAGATCGATTGGAAGGCTGTGCAACACGTCTTGAACAGTAGAGTCAGGCCGCACACAATACGGCTGAAATTTGTTGGGGGGCTGCGGCGCTCGCTGCTGCCGGTGCATTGGCGCAGCTTGGGCTCGACATTCCGAACGATGTGCTGGCAGGCGCGCTTGACATTGCCGCGGGTGGCGTCGAGTTCAGTTCATGGGCGACAGGTCTGCTCGCAGACTGGGCCGGTTCATAACGACCTTTGGGACAGCTGGAGAGACGGGATGAATTCGCCAGTCGTCAGACTCTCGCTCTCCGGCTCCCGCACGTTTCCAAACCTGCTGTTGAGGCGCTCGCAGATCGGACGGATTTCGCTGATCGCGGGCGTTAGCTTCATGCTATCGCTCGTCACATTGATGATCGATATTTCGCCCCTCCGGCAATCGCTGATAATGATCAATCTCGGCACACTGGCCATCATCGTGGCGGGCATCTGCTGCTTCATAATCATGCGAGAGCGAACACAAGCGGTTGCGACAGGCGTAAAAGAGCACGAGATCGATCAGATAAAATCGCCATATCCGCTCCTTTTTATTGCACCCGCGGCAACCGTCATGCTGCTCGCAATTCATCGAATGATCAGCGGTTAGCTCACGTCATGATTGCGGTCTCAAGCGACACCTCATTCCATCAAGTGTAGGCGTTTTCGCGAGTGAACCAGGCCACGCTTTTCCGAACGGAAGCGGTCCAGCGCCGCAACGAACGCTTGCACGGGACTATCATCATCGCGACGCCGCTGGCTTGGCAGATCATCGGCTTTCTGATGCTGGGCAGTTTGGTCGGCACTGCGGCCTTCCTCAGCATCGCGTCCTACGCTCGCGTCGAGACGGTTTCGGGCGTTATCACCTTAGACAAAGGCGTCGCGACGATCTTGCCGTCGCGGGCGGGTGTTGTTCTGAACGTGTTGGTCAAAGAGGGGCAGAGAGTTAGGGGCTGCTTGATCCAGTGCGCGGCGACATCCTGATCGACGGCATTCCGCTCGCAGAATTTGGTATCAAGAATTTTCATGAGCAGATCGGCGCGGTGCTGCAGGATGACAGCCTCTTCGCCGGCACGCTTACAGACAACATAGCTCTATATGACCACGCGCCCGATGTGATCCGGTTGAAAGCCTCGACATCGATGGCCGAGCTGACTGACGACATAGCTACGATGCCAATGGGATATGACACCCTGATCGGCGATATGGGCTCAACGCTCTCGGGCGGCCAGCGGCAACGGCTATTACTATCCAGAGCGCTTTATCGCCGCCCGAAACTGCTGGTGATGGACGAGGGCACATCGCACCTCGATCGGCCCGAGAGCGTGCGATCAACGCCACCATCGGCGAGATGGATATCACAAGGGTCGTCATCGCTCAGCGCCGAGAAACCGTCGACGCCGCACGTCGCGTTCTCATCATGGAAGCCGGTATCACCCGCGAGGCGGAAAGAGAGCATTTCCCGCAATCATAATAGTTCGGCGCGACGGTCGCACGCTTCCTGGCCGAGGCGGCGCGACCGGTGCTGGAAAAGCCCTTTACCGCCGACAGCATCGCGCGCTTTTTAGGAGAGATAGACCAAATTATCGTAATGCAGCGATAAACGGCGTAAGTGGTTGACGACCCGCAGGCCACCCTTTCAAGCGCGGATGAGCGGCGTTCGGCGGTTTCGCGAAGATAGACCCTATCCATGACGAACAAGCCATGGTGTCATCGACCATGACATGGGAGACGCCAATGGATCGCAGGACCTTCATCACCGCCCTTCCCGCGACCACGATCGCGGCATCCTCTTTCGCGCAGGAAAGACCGGCGGCCCCCGCGGCGGATGCCGCCGCGCCCGCCGCGCGCTGGGTGGCAGGCGATGCGCGGTTCGTCCGCCGCGATGTCGGACCCGGCGACCGCCCGGTCGGAGCGAGCTTTGCGTCGCGTACCGCCGCTTATGGCCTGTCGGGTGCTGCGGGCAGCGCGCATCCGCTGGCGACGCAGGCCGGGATTGCAATCCTCCGGCGTGGCGGTTCCGCTGCCGATGCCGCGATCGCGATCAACGCCTGTCTCGGATTCCTTGAGCCGACTTCGTGCGGGATGGGCGGCGATTGCTTCGCGATGGTGTGGGATCCGAAGATGCGCAAGGTCGCCGGGCTTGCCGGATCGGGCGGAGCGCCGCACGCGCTGACGCTGGAGATCGCCCGATCGCGCGCGAAGAACGGCGCGTTGCCAGCACTCGGCGCGGTGTCGGTCTCGACGCCCGGCGCGGTCGACGCATGGTGGACGCTGCACAAAGGGTACGGCAAGCTGCCCTGGGCCGAGCTGTTCGACCCCGCCATCGCGCTCGCCGAGAACGGCGCGCCGGTGCCCGACATCATCGCCTGGTACATGCGCCGCAACCTGGAGGCGTTCCGTCGCCCCGGCACGGGCGTCGAGGAAACCGACAATGCGATGCGCACCTACGCACCCGGCGGCAAGCTGCCGGCCGCGGGCGGCGTGTTCCGCAACCCCGATCTTGCGCGCACCTATCGCATGGTGGCGCGAGGCGGCCGCGACGCCTTTTATGCCGGGCCGATCGCAAGGACGATCGATACGTATTTCAAGCGGATCGGCGGTTGGCTCTCCGCCGCCGACCTGGCGGCACATCACAGCGAATGGGTGACGCCTTATACGTCCGATTATCGCGGCACGACGGTGCATGCGCTGGGCGCGAACACGCAGGGCATCGCGACGTTGCAGATGCTCAACATCCTCGAGCATTTCAACCTGGCGGAGGCCGGCTTCCAGTCACCCCGCTCGATCCACTTGCAGGTCGAGGCCAAGCGGCTCTGCTTCGAGGATCGCGCGCGTTATTATGCCGACCCCCGTTTCGCAAAGGTGCCGGTCGAGTGGCTGGTGTCGAAGGACTATGCCGCCGAGCGCGCCAAGCTGATCCGGCCCGACCGCATTGCTACGGGCATTCGTCCCGGTGAGGCACCGAACCAGGGCGACACCACCTATTTCACGGCCGCCGACAAGGACGGGATGATGGTGTCGATGATCCAGTCGAACTTCCGCGGCATGGGCTCGGGGCTGGTCGCCGACGGGCTCGGCTTCATGTTCCAGGATCGCGGGCAGCTTTTCTCGCTGCGCGACGGCCACGCCAACATCTATGCGCCGGGCAAGCGGCCGTTCCAGACGATCATCCCCGGTTTTGCGACGCGCGGGCAGGAGCCATGGATGAGCTTCGGCGTGATGAGCGGCGACATGCAGCCGCAGGGGCAGACGCAGATCCTCGTCAACCGCATCGATTACGGGCTGGAGGTACAGTCGGCGGGCGATTCGCCCCGCTGGCACCATGAAGGATCGCCGCAATCGATGGGCGAGGACGTCGCCGGGCTGCCACCGACAGGCTTGTTGCGGCTGGAAAGCGGCGTCCCCGATCGGACCAGGGCCGCGCTGGCGGCGTTGGGCTGGACGATCGGATCACCCGATGGCGGCTTTGGCCGCTACCAGGCGATCGAGCATCGCCTGGACGGCCGCGACCGCGTCTATGCCGCGGCCAGCGAAATGCGCGCCGACGGCTGTGCCCTGGCCTATTGAAAGCCCCGCTCGCAGCCGTAGCGCGATGATTTCCCGGAACCAAGCGGCGCGGCCCGCCCGCCTATCGGCGATCGCGGTCCAGCCAGCGCGGACATTCCCGACCGTCGCGGCTCGTGCGGATGCGCAGCATCCACCATCCCGCGAAATAGGTCGGATCGTAGACGCTTTCGCACACGCCGCCGCAACGCGAGCTGGATTCCAGCACCCGCACAGCGCGCGAGCCATCCATCATGTTGCCGAGCTTCGTCGTCCCCGCAAAGATGACGACATGGCCATCACGGAGGAAAATGTCGCCTGCCCGCATCTCGGACAGGTGCCGAACTGGTTGCGGGCAACCATGGTCGGAGCCGCGTGGAACGCGATAGCGTTTGCCATTGCCGCCGACATAGAAAACGGGTTTCATCATGGTGCCGGTCGAGCGGACGCCGATCGCATAGACCTTGGCCAGCAAGGCCGAACAATCGATACCCAGGGGGTAGTTGCCGGCGGCTTGCGGCCATTCCATGCCTTCGCGGATATGGCCGATCGGCGGCGGGTTTGCGGCAGTGCCGGCATATCCGGCCGCCAGGCGCGCGAGGAAGGTGTCGGCAAGGTCGATCCCGCCGATCGAATAGGGTATGCCGCGCATGATCATGCCGGGCGCGACGCCGACCAGCTGGCGCGGCCGCATCCAGTTGGCGCCGCCTTGACGGTCGATCCTGTCGACGACCGGGCCGGAAAAAGCCGGGCCGATGCCCAGCGCGCCGCTCTGGTTCGCGCCGACCGTACAGCGATCGGCGCCCCCACAGGGCCGCGTCAGGGCACCGGCGGGGTACATCCAGGAAAAGGCGATTTGCCGGCGCACGAGCGAACGGGCGGCCGTGAACCATCGCCGGCGTGAGACGTCACTGAACGGGACGCGGCCGCCATCCTCGACTTCTTCGGCGTCATCCGCATCCTGCCGGTCGGTCGGGGAGGCACCAGGCGAGACCAGCCGCACGACGCGACGCCCGGCCGGCGGCAGGCCGGTAATGTCATAGCCGCGCAGAGCAAACTGCCGGTTGCCCGGCGACGCGCTGTCCGACACCATCAGCCAGAGCATATCCATACCCTTGGCCGAGGTCGCGGCGACATAATCGAACCCCGGCTTGCCCAGCAGCGACGACGCGGCAAATGGCGCGCCGGCCAGCAAAGGTGGACTGGTCGCGCTCTCCAGGCGCAGCACGGCGATCGGCGCGCCCCCCCTGGCCCCGACGACTCCGACATAATGCGACGCGCTTACCCGCCCGCCCTGGGGACTGCCGGCACCACCGGCGGAACCAAGAGGATAATCGTCGACCTCGCTCCACCAGACCAGGGTTCGGCCGTTCGAGAGGCGGCCGGCATCGCGGGCGGCATAGATTTCGGCGCGTATGCCACCTTGCGGCCGCAGCCGCGCGTGCACGCCATTGTTCATCCGAAAGAGCGCGACGGACCCCGGATGCTCTCCCCCGATCCAGCGTATCCGGGGAGCGCCGCGCCTACGCGCCTCGTAGCGTCTGACCGGAAAGGTGCAGGCGGCGCCGTCCGCCATGGTATCAAGCGCCGCCGCGGTAATCGTCATCTGGGTACGCGGCCGGAAATCATATCCCCGCCCGGGGTTCGGGCCATAGGGCTCGGCCACCAGCCGGATACCATGGCGCAACCGCTCGGCGCGCCAAGGCGAAAATGATCGTACAAACCGGCAGGCATGCGGTGCGGAAACCGGGGCGGCGGGGTCGTATCGCCTGATCTCGGCGGCCCAGGGATCGACCACCACCAGATAGCGCCCGACAACGATGAGGTTGCTCGGCCCGGAGCCATCGGCGACGTCACGGATGGGCATGCGCACGCTTGACTGTATCGGCCGTTCGCCTGACCCGAAATCTTGCGCGGGCGTCGCGGCGGCGGACACGATCCAGCCCATCAGCGCCAGGAAGGAAACGATGGCGGCGGCGCCGCCCGACCGTCCAGCCAGCGCACGGCGGGAGCCAACCGTCACGGGCATGTGCCTGGCATGGGCTTGTGGGGCAGGGCCCGGCCCGCCGCGCGGTTGGTCAGCGCGCCGTTGTCGACCGCCAGCTGGCCGTTGACGACGACCGTCCTCACGCCGACCGCCGGCAGGGTCGGCTGCCGATAGGTCGCCCGTGCGGCGTAAAGATCGGGATCGAACACGACGACATCGGCATAGCCGCCGACACGCAGGCGACCGCGATCGCCCAGTCCGAACGTGTCGGCTGTCAAGGCGGTGCTGCGCTCGATGAACTGCCTCAGCGTTATCAAATGCTTCTCGCGCACATAGACCGCATATTTACGGGCAAAGGTGCCGAACACGCGGGGGTGGCCGGGCGACGCATCGGATCCGGTCATCACCCAGGGCTGCGTCATGAACGTGGCGATGTCGGCTTCGCCCTGATTGAACGAGATGACCGCGGGATCGCCCGCCCTGATCAGCGCGATCGCGACCGTCACAGGATCGCCCCGATATTGCAGCGCGATCTCGCCCAGCGTACGATCCCGGTCGGGCAGCAGCAGGCGTTCCGCCCCGCCCCGCCGGCGCAGATTTTCCGTCATTTCCGGCTTGATCCGGGCGAGCGTCGCGGGATCGTCGAAACGGGCGATCAGCGCCGCCCTGCCGCCGTCCTGCGCCCATGGCGGGACCAGCGAGGCGACCAGGCTCGTGCCCGACGCCAGCCATGGATATTGATCGGCGGTGACCGCCTCGCCCGCGCGCCGGGCCGCCTCGATCTTTGCCACGATCGTGGGGGCCTGGCCCTGCACATCGACGCCCAGCGCCTTGATATGGGAGATATGCACCGGGATCGCGGCCTCGCGGCCGATCCTGATCGCCTCGTCGATCGCCGCGGCGAGACCGACGGTGTAGTTCGATTCGTCGCGGATGTGACTGTCATAGACGCCGCCGCGTATCGCCGCCTCGCGGGCGAGCGCCACCACCTCGTCGGTCTTGGCAAAGCTCTGCGGCGCATAGAACAGACCCGTGGACAGCCCCAGCGCGCCCTGGCACATGGCGCCGGCGACCAGCGCCCGCATGCGGGCGAGTTCGCTGGCGGTCGGCGCGCGATCGGCCTCGCCGATCACTTGCTCGCGGATTGCGCCGAACCCGGCATAGGCGGCAAAGTTGATGCCGACCGGCTTGTCCTTCACCGAACCCAATACCCTGGCCAGATCGGGATCGCCGCCGCCGTCATTGCCGATAAAGGCGGTGGTGACTCCCTGCAGCAGGAAAGCTGCGACCAGCCGGTCCCGGGGAACGTCCGATGCCAGGTCCGTGCCCATGTGGGTGTGCGGGTCGATGAACCCCGGCGCGACGATCATGCCGCGGGCGTCGATGATGCGCTTTGCCGGATCGTTCAGGCGGGGACCGATCGCGACGATCCGGTCGCCGACGATCTCGACGTCGCCGACGAACGGCGCATCGCTGCCCCGATAGATCGTCCCGCCGCGAATGATCAGGTCGGCGACCGGGCGCGCCGCGATCGAGGCGGGCGTCACCCAGAGGATGGCGGCCAGCGCCGCCAAAAAGGACAGGGGTCGTCTTGGAATGTTACTCAAGAATCGTCCAACCCTGCTGCCGCCGGCCAATGAGCTATGCCATAGCTTGCTTATCGCACAGTCGCCAACGTGCCGCCTATATTCCGGGCGAAAGATCCCGGAGATATCATCCCGCCGTGGCGTAGATCGCGTCGATTGCGACAGCGACCGGCACGAAGTGTTCGGCCGACGCGTCGAACGCCTGGTCGTGCGCAAGCCGGATCGCCCAGTCGGCGGCGGCGCGGCCGCCCCAATCCTCCGGCGGCTCAGCGATCGTCTCGGCGGCGGTGCCTGCGAAGCGTTCGGCGCGGAGGTCGTAGAACGATCCGCCCACATTGCGCAGGCTCGCGCCGCCGCCAGTCCCATAGAAACTTGCCTCGATCACCGCGTCGCGCCCCGCGTTCAACCGCCACGAGCAGGCCAGCCGTACATCGACCGTGCCGCCGAGCAGGAAGCGGGCGCTGGCATAATCCTCGACCCCGTCCGCCCGGAGCGGTGCGCCGCTCGCGAACAGCGCGGCGGACACATTGCTGACCGCTGGGAAGTCGAGCGTCCACAAGGCGAGATCGACGAGGTGGACGCCGAGATCGATGAGGCACCCGCCCCCGGACTGCGCGCGATCGTAGAACCACGGTTTGTCCGGACCATAGGCATTGTGGAAGACCAGATCGATGGCGAATACCTTGCCCAATGCCCCGGAGCGCGTCAGCTCGGCGATGCGCTGCATGCCCCGGCTATGTCGGTAGGAGAGGTCCACCCCCAGCAGCCGGTCCGCTTTGCGTGCCGCATCGACCACCGTCCTGGTTTCCGCGGCGCTGCGCCCCAGTGGCTTCTGGCAGAACACCGCCATGCCGCGGTCGAGCGCCTGGACCGCCTGATCGGCATGGTCCGCGCTGGGGGTGGCGATGACGATGCCGTCGAGATCAAGGGCCAGCATCGCCTTCAGCGAGGGCAGGCGAGCCGCCTGGGGGGCGAGCGCCGCCGCTTCGTCTGCACATGCCGGCGCGGGGTCGCAGATCGCCGCGGCCTCGACCGCCCCGGTCGCCAGCATCGCCGCCATCCGGTGCCGGCCGATCCAGCCGGTGCCGAGGAAGCCAAGCCGCGGCTTCATGGGAACAGCACCAGCGCCTTCACGAAGTCGCCGGGCTTGTCACGGGTCGCGTCGAGGGCCTCGCCCAGCCGATCAAGCGGATAGCGGTGGGTATATAAAGGATCGGGATCAAGCCGCCCGCTCGCGACCGCTTCGACCGCCTCGCGGATGCCGCGCATCGCTACTGCGAAATCGCGCTCATGGGCGTTGATGACGTCGATGCCTTTCCAGTTCCACATCTGCATGTTGACCTGCCGCGGCCCGTCCTGGTGATAGCCCGCGACGATCAACGCGCCGCCTTCCCCGACCAGTTCGCCCGCCAGGTCGAGCGGCCATTGCTTACCGACCGCCTCGATCACGCGCTCGCACAGCACGCCGCCGGTCAGCGCCGCGACCTGTTCGAGGATGGCATGATGATTGTCCATGACGATCGTTTCCGCCGCCCCGAACCGCCGCGCCAGGTCGAGCGAGGATTGCCGCCGCGAGACGGCGATCACCCGCGCGCCGGCATCGCTCGCCAGGCGGGTGAGGATCGCCCCCAGGAAACCGATGCCGATGATCGCCACCGCCTGGCCGGGCGCGATCCGGCTGCGGCGGAAGATGTTCATCGCGCACCCCAGGGGCTCGCCCGGAAAGGGCTTGCCGGCCAGGCTGTCGGGCAGTTTGGCCACCGCATCGGCGCGGGCGATGTCATAGGCGGCAAAGCTGCGATAGGACAAAGCGGCCACGCGATCCCCGACCGCCAGGCCCGTCACATCCGGTCCGATCGCGTCGACCAGGCCCCAGCCTTCGTGCCCCAGGCCGCCGGGGTCGCCGGGATAATCGATCCAGTCATTGCCGGCCCATGGCTCCAGGTTGGACGCGCACACGCCGCACCCTTCCAGCTTTACCCGTATCTCGCCGGGGCCGGGGTCGGGCACCGGCACGCGCGTCACGTCGATCCGTCCGGGAGCCGCCAGGATCGCGGCCGGCATGGTCATGGCCGCCCTCCCACGCGGTGCCACGCGGCACCAAGCGCCACCTTGTTGGTTGGGCGATGGCCATGACGCTGATCGACATCCTGCTCGGCCGCCGCCTCGCCAATCGCGAGCAGGGCGACCAAAAGATCGGCTGGTTTGCCGGCGTCCCGGCAATGGGGCTCGACGGCCTGGGATCGTCCTCTTATGGACCCGAGGCGGCGCTCACCGTCCTCATTCCGCTCGGCGCGATACGCCTGGCATGGATCGGCTGGGTGATCGCGCCGATCGTCGCCCTGCTCGCGATCCTGTACCTGTCGTACCGCCAGACGATCAGGGCGTATCCGTCGAACGGCGGCGCCTATACCGTCGCCCGGGAAAATCTCGGCGCGACCGCCTCGCTGCTCGCCGCGGCCGCGCTGATGATCGACTATGTGCTCAATGTGGCGGTGGGCATTTCGGCGGGGGTCGGCGCGCTCACCTCGTCGCTGCCCGCGCTCCAGCCGTGGACGCTGGAGCTGTGCCTCGGCATCCTCGCGGTCGTGGCGCTGGCGAACCTGCGCGGCACGCGCGAAGCGGGGTGGCTGTTCGCGGTGCCGACCTACCTTTTCCTGCTCAGCTTCATGGGCCTGGTCGGCTGGGGCCTGGTCCGGATGATCGCGGCCGGCGGGCATCCCGATCCCGTCATTGCCCCGCCGGCGATTAAGCACGGCGTGGAAGCGGCAAGCCTGTGGCTGTTGCTGCGCGCCTTCGCCGCGGGCTGCACCGCGATGACGGGGGTGGAGGCGGTCTCCAACGGCGTCGGCGCGTTCCGCGAGCCGGTGGTGCGCGAGGCGCACCGCACGCTCACGGTGATCTGCGTAACGCTCGGGTTGCTGCTCGCGGGCATTGCGGTGGTGGCCCAAGGCTATCGCCTGGGCGCCATGGACCAGACCACGCCGGGCTATCAGAGCGTCCTGTCGCAGCTGACCGGGGCGATCGCCGGGCACGGCGCGCTCTATTACGTCGCGATGGCGAGCGTGCTGGCGGTGCTGTGCCTGTCGGCCAATACCAGCTTCGTCGGCTTTCCGCGGATCTGCCGGCTGGTCGCGCTCGACGGATACCTGCCGCGCGGCTTTGCGGTCGCCGACCGGCGGCTGGTCTTTTCGGTGGGCGTCGTGTTCCTGACGGTGACCGCGGGAATGTTGCTGCTCGCGTTTGGCGGCATCACCGACCGGCTGATCCCGCTGTTCGCGGTCGGTGCGTTCCTGACCTTCACGGTCAGCCAAATTGGCATGGTCGTGCACTGGCACAAGCAGGGGCCGCGCAAGCAGGAGGGGCGTAACGCCGGCCGGCTCGCGATCAATGCCTTGGGCGCGGTAACGACCGCGGTCGCGCTGGGGGTCATCCTCGCCGCGAAATTTGTGGAAGGCGCGTGGATCGTGGTGCTGGCGGTGCCCGCGATCATGGCGCTGCTGGTCGCGATCCATCTTTATTACACCCGGCTGAGCGAACGAATGGCGGCCCGGCAACCGTTCAGCATCGACGAGACCGACGCCCCCACCGTGCTCGTCACCTATGAAGAGCGCAACCGCCTGACCGATCGGGCCTTGCGCTTTGCGATGACGTTGTCGCCCGACGTGTTGGCGGTACACCTGCTGCGGCTCGGCGGGCCGGAACAGGAGGAGGACGTTCGGGCGATCCATGCCCGATTCGACGAAGAGGTCGCGGCACCCCTCATCGCCGCCGGTCGCGCGCCGCCGCGGCTGGTGCTCGTTCCCGCGCCCTATCGCGAGATCGAAGGGCCATTGCTGGAGCTGGTGGACCGGATCGACAACGATACGCCGGGCCGATCGGTCGCGATCCTGATTCCGGAATTGGTGCTGCGCCACTGGTGGCAGCGACTGCTTCACAGCCGTCGCTCCGCCAAACTGCGCAATGCGCTGCTCGCGCATGCCGGGCCGCGGCTGATGGTCATCAGCTCGCCATGGCGGAGTTGAACCCACCCAGCTAACCCGCGATAAACGCTTCGAGCGCGGCATAGGCCGCGTCGTCGGTCATCTGTTCGGGCGGGTGCTTGCAGAAATAGGCGGCGGCCGGGTGGATCGGCCCGCCCAGTCCGCGGTCGCGCGCCAGCTTGGCACAACGGATCATGTCGATCGCGACACCCGCCGAATTGGGGCTGTCCTCGACCGACAGGCGCAATTCAAGGTTCATCGGCACGCCGCCGAACAATTGCCCCTCCATTCGCAGGAAACAGACCTTGTTGTCGTTCTGCCACGCGACATAGTCGCTGGGGCCGACATGGATGTTGTCGTCGTCGATGCGGGTCGCGGCGACCGACTGCACGGCCTCGGTCTTCGATTCCTTCTTGGCGGCCAGGCGCGTACGGTTGAGCATGTTGAGGAAGTCGGTGTTGCCGCCCGTGTTCAACTGATAAGTCCGGTCGAGTTTTACCCCGCGCTTGGCGAACAGGTCGGTCAGCACACGGTGGACGATCGTCGCGCCAAGCTGCGCCTTGATGTCGTCGCCGATGATCGGCACCCCGGCATCGCGGAACCGCGCCGCCCATGCCGGATCGCTGGCGATGAACACGGGGATGTTGTTGACGAACGCCACCCCGGCCTCCAGCGCGCATTCGGCATAGAATTCGGTCGCCTTCTGCGATCCGACCGGCAGATAGTTGACCAGCACGTCGGCCGCGGTATCGCGCAATACCGACACGATTTCGTCCCGACTGGGCTCGACGGCGGGGTCGATCAGGAACGTGCGGTCGTCGGGATAGTCAGCCATGTGTTCGGCCACGCCGTCGAGCACATGGCCCATGCGCACCGTCGTGCCGGTCGCCTCGACCTGGGGGCAGAAGATGGCGGTGCAATTCGGCCGGGCAAAGATCGCCTCGGTCACATCCCGCCCGACCTTGCGCGCATCGATGTCCCAGGCCGCCACCACCCTGATGTCGCTAGGGCGATAGCCGCCCAATTCCCAGTGCATCAGGCCGACGGCGTCGTTCGCACCGACGCGGTAATGCTCCAGCCCCTGCACGAGCGAACTCGCGCAATTGCCGATGCCGACGACCGCGATGTTGATGCCGCGCTGTTGTGGTGACAACATTGGGGGCTCCTTTCAGGCGGTGGCGTGACGCGGCAGCGCGGCGGTCGGCGCGTAGCGCTCGATCATCGCGCCGCAGAAATCGGCAAAGGCCTGCGGCTCGCGCGCGGCGCTGGTATGGTGGGGCGCAACGCCGAGATGCTCGGGCGTGAAGCAGAAGGTGAGCGTCACGTCGAAATCGGCGAGCGCCGTCATCTGCCGGTCGAACCAGTCGGTCGCGTTTGGCCTGAAGCTGTCGGCCCAGGACAGGCCGGTGCGCAGGCGCCGGGTGCCGAGCCGCTTCATCAAGGCGACGGCATCGTCGAGCCGCGGATCCTCGAAATGGAACCATTGCATCAGCCCCATCTCGCCCGCGACCCTGGCGTAATCGTCGAGCGCGGGCTTGGGCGCGCCGTCCTCGCGGATCAGCCCCATGTAGAAATGGCGGTAATAGCTCGACCCCTCCGCCTCGCGGTGGCGGGTTTCGGCGCCCCATGCCATCGGCAGGTCGTAGAGCGAATACCAGAAGATCCGTGGCACGCGTCCGATCAGCAGTTCGGCCGTGCGGTTGATGCCGAACACCTGCACCTCCTCCGCGCCGAACGAGCCCACGCCGACCTCGGTCACCCAGACGGGCTTGTCCGTCACTGCCTCGATCTCGGCGATCTTGTCGGGCCAGGCGTGGATCGGCCATAGATTCCAGTCGAGCGGAAATCCGTGGACGGCGACCGCGTCAACAGCGTCCAGCGCGCCGTGCCGCTCGATCCGCTGCAACCAATGCGCGTCGATCGGCGACATGCCGCCCAGCACGCGCGTGACGGCGGAATTGGCGCCGCCGATCGCGACGCCGGAGCGGACGACCATGTCGGCATAGATCGACCAGTCCGGGTCGATCTCCGGGTCCCAATGCGACTTGTTGTTGGGCTCGTTCCAGATCATCGCCGCTTCGATCACCCGCCAATTCCCCGCGCTGGATAAACCGAGGTCGCGCCGCCCCAATCCGCATACGGAACGGGCGCCGCGCGGCAGAGATACACCTCGGCCTCCAGCTGCGCCTCGATCGTGAATCCTGTCGCACGCAGCATCGCCTGGCTGCACGCCGCGTTCGGCGCCCACCAATTGGTCCAGTCGCCGGCGAACCGCCGTTCGATGAAATGCAGCTTCGGATAGCCGGGATCGTCGAAATAGGTCGGCGGGTCGAAGGTGCCGGGAAGGTGGAACGGATGGTCCTCCGGCACCGCCGCCACCGCATCCGCGCCCTGCTGCATCGTCTGGAACAGCAGCATGTCCCCCGCGACATGCTCGCGGATCAGGTCGAGCGCGAGCAGCGGATGGCGCAGATGATATAATACGCCCATGAAGATCACGATATCGAACCGCTTGCCGAGCGCGCCCACGTCATAGACCGAGAGATTGCGGAACTCGACGCGGTCAAACCCCAGCGCATCCGCGGCGAGTCGGGCCTGCGCCAGATAGCGGTCGTCGCTGTCGATGCCGACCACCCGATCCGCCCCGCGCCGCATCATCTCCAGCGCATAGAAGCCCGCATTGCAGCCGATGTCGAGCACGCTTCTGCCGGACATGTCGGTGGGTAGCGCCGGTTCGAAGCGGCGGAACTTGAAACCGGGATAGTCGCCGAGGAAATGATCGGGCGCGGTCCACAGCCCGCCGCCCAGGTCCATGTTGTGGAACCACGGCCCCAGTTCAGCGACGCGTTCGCGCAGCGAGTCCTCCCGCGCGCTCACGACACGACCGTGTTGATCGACAGGACCCGCCCCCCCCCGTCGCCGACCTCCAGCCGGCTGACCGAGGCGGGATCGACATCGAACCGCAGCATGTGGTCGAGCGGCAGCGACAGGTAATGCGCGATCGCCGCGCGCAGCAGGTCGCAATGGCTGACGATCGCGATCGCCTGTTCGGGGAACAATCGTGCCGCCGCCTCGATATGCGCCACGATCCGCGTCTGGGCATCGGCCATCGTCTCGCCATCGGCGGCACGCGCCGAACCGCGCGCCTGGTTCCAGGCCGACCAGCCGGGTTCCTCGTCCAGTTCGGCGAAGCCCCGGCCCGTCCATTGGCCGAAATCGATCTCGTCCAGCGCGTCCACGACGACCGGCGACAGGCCGCGCCCCGCGGCGATGGCCCGGGCGGTCTCGACCGCCCGCTGGACGGGACTGGTATGGATCGCGGCAAAGCGCAGCGGTGCCAGCGTTGCGGACAGGGTCCGCGCCTGGGTCAAGCCGGCCTCGCTCAACGCGATGCCGGGCAAACGTCCCGACAGCGTGTGGCCGAGATGTCCGTGCGCGGCATGGCGAATCAGGAAGATCGTGGCGGTCAACGGCGGGTGCGGCTCCATGGCGCTGCCCGACGGCAACAGGATTGTTACGCCACCAACCCTATGGCTGCCCGGGAGGTTCCACATAGAAGCAGCAAAGATGTAATAAAACCCAAGGAACCTAGAAGATGAAGAAGCATTGTGCTTTACTGCGCGACCGCCCGATGCGGCGTGCGGGGGAATGACGATGCATGTCATTGATCTGGATCAGGTAAATATCGAACGTTTCACTTACCGTCGAGCGCTCGGCGGCGCAATTCTGACGGTCGCGGTAAAATCATGAGCGAGACGGTTCTCGTTACCGGCGGGGCGGGCTTTATCGGCCGGTTCGTCTGCGCGGAATTGTTCCGCCGCGGCAACGCCGTTCGCGTGCTCGACGCGCTCATCCCCCAGGTTCACGGCCCGCAGGGTCTCGACAATATCGATCGGCCCTCCGCGCTTCCCGATGAGGTCGAGTTCATTCGCGCCGACATCCGCGATGGCGATGCGGTCGCCAAGGCCCTGAAGGGTGCCGACAGCGTGGTCCATCTGGCCTCGGAAGTCGGCGTCGGCCAGTCTATGTACGAGGTCGAGCGCTACACCTCGGTCAATGACGTCGGCACCGCGGTCCTGTTCGAGCGGCTGATCGACAATCCGGTGCGCCGCGTGGTCACCGCCTCGTCCATGTCGATCTATGGCGAAGGTCTCTATCGCGATGCCGACGGCGTGCTGGTGGAGGATGCCGAGCGCGGATCGGTACGCGACGGGCAGCAGGTGTGGGAACCGCTCGACCGGCAGGGCCGTCCGCTGACGCCGGTCGCCACGCCCGAATGGAAGCGGCCGAACCTCGCGTCGATCTACGCCCTGAACAAATATGTGCAGGAACGCACCACGCATATCATGTGCGCGCCCTATGGAATCGAGGGCGTATGCCTGCGACTGTTCAACGTCTATGGCCCCGGCCAGGCGCTGTCGAACCCCTATACCGGCGTGCTGGCGATCTTTGCGTCGCGGCTGCTCAACGGGCAGCAGCCGATGATCTTCGAGGATGGCGAACAGCGGCGCGATTTCGTCCACGTCACCGATGTCGCGCGGGCGTTTGCCGACGCGCTGGTGCTGCCCCAGGCGGCCGGCGGCACATTCAACATCGGCTCCGGCAACGACCGGTCGGTGACCCAGGTCGCCGAGGCACTGGCGCAGGCGATGGGCAAGAACGACCTCGCCCCCGACATCGTCGGCAAGACGCGGACCGGCGACATCCGCCACTGCTTCTGCGACACCGGGCTGGCAGCCGACCGGCTGGGCTTTACCGCCCGCCAGGATTTCGTCGAGGGTCTGGCGGAGCTTGCCGCGTGGGTGCAGCAACAGACCGCGCAGGATCGGGTAGGCGAAGCGCGTGCCGAGCTGGAAGCGCGCGGGCTGGTCGCATGAGCGGCGATCCCGGCCGCCCTTTCCTGGTCACTGGCGGCGCGGGCTTCATCGGCTCGAACATCGCCGATCGGCTGGCGGGCGAAGGTCATGGCGTGGTGATCTATGATTCGCTGGCGCGCCCCGGCACCGAGCGCAACCTGGCATGGCTGCAGGACCGGCATCCCGGCGCGATCCATCCGGTCAAGGCGGATATCCGCAACGCGGGCGAACTGCGGCGCGCAGTGAATGAATCGCAGGCGGTGTTCCACATGGCGGCGCAGGTCGCCGTCACCACCAGCCTGGACGATCCGCGCGACGATCTGGAGATAAACATCCTCGGCACCTTCAACCTGCTGGAGGCGTTGCGGACCAAGGGCGACGTGCCTCTGGTCTTTGCCTCGACCAACAAGGTCTATGGCGATCTCGCCGATCTCGATTTCGGCGCGACCGACGAGGGATACATGCCGCTAGACGGCGACGTACGACGGTTCGGGATCGGCGAGCATCATCCGCTTAATTTCCATACGCCCTATGGCTGCTCCAAGGGAGCGGCGGACCAATATGTGCTGGATTACGCGCGCAGCTTCGGCGTGCCGGCCGCCGTGTTGCGGATGAGTTGTATCTATGGCCAGCGCCAGATGGGCACCGAAGACCAGGGCTGGGTAGCGCATTTCCTGATCCGGGCGCTCGAAGGCAAGCCGATCACGCTGTACGGCGACGGGCATCAGGTGCGCGATATACTTGACGTGTCCGATGCGGTCGGTGCCTATCTGGAGGCGTGGCGGCGGATCGACCGCATCAAGGGACGTGCGTTCAACCTGGGCGGCGGTCCGGCCAACGCCGTCAGCCTGCGCATGTTGCTGGACCATATCGGGCGGCTGATCGGGCATTCGGTGGACGTGTCGTTCGCCGACTGGCGCGCGGGCGATCAGCGCTATTTCGTCGCCGATACCCGGGCAGCGGAGGCAGCGCTGGGGCTTGGTCCGAAAATGGCATGGCGCGAGGGTGTCGCCAAGCTGGCGGCGTGGCTTGCCGGCGAGCGCGGGCTGCGGATCGATGCACCGGCGACCGACCCGCCGCAGCGCCGGCAGGCGGCGACGTGGTGACGCGCCTGCTGATGACGACGGACGCGGTTGGCGGCGTCTGGCACTATTCGCTCGAGCTGGCCGCGTCGCTGCGACGGTCGGGCGTGGACACGATGCTGGCCGTCCTCGGCCCCGCGCCGACCGCCGCGCAGCGCGACGAGGCGCTGGCGACCACGGGCATCACCCTGATCGAGACGGGCCTGCCGCTGGACTGGCTGAGCGACGGGCCGGCGCCGATCCGTGCGGCGGGACAGGCGATCGCCGATCTGGCGCGCGCCGAGGGCGTCGATCTTGTCCAGCTCAACATGCCGACGCTGGCGGCCGGTGTCCGCTTCGCGGTTCCGGTGGTGGCGGTCACGCACGGCTGTGTCGGCACCTGGTGGCAGGCCGCGCGGTCGCTTCCCCTTGCCCCGCAATATCACTGGCACAAGCGGGCGATGGCCGACGGACTGGCCGCGGCCGCGCGCGTGGTGGCGCCGAGCGCGGCCTATGCCGCCACGGTCGCCCGTCATTACGCCCTGCCGGCGATCCCCCGGGTCGTCCATAACGGCCGTACGCCGGGCCCGCGCGATGCCCTCGGCCCGCTCGCCGATGATGTGATGACGGTCGGTCGTCTGTGGGACCCCGTGAAGAACGCGGCCCTGCTGGATCGCGTGGCCGCTGGGCTGGCGGTGCCGTTCCGGGCCGCGGGCGCGATCCGCGGTCCGCATGGCGAAACCGCGACGCTGGAACACCTGGACCTGCTGGGCGAGATCCCCTCGCCCGATCTGGCGCGGCAGCTGGCGGCGCGGCCGGTATTCGTGTCCGCCGCGACGTTCGAGCCGTTCGGTCTCGCGGTGCTCGAGGCGGCTGCGGCAGGATGCGCGCTCGTGCTTTCCGATATCGCCACGTTCCGTGAACTATGGGACGGCGTGGCGACGTTCGTGCCCGCCAATGACGAGGCCGGCTATACCGAGGCGATCGAGACGCTGATCGGCGATACGGCCCTGCGGACGCGGCTGGGCGAGGCCGCTCGCCGCCGCGCCGCGCGCTACACGCCGGAGCGGACCGCCGACGCGATGCTGCGCGTCTACGCCTCGGCGCTGCCGACCGGTGCGGTGAGGGCGGCGGCATGAGGATCGTCTATTTCACGCATTCGCTCGCGTCCTGCTGGAACCACGGCAATGCGCATTTCGTGCGCGGCGTACTGAGCGAACTGATCGCGCGGGGTCACGATATCCGCGTCTTCTCTCCCGAAAATGCCTGGAGCCTGGCCAACCTCCTGGCGGATCACGGGCCGGAGGCGCTGGCACCGTACAATGCCGCCTATCCCGAACTCGGCTCGGCCTGTTATCCCGAGGACGCCGATCTCGCCGAGATGGTCGACGGGGCCGACCTCGTCATCGTCCATGAATGGAACGCGCCCAGGCTGGTCGCCGACCTCGGCCGACTGCGCGCGCGGGGCGCGTCTTTCCGCCTGCTGTTCCACGACACCCATCATCGCGCGGTGAGCGAGGCCCAGGCAATGCAGGCCTATGACCTGTCGGGCTATGACGGCGTGCTGGCGTTCGGCGCGGCGCTGGCCGAGGTGTATCGCGGCTGGGGATGGGGCGGCCGCGTGTGGACCTGGCACGAGGCCGCCGATACCCGCCGTTTCCGCCCGCTCGGGGGGGATGGCCCGCGCACCGGGATCGTCTGGATCGGCAATTGGGGCGACGACGAGCGCACCGCCGAGATCGAGCGATTCCTGCTCGCGCCCGTGGTCCATGCCGGGCTGTCGCTCGACATCTATGGGGTACGCTATCCGCCGGGCGCGAAGGCGATGCTGGCGGCCCATGGCGCACGCTATCACGGCTGGCTCGCCAATGCGCAGGCGCCGACCGTCTTTGCCGACCACCTCGCCACCGTCCATGTCCCGCGCCGTTACTATGCGACGATCCTGCCCGGCATCCCCACGATCCGGGTGTTCGAGGCGCTTGCCTGCGGCATCCCGCTTGTATCCGCGCCATGGGACGATGCGGAGCATCTGTTCCGGCCCGGCACCGATTATCTGATCGCCCGCGACGGCGCGGAGATGACCCGGCACCTTGCCGCCATCCGCGACGACGCCGGGCTGCGCCAATCGCTGATCGATCACGGGCTGGAGACGATCCGCGCCCGCCATACTTGCGCGCACCGCGTCGATGAACTGCTGGCAATCGTGGCCGCGTTGAGCCAGGCGCCGTCGCGGAGGGCCGCATGAAGATCGCCTTCTACGGATCGAGCCTGCTCTCCTCCTATTGGAACGGCGCCGCGACCTATTATCGCGGCATGCTGAAGGCGCTGGCCGACCGTGGCTATGCCATCACCTTCTACGAACCCGACGCCTTCGACCGGCAGCAGCACCGCGACATCGATCCCCCCGACTGGGCGCGCTCGGTGGTCTATCCCGCCACGCCGGAGGCGGTGCGCATGGTACTCGCGGAGGCGGCGCAGGCGGACATCGTCGTCAAGGCGAACGGGGTCGGGGTGTTCGACCGCGAGCTCCTGGAAGGCGTCCTTCGCGACGCGCGGCGCGATGCGCTGAAGATATTCTGGGATGTCGATGCCGCCGCGACGCTCGACGAGATGCGCGGCGATCCCGACCATCCGGTGCTGCGCGCGCTGCCCGAACTCGATCTGGTGCTGACCTATGGCGGCGGCCCCCCGGTGATCGACGCCTATACCGGCTTTGGCGCGGCGGCCTGCGTGCCGGCGTACAATGCGCTCGATCCCGCGATGCACTATCCCGTGCCGGCCGATCCCCGCTTCGCTGCCGATCTCGCCTTCCTCGGCAACCGGCTGCCGGATCGCGAGGCGCGGGTCGAGGAATTCTTCCTGAAGCCGGCCGCCGCGCTTGCCGGCAACAGCTTCCTGATCGGCGGCAATGGCTGGGAGACCAGGGACATGCCCGACAATGTCCGGCACCGTGGGCACGTCTACACCGCCGAGCACAATGCCTTCAACTGCACGCCGCGCGCGGTGCTGAACGTCGCGCGCGATTCGATGGCGCATATCGGCTTTTCTCCGGCGACCCGCGTGTTCGAGGCGGCGGGCGCGGCCGCATGCCTGATCACCGACGCATGGGACGGGATCGAACAATTCCTCGAACCCGATGTCGAGGTGCTGGTGGCGCGCGACGGACAGGATGTCGCGGCGCACCTATCGGCGCTGACCCAGGAACGCGCGCGAGAGATCGGCGCGGCGGCGCGGGCCCGCGTGCTCGCGGAGCATACCTATGCGCAGCGCGCGGTGCAGCTCGACGCGCTGCTGAAGGCGCATCGCGCCCGCGCGCTGGAGGCGGCATGAAGCTGGTCGTCCTGGGTCTCAGCCTGTCCTCCTCCTGGGGAAACGGCCATGCCACCACCTATCGCGCGCTGCTCGGCGCGTTCGCCGCGCGGGGGCATGACGTGCTGTTCCTGGAACGCGAGGCGCCGTGGTACGCCGAGCACCGCGATCTCGCCGATCCCGGTTTCTGCCGGCTGGAATATTACCCCGATCTCGCCGGGCTGGAGTGCTGGCAGGACGAAATAGCCGCCGCCGACGCGGTGATCGTCGGTTCCTACGTGCCCGAGGGCGTCAGCGTCGGCCGCTTCGTCCAGGCGCATGCGGGCGGCCTGGTCGCCTTTTACGACATAGACACGCCCGTTACCCTCGCCAAGCTCGTGCGGCAGGACTTCGATTATATCTCGCCCGGGATCATCCCCGGTTACGACCTCTATCTGTCCTTTACCGGCGGCCCGACGCTGGCGCGGATCGAGCGCGAGTTCGGTTCTCCGGCGGCGCGCGCGCTGTTCTGTTCCGCCGATGCCGACACGTATCGGCCGATCGACGTGCCCAAGCGCTGGGACCTGTCCTATCTCGGCACCTACAGCCCCGATCGCCAGCCGGCGCTTGAACGGCTGTTGATCGCGCCTGCCCGCCACGCGCCGGACCTGCGCTTCGTGGTGGCCGGGCCGCAATATCCCGCCGACATCGACTGGCCCGACAATGTCGAGCGGATTGACCATTGCCCGCCGGCCGACCACGCCGCCTTCTATTCGGCTTCGCGCTTCACCCTCAACGTCACCCGCGCCGACATGATCGCGGCCGGCTGGTCGCCCTCGGTTCGTCTGTTCGAGGCAGCGGCCTGCGGTACGCCGATCCTGTCGGATGCGTGGGCGGGGCTCGACGAGCTGTTCGAGCCGGGGCGGGAGATCATCATCGCCGAAACCGCCGAGGACGTCCTGCAAGCGCTCGGGCAGGATTCGGCGGCGCTGGGCAGCGCGGCGCGCGCGCGCGTGCTCGCCCGCCACACCGCCGCCCATCGCGCAGCGGAGCTGGAAACCTATCTTGCCTGAGGAGACGTACGTGATGCACGACGCCGGCGCCGATCTGGTCCTCGTCGCCGGCGGCGCCGGCTTTATCGGCTCGCATCTGTGCGCGGCGCTGCTCGATCGCGGCGACCGCATCGTGTGCCTGGACAGTCTTCAGACCGCGCGCCGCTCGAATCTTCAGGCGCTGCTCGATCGCCCGGGTTTCGAGTTCATCGAGGGCGATGTGACACGTCCGCTGCCCGATGCGATTACCGGCCGCGCCGCGCGCTTCGGCCGGGTCTACAATCTGGCGTGCGCGGCTTCTCCGCCTGCCTATCAGATAGATCCCGAGCACACGATGCTGACAAACGTCGTCGGCACCGCGCATTTGCTGCGCTTCGCCGAGGCCGCGGGCGCGCGGTTCCTGCTCACCTCGACAAGCGAGGTCTATGGCGACCCGGAATGTCACCCGCAGCGGGAGGATTATCGCGGCTGGGTCAACTGCACCGGCCCGCGCGCCTGCTATGACGAAGGAAAACGCGCCGCGGAGGCGATGACGTTCGACTTCGCGCGCATGGGGCGCGCCGACGTGCGGGTCGCGCGGATCTTCAACACCTATGGCCCGCACATGCATCCCGACGACGGCCGCGTCGTCTCCAACCTGATCTGCCAGGCACTGAGCGGCCGCGACATCACGATCCATGGCGACGGCAGCCAGACGCGCAGCTTCTGCTACGTCGCCGACCTGGTCGACGGGCTGATCCGGCTGATGGAAAGCGAGATCGACGGGATGGAGCCCGTCAATCTGGGCAACCCCGTCGAACTGACGGTGAACGAGCTGCTCGATCTGGTCGTGTCGCTCACCGGTTCCAGCGCAGGCGTGACCTACCTGCCGCTGCCGGTCGACGATCCCCGCCGCCGGCGGCCCGATATCGGCCGTGCCGAACGCCTGCTCGGCTGGACGCCCAAGGTTCCGCTCGACGCCGGGCTGGCCATGACCTGCGCCTGGTTCGCCGACGAATTGGGGATCAGCGGGGCGCCATTGCCGGCGATCGCGCACGCCGCCGAGTGACGACGCATATCGAAGCCGCTCCGGGCACGATCGACGGCGTCGAAGCCGCCCAGGACACGATCCGCTGGCCGGTCGTCTTCCTGCCCCTGTTCGCGCCATTCGGGATCGCGAACGGATATGTCGCGGTGACGCTCGCCTTCCTGCTCGGCCGTGCCGGGCTCAGCACGATCGCGATCACGACGATCATCGCCGCCGGGATATGGCCGCAGACGTGGAAGGTGCTGTGGGCGCCGCTGATCGACACGATCGGCAATCCCAAATGGTGGTACGGGCTCGGCGCCGTTCTCGTCGGGGCCGTTTTGCTGCTGATGAGCGTGCTGCCCGCGACCGCGCGCGAGGTGCCGGTGCTCACGATCCTCGTCATTGTGTCCTCGATCGCCTCGACGCTGGTCAGCATGTCGACCGAGATCTTCATGACGCACGGCTTGCCCGTCGCCATGCGCGGCCGCGCCAGCGGCTGGGGGCAAGCCGGCAATGTCGGCGGATCGGGGGTCGGCGGCGGCATCGGGCTGGCACTGGCCCAGCATGTCGCCCAGCCCTGGGTATCGGGCGCGGTGCTGGCGGCGATCTGCTTCGCGTGCTGGGCCGGCGTGCTCGTCGTGCCGCGCGCGCGGCGGACGCGAGTGACGGCGACCTATTTCGCCAATCTGAAAGGCGTCGTCGGCGACGTGTGGGCGGTGGCGCGCTCGCGTCTTGGCTATCTCGCGCTGATCATCATGATGCTGCCCATTTGTTCGGGCGGCGTCCCCTGGCCGGCGATCGCCGGGGAGTGGCGCGCGGACGCCGATCTGGTCGCGCTGATCAACGGCGTGGTGGGCGGGATGGTAACGGCATCCGGCGCGCTGGCCGGCGGATATATCTGCGACCGATTGGATGCCAAGCGTGCCTATTGCCTGTTCGGGCTGCTGAGCGGCGCGGTCGCGATGACGATGGCGTGGGCGCCGCGCAGTCCCGCCACGTTCGTCGTGTTCACCCTGTGCTACGGCGCCGTCGTCGGGGCCGGCTATGCGGCCTATTCGGCGATCGTCCTGGAAGCGATCGGGAGGAAGTCGGCGGCGACCAATTTCAACCTCATGGCGGCCTTGTCCAACGTGACGATCGCCGCGATGACCAGTTTCGACGGCTGGGTTCACGATCGGTTCGGCACTGACGTGATGCTCTACGGCGAACTGGCGCTGCCTGCCGCGACCATCATTGCGTTTGCCCTTTTCGTCGCACTTACGCGGTCGCGCCGATCAACCGGCTGGAGCGGGTTGTGACCATTCGGGACTCAGAGGATAGCGGATGGCGGATGGCGGGTGGCCCGTCCTCGGCTCACTTTACCGCACACCCCTTGCCCGTCTCCTTGCAGAAGGCGGCGAGCGAATCGGTCGTCATGTCCAGCTTGTCCATCGATTGCATCGCCTCGGCGACCGCAACGGGCTCGATCGCGCGCCGCCGCGCCGCCGCCGGGCTTTCGGCCGCCTCGGCCAGCACCCGCATGTCCGCGACCGACAACCTCTTGGCATAGGCCCGCCCCAGCGCGAGCACGATCGCGTCGATCTTTCCCGACGCCATGCGGCGCGCGATCACGCGGTATCGGGCGATGTCGTCCTTGGTCCATTCGGGATGGTCGGCGATCGTCTCGCCGATGTCGCGTTCGGCCAGCGCGGGCCCCATCGTCGCCAGCGCGCCCGCGCGCGCCATCCGCATGCCGAGTTGCTCGGCCTCGCTCAGCGGCTGCGCCGCCGCGGCCAGCGCGATCAGCCAGATCATCATGTCAATCCTCCACCCCCAATTGCCACAGCACGAACGCATGTTCCTCGGCGCCTTCGTAGAGGCTGTCGAAGCGGCCCGACTTGCCGCCATGCCCCGCGCCCATGTTGGTCTTGAGCAGCAGGACATTGTCGTCGGTCCTGGTCGCGCGCAGCTTCGCCGCCCATTTTGCCGGCTCCCAATAGGTCACGCGCGGGTCGTTGAGCCCGCCCGAGATGAACAGCGGCGGATAGGCCTGGGGCCTGACATTGTCGTAGGGCGAGTAACTGCGGATCAGCTCGAACGCCGCTTTGTCCTCGATCGGGTTGCCCCATTCGGGCCATTCGCCCGGCGTCAGCGGCAGCTCGGCGTCGAGCATCGTGTTGAGCACGTCGACGAATGGCACGTCGGCGATCACGGCGCCCCACAATTCGGGATCGGAATTGACCACCGCGCCCATCAGCTCGCCGCCCGCCGACCGCCCCGCAATGGCGATCCGCCCCGCGCTGGTCCAGCCGTCGGCGATCAACCCCCTCGCCACGTCGACGAAATCGGTAAAGGTATTGGTCCGCTTTTCCAGCTTGCCGTCATGATACCATTGCTGGCCCAGATCGTCGCCGCCGCGGATATGCGCGATGGCATAGGCGAAGCCGCGATCGAGCAGGCTGAGCCGTCCGGTCGAGAAACCCGGCGGGATGGCATGGCCGTAGGCGCCATAGGCATAGAGGAACAGGGGCCGGCTGCCGTCCCTGGGGAAACCGGCGGGGTAGACGATCGACACCGGCACCCGCATTCCGTCGCGCACGGCGACGTGCAGACGGTCGGAGCGATAGCGGCCCGCGTCATACCCGCTGGGGATTTCCTGCACCTTCAGCTTGGTCATTTCGGTGGTCGCGACGTCATAGTCATAGACCGTCCACGGCGTGACCATCGATTCGTAGCCGAGCCGGAGGACGGTCATGTCATATTCGGGATTGTCCCCCAGACCCGCGGCATAGGTCGCTTCGGGAAACACGATCCGCTCGGGCGCGATCGTTGGGTGATAGCGATGGATCGCGATCTGATCGAGCCCGTCCTCGCGGCCCTCGACCACGAAGAAGTCGCGATAGCATTCGACGCCGGTCATGTAGAAGTGCGTCGACGGCGCGATCAGCTCCGACCAATTGCCCGGATCGGACAGCGGCGCGGTGACCAGCCGCCACATCGGATCGGTATCGTTAGTGTGGATGTAGAGCGTGTCGCCATGCGTCTCGACATCATATTCGCGTCCGGCCAGGCGCGGCGCGACGCAGAGCGGGCGCGCGGTCGGATCGGTCGCCGGGACCAGCCAGACCTCGCTCGTCACATGGTCGCCGGTGCCGATGACGATCCAGCGCCGGTCGCTGGTCTCGCTGACGCCGACGCGGAAGCCCTCATCGGCTTCCCTGAACAGCTCGACGTCGCTGTCGATCGGCGTCCCCAGGCGGTGCAGCCGGGCATTGTCGGTGCGCCATTGCTCGTTGGCGAGACCATAGAGGAAGCCGCTGTCGTCGGCGGTCCACACGATCTCCGACAGCATGCCGGGGATGATTTCGGGCAGGTGCTCGCCGGTGGCCAGGTCCTTGATCCGGATCTCGAACCGCTCCGACCCGTTGTCGTCGATCGCATAGGCCAGCAATTTGCCGCCGTTCGATACCGAAAAGGCGCCGAGCCGGAAATATTCCCTGCCCTCGGCCAGCGCCGGCTCGTCGAGCAGCAGTTCGTCCGGGCCGCCGGCGACGGGCTTGCGCCACCATTTGCGATACTGCCCCCCGGTCTCGAACGCGGTCCAGTACAGCCAGTCGCCGTCCTTCTGCGGGACCGAGGAGTCGTCCTCCTTGATGCGGCCCTTCATCTCTTCGTACAGCCGGTCGGTCAGCGGCTTGCGGGGCGCCATCACCGCCTCGAAATAGGCGTTCTCCGCCTCCAGATAAGCCAGGATGTCGGGATCGGCGACGTCCGGATAGTTGGCGTCCTTCAGCCAGGCATAGGGATCGTCGATGGTGATGCCATGGGCGGTGAAGCGGTGCGCGCGCGTCGCGGCGGCGGGGGGCGTCGGAACGGTCATGCCACCGGCCCTTACCGGCCGGGCGCCGGTGAAGTCGAGAGTAACAGGCGCATGCACCATCGGCCGCGCCAGGAAATGCATGAACGAGGCGCGGCGGACAGGGCGAAAATAAATTTCTAAACATATCGCGTTTTTTACCGACTTATCTCCACCGCCGGGAGATTGCCTGTGCCCGCCGGTAAGGGGGTAGGCGGACATGGTTGCGATTTTCACCGGAGCGGGAACCGGCGCGGAGCGGGGCTCGGCCAACGTGCTGGGCCGGGCCGGATTGCTGGGATCGGGGACGCTCGGCCGCTCTGGCGAGCAGGTCCTGCTCAACGCCGCCACCGGCAATCTCATGATCGCGCGGCAGGACGAGTTCCTGGTCGGGCGCGGCCCGGATGCGGTGGTCAACCGGACCTATAACAGCCTGGGCGACCTGTCGGACGACAATGGCGACAATTGGCGGCAAAGCACGCAGCGGCGGGTCTATGACCTGCAGGGAACCGCGAATACTGCGGGAAGCTCGATCAAGCGGGTGGCCGGCGACGGTTCGGTCACGACATACAGCTGGGACGGCACGTCCTATGTATCCACAGAGGGAACGGGTGCGTACGATCACATCACGTACGATAGCGCTTATAATACGTGGAAATGGCACGACGGCGACACGCAGGCGTTCGAGGTCTATAACGGCCCGAATTACCAGATCGACCAGCTCAGCGATCCCGATGGGGCCGAAATATACTATAGCTATACCGGCAATCAGCTGACCGATATCTATACCGCCAATGGCGAGAAACTTAGCTATGGCTGGTCGGGAAACAACCTTTCCACCGTGGCGCGGCACTATAAGGATCCGGCCGGTAACTGGGTCACCAACGTCCGGACCAGTTACGAATATGACAGCCTCAACCGATTGAGCGGGGTCACGGTCGACCTTACGCCGGCGGACAATTTGGTCGCGGACGGGAACGTCTATCACACGACATACACGTATCAGGGAAACAGCACCCTCGTCGCGTCGATCGCGCAAACCGACGGCTCCCGGCTGGAGGTCGATTACGACGGACAGGGCCGCGTCCAGGCGCTGCGCGAATTTACCACCGGCACCAGCTATCGCCAGACCAGCATCAGCTATGCGAGCGGCAGCACCAGCGTCACCGACGCGCTGGGCCAGGTGACGACCCTTGCCTATGACGCGGCGAACCAGCTGACGGGCATCGCCTTGCCGCCGGCCGCGATCGGGCAGTCGGCAATCACCACCAGCTTCACCTACAATGTGAAGGGCGACCTGGTCGGCGCGACCGACGGTACGGGCGCCGCCACCATTTATGATTACGACGATCGCGGCAACCTGACCCATGTCGGCCGTCCCGCGGGGGACGATGTGTGGCGTCGCTACGATGCCGCCAACCAGCTCGTGGTCGAAACGCGGGTCGCCTCCGACGAGGTGAGCGCGGGTGAATATCAGTCGACGCGCTACACCTACGATCAATATCAACGCCTGCGCTTCACCATTGCGGCGGACGGCACCGTAACCGAGAACCAGCGCGGCTATTCCGGGCGTGTGTATCAGGTCCGCCAATATATGACGAGCCGCGTCGACGTGTCGGCGCTGGCCTGGGATGCGGCGATCGACAATGCGACGATGGAAAGCTGGGCCGCCGGCGCGGACAAGACCGGCGATCTGGTCACCGCCTATGACTATGACGAGCGACTGGAGGTCGTCCAGTCCTACCGTTTCGCTGGCTCCGACGCCTATGGCTACGTCAATTATCTGGACGGGACGACCCACGACTATTTCACCTACGACCAGACGGGACAATTGCTCCAGCATGTCCTGTCGGGGCAGAACGGCTATGCGGGCGTTGCCGAGACGTATGTCTATGACGGACTCGGCCGGCTGACCGCGTCGACCGACGCGGCGGGCGCGACGACCAGCATCGTGTTCCAGGATGCTGCGACCACCACGATAGTGACATCGGCGAGCGGACTCGTGACGACGTCGACGTACAACAAGGCCGGCGAACTCGTCAGCACGATGCAAACCGGGGCGTATGCGACTGGCGGGATCACCTATCGCTACGATGCGCTCGGGCGGGTCCGCGGCGGCACGGACGGCAACGGCATCGACAGCTATGTCGTGTACGACAGGCTGAGCCGCAAGGTCGCCGACATCACCCAGGACGGGGCGGTCACCGAATATCGCTACGATGCGGACGACCGCCTGGTGGCGACGGTCCGTTACGCCAATCGGCTCGATGCCGCGCAACGGGCGTTGGCGGCCGATACAGGCGTAAGCCCGGACATGTCGGCGCTGCGCCCGGCGGGTGACGCGGCCGATATCTATGCGTGGAGCGTCTATGATCAGGGCGGCAGGCTGATCGAGACGCTGTCCGGCGACGGCTCGGCGGAGCGTTTCGACTATGACACGGGCGACCGGCTGATCCGGACGACGCGGTTCGTCGGCAAGGTCGCGGTTTCGGTCATCGACGCGCTGAAGACGGGCGCGCCGACCGGCCTGGCATTGCCGGCGGCGGACGCGAATGACGAGGTCACGCGGACATTCTACGATCGGCTGGGTCGGCTGGTGGGTACGCTCGACGGCGAAGGGCATCTGACGCATATTGTCTATGATGCCGGCGGCAGGGCGGTCCTGACGACGGTCTTCCACAACCTCGCCGGCGCATCCCTGCGGGCGACCGGGACGCTGGCCCAGCTGGTCGCAAGCTGCGGGACGCATGCCAGCGACGCGGCGACCCGCTCGGTCTATGACGGCCAGGGCTTCCTCCGCTTCCGGATCGACGGACTCGGCGGGGTTACCGAATATGGCTACATCTATCATACGCCGGTGGTCGACTATAACGAGACCGCCACGGGTAATGTGCGGCAGGTCACGCACTATGCGGGTATGATCGGGACGCTCGGAAGCTATACGGTCGACAGCGTCCGCCAGGCAGTGGCGGGGCTGGCATCGAACCCGGCCAACCGGACCAGTTACTCGGTGTACGACCCGGCCGGCCGGCTGACCTACACGATCGACGCCGGGGGGGCCGTCACCGGCTATCGCTACGATGCGGGCGGCAACCTTGTCCGCAAGACCGACTATGCCGATCTGCGCGCGACCCCCTATCTGCCGACGCGAGGCGAGATGGACGGCTGGAGCGGCGGGGTGGCGGGCAACGCCGCCAACCGGGTCACGCGCTATTTCTATGACGCGGCGGACCGGCTGCGCTTCTCGATCGACGCCGAAGGCTATGTCACCGGCAGCGACTATGATGCCGGCGGGCAGCTCGTCTCGACCACCTTGTGGAGCGTCGCCGTCGCTGCCACCGATAGCTGGACGATCGCCAACGTCGCGGCGGCGGCGACCGGCACGACGGCGACGACCAGCTTCCACTATGACGCCGCCGGGCGCGTGTCGCGGACGACCGACGCCGCCGGGTCGACGACCGACACGGTCTATCGCGGCAACGGCACCATCCAATACACGATCGCCAGCGACGGCACGGCGGACGTAAGCCGCACGCGCTACGATTATGACGGCAACGGCAGGCTCGTCGGGCGCCGCGACGCGGCCGGCACCGCTTATGAAACGCTGACCAGCTTCACCTATGACGGGGCGGGCAACCTCGTTGGCGAAACCGATGCCGACGGCCACGTCACGACCCATGGCCATGACCGCGCCGGCCGCCTGATCTCGACCACCGACGCGCTGGGCCACACGACGACCTACGATTATGACGCGCTCGGCAACCAGGTTCGCATCGTCGATGCCGACGGCAACGCGACCTGGTCCTATTACGACAAGCTTGGCCGGATCGTGGCGGTGCGCGATGCCGAGAATTACGTCACCGAGACGAACTACACCGTTTTCGGAGAGGTTTCCTCGGTCACCCGCCGGGCCATGCGGACATTGGTCGCGGCGAGCGCCGATGCCTTGCCGACCGTCACGCCCGACGCCAAGGACGCGACCACCACCTTCTACTATGACCGACTGGGCAGGGTCATCACCACGCGCGATGCAGGGGGTCATGCGGACCAGCAATGGTATGACGCCTTCGGCCAGATCGTCCAGACGCTGAACAAGCTCGGCGGGGTCACCCGCAACGTGTACGACCGGCGCGGGCTGCTGGTGGCGCAGACCCAGCCGATCGGCACGTCCGACGAATGGGGGGGCGCACCGGCCCGCGCGGCATCGGCCACCCAGTTCGACGCCTTCTATTACGGCACGAGCTATGCCGATCTGTCGGGGATGCTCTGGAACCCGAGCTGGCTCGAATGGCATTGGAACAATTACGGCCATTATGAAGGCCGCAATCCGAACGCGTTCTTCAACACGAGCTATTATCTCGCCGCCAACCCCGACGTCGCGGCGGGCGGGGTGAATCCGCTCGACCATTATCGGACCTACGGGATGGCCGAGGGCCGTCGTCCGTCCGACATTGTCACCGATCCTTCGCCGGCGCTGACCGGCGGCGTCGTCACGCGCTTCGACTATGACGCGCGGGGCAATCGCACCAGGATGATCGAGGCGGCCGGGCTCGCCGAACAGCGCACCACGACCTATGCCTATGACGCGGTCGGCCGTCTCGCTTCGAAAAGCGGCGACGCGGTCCAGGTCGTCGACGCGACCAATTTCGCCAGCTTTACCGCACAGGTCCCGACCGAGACCTATGCCTATGACCGCCGGGGCAATCTGATCCGGTCGGTCGATGCCAATGGCGCGGCGACCTTCTCCTATTACGATGCGCTCGACCGGAAGATCGCCCAGGTCGACGCGGTCGGCACGCTGACGCACTATGCCTATGATCCGGCCGGCAATCTGACCAGGATGACGGTCTGGGGGACCCCGGTCGCGCTCCCCGCGACGCCCGGCGGGACGCCCCCGGCGGCGCCCGGCGGAGAAAGCCGCGTCACCGATTACGCCTATGACGCGCTCGACCGGCTGACCAGCACCGGCGTCGAGAACGTCCGCACCGGCGCCTGGAACGGCACGAGTTTCCAGCTCGCGCTGGGAACGGTGACGACGAGCTACGTCTATGACGCGCTCGGCAACGTCCTCCGGACCACCGACGGCGCGGGCGGCTCGACCTATGCTTATCATGACCGGCTGGGGCGCACGACCCGCGAAGTGGATGCCGAAGGGTTCGTGACCGATTGGGGGTATGATGCCGAGGGCAATGTCAGGTACGAATATCGCTGGGCCAACGCCACGCCATCATGGGGCCTGGGCGGCGCCGTCGATCCCGCCTACCAATATCAGGAGGACAGGGTAACCACCTTCGCCTATGACCTCATGGGCCGGCGTACAGCCGAATACCGGGACCATGTGGAATCCTGGAGGGTCTACGGGAATGGCGAACTGATCGGCGACAACGATGGGTCCGCGATCTATTATGCCTATAACGCGCTGGGCCAGGTGATCAGCAAGACCGAGGCGACGGGCGACGTGACGACCTATGGCTATGACGTGGCGGGTCGGTTGGTTGCGGAGATGCGGGCGGGGTTTGTGGATGGCGACGGCGTTTGGGCGGTGCCGGTGCTGCGTTACGGATATGACGGGCTGGGCGATCTGGTGCGGACCAGCCAGGGCGCCGAGGGCGGCGGGGAGGAGCGGGTCACGCGCTACGACTATGCGGCGGGGGGCCGGCTGTCGCGGAGCGTGGATGCGGCGGGGGCGGCGACGGATTATGGCTATGACGCGGCGGGCAATGTGCTGCGGCAGAGTTATGGGCGGCGCGACGCCGACTGGAACTGGTCGTATGAGGGGGCGCTGTACACGCGCGATGCGCTGGGGCGGATCGTCGCGCAGACGGTCGGTGTTTACGACGGCGCGGCGTGGGCCGGGGGCGATATCCAGCGGATCGAGTATGACGCCTATGGCGCGGTCGCGCGGCGTGGGCTGAACGGGGTGTGGCAGGAGCGGTTCGTCTATGACGCGGCGGGACAGCTGGCGCAGTCGAACACCGGCGACGGGGTGTGGCGGTTCCACCTTCATGACGGGGCGGGGCGCGAGACGCTGACCCTGGAGAGCGCGGGCGCCGATCTTGTCGGGCAGTCGCGCGATGCGGTGCTGGCGATGATGATGCCGGGGGGCGCGGCGCCGGGCAGCGTGCCGGTGCCGGGCATCGTCCTGTCGGTCGCGGTCCTTGACCGGCGCGGGCAGCAGGTGGCGACCTGGCTGCCCGGGCGCCAGCTGGCCGACAGCGAGGGGGTCCAGGACCTGTGGACGCACCGCACGACCAACGCGTTCGGCGAGGTGACCGGCGAGAGCGACGCGCGCGGCAACTGGACCCATTATCGCTACAACACGATGGGCCGCATGGTCGAGGTGACGCATCCGGGGGTGTGGACGACCGACGCGCATGGGGTCACCAGCTTTGCCGCGCCGGTCGAGCATAGATATTACGACCGGTCCGGCCGGCTGGTGGGGACGCGCGACGCGAACGGCAATGCGACCGCGCAGGCATTGCTGGCGGGGACCGGCTATGGCGGGTCCGAGGCGCTGGTGACCGCGGAGTTCCATGCCGATGGCGGGGTGAAGCGGCAGGGTTATACGCGGTTCGGGGAGCTGCGGTCGTCGACCGACGAGATCGGGCGCAGGACGTGGATGCGCTATGACGCGATGGGCCGCCTGGTCGAGGTGACGCGGCCGGGCGGGCATGGCGATCATTACGACTATGACCAGCTGGGGCGGCAGGTGCGGCACATGCTGGACGCCGACCAGCTGCCTTATTGGGATGCCGAGCTGACCTGGTATGATGCGCAAGGGCGGGTGATCCGGCAGCGGGGGTTCGGCTATGAGGAGACCGCCACCAGCTATGCGTGGCACGATGCGGCCAATGCCGGGCTGGGGACGCAAGGGGGGTGGGACGTGACCGTGACCCGGTCCAACGGCCGCACCTCGTTCCAGCGCAGCGACCTGTTCGGCCATGTGCTGTCGTCGCGCGACCTGGGCGGGCGGGTGACCGAATACGGCTATGACCCGGCGGGGCGGCTTGCTCGGACGACGGGGCCGGAGACGGTGGATT
>NZ_CAXTHV010000019.1:0-64383 GCF_964244265.1 uncultured Sphingomonas sp. | reverse complement strand
GTGACGGTGCCGCCCAGCCCGAACGGATTGCCGATCGCGATCACCCAGTCGCCGACCCGCGCCTTCGACGAATCGCCGAACTTCACGAACGGCAGGTTCTTCGCCTCGATCTTCAGCACCGCCAGGTCGGATGCGGTGTCCTTGCCGACCACCCGCGCGACATATTCCTTGCGGTCGGTCAGCGTGACGGTGATCGATTCGACGGTCGCGCCGCGCGCGCCCGCCGAGATGACATGGGCATTGGTCACGACATAGCCGTCGGGCGAAACGATGAAGCCCGAGCCGAGCGACTGCCCCTCTCGCGTGACGGGCGAACCGCCCCCACTGCCATTATTGTCCCCGCCGAACAGTCCGCCAAAGGGCGTGCCCTCAAAGGGATTGGCCGAAACCTGTACTTTCTGCGTCGTGGAAATGTTGACCACTGCCGGCTGCAGCTTTGCGACCATGTCGGCAAAGCTGAGCGGCGCGCCGGGCTTGGGGGCGGCGGATGCGATCGATCCGGGCTCGTTCTGCGCGGTCTGTGCAGTCGCGGACGGCTGGACCACCATCGTCGCGGCGGCACCGCCAAGCAGCAGGGCAGTGGTGATGGCGTAGGCGTAGCGCACGGGCGGTCGTTCCTCTCGGATATCAGAGATTGTCATGTCGCCTTGGCTGTCGGCGGCTTAACAGGCATTGAATGTGAACGGCGGCTGACCCTCATCGGGCACGCCCTTCGAACTCCTTCAGATAGGCGTTGTCAGGGGTCAGGATCAGGTTGGTCTCGCCCGCCGGCGGTGTCTTGCTGCCGTCGGCGCCGAACGTACGGCGATAGGATTGCATGGCGCGATAGAAATCGTAGAAATCGGCATCCTTGTTGAAGGCCGCGGCATAGATCTGCGCGGCCTGGGCGTCGGCGTCGGCCCGGATGATCTGCGCCTCGCGCTGGCCCTGCGACCGGATCGTCAGCGCCTGTTGCGCCCGTGCGCTGCGCATCCGTTCCAGCGCGCTGTCGAGCGGCGAACCCTCGGGCAGATCGGCGTGCTTGATGCGCACGTCGATGATCTCGATGCCGTAATTGTTGGCGAGCCGCTGCAGGCCGATCTGGATATTGTCCATCAGCTGGCCGCGCTCGGGACTGAGCAATGCCGAATAATCGCGCTTGCCCAGCTCGCTGCGCAGGGCGGAACTGAACAGCGGCGCCAGCGCGTCGCGGACCCGCGTCTCGCTGCCCGAGGTCAGGCCGATCGCCTGGACCATGCGCAGGGGATCGACCACGCGAAAGCGCGCAAAGGCATCGACCTCCAGCCGGATCTGGTCGGTCGACAGCACCGGCTGGTTGTCGAGATCGATGTCGAGCACGCGCTTGTCGATCCAGATGATGTGATCCACGAACGGAATGCGCGCCAGCAGGCCGGCGTTCGACCGGCCGATCTGTTCGCCCGGCTTCCAGCGATTGACGGTGCCGACCGGCTGTTCGAAGCGGACGATCACCGCCTGCTTGGTCTCGGGCACGATCGCGAACGTACTGGCGGCGACGATGACGAGCAGCAACGCGACGATGCCGAGCGCAACGGGATGGCGGGTCCAGGCCGGCATTACCGTGCCCCCGCCTGCGGCGCGTCGGGCAGGGGCTTGGCGCTGCCCGGCGGGATCGGCAGATAGGGCGTGACGTTGCGCGGTTCGACGATGGTCTTGTTCGTCTTGGCCAGCACCGCTTCCATCGTTTCGTAATACATCCGCCGGCGCGTCACGTCGGGCGCGAGCTTGTACTGGGCATAGACGCGGTCGAACGCCGCCGCCTCGCCCTGGGCGATTGCGATCACCTGCTGCGCTTCGCCGCGCGCATTGTTGATCTTCGACTGGTAATCCTGCTGTGCCGCGGACACGTCCTTGAACGCCTCCATTGCCTGCGCGGGCGGCGAGGGGTTGTTGAGCGCCACGTTGACGATATGAATCCCCGCCTGGTAATCATCGAGCACCTTCTGCATCGCCTGCATCACCCGCGCCTCGATCACCGGCTTGCCCGAACCGATCGCGTCGTCGAGCGTCGTCGTCGCCAGCACCGCGCGGATCGCGCTTTCCGCCACCGCCTTCACGCTGTCGTCGGGATCGGCGAGCTCGAACGCATAGTCTTGCGGGTTCGAGATGTTCCAGCTGACCGAATAGCTCAGGTCCACCAGGTTGCGGTCGCCGGTCAGCACCAGATTGGCGCCGCCGCCGTCGGGGAACTTGATCGTGCGGATGCCCGTGACGTTGATCTTGCGCACCGAGGTGATCGGCTCCGGCAGCGTCAAGCTGATGCCCGGATCCAGCGTGCCCGAATAGCGGCCGAACACCGTCACCACGCCGCGCTCCTGCGGGCCGATCGCGTGGAAGCTGGTGAACAGCAGCCAGGCGGCCACGATCACGGCGACACCGATCCCCCACAGGATGCGAGCATTGCCGCCGCCGGGCAGGCGTCCGCCGCCGAAACCGGCATTGCCCCCGGCGATCCGCGCGCGGCGGACGAATTCGTCGAGCGCGCTGGGCTTGGCCGCGCGGCCGCGTCGGCCCGGCGGCGTTTGCGACCAGGGATTGCGCGGACCGGCGCCGCCGCCGTCATTGTCGTCCGGACCGCCGCCGCCGCCCCACGGGCTCTTGGGACCATCGGTCATGAACAGGGGGAGTCGGCGCAACCAGGCCATCGGGGTCGTCATGATGCTCTTTATAAGGCGGCGCGGCGGGAAAAACAGTGGTAAGCGGCACGGACGACCCTATCTGGCGCGGATGATGGAAGAGACGGCGCTGGCCAGACGGATCGCGGCGGTAGCGCAAGCGCGCGCGACGACGCGGCTGGACGGGACGCGCGCCAACGTGATCCTCGACGTGACGGGGCTGGACGCCGCGGCGCGGGATGCCTTGGAGGCGGCGGTGCGCGCCGCCGCGGCCGGGCCGGGGATCACGGAGATCCGCGTCGCGATGACCAGCGAGCGCACCGCGCGTCGGCTGATCGCGGTGGCGAGCGGCAAGGGCGGGGTGGGCAAATCGACCGTCGCCGCCAATCTGGCGATCGCGCTGCTGAGGCGGGGGCGCCGCGTCGGGCTGGTCGACGCGGATATTTACGGCCCGTCGCAGCCGACGCTGATGGGTGTCGAGGGGACCCGGCCCGAAGCGCGCGACAAGACGATGATTCCGGTCGCCGCCCCCTTTGGCGTGCCGATCCTGTCAATGGGTCAGCTGGTCGCGCCGGGTCAGGCGATTGCGTGGCGCGGACCGATGGCGGCAGGCGCGCTGGGCCAGCTGATCGAGGGTGACTGGGGTGGCGTCGATACGCTGATCGTCGATCTGCCGCCCGGCACCGGCGACGTCCAGCTGACGATGATCCAGAAATATCGCCCGGCTGGTGCGGTGATCGTGTCGACTCCACAGGATCTGGCGCTGATCGACGCCCGACGGGCGATCGACCTGTTCGTCAAGGCTGGGGTGCCGGTGATCGGCCTGGTCGAGAACATGGCCGGCTATGCCTGTCCGCATTGCGGCGAGACGTCCGACCCGTTCGGCAGCGGCGGCGCCGAGGCGGCGGCGGCGGCGCTCGACCTGCCGTTCCTCGGGCGCATCCCGCTCGCGCAGGCGATCCGCGCCGCGTCCGATGCGGGCCGGCCGCCGGCGGCGGGGAACGGGCCGGAAGGCGCGGCGTTCATCGCTGTGGCCGACAAGGTCGCCGACTGGCTGGCGCGAGGAGACTGACATGCCGCTGACTCGCGACGACGACATATTTGCGCTGCTGAACCGGTCGCGCACCGTGGCGATGGTCGGAGCATCCGACCGGCCCGACCGGCCGTCCTACCGGGTGATGAAGGTCATGCAGGACCACGGCTATCGCGTGATCCCGGTCAACCCGCAGATCACCGGCGAGCATGTCCATGGCGAATACGTCTTTCGCGACCTGGCGCAGATCGGCGAGCCGATCGACATCGTCGACATATTTCGCCGTCCGCAGATGGCCGGCGAGGCGGTCGATGCAGCGATCGCGGCGGGCGCCAAGGCAGTGTGGATGCAGCTCGGCGTGATCAACGAGGCTGCCGCCGCCCGGGCCGAGGCGGCGGGATTGCTGGTGGTGATGGATCGATGCCCGGCGATCGAGCTGCGCCGCCTGTCCGTAACCCCGATCATGCCGGCACAAAATTAACCGCAATCATCCACGGCATGGATCGATTCGGACACCAGCCTGTTCAACCATCAGCTCTGCGATTGGAACAGGAGACGTTCCGATGCTCGTTGCGGTTGTCATGTTGCTCAGCTGGCAGGACTACAGCCTGCCCCCGGCGATAAGGTCCGAGCAGGGCGATTGCGCCGGCGACCGCGTCCGCCGATGCGCCCAGGCGCGTTACCGGCTCGATTCGACCGTCGATCGCGCACCCGACGCGAAGGACCGGGCGATGGCCGAGAATGGCAGGAAGTGCAACGTCGTCGGCGATAAATTCTGCCTCAGCGGCCGGCGCACGATCTGGCGGTCGGGCGAGAACCCGGTCGAAACGTTGCGCACGAGTTTCGGCCTCGACCGGTAGCGCTCAATCGCGTAAATCTCGATCATGTCACCGCTGATCATGATCGCGCTGCAAGCGGCGCCGGTTACGGCGCCCGCCTCGTCCGATGCGCAACGCTGGTCCATCCTGGTGCCCGTCGCCGACGCGCCGTGCCGCCAGCGGGCCGAAAACGGCACCGACATCGTGGTTTGCGCAAAGTCGCTGCCGTCGCAGCGGCTGCCTTATCCTGACGAGGTGCCGGCCAAGGGCCCCGTCGCCTCCAATCCCTTCCGCACCGGCACCAATGCTCTTGCCGTGGAATCGACTCCATGCGCGGTGCGATCGGAAGGCTGCATCGTCGGTTTCGGGCCGCCGATCATCCCGATGATCAAGGGCGCGGTCGACCTGGCGAAACGGGCATTCGCCAGGAAACCCGACAAAACCGGTCGCGTGCCGATCGATATCGACACGCCGGCGCCGACCGGCACCGTGCTGCCCTGACGCCCGACCACCTACGGGCGCCGGCTAGACCAGCATATGCATCCACAATGGCTCGTCGACCAGGCTGGGCGAACCGCGCAGTTTCTCCAGCGCATGCGCTACTGACCGTTCGGGGCCCTCGTGCGTGACCATCACGACCAGCACGCCGTTATCGGCGTGCGCGCCGCGCTGCATCAACGTTTCGATCGATACGCCGGCGTCGCGCATCGCGGCCGCGATCTCGGCCAGCACGCCGACCTTGTCGGCGACGGCGAAGCGCAGATAGGCGCGACCGCGTCGGTCGCCGCTGTCGGCAATCGCCCCGGCGACCAGGGTGGCGGCGGGCATGGCATAGGCCGGGCCGAACTCGCCGCGCGCAATGTCGATCAGGTCGGCGACCACCGCGCTGGCGGTCGGGCCGTCGCCCGCGCCCGCGCCCTGAAACAGCAGGCGGCCGACGAAATTTCCCTCCGCCACCACCGCATTGGTCGCGCCGGCGACGTGCGCCAGCGGATGACTGAGCGGGACGAGATGGGGGTGGACGCGCTGGAACAGCCCGCCATGTCCCGCCTCGGCGATGCCGAGCAGGCGGATGCGATAGCCCAGTGCCGCGGCCTCGACGATGTCGGCGGCGAGGACATGGCGGATGCCGCTGATGGCGACGCCGGCAAAGGCGGGTTGCGTGCCGAACGCCAGGCTGGCCAGGATCGACAGCTTGTGCGCGGCGTCGATGCCGTCGATGTCGAACCCCGGATCGGCTTCGGCAAAGCCCAATGCCTGCGCCTCGGCCAGCACGTCGGCAAAGTCGCGGCCATCGCTTTCCATCCTGGTCAGGATGAAGTTGCAGGTGCCGTTGAGGATGCCATAGACGCGAGAGATCTCGTTGGCGGCGGCGCCGTCGCGCAGGCCCTTGATCACCGGCACGCCGCCGGCGACCGCGGCCTCGAACTTCAGCGCGGCATTGGCGCCCTCGGCCAGGGTGGCAAGCTCCAGCCCATGATGCGCAATCATTGCCTTGTTGGCGGTGACCAGCCCCTTGCCCGCGGTCAGCGCGGCGCGCGCCAGCGTCAGCGCCGGACCGTCCGAGCCGCCGATCAACTCGACGACGACATCCGCCTGCGGATGGCGGGCGAGCACGTTCATGTCGTCGACCCAGTCGAACCGCGCGATATCGACGCCGCGGTCCCTGGCGCGGTCGCGCGCGGATACCGCGACGATCTCGACCGGCCGGCCGGCCCGCCGCGCGACCAGTGCGCCATTGGCGTCGAGCAGCCTGACGACGCCGGCGCCGACGGTGCCGAGCCCGGCCAGCGCGACGCGGAGAGGGGAGGAAGCGGTCATCGCCGATAAACGTAGAGGAACTGCGCCGATCGCCGCAAGCACGGCGGGCGGCGGCGTTAGAAATGGTTTAATCGTCGGTTGCTATCGACGGCCGGTAATGGCTCAGCTTCTCTACAGCCGGCGCGCCCGGGCCGCGCCGATATTCTTCGGTATCACGGTGGTTGCCGGCATCGTCGCGGCGTCGACGGGGCGGGGCGCCGGCACCGCCTTTATCTTCGGGCTGACGGTCGCCGCGGTCGCCGCCTGGCTGGTCTACCAATATGCCCCCGCCAAGGTGATCGGCGAGCTGGACGGCGCGACGATCCGGGTAATGGGCCGCGAGGCGCGGGTGAGCGATCTCGAAAGCGTCCACCTGATGACGGCGACGGTCAATTTCGTGCCGACATCGCGATCGCTGATCTTTTCGTTCAAGGCGCGGCCGACCGACGGCGCCTGGGCGCGGTCGCTCGGGCAGTTGCGGGTGGCCCTGCCGGTCCGCCGCATCGAGGGCGGGCGCGCCGCCGCGGAAAGCTTTGGCGCGATGGTGATCGGCGCACGCGACCGGCTGGCGGGACAGCAACCCCCGCTGGTGGAAAAGACCGGAGTCGACCCGTTGCCCGCCGAACGCGACGACAGCTTCGACCCCGACGCGATCATGGCCCGCTATCTGGCGACGCGGCAGGTCCAGTCGCCGCCGGCCACGCCATCGCGCCCCACCTTCGGCCGCAAGGGCGCCTAGCTTTTCACCAGGCCGATCTCGACCAGTCGCTCGTGCAAATAATCATGCGCGGTGATCGGCACCGGATAGCGGTTGGGATTGCCCGCCGAGATGCAGCCGGGCAGCGTCTTGATCAGGAAGTCGGGATTGGGATGCAGGAAGAACGGCATCGAATAGCGTGAAAAGCCGCGCCGTTCGGGCGGCGGGTTGATGACGCGGTGCGTGGTCGACGGCAGGACATGGTTGGTCAGCCGCTGCAGCATGTCGCCGACATTGACCACCAGCGCGCCTTCCGGGGGGCGGATCGCCAGCCAGCGCCCGTCACGGTCGAGCAATTCCAGCCCCGCCTCCTCGGCGCCGAGCAGCAGCGTGATCAGGTTGATGTCTTCATGCGCGCCGGCACGCACGCCTTCGGCATCCTCGGGGATCGGCGGGTAATGGAGCAGGCGCAGGATCGAGTTGCCGTGATCGACCATTGTCTCGAAATAATCGGGCGACAGCTTCAGGTGGCGCGCGATCGCCGACAACAGCCGACCGCCGGTGCGATCGAACGCATCGTACAGGTCGGTCAGCGCTTCCCGGAAATCGGCGGGGCGGGCCGGCCAGACGTTGGGCATCATCGTCGCGGCGGCCGGATGCCCGGCGGGCAGGGCGCGGCCGACGTGCCAGAATTCCTTCAGGTCGACATGGCTGGCGTTCTTGGCGATCTCGGTCTTGAACGGCGTATAGCCGCGCTGGCCCCCCGCTGCCGGATCGAAATAACCCTGCTTCTCGTCGACCGGCAGGACGAAGAACGCCTCGGTCATCGACCAGGCGCGCCGGATCAGGGCGGGGGGGATGCCGTGATCGGCGATGACCGCGAACCCGAAGCGTTCGAACGATCCGCCGAACGCCGCGGCAAAGGCGGCGGGATCGGCTGCCTCGCCGGCGAGGCTGAGCGTCGGCACCTGGAGAGCGGGAGTATCGAGCATGAGCGTGTCCGGTTTGGCCGAACGCCCGAGATAGGCGAACGCGGCGGTGCCCGCCAGTCGGGCGCCTGCCGCATCCGCTCCCGCCGGCGGCCTGTTGCGATCAGCTGCCGTACATCAACCGGTGCATGGTCTTTTCATGCAGCCAGATGTTCATCGTCGCGCTGTCGTTGGTGTCGCCGGTATAGCCAAGTTCGCCGGCCAGCTTCTTGCGCGCGTCGAGGCTCGAATCCTGGCCCAGCGTCTTCATCAAGTCGACAATCGAGGTCTTGTAGTTGAGCGTGTCGCCGCTCGCCTTGGCACGATCCGCCAGCACGGCGTAGATCGCGTCTTCCGACATCACCGTCGGCGCGGCGGCCGGCGCCGCGGGCGTCGGGGCAGGGGCCGGGGAAGCCGCGGCGGCAGGCGCGGGCGCCGGGGCGGTGGGCTTGGCCGATCCGAAGATCGCGTCCTTGATCGCTCCAAATACGCTCATCGATTGTCTCCTCATTGGCGAACTCACGCTACTGCGCCCAAACCTCCGGCGTGACAAACGGGAATTGCGGGTGACTATCGTGTTGCGGTGCGTCATGGAGCAAGGATGCAAGCACCCGCTGCCAGTATCGATCGTAGCACCGATACGTCGCCTTTGCCGTTCCTCGAATTCCTGACGCTGATCGCCGCCCTCATGGCCCTGGCGGCGCTGGGGATCGATTCGATGCTGCCGGCGCTGGGCGACATCGCCACCCACCTGGGCGTAGCGCGGGTCGGTGACCGGCCGCTGGTGATCACCACGTTCGTCGTCGGGCTGGGCGTCGGCCAGCTGATTCACGGGCCGCTGACCGATCGTTTCGGACGGCGGCCGGTAATGATCGCCGGGCTGGGCGGCTTTGTCGCGGCGATGCTGTTGTGCGCGGTCGCCGACAGCTTCGCGCTGCTGCTGGCGGCGCGCTTTGCCGGCGGGCTGGCCTGCGCGGCGGCGCGGGTGGTGACCGTCGCCCTGGTACGCGACTGCTTTTCGGGCCGGGCGATGGCCAGGGTCAACAGCCTGGCGTTCATGACGTTCATGATCGTGCCGATCCTGGCGCCGACGCTGGGCCAGGTCGTGATGCTGGTCGGATCGTGGCGGACGATCTTCGTGGTGGTCGCCGGGATCGCCCTGGCGGTGCTGATCTGGTTTGCGCGGCGGATGCCGGAAACCCATGTGGCGGATAGTCGTCAGCCTTTGTCGTTTTCCCGCATCGGAGCGGGCTGGCGCGTGGTGCTGGGCGATCGGCTGTCGATCGGCTATGCGCTGGCGGCGACGGCGATGCAGGGGGCGATCTTCGGATATCTCTCGTCGATCCAGCCGATCATGGAACTGGTGTTCAAGCGGCCCGAATGGCTGGCCGGGGTGTTCGCGATCTCCGCCGGGCTGATGGCGGTCGCCAATCTGGCCAATGCGCGGATCGTCATGCTGCTGGGGATGCGGCGTATCGCGCATGGCGCCTTGATCGCGATGCTGGCGGTCTCGATCATCGCCGCGGCGGTCTCGCGGGCGGGCGCCGAGACGTTGCCGGTCTTCGTTGCCTTGCAGGGCATATCGATGGCCAGTTTCAGCCTGGCGGGATCGAACATGTCGACGCTGGCCATGGAGAATATGGGCCGGATCGCCGGCACTGCGTCCAGCGTCCAGGGGTTCCTGGCCATAACGCTGGGGGCTGTCTTCGGCACCCTGATCGGGCGCGCGTTCGACGGCACGACGATGCCGCTGCACGTGGGCTTCGCCCTGACCGCGATGGTCGCCCTGGCGATCACCGCCTGGGTGGAGCGCGGGCGATTGTTCCGTACGGCGTAACCGCGCACGGCTCACCGCGTCGCGCGGGAACCGGCAACCCTGCTCCACCGTTCGCGATATCCGGTCGCCATGGCGGCGGCATTGAAGAAGATCGTGGAGAAAGATGATGGGCGGCAATCAGGTTCCCGGCCTGGGTACGGGCGACGACGGGTATGACGAGGAGGGCTATGACGAGAGCCAGCGCGCCGAGATATTGGAGACGATGCGCAGCGGCCCCGGCGACGGCACGATCCTGACCGATCTCAATCCCGATGTCGGCGAAATCTCGGATGATGACGACGCCGACGAGGACGAGCTGGACATGGAGGATGACGAGATCGGCGAGCTGGACGACGAAGCCGACCTGGACGAGGCCGACATTGACGAGGACGAGGCCCAGGACGATTTCGACGCGGGCACGGTCGACGATGACGATTTGGACGATGCCGAGGACGAGGCGCTCAAGCCCTGAGGTAACGCAGCCGGGCAGCTACACCGCGGCATTGACCCCGCTTGGTGGCGGTAGCAGCATGCCGCCGCCACCCGAGGGGAGACCCGCGCCATGACCGCCGCCACCCGCGACGCGAGGATCGACGCCTATATCGCCGCCGCCCGGCCGTTCGCGCAACCGATCCTCGACCATTTGCGCCTGCGTCTTCACGCTGCCTGCCCGGAGGTCGAGGAGACGATCCGCTGGGGCAGGTCATCCTTTCCTATCGCGGCCGGCCGCTCGCCAATCTGTCGGCGTTCAAGGCGCATGCCGCGCTGAGCTTCTGGAATGGCGACGCCGCGGCGGCCGGGCAAGAGCAGGAGTCGCGCAGACCATCGAGCAGCTGCGCGCCGGCAAACGGCACAATTGGCAATATCAAGGCTGCTGAACGGTTGTCGTGGAACACGACGCACCAGCGATCGTTCGTCCGTTTCGAATCGATTGATCGAGGTAAGGATCTTGCGTCATACTGTCATCGCTGTCGCGTTGCTGACGATCGGTCTGCCGGTTGCCGGTTGCAGCGAGCGCCGGGCTCCTACGGCACAGCCGGTCGACCTGAATGCCGCCGCCGATCGCGCCCGCGACACGATCGATTCCTATGCCGCGCGCAACCGGCGACCGGCGCCGACGCGGAAAGCGGCCCCCGATCGTGCCCCCGGTCGTGCCATGGCGATGGCGGCGGCGGACCCCGTCACCATCCGATGATCCCGGTCGTCTCAGCCGCCCATCGAATTGGCCAGCACGGCCAGGTCGCCATTGTCGACCGCTATCCCAGTGGCATCGGCTGCGGCGTCGGCGGCGTTGGCCGCACCCGCGCGGACCGGTGCGTTGTCGGCGACGTCATAGGCGAACCACAGGATGCCGCCGGCCCAGAACAGCGCCGACCAGCGGCTGCGAAAGATCCTGGGCGAAGGCAGCATGGTGCGATGCTATGCCGGCGGAGTTAACCCGGCTTTCGCGTTTTGGGTTAACGCGGACGTCAGCGCGCGCGCAGCCAATGTTCGCGCTTGACCACGCCGGCAATGACCGACTTGCCGAACGCGCGGCGCATTATTGCGGCATCGTCGCCGTTCATCATCACCACCCGCGTGCCGCCACCGGGAAGTATCTCAATGCCCGAGATCCGCGTCCTGTGCTTCGTGCACAGCGTCTCGACGTCGGCGCGGGCCAGCGTGACGTTGATCGCGCGCGACGGACCCGGCGTGCTCCACGAATCATGGCCGTTGGTCGCGGGAATGTTGGTGGGCATCATGTAGCGAGCGCTCCTTGAGGGGCCGGCCGGCGGCGCGGTTGTGGGGGACAAGGTTGCAAAGGTGGGGGTATCGCCTGTCCATGTGCGGAGGATCGCGCCGTCATACTCGGGCGCGACCTTGCCGGCGGTTCTTCAGCGTTGTTCCCGCCGGCCTGGAGCCGCTTCCGGCCCTTCAGCGGGATCACCAGCCGGGGCGTTTTCGAACCATTCTCGAATGCACTCACTCCGCGGCAATTCCAGCCCGCGCGAACATATCGTCCCCCGCCGCCTCGGCCCCCGCATCCTCGTTCGCCGCGGGTCGTCCCGCCTTTGCCTTCTGGCGCTTGTCGAACGATTCCCACACATCGTTCCATTGGCCCTTGGTGGCGGCTTTCGAGTATTCCGTGGCGCGGGTTTCAAAGAAATTGGCGTGTTCGACGCCGTTGAGCAGCGGGGCGAGCCACGGAAGCGGGTGTTCGTCCATCATATAGATCGGCCGCAGGCCCAATTGGCTCAGCCGCCAGTCGGCGATGTAGCGGATGTATTTCTTGATCTCCCTGGACGCCATGCCGTTGACCGGACCCTGTTCGAAAGCGAGGTCGATGAACGCGTCCTCCAGCCTGACCGTCGTCTGGCATACGTCGAGGATGTCGTCCTTGACCGGCTTGGTCAGGCAGTCGCGCTCCTTCACGAAGGTGTGGAACAGCCGCGTGATGCCTTCGCAATGCAGGCTCTCGTCGCGTACCGACCAGCTGACGATCTGGCCCATGCCCTTCATCTTGTTGAAACGCGGGAAGTTCATCAGCATCGCGAAGCTGGCGAACAGCTGGAGCCCTTCGGTAAAGCCGCCGAACATCGCCAGCGTGCGCGCAATGTCCTGGTCGTTGTCGACGCCGAATTGCTGAAGATAGTCGTGCTTGTCCTTCATCTCGGCATATTCGAGGAACATGCCGTATTCGCTCTCGGGCATGCCGATCGTGTCGAGCAGGTGGCTGTAGGCGGCGATGTGGACCGTCTCCATGTTGCTGAACGCGGTCAGCATCATCTTGATCTCGGTCGGCTTGAACACGCGGCCGTATTTGTCGTGATAGCAATCCTGCACCTCGACATCGGCCTGGGTGAAGAAGCGGAAGATCTGGGTCAGCAGGTTGCGCTCGTGATCCGACAGCTTCTGCGCCCAGTCGCGGCAATCCTCGCCCAGCGGCACCTCCTCGGGCAGCCAGTGGAGCTGCTGCTGGCGTTTCCAGAACTCGAACGCCCAGGGGTATTCAAACGGCTTGTACTGCTTGCGGGCCTCGAGAAGGGACATGGGAATTACTCCGGGAAAGTAATGAGGGTCGAGACGAGAGTCGTGCCGGTCAACTCCACGTCATGGATAAGGTCGTCGATCATTCCTCAACGCTCCACTGCCACATTGCGACCGCGGACATGGCGAGCACGATACCGCCCGACAACGCCATGATCCCGACCATACGATAGACATAGATACGCGCGGGCGGCTGCGGGCGGGCGAGCAATAGGAGCAGGCCGGCGCCGAGCAGCACGAACAGCGCGGCGACCGCGAACATGACGACGATCTGCCAGCTCATGCCACCAACGCCGGGCTCGTGCGTTGCGCATCCGAACCAATGAGAGGAGAATGACGATGGTCGATCCCACCCAGATCCAGGAACATGCCGAGGTGATCGGCGCGGACGGCGTCCATGTCGGCACCGTCGACAAGGTCGAAGGCGGCCGCATCAAGCTGACCAAGAAGGATTCGGCGGCCGAGGTCGTCGAGGGCACGGGAAGCCATGAGGGACACCATCACTTCATCTCGCTGGGGCTGGTGGCCGATGTCGAAGGCGACACCGTGCGCCTTTCCGCCAACGCCGACGTGGCCGTGACGTTCGAAGAGGAGGCATAGCGGACCGCGCATCATCGCCCCTCAGCGCCGCGCAGGCGCGGCGGCGGCGGTGCCGGGCGGTAGAACTCCATGACCGTCTCGATCCGTACGAGACGGTCATTATGGTCCTGCATCCTTGCGTCGTGCGCGGCGATGGCCTGTTTCATCCGCTCAATGTCGCTGTCCATCAGCATCAACCGTCGAACCGCCGCGAACGTATCGCCAATCATGCTCATTCGGCTGCCACTTCGCCGCGGTTGCCGCCGAACAGCGTGCGCATCCGGTCCCAATCGATCGTCGGATCGGCCCGCACTTCACGGCGGATCGTCTCCCGATATTCCGGCGACGCCAGGTATGCCCACCGTTCTTCGCGGACTTTCTCCTGCGCGCAAAAGTCGGCAAAGGTAGCATCGAGACGATCAGCCATGGCCGTCAATTCCGGTGCCAGCAGCGCCAGTTCCTCGGCCGCGCGCACGTCTTCGGCATCGAGCAAACCGACCAGCTTGCGGATGTACTCGCTGGCGCTGACGCCCAGTTTCGCGGACTCCGTCGCGATGCGCGCCTTTTCCTCCGGAGTCACCAGCAGCACCATTCGCGCGGTCTTCATCACGTACCTTCCTATCAACAAGCACATGTATATGTGCATGCATCACTGGCAGGCAAGACACTCGTCATAATCGGTCGTGGCAAACTCGTATTTCGGCTTTTCGATCGTGTTGTCGGCCTCTACCCCGCCGGCGAAGCCCGCGCGCTGGACCGACTTCGAGCGGAGGTAATAGAGCGACTTGATGCCCAGTTCCCACGCGCGGAAGTGGAGCATCAGCAGGTCCCATTTTTCGACATCGGCGGGAATGAACAGGTTCAGGCTGGTCGACTGGTCGATGAACGGCGTGCGGTCGGCCTGGAGCTCGATCAGCCAGCGCTGGTCGATTTCGAAGCTGGTCTTGTACGCGTCCTTTTCTTCCTGGGTCAGGAAGTCGAGATGCTGGACCGACCCGGCCTTTTCGAGGATCGTATTCCACACCGCGTCGGTATTCTTCGCCTTGTCGATGAATATCTTCTCCAGATAGGGGTTCCTGACCGAGAAGCTGCCCGACAATGTCTTGTGGGTATAGATGTTGGCCGGGATCGGCTCGATGCATGCGCTGGTCCCGCCGCAGATGATGCTGATCGACGCGGTGGGCGCGATCGCCATCTTGCAACTGAAGCGTTCCATCACGCCGCGATCATGCGCATCGGGGCAGGGGCCGCGCTCGATCGCCAGCTGCATCGACGCCTCGTCGACCTGGCCGCGAATGTGCTTGAACATCTTGATGTTCCACGATTTCGCCAGGGCGCCCTCGAACGCCAGCCCGCGCGCCTGGAGAAAGGAGTGAAAGCCCATGACGCCCAGGCCGACCGAACGCTCGCGCATCGCCGAATAAGCGGCGCGCTCCATGCCGGGTTCGGCGCGGTCGATGAAATCCTGGAGCACATTGTCGAGGAAGCGCATCACGTCCTCGATAAAGCCCCTGGCGCCCTGCCACTGGTCCCACGTTTCCAGGTTGAGCGACGACAGGCAGCAGACCGCGGTGCGATCGTTGCCGAGATGGTCCTTGCCCGTGGGCAGCGTGATCTCGCTGCACAGATTGGACGTCGAGACCTTCAGCCCGAGGTCGCGGTGATGCTTTGGCATCGTCGAATTCACGTGGTCGGCAAAGATGATGTACGGCTCGCCCGTCGCCAGCCGGGTCTCGACCAGCTTCTGGAACAGCGCGCGGGCATCGACCCTGCCGCGCTCCGACCCGTCCTTGGGGCTGCGCAATATCCACGCGCCGCCGTCGCGCACCGCCGCCATGAACGCGTCGGGGATCAGCACGCCGTGGTGGAGGTTGAGCGCCTTGCGGTTGAAGTCGCCCGAGGGTTTTCGGATTTCGAGGAACTCCTCGATCTCCGGATGGCTGATGTCGAGATAACAGGCCGCCGATCCGCGCCGCAGCGAACCCTGGCTGATCGCCAGCGTCAGCGAATCCATCACCCGCACGAACGGGATGATGCCGCTGGTCTTGCCATTGAGGCCGACCGGCTCGCCAATGCCGCGGACATTGCCCCAATAGGTGCCGATCCCCCCGCCGCGCGAGGCCAGCCAGACATTCTCGTTCCAGGTGTCGACGATGCCGGTCAGGCTGTCGGGCACCGAATTGAGGAAGCAGCTGATTGGAAGGCCGCGCCCGGTGCCGCCGTTCGACAGCACCGGCGTTGCCGGCATGAACCACAGCCGGCTGATATAATCATAGAGCCGCTGGGCATGCGCGGCGTCGTCGGCATAGGCCGACGCGACGCGGACGAACAGGTCCTGGAACGTCTCGCCGGGCAGCAGGTAACGGTCCTTCAGCGTGTCCTTGCCGAATTCGGTGAGCAGCGCGTCGCGCGAATGATCGACCTCAACCGGATAGGGCCGGGCGATCGACCGGCTGTCGGCGCGTGGCTGGTTGGCCGCCGCCGCCGTCCTGACCGGCCTGGTCGCTTCGATACTGTCGGTCGCCATCATCACGCTGTCCTCGATATCCCTGAAATCCATCGCCAACCTCAATTTTGCCCGTCGGCGACGGCGTCGCCCGACCGAATCGGAGCGAACCCCGATCCTACCATCGACGCGGGGGTGAAAGCGACGAACAAAACAGGTCCACCGCCTCCTGCCAGACGCGGATCGTGCTTGCCCCAATATGGGGTCACGGCACCGTTATCACTAATAGTAGGGCTCGCCCCCGAACCGAACCCCTACAGATTGTGCCGATCCGCCCGCGCACGCAAGATGGTAAATGACGGTTCGGCGACTCGGTTCGTCGCTAATTTGATTCGGTTCATGGCATGCGGAAGGCGCCCACGAACCGCGACGCATGGACTCCAGCCGCATTTGCGAAAGGCAAGTGAACGAATGCGGAACCGCAATTTTTTGACGTTATAGATTGCCGACCTGACGATTAAGGAACGACGTTGGGGTATCCAAGCGTACCGATCTCATCCCCTGCGCGCCAGCGCGGTACGCGCGGCGTCGGCCAGAAAGCGCGACCGGTTTGAGGCAACCCGGTCGATCCGGGCAAGCAGGCCCTCGTCGATCGAGACCTGGACGCACACGGCCCGACCGGGCCGTTCACCGCGGACGAGGAGGCGGGCGGCCTCGTCGACCTCGGCGTCGCGTCCGAACGCATCGAGATCGGATGGGGCAGGGATCGTGTCGCCATGCTCGATCGAGACGGCTAGATGCCCGTTCAACGCCTCCTCCGCGCCCAACGCCTCTTGCTGGAGGGTAGCGCCCGCCGACGTGCAGCCCGGCAGGTCCGGAAAGAAGACGCTGAACATGGTGCCGGCGCGCTCGATGATCGCGGGATAGTGGACGGTAACCATGATCATTCCTTCGTGTGTTCATTCCAGCCGCGCGGCACGCCTTACCGGAGCTTCACCCCGCTCTGCCGCTCGATGCTCTTGATGGTGCCGATCGCCATCTCGCTTTTCGGGTGCGGAACAGTCACCTTGCAGGACAGCGTCGGGTGGCGAAACCATTTGTGGCTGCCGGCATGACGAAGAGGAAGGCCATACGCCTCACGCTACCCGGCTTCGACCAGCGTCGGATAGTCGGTATAGCCCTCCGGTCCCGGCGTGTACCAGGTCTGCCGGTCGTCGGGGTTGAGCGGCGCACCCCGGCGGAAACGTTCGACGAGGTCGGGATTGGCGAGGAACTTGCGGCCCCAGGCGATGCCGTCGGCAAAGCCGGCGGCGAGCTGTGCCGTGCCCTGCGCGAAATCGTAATCCTGGTTGAGGATCAGCGGGCGCTTGAACACCTCGCGGATTTGCGGGCCCAGCTTGGGCACGTCGGTCGTCCCGAAGGTGCCGTCGGGTGACAGTTCGCGCAGCTCCAGGAACGCGATGCCGAGTTCGTCCAGCGCCCTGGCGGCGGGAAGGAACACGGACGCGGGATCGCTATCGTCCGCGCCTTGCGTCTCGCCATTGGGCGACAGGCGGATCGCGGTGCGGCCGGCGCCGATTTCGGCGATCACCGCGGCGACCGCCTCGCGCATGAAGCGGATGCGGTTTTCCGGGCTGCCGCCATAATCGTCCTCGCGGTGATTGATGCCGTCGCGCAGGAACTGGTCGATCAGATAGCCATTGGCGCCGTGCAGTTGGACGCCGTCGAACCCGGCGGCGATCGCATTGCGCGCGGCCGATGCATAATCGTCATAGGCCTGATCGATATCATCGAGCGTCGCGGCGCGCGGCGTGTCATAGGGATTGGCCGGCTCGTGATAGGGCGCGCGGATCGCCGATGACGACAGCGACTGGCGGCCGGTCACCTGGGGCCGCGCGAGCCGGCCCATGTGCCAGATCTGCGCGACGATCCTGCCACCCGCTTCATGCACCGCGGCGGTCACCGGCTTCCACGCTTCGACCTGTTCGTCCGTCCACAGCCCCGGCGCGTTGGGCCAGCCCAGTCCGAGCCGGCTGACCCCGGTGCCCTCGGTGATGATCAGCCCGGCGCCGGCGCGCTGGCGGTAATAGTCGGTCATGATCGCGGTCGGGACATGCGCGTCGGTTGCCCGGCCGCGGGTCAGCGGCGCCATCAGGATGCGGTTGGCGGCATGGATATCGCCCAGCTGGATGGGATCGAACAAGCTGGTCATCGTCGCGCGGGTCCCGTTGTTACCTGACGCACGCCAGATAGGACGCTATGGCGTGCCATGCACCCGCGCCCGATGCCAAGTTCTGCTTCGATGCGACGAAGCCCGCCTGTCCACCCGCTGGCGTTCGCCGCCTTGCTGGCGAGCAACGTCGCGCTGGCGTTCGGGCCGTGGTTCGTGCGGCTGGCCGATGTCGGGCCAGTGGCGTCGGCGTTCTGGCGGATCGCGCTGGCGGCGCCGGTGCTGGCCGCGCTGGCGCTGGCCAGCGGTTGGCGGCCGCGCGGCATCGGGCGGGGGACGGGGCCCATGACGGGGCTGGGCCTGGGCATCGCCGTCTTCTTCGCCGGCATCTGTTTTGCCGCCGACCTGGGCAGCTGGCACCTAGGCATCCTGCGCACGACATTGGCCAATGCCACCTTGTTCGGCAATTCGGCGACGATCATCTACCCGGTCTACGGCTTTCTCATCGCGCGCGCCTGGCCGTCGCAGATGCAGGCGGTGGCGCTGTTGCTGGCGGGGGCGGGCGGGGCGCTGCTGATGGGCCGATCGTACCAGCTCGATTCGCGCCACCTGGCGGGCGACCTGCTGTGCCTGGCCGCCGGCATTCTCTATACCGGCTATTTCGTGCTGATGGCGCGGGCACGGGAAATCCTGCCGCCGCTGCCGGCGCTGGCGCTGTCGACGCTGGCCAGCCTGTTGCCGCTGCTGGTGTTCGCGGTGGTGCTCGGCGAGCAGCTATGGCCGGATCGTTGGTGGCCGCTGGTCGCGCTGGCGCTGGCGAGCCAGGTGGTGGGGCAGGGGCTGATGATCTTCGCGCTCGGGCAATTGCCGCCCGTGGTGGTCGGCATCGCGCTGCTGATCCAGCCGGTGGTGGCGGCGACCATCGGGTGGATCGCCTATGCCGAGCGCCCGGGGGTCGCCGACCTGGCCGGTGCCCTGCTGGTGGCGGCGGCGCTGGTCCTGGTGCGGCAGGCACGGCGCGATGCGCTTGCTCCCGACACCCCGGCGGATGCATAGACGCGGCCATGACCCTTTCCGACGATCCCACGCTGGACGAGATACGCGACGCGCTGGCGCCGTTGGTGGCCGCCAATGCGGCGTTCGACGGCTGGACGGCGACGGCACGCGATCTGGCGGCGGGAAGCGCGGGGGTCGACCCCGACGTCGCCGCGCTCGCGCTGTCCGATGCGGCGGCGATGATCGATGCATGGTTCGCCGCGATCGATCGCGATATGCTGGAGGCGGTGCCGGCCGATCGCCTGGCGACGATGAAGGTCCGCGAGAAGATCACCACGCTGGTCGAGGCGCGGCTGACGCTGCTGGCGCCGGATCGCGAGGCATTGCGGCGCGCGCTGGCGATCCTGGCGCTGCCGCCTAATCTGGCGCGGGCCGCGCGGCTCGGCTGGCGCGCCGCCGATGCGATGTGGCGCGCGGCGGGGGACAATGCGACCGACTATAACCATTATACCAAGCGCGCGACTCTGGGCGCGATCTATGCCGCGACGATCGCCGTCTTCCTCGACGACGCCAGTGAAGGACAAGCCGACACCCGCGCGTTCCTGGCGCGCCGGATCGACGGGCTGATGCGGTTCGAAAAGGCGAAGGCGCAGTTCCTGGCGCGGGTGGAGCACCGGCCCAGCCTGACGCGGTTCATCGGCCGGCTGCGATATCCGGCGGTTTAGCACGGACGCCAATATAGTTGTCACCCCTCATGTCGTCACCCGGGCTCGGCTTGGGGTTTTGCTACCCTGACCAATCAAAGAAGCGGGGCCTCGGCTCAGGGCCGGGGTGACGGTAGTTAGCGGTAGAAGGCGATCGCCGACCCGTATGATCGTCACCCCGGGCTTGACCCGGGGTCCCGCTCTTTTCATGCGTTGGAGGATGGAGCGCGAGCGGCAGGGCGGCTGGGTCTATATCATGGCCGATCGCTATCGCGGTACGATGTATGTGGGGGTGGACAGGAAAGCGGGCCTCGGAGCGAGTCCGGGGTGACGATGACGGGGTCGGTATCTGCCGGCCATCGATAATGGACACGGCAACCGGCCGCGCTACCCCGTCCGGATCGACTTCCCCGGGACGGGCGCGTTCAACCGCTCCAGGTTGAAGTTCTCGCTGAACTCCACGCCGGCCTTGCCGTCCTTGGCCCAGCGGATCGTCGCCGGGAACATCTGACCCTCCAGCAGTTCGATCAGCACGTCGATGCCGGCGGGGTCGCGGGGGAATTCGATGCCGTCGATCAGCGCGCCGGTCGCGGAGATATTGCGGATGCGCACATCGCCCTGCGCGCCGGCCACGTCGATCGCCGCCGACCGCAGCATGGTCGATCGCTGACTGCGGCTGACCTTGTAGCCTTGCGCGGTGGCGTGGCCGCCGGCCGCGTGCAGCTGGCGGATGACCTCGTCCGATCTTGCCGCCTTGCCGTAGACATAGCCCTGGATGTGGCTGCAGCCGAGCGCGCGGATCAGCTCGACCTCGTCCTGGTGCTCGACGCCCTCCGCGGTGGTTTCCATGTACAGCGTGTCGGCCAGTGTCACGATCGCCTTGATGATCGCGGCGTTGCGGCTGCCCGGAACGGCGGCGCCGCGTACGAAGCTCTGGTCGATCTTGATCTTGTCGAACGGCGCCTTCTTGAGGTAGCCGAGGCTGGAATAGCCGGTGCCGAAATCGTCGAGCGCCAGGCGTATGCCGATCCCCTTGAGCGACTTGAACATCTGTTCGGACCGCGCGTCCTCGTTGAGGAACACGCCCTCGGTGATCTCGAGCTCGAGCCGGGTCGCGGCGAGCCCAGAACCGGCCAGCGCCGACGTCACGATCGACGGCAGCGCGGGGTTGGCGAACTGGATCGGCGACACGTTGACCGCGACGCGGACATTCTGGGGCCAGGTCACCGCCTCGTCGCAGGCGGTGCGCAGCACCCATTCGCCAATCGATTCGATCAGCCCGCATTCCTCGGCGATGGGGATGAACTCGGTCGGCGAGATCGCGCCGCGCGTCGGATGGTCCCAGCGCAGCAGCGCCTCGTACCCGACGATCCGCGCGCCCTGGGTCGATACCACCGGCTGGTAGGCGACGTACATCTGGTCGCCGGTTAGCGCCTGGCGCAAATCGTCCTCCAGCGCCTTGCGCGTCCTCGCACCGGCCAGCAGTTCCTCGCGGAAGAAGCGGTGGATGCCGCGCCCGTCGCCCTTGGCGGCATAGAGCGCAAGGTCGGCGTTGCGGATCAGCGTCTCGGCATGCTCGCCGTCATGGGGCGCGATGGCGATGCCGATCGAACAGCCGATGATGATCGACGAGCCATCGATGAAATAAGGTTGCGACAGCGAACCGATGATCCGGCGCGCCAGGTCGCCGAGCCGCGCCCGATCGCCCTCGCCGGGCAGCACTATCTGGAACTCGTCGCCGCCGAGCCGCCCGACCAGCCCAGCCTCGCCGACCGCGCGCAGCAACCTTTGCGCGACCTGCCGGAGGAGCGCGTCGCCGGTCTGGTGCCCCAGCGTGTCGTTGACCGTCTTGAACCGGTCCAGGTCGATCAGCATCAGCGACGTGACGCGATGCCCGCCCTGGTGCGGCGCCAGTGTCTTGTCGAGCGAGGCGCGCATCTGCTGGCGATTGGCAAGCCCGGTGAGGCCGTCGAACAGCGCGAGCCGCGTGATCTCGGCCTCCGACCGGCGTTTCTGCGACAGGTCGGAGCCGGAGCCGACAAAGCCCTGGAACCGCCCGACCTCGTCAAGCATCGGGCGGCCCGAGATCGACCACCAGCGCTCGCCGTCGTCCTCGGCGATCGGGCGAACCGCATAATCGGAGAAGCTGGTGCGCGACGACAGGTGAAAGCCCAGCGTGCGCTCGGTATCCGGCGTGCCCGCATCCATTCGAAAGATGTCGGTCAGCCTGGCCGCGTTCGGATCCGCGCCGATGCGGACCAGTTCGCGCCCGACCTTGTCCGACAGATAGGTGATCCGCCCCTGGCGATCGGTCTGCCAGAACCAGCCGTCGCCATGCTCCTCGACCTCGCGGACCAGCTGGGCGGCGAGCCGGCCCTCGCCGCTGGTGGCGGAGCGGCGCGCATTCTCGGCGATGTCGTGCCGCGCGAGCCGGATCGTGGCGATCGCCAGGCTGGCCAAGGCGAGCAGGGCGATCGCGGCGGGCGCCGACGGACCGGTTGCGACCGATACCATCACGACGATCGCGGCGGCATGGGCCAGCATCGCGGCGCGCGCGGGGTGGAGCGCGATGGCGGCGATGATGATCGCGCCCAGCACGGCGATGAAACAGGACAATTGTGGCTGGCCGTCGGGCAGCGGAGCGATCAGCGGGAGCAGGCCGAGCTGTCCGATGCCCAGCATGCCTGCGCCGACGGCCAGCGTCCGCATCTGGACGTGGGTGGTCCATTGCCGCGCAAAGCGGAGCTTGAGGGGAGCCAGCGCGATGAGCGATGCGATGATGATCAGGGCGGCACGAAGCGCGATCGGCGGCAGCATGGCCGCGTTTCCGCTGCCCGCGGCAATCACGGCCATGACCGCCGGCGCGATCAACTGGGCAAACATCACCACCGGCCACGCCGACCCGACCTCCGCCAGCCGCGCGAGCCGCGCTTCCGATCCCTCGGGCGTGCTGTCCGAATCGAGCGACAGCGCGTGGGCCACGGCGCGTTGCCGTTCGACAAGGAAATGGCGCGGTCGAAATGCCATGCGCAGCGATTAGCCGACACAGGTTAGGAAGTGCTTCACGCCCTCCGATCCCATCGATCTTTCGTCGGGGTGCCGCTTCCACGATCGTGGATCAGACATTAGGGCGTTCCGCCAAGGAGCCGACCATGACCGTTATCCGTGCCGCCGACCTGATCGAGAGCGTCGCCGACGCGTTGCAGTTCATCAGCTATTACCACCCGATGGATTATATCCGCGCGCTGGGCACGGCATATGCGGCTGAGCAGTCGCCCGCGGCCAAGGATGCGATCGCGCAGATCCTGACCAATTCGCGAATGTGCGCCGAGGGACACCGGCCGATCTGCCAGGATACCGGCATCGTCAACGTCTTCGTCAAATGGGGCATGGATTGCCGGCTCGACGATACCCGCCGGCCGTTGCAGCATGTCGTCGATGAAGGCGTGCGCCGCGCCTATCTGCACCCGGAGAACAAGCTGCGCGCGTCGGTGCTCGCCGACCCGGCGTTCACCCGGCGCAACACGAAGGACAACACGCCGTGCGTGCTGCACGTCGAGATGGTGCCGGGCGCCAGCGTCTCGATCGACGTCGCCGCCAAGGGCGGCGGATCGGAGAACAAGTCCAAGTTCAAGATGATGAACCCCAGCGACTCGATCGTCGACTGGGTGCTGGAGATGCTGCCCCAGATGGGCGCCGGCTGGTGCCCGCCGGGGATGCTCGGCATCGGTATCGGCGGGACGGCGGAGCATTGCGTGCTGCTTGCCAAGCAGGCGCTGATGGAACCGATCGACATGGCGCCGCTCAAGGCGCGGGGGCCGAGGAACGATATCGAGGCGCTGCGCATCGAGATCTACGACAAGGTCAATGCGCTCGGCATCGGCGCGCAGGGGCTGGGCGGGCTGTCGACCATCCTCGACGTCAAGATCATGGACGCGCCGTGCCACGCCGCGGGCAAGCCGGTGGCGATGATCCCGAACTGCGCCGCGACCCGCCACGCGCATTTCACGCTCGACGGGTCGGGCCCGGCCTATCTGGAAACGCCCAAGCTCGACGAATGGCCCAAGGTCGACTGGACGCCTGACGCAGCGGCGATCCGCGTCGATCTCGATACGCTGACGCCCGAGATCGTGCAGTCGTGGCGGCAGGGCGACCGGCTGCTGCTCAACGGCAAGATGCTGACCGGTCGCGACGCCGCGCACAAGCGGATCGCCGACATGCTGGCGAGGGGGGAGGAGCTGCCCGTCTCGTTCAGGGGCCGGGTGATCTATTATGTCGGCCCGGTCGATCCCGTCGGCCAGGAGGTGGTCGGCCCCGCCGGTCCCACGACCGCGACGCGGATGGACAAGTTCACGCGGATGATGCTGGGCCGGGGATTGCTGGCGATGGTCGGCAAGGCCGAGCGCGGCCCCGACGCGACCACCGCGATCGCCGAGGCCAGATCGGCCTATCTGATGGCGGTCGGCGGCGCCGCCTATCTGGTGGCGCGGGCGATCAAGGGCAGCAGGGTCGTCGGGTTCGAGGATTTGGGCATGGAGGCGATCTACGAATTCGAGGTCAGCGACTTTCCGGTGACGGTCGCGGTCGATGCGAGCGGCGCCAATGTGCACCAGCTGGCGCCGCTGGTCTGGCGCGAGAAGATCGCGCGGGAGAAGTTGCTGGCTTGAGCTCTCACTGACAGGCGTGGTGCATTCGAAAGCAGCCTGAAGTCGGGCGGCCTGATGATGCGAGGGTCCTGAATTTTCTGTCCGACGTCTTGGCCGCGCGGCTTACGACACGATGACCGTTATCTGGCTGCCCGCCGCGCTGATCGGGGGTGCGATGCAGGCGTGGCGGACGGCGGTGCAGCGGCGGGTGTCGAGGACGCTGTCGATCAACGCCGCGGGGCTGATTCGCTATCTTTACGGTCTGCCGGTCGCGCTGGCGATGCTGGCGCCGTTTCCCGGGCTGGGAGGCTGGTTCCTGCCCTGGTGTGCGGCGGGTGGGCTGGCGCAGATCGTCGCCACCAACCTGTTGCTGATGGCGTTTGGCGAGAGCAATTTCGTCGTCGGCACCGCCTATTCCAAGACGGAGGCGGTGCAGAGCGCGTTGCTGTCGGTGGTGCTGGGGGTCGCGCTGGCATTGGTAAGGGACGCTGTAGGGCGATTCGCCCTGGGGCAGAGGTTGCCAAGCTCGCTGCGTGCGCCGATGGGGCAGGATGCGTTTCGCTGGCGCCCTTGGCAGGACCCTGCTGTTCGTCGTCATCGGGCTCTGCCTGGCAGGCGCGATCGCGCCCGACTTTCTCGACGCAATCTATTATCGCGGGCCGGTCAGCGACCATTTCGACGGTGCCCGGTTCTTCAACCCCGATGGCGGTGACGACGATCTGTCGCCGCCCGGCGGGCGCGGCGCGATCGTGCGCTATGTCCTGGGGGGCGACCGGCGGCCCGCTTGGCCGCAGCGCGTTGCCGTCACCCCGGTACGACCCCCGGCGCGGGTGATGGGCGACGCGATGGCGGTGACGTGGATCGGCCACGCCACCGTGCTGATCCAGACCCAGGGGCTCAACATCCTGACCGATCCGGTGTGGAGCGACCGCGCCGGACCGTTCGGCATCGGGCCCGGGCGGATAGCCGAACCCGGCGCGCGGTTCGACGACTTGCCGCCGATCGATATCGTGCTCGTCAGCCACGATCATTACGATCACATGGACCTGACGACCCTCAGGAAGCTGTGGGATCGCGACCGGCCGGCGATCGTCACCAGCCTGGGCAATGACAGCGTCATCGGCCAGGCTGGCGTGCCTGCCACCGCGCTCGACTGGGGCGGGCGCGTGACGGTGAAGGGTGCCGACGTGATCGTCACGCGCAACCATCATTGGGGCAGCCGCTGGATCGCCGACCGCAACCGCGCGCTGTGGTCCAGCTTCGTGGTGCGGCTGCGCGGCGGCAATTTGTTCTTCGCGGGCGATACGGGGGTGGGCGATCTCCGCTGGGCCGATGAGGCCGCGCGGCTGGGTCCGGTACGGCTGGCGCTGATTCCGATCGGCGCGTTCCGCTTCACCGCCGGACAGATGGTGTCGGGCAGCCATATCGGCCCGGTCGACGCGGTCGAGGTGCAGCGCCGGCTGGGCGCGGCGCGCGCGATCGGCATCCACTGGGCGACGTTCCGGCTGTCCTACGAGGCCTGGGATACGCCGCCGCGGTTGCTCGCCGCCGCCGAGCGGTGCTCGGGCCAGCGCGGCTTCGCGGCCGTGCCGATCGGGCGGACGGTGTCGGTCCCCGCTTATGCGCCGCCGCCGCGGGTGGCCCCCGTGGCGCGCGCCGCCCTGTTGCGCTGCCTTGACACCCCGGCGGTTCGTGCCTTGCGATAGATATGGGCTTGACGGCGGTGCCGGCCAGTAGAGTGTACGAAGGCACGGCGGCGAGGTACGGCGGGCAGGCAATGACGAGCGCCTATGAGACGTCCATTGACCGCGCCGGGCTGGCGATCGGTGCCGGCGGACTGATCTGCGGCGCGATCGCAACGATCTTAGCGGTCGCCGCCGGACAGGCTGACGGGGCGGTGCTGGCGACCACCTTCCTTGGCGGCGGCATGATCGCGGCGGCCGGGATCACTGCCCTTGCCGCCTTGCCCTGGGCGCTGCTCCATGGCGCGGGCCGCCGCGGCCCCGGTCATGCCGCCGCATTGGGGGGAGCGATCGGCTTCGTGCTCTTCCTGGCCGGACAGACGCACGGGTTCGGCTTGTTGGCGCCCCCGGGGATCGACGCGCGCGCGGCGCTGTTCCGCTGGGCGAGCGCCATCGCGACCAGCGTGGCGCTGGCGGCGATGGCGGCGGGGATCGGCGTGGCGATGTGGCGCGTCGCCTATCGACGCCTGCGATAGAACGGCGCCGCGGCGGATTGCGGCGCCCGCCGCGAGCCCCATATGTTCGCCTATGCCGATCCAGATTCGCACCAGCCTCGCCGAGCCCGAAACCGGCGAATCGTTCGTGCCGCACCGTCCCCAACGCCCCGAAAAGGCTGAGGGCGGCAGGGCCTTCAAGCTCGTCAGCGACTATGAGCCGGCGGGCGACCAGCCAAGTGCGATCCGCGAACTGACCGGGGCGGCGCTGGCCGGCGAGCGCGACCAGGTGCTGCTGGGGGTGACGGGATCGGGCAAGACCTTCACCATGGCCAAGGTAATCGAGACGCTGCAGCGCCCGGCGCTGGTGCTCGCGCCGAACAAGATCCTCGCCGCGCAGCTTTATGGCGAGTTCAAGAGCTTCTTTCCCGACAATGCGGTCGAGTATTTCGTCTCCTATTACGATTATTACCAGCCCGAGGCTTATGTCCCGCGATCCGACACGTATATCGAAAAGGAAAGCTCGATAAACGAGTCGATCGACCGGATGCGCCACAGCGCCACCCGGTCTTTGCTCGAACGCGACGACGTCATCATCGTCGCCTCGGTCAGCTGCCTCTATGGCATCGGCTCGGTCGAGACCTATTCGGCGATGATCTTCGACCTGAAGAAGGGCCAGAGCGTCGACCAGCGCGAGATCGTGCGGAAGCTGGTTGCACTTCAGTATAAGCGCAATGATAGTGAATTTTCACGCGGCAAGTTTCGCGTGAAAGGCGACACGCTGGAAATTTTCCCGTCGCATTACGAGGACACCGCGTGGCGGGTGTCGTTCTTCGGCGACGAAATTGAGGAGATCGTCGAGTTCGATCCGCTGACCGGCAAGAAGGTTGCCAGCCTTGCCTATGTCCGCGTGTTCGCCAATTCGCACTACGTCACGCCCGGCCCGACGCTGAAGCAGGCGATGGAGGCGATCCGTCACGAACTCGCCGAACGGCTCAAGGAGCTGGAGGCGGAGGGCAAGCTGCTCGAGCTCCAACGGCTGGAGCAGCGCACCAACTTCGACCTGGAAATGATCACGGCTACGGGCAGCTGCGCGGGAATCGAGAATTACAGCCGCTTCCTGACCGGGCGCATGCCGGGCGAGCCGCCGCCGACTTTGTTCGAATACCTGCCCGAGAACGCGTTGCTGTTCGTCGACGAAAGCCACCAGACGATCGGCCAGATCAACGGCATGGCGCGGGGCGACCACCGGCGCAAGATCACGCTGGCCGAATATGGCTTCCGCTTGCCGAGCTGCATCGACAACCGTCCGTTGCGCTTCAACGAATGGGACGCGATGCGCCCGCAGACCACCTACGTCTCGGCGACGCCGGGCGGGTGGGAGATGGAGCAGACCGGCGGCGTCTTTGCCGAGCAGGTGATCCGCCCGACCGGGCTGATCGATCCCCCGGTCGAGATCAAGCCGGTCGAGGACCAGGTGCAGGATTGCATCAACGAATGCCGCAAGACGACGGCGATGGGCTATCGCACGCTGGTCACCACGCTGACCAAGCGGATGGCGGAGGACCTGACCGAGTTCATGCACGAGGCGGGGTTGAAGGTCCGTTACATGCACTCGGATGTCGAGACTTTGGAGAGGATCGAGTTGATCCGCGATCTCAGGCTTGGTGTCTACGACGTGCTGGTCGGCATCAACCTGCTGCGCGAGGGGCTCGATATTCCCGAATGCGGGCTCGTCTGCATCCTCGATGCGGACAAGGAAGGGTTCCTGCGGTCGGAAACCTCGCTGATCCAGACGATCGGCCGCGCCGCGCGCAATGTCGACGGTCGCGTCATCCTCTATGCCGATCGCATGACCGGCAGCATGGAGCGCGCCCTCAACGAGACCGGGCGCCGGCGGGAAAAACAGCACGCCTATAACGAGCTGAACGGAATAACGCCGACCACGATCAAGCGGAACATCGGCGACATCATCAAGGACGTGGCCAGCCGCGACCAGGTCACGATCGAGATCGACGACGAGCGGCCGCATATGGTCGGTCACAATCTGCGCGCCTATATCGAGGAACTGGAAAGGAAGATGCGCGCCGCCGCCGCCGACCTGGAATTCGAGACCGCCGGCCGCCTGCGCGACGAGATCAGGTCGCTGGAAGCCGAGGAGCTTGGGCTGCCCGCCGACGAACACCGCGCGCCGGTGATGGGACGCTCGAACGAGGGCAAGCCGGGGACCCGCAAGACGCGTTACGGCAAGACCCAGCGCAAGTTCGGGGGAGCAGGGCGGCGATGATCAACGCCGACATCAAGCTGGCGTCGGTAGACGGATCGGTGTTCGGCAGTGGGCGATTGCCTTCAGATGTCGTACGTGCCCGCCTGAGCCTCAGCCCAGTTCCAGTTCGTACTTCTCTGCACCGTAATAGCTTGCCACGCGATCGGCATAGGCCTGGTCGAATTCGGGGGCGGTGCTTGTCCAATTGGGGCCGCCCTCCAGCACCTTGGCGTCGACCGACGCGACATATTGATCGAGCGCGCGATCATAGGTGAGCAATTGGATCGGCACCGGATAGAAGCTCTTGCCCATCCCGAGCAGCCCGCCAAGGCCGAGCACGGCATGCGTCGCGCGGCCCGATCTTTTGTGGACCATGAAGGCGTGGAGAGTACCGACCGAGCCGCCCTCGCGGCTCTTGACCTTCAGCGTGGCGGCGCACGTCGCGGGGGTCAGCAGCGCGGCAGGGGGACGATCGGGCATGAACAATTTCCTCTTGGGCGGCTGTGGTCTAGTCCAGCTGAGCGCATCGTTCCACGGCTATCGCCATGAGACCGGGTCGCTGGACGAGGGTTGAGGCGCGGGCGCGGACGCGTCATAAGCCGAAGGTGCGTCGCCTTCTGCCCTTTGCCGTGCCGGTCGGCATCGTCGCCCTGGTGGTGATCGTCGCCAGTTGCGTGCCGACGCCTCCACCCGCGCCCCGGGCCGGGCCAGCGCCGGCAGTGGTGTCCCGACCCGTCCCGACGCCGATGCCGCTCGGTTCGGACTGGCGCGATTGGCCGATTACGCCTGGCGATTGGGCCTATCGCAGCGACGGCCGGGGGTCGATCGCTTTGTTCGGGACGGTCGGCGAGGACGCCCGCGTGACGCTGCGCTGCGACGCCGCGGCGCGGTCGCTCTACTTGTCGGTCGCCGGGGCAAGGGCGACGACTGTGACCGTACGCACCACCAGCCTGACCCGTGCGCTGCCGGTGCAGCCGGTGGGCGGCGGACTCCCCTATGTCGCCGCCGCGCTTCCGGTGAACGACCCGCTGTTCGACGCCATGGCGTTCAGCCGAGGACGCTTCGTGCTCGATCGCCCCGGCGCGCCGCCGCTGGTCGTCCCTGCCTGGGCCGAGGTCGACCGGGTGATCGAGGATTGCCGGGGATGACCGACCTCTCTCAATGGTCCGCAACGAGAGGAGAATGTCATGCCCTGCAGGCCATCGAAGCGGGCCATAAAGGTTCGTCGAAAACGTTGATCATTACAAGGCTTGTATTGAGCGGCCGCGTGATTCACATTGCGATCGTGCCCAGGCCGGGCACGCCGTTTCAACTAGCGAAAGGAGGTGATCCGATGTCTCATGGTTCAGCAAGGGGGTCGGTTCAGTTCGTTCGGGGGACGCGCCGCTAAAAGGGTCGGCGGGGCTGCGCGGGGGGTATCCTCCCCCAATCAACGCATGGCCCGTGACCCGCGGTTCGCATGGTCCTTCCGGGCTGGAGCTTCCGGCCGCTGACCATGTTAGGAGGTTGCCGGGGCCCTGACGGGCCTCGGCAACCTCTTTTCATTCATGACTAGGACATGGCATAAAATGGGGGTCATATGGGAGAGGATACAAAATTTCGGTTGGGCGGGCTGGTGTCGTTGATCGCCGCGGCTGCTTTTGGCTGGGAGGGTATTGTGCTGCCGTTACGGGCGGCAGAGGCGCATGCCCCGCGCGTGGATTATTCGATCAAGATCTTCGTGCTGGTGCCTGCGCTGATCGTTTTCGGGCTGTTCTTCCTGATCGGCGGTGCGCGCTGGCAATATCGCGATCCGGTGCGCCAGATGCCGACGCCGATCGGCTGGGTATTGTGCGCGCTGGTGGCGATCTCGTCGGGCGCGTCGTTCTATTGGCTGAATGCCAAGTTCGCCGCGCTGGGGTATCAATAGAGATCACGCGGTGCCGGTGTTCAGGCGGTGTGCGGCGCCACAAGCGAAATGAAGGAAAATCGATGCGACGCCTTACCGCTTTCGTCCTGCTGGCCACACCGCTGCCGGCGCTCGCACAAGCGGTGCCGGTGGTCGAGGAACAGTCGATCGACCAGTTGCGCGCCGCGATGGCTGGCGGCGCCAGCAGCGAGGGCGTCACCCGCGCCTATCTCGCGCGGATCGCGGCGATGGACCGGGCCGGGCCGACGCTGCGCGCCGTGATCGCGATCAACCCCGACGCCGTCGCTCAGGCGCGCGCCAGCGATGCGCGGCGTAAGGCGGGCAAGACGCTCGGCCCGCTGGACGGCGTGCCGCTGCTCATCAAGGACAATATCGAGACCAGAGACCCGGTCGCGACCACCGCCGGCAGCCTGGCGTTGAAGGACAATGTGACGGGCCGTGACGCCCCAGTGGTGGCGCTGCTGCGCGCGCAGGGCGCGGTGATCCTGGGCAAGACCAACTTGAGCGAATGGGCAAATATCCGGTCGATCAAGTCGATGAGCGGGTGGAGCGCGGTGGGCGGGCTGGTCCGCAACCCTTATGCGCTCGATCGCACCGCCTGTGGATCGTCGTCGGGAACGGGGGCCGGGATTGCGGCGAGCTTCGCCGCGGCGGGGCTGGGCACCGAGACCGACGGATCGGTCGTGTGCCCGTCGTCCATGAACGGGCTGGTCGGGCTGAAGCCCACGGTCGGGCTGGTCAGCCGCACCCGGGTCGTGCCGATCAGCCATAGCCAGGATACGCCCGGCCCGATGGCGCGCAGCGTGCGCGACGCCGCTATCCTGTTCTCGGCAATGATCGGCGCCGATCCTGCCGATCCTGCCACTGCCGGCGCGGGCAAGTATCGCAAGGATTATGCGGCGGGGCTGAGCAAGGCGTCGCTGAAGGACGTACGGATTGCGGTGCTGCGTCCCGACATGCCGGCGCCGCTCGCCGCACGCTTTGATGCCGCGCTGGCGGTGCTGAAGGCGCAAGGCGCGGTGCTGGTCGACGTCCAGCGGCCGAAGACCGACAAGGTCGGCGATGCCGAGTTCACCGTGCTCAAGGTCGAGTTGAAGACCGACCTCGACAAATACCTTGCGACCACGCCGGCAGCGGTCAGGACGCGAACGCTGGCCGACGTCATCGCCTTCGACAAGGCGAATGCGGCAACGGAGATGCCGTATTTTGGGCAGGAGATCTTCGACATGGCGCAGGCGACGAAAGGGCTGGCCGACGCCGATTACATGGATGCGCGCGCAACCTCGCTGGAGGGCGCGAAGGGCGCCATTGACACGATGCTGAAGGCGGCCGGCGCGACGATCCTGGTCGAGCCGACCTATGGCGCGCCGTGGCTGAGCGATCCCGTTTACGGCGACCAGTTCAGCGGCCCGTCCTCGTCCGAGCTGCCGGCGATCTCGGGCTATCCGAACCTGACGGTGCCGATGGGGCTGGTCCACGGGCTGCCGGTCGGGGTGTCTTTTATCGGACAGGCCTATAGCGAAGCGACACTTCTCGGTGCGGGTTATGTCTACGAACAGGCTGCCAGGGCCCGGATCGCGCCACGCTATCTGCCGACGGTCGATGCCGGCGCCGGGCTTGACGGAAATCGCTGAGCGAAGCGCCATTGCCACAGCATCAGCAGCGGCACCGTCCCCAATTCCATGGCAAAGCCGAATAGGTGGCCGCCGCCGGGTGCGCCGACCGCCAGCAGCGAGCCGACCCGCGACAGCCCGCCGCACACGACCAGCGCGCCGAGCAGGCGAAAGCGCGGGCCCTTGTGCTCGATTCCCGGTATGCAGGTCGCAAAGGCGATGCCGACGCCGAAGAAGATGCCCGAAATGTAGCGGAAATGGCTGTCGAGGTCGCGCGGGATGACCGGCGGATGCCCTAGGAAACCGGGTCCGTGAAGGATGCTCCATCCCCCCACCGACAACGGCACCAGGCAAGCGAGGGTGACGACCGCCTGCAACAGTCGTTTCTCGGTCATCGGCGATGTTCCAGTAATTCGGCACGGATGCGGATCGCATGCAGCGACACGCGCACCTCGATCATGAACCCGACCAGCGCGGAGATCAGCAGCACCATCGCCAGGATGAACGCCAGCGCGACGGCATCGCCGATATGCAATCCGGTCAGTTCCGCGACGAACAGCAACGCCACCACCAGGCACGTCATTACCGCGCTGGAGACGGCCAGGAACAACGCGGCGTTGATGATCGAGATGCGCCGGTCGAGCAGGCGCAGCTCCCACACGTGGCGATCATGTTCGGGGCCGGTCGAGCCGGGATGGAGGGCCTCCACCATCCGGCCGCGATCGACCACCCGCGACAGGCGCCCCGCCAGGACATTGAGCAGCGCGCCGATGCCGGCCAGCATGAATACCGGCGACAATGACAGCTGGATCGCCTGGGCGATCGTCGAGACAGCGGGAAGTGTCGGCATCTGCGACCACCATGGGGCGTCGTGCCTGCGAATGAAAGGTATTGGAGCAATGCATTGCTGCGCCATGCGGCGGACGAGGGTCGAGCCGGTCGACGCGGCACGAGCCTGGGTGCGGACGGGCTGACTTGTCAAACGGGATGGTAACGGCTGGACGCTATCGCGGTTGCCATGCCGCCGCCGCTCTTGCTGACCAGCCGCCACCGTCTGCTGCCGACGATGCGCGCCACCGCGTTCGACGGGCTGTCGTCGCTGATCGACGTGGTCGCCGAAGCGGCGCCGGTGGGTCACCGTTTCCTGCGTTATCACTGGTACGCCTCAGCCTTGCTGGCCTATGGCGGACGCGCACGGACGATCGTGGTCGAGGATGATGGCGAGGCCATCGCCGCGCTGCCGTTCATCCGCTTCGGTCCAGAACCGGCGGCGCTGGCGACGGTGCCAGGGTGTTATTGGCCGTTTCGCTGCTTTCCGGCGCGCCAGGGTATCAACGAGCGCGGCCACGTGGCGCTGCTGGACGGGCTGGCGCGCGAGGTCAACGCACTGCGCATCGGTCCAAGCTATGACGGCGACGCCATCGTCACGCCGTTCGTCGCTGCGGCGCGGGCACGCGGCTGGGCGGTGCTCGATCGCTTCGTCGCCGACAGCTACCTGCTCGATCTCGCCGCGGTGCGCGCGGGCGGCGCATGGCCGCGGCCATCGACCATCAAGAAGAACCGCTTTCACGAAAAGCATCTGGCAAGCCATGGCGCGCTCGACTGGCGCTTTCTCGAGGGCGCGGCTCTGGCGGCGGGCGGGTTCGACCAGATGGCCGCGGTCGAGGAGAAAAGCTGGATCGCCACATCCACCGATGGCCGCGACGCCAAGTTCACCCGCGGCGGTCATGGCACCTTCTGGCGATCGCTGACCGGCGATCCGGTGCTGGCGGCGATGCTGCGTACGGCGATGCTGGCGGTCGGTGACGCACCGGCCGCCTTTTCGTTCGACATGGACGTCGGCCCGTTCAGCTATGCCATCGCCAACAGCTATGACCCGGCCTTTGCCAAGCATTCGCCGGGCAAGCTGCTCTATTATCGCAATCTCATGCGCGCAATCGACCGGGGCATACAGACGGTCGACTGGGGCGCGGGAGACAGCGGGTACAAGCGCGTGATCGGCGCGCGCAAGGGCCCCGCGATCCGCGACTTGCTGCTGCTGCGGCCGGGAATGCCCGCAATACTGGGCCAGGCCCTGCGCGCGCTGTGGCGGCGATCGGGCAATCCCGACATCCGGGCGGACCCTCAAGGAGAAGGATCATCTGAATCGTCTTCCGCGAGTGATACGATAAATCCCGCATCGCCCGCGCCGGCCAGCATGGCCTCGATCAACAACCTGTAATTCTTGACGGACATCGCTTTTCGGGGGGTAAGGCGGATCACCAGCTCCCGGCTGGCGAGGGTGGTGACTTCAACTCGTATGGGCGTTCCCCGCGTCATTGTCGGGGCAGCGGCCTGCGCCGCGGGGTCGAGCAGGCGCAGCACCTCATCGGCGGGATAAGGCGGCTGGCCATCGGCGCGTCGGGCTGCCTGCGCCATGGCGATCTGCGTGGCAGTGGCAAGGAGGTGCAATCCGTCCGGTTCGGCACTACGCCGGGCAAGCGCCAGCGCGGTATCGAGCGTCAGGTCGTCGGGCGCGGCGAACGCGGCAACCACCGGTTCCGGGATCCTCGCCACCATCAGCATCGCGGCAAGCTCGTCCTCGCCCAATTGCAGCTGGTCGGCCATCCGCCCCTGATCGCCGCTGTAAATTTCGTCGAGCGCGCGGGCATAGCTGCGCGCGCGGTTGATCGGTGCGAGCGGAAGGCAGGCTCGCTGATCCAGATCGGCCAGCCGATAGGCCGCTTCATCGTCAACCATCTCGACCCGGACCAGCAGCCTAAGATCGGGCCGGGTGGTCGCGCGTAACTGCGCCACCGCGGCAAGCCGCCGTGATCCGGCAATGATCTCATAAAGAAAATGGGCGTCGTCGAACACTGGGCGGACGATTGCCGCCACGCGCTGGCCGTCATCGGCAATCGAGTTTATCAGGTCTCGGCGGGATTGAGGGGTCAGCATGGTCTCATCACGCGCCAAGCCGCGCCAAGGCCGAACACGTCCCGGATCGACCATGAACAGCAGGGCATCGGGTGTCGCATCCGGCGCTGCGGCATCGGCACGCCGTCGCCGCAGCAGCCCAAAGCGTTTACGGAGACCGATCACAGCGGAGACGATACGGCTATCCACTCGCCCCGAACAGAGGGTCGTGACCTGGCATCAAAGCTGCGACAGCACGAGCTGGCGGTCAAAGCGGTCGCAGTCCCGCGCGATGCTCAGGATGCGGTGCCAGATTTCATGGCGGTCACGCATTTCCTCGATCGAAAGGTCGCACAAGGAAGCCTCGCTGACAAGGTCCTTTCGGACGCGGATAGCAGGCGGCGGAGGCTCGTCAAACCCGCACACGCAAGGCCGTCGCCGCGATCGCTACACTTTCGCGCTCTCCGGCTGCCATGCTAGTCCCGGGGGAGGATAGACCATGGCGCCAACGATGCCTGCAGATATTGCCGATTCGGATTCTACATCGCTGCCGTGGGTACGCGCCTCGGCACTACGGTGCTTCTGGGCACTCGTGACCGAGATGGGCGGTTCGCCGAAGGCGATGCTCGACGATTTCGGCATCGCGCCGCAGACTTTGGAAAGTGGCCAATCGATAGTCTTACCGCGAAGCATGGTGCGCTTGCTCGAGCAAGCGGCAGAGCAGCTCGGATGCCCGGATCTCGGGTTGCGGCTGGCGGAGAGGCAGCGTGCCGCACCATTGTTCGGCGCGATCCAGATGGTAATGCGCAACTCCGCCACGCTCGCCGGGGCGTTCGACTTTGTGGTGCAGCACACGGGTTTCTATGCGCCGCGCGCCCAGCTGACGCTTGCCGACGAGATTGGTGTCGAGACGGTCGATTACCGGCGCGGGGCCGGGGCGGCTGCTGCGTTCGGCCCGGCATTGAGAGTCCGTTTGGAAACGCGTCTATGGCGCGTTTACGGCACCGGCCCGCTCCCCCGCCCGACCTCCCAATCAGGATACGCTGTGGGAGGTCGGGTGGGGAGCGGGCCGGTGCCGCCTCGAAACTTGCACTTCCGCGAGTTTCCAAACAGACTCCGAGCGTGACCGAGACACCCGGCATCCTGAAGGGCGGGAGCCCCACCATCGCGTTCGGCCCGATGCGGCTTTCGACCGACCTGCCGCTGCCGTCCCGCGAACGCGCCATCGCCACCATCTGCGCCGCGCTGGATGCGGGCGCGACCGTCTTCGACACCGCCGACTGCTACGGTCCGTCCCCGGCCGAAGCGCATCATAACGAAGCCCTGCTCGCCGAGGCGATCGCGCGCTGGGGCGGCCCGCGCGATGCGATCCTCCTCGCCACCAAGAGCGGCAATGTCCGGACCTCGGGCGGGTGGGCGCGCGACGGCCGCCCGGAGCATATCCGCGCGGCGTGCGAACGCAGCCTGCGCGCGCTCGGAGTTTCGCGGATCGACCTCTACCAGCTCCATGGGCCGGACGCCGCCGTGCCGTTCGCCGATCAGGTCGGCGCGCTGGCGCGGCTGCGCGAGGAGGGCAAGGTCGGCGCGGTGGGGCTGAGCAACGTCGGCCGCCGGCAGCTCGCCGAGGCGCGGGCGATCGTGCCGATCGCCAGTGTCCAGAACCGCTATTCGATCTGGGCGCGCGAGGCGGAGGGCCTGCTGTCCTATTGCACGGCGGAGGATATCGCCTTCCTCGCCTGGTCGCCGCTGGGCGGCGCCGGCCACGTCGCGTCGCTGCCGGTGCTGGACGGGATCGCGACGGCGCGCGGCGTCAGCGTGCAGCAGGTCGCGCTGGCCTGGCTGCTCGCCCGCTCGCCGGTGATGATCCCGATCGTGGGCGCGACCCGCCCGGAGACCGCGCGCGACAGCCTGGCCGCCGTGGCGTTGCGGCTGACGGCGGAGGAAAAAGCCGCGATCGACGCGGCGCTCCCCCACGAGCAGCTCGCCCCGATCGAGATGCCGTCGCGGTGAGGCGCGGGCGACAGCCAGGCGCGGCTCCGTCGCTGTCGCGCATAGCGGGAGTTTCCCGATGAAGGCGTTCGTCACCCATCGCCTGAGCGGGCCGGCCTCGCTGGCGATCGAGAATCTGCCCGCGCCGGCTCCGCTCGGTCCCGGCCAGGTCCGGATCGCGATGCGGGCGGCATCGCTCAACTATCGCGACAAGATCTTCATATCAGGCGCCTATCGGGCGGCGACGATCCCCGATCTGATCCTCTGTTCCGACGGCGCGGTGAAGTGATCGAGACGGGGTCCGGCATCCGGCCGGTGATCGACAGCAGCTATGCGTTCGAGCAGCTGCCGGACGCCTTGCGCCGGCTCGAAAGCGGCTGGCATACCGGCAAGATCGTCATCCGCATCGCCTGACGGCTTGGCAGACGGTCGAAAGTATCGAGTTAAATGCGTATGTATCGGAAATACCAGACTTCATGGCCTTGTCGCCGCGCCTTGCGTTCGTAGCGCGTTTGCGGCCAATCGGCGGGGCGTTCGAGAAAGTCCCGCGCGCTCGTCGCCGTCCAGCGGAAGTCGCGGCGGCGCCCCATCACCATCATCGCCCAGCGGCAATAGGTGGGATCGTCCGTCCCCAGCCGGAACTCGCCGCCCGGCTTCAGCTTGGCGGCGATCAGGTCGAGCGGTCCGTCATTCACCATCCGCCGCTTGGCGTGCCGGGCTTTCGGCCACGGATCGGGGTGGAGCAGGTATAGCCGCGACAGGCCGGCGTCGGGCAGCCGCTCGATCACGTCGAGCGCATCGCCCATATGCAGGCGCACATTGTCCAGCGCGGCGTCGCGGACATGGTTGAGCGCGCCGACCACGCCGTTGAGGAACGGTTCGCAGCCGATGAAGCCGTTGCCGGGCGTGCTGCCCGCTTGCGCGGCAAGGTGCTCGCCCGCGCCGAAGCCGATCTCGAGCTCAAGCGGCCGGCCATCGCCGAACAGGCGCATGGCGTCGAGCGGACCGGTCGCAGGCACCGATATGGCAGGCAGCAGTTCCTCGACCAACGATGCCTGGCCCTGGCGGAGTTTGTGGCCCTGGCGCCGGCCATAGAGGCGGCGGATGGTGATCGGGTCGTTCATGGTGCCGGCCGCTTAGAGCGCAGACCCAGCGATTGCGAGGTCGAGACAGCGTTGCCGGGGACGCAGCGCATGTCGTCAAAAGTCACACAAGTTCACGCCCTACAGCGATTGTTCCGGCCACTTCCGTCGGGTCGCCATGGACGATGGAAAAGATCGGATAGTATGAAGACACAGGATGTCCAACATGGGAAGCGTCAATTTTTGGCGCAGCCCCGCGGGGATTGCAGGACGGCAATGCTTCGTCTGACCCGGGTCGGGATGATTTACCGCTTGCCGGTGCGCGCTCGCATTGTCCCCTTTGCCCGATGCTCCTATTGATCATGGATGGACGGCTCCGCAATGGCGATACTGGCGGTGTGTGCGTGCGCGATGGCCGCGATCCTCGCCCTGTGCATTGCGCTGGACCGGCGGGCCAGAAGGGTCAGGGCAGCGCAATGGTGGCGGCGGTGGGTGATCCACAATCGGGTGATGGCCGACCTTTGGCGCCGCCTGAACGGCCCGCCTCGACTCGAGGATCATCGCAGCCCCGACGACCGGGCGTGATCGCAGCACGCCGATCAGCTGGCCGGAGAAGACCCGGGGATCGCGCCCGCCCCCCCCCGACAGGCAATTATCGCCGAGGATCAGGCGAGCGCCGTTTTCAGGTCGTCGCCCAGATCGGTACGCTCCCAGGGGAAGAAGTCGCCTTCTGCCTTGCGGCCGAAATGGCCGTAGGCGGCAGTCTTCGCATAAATCGGCTTGTTGAGGCCGAGATGGGTGCGGATGCCGCGCGGGGTCAGGCCGCCGAGCTTCTCGATCTTGCCGATCGCGACTTCCAGCTCGTCGTCGCCGACCGTGCCGGTGCCGTGCGTATCGACATAGAGCGACAGGGGCTTGGAAACGCCGATCGCATAGGCCAGCTGGATCGTGCAGCGCTGGGCAAGACCGGCGGCGACGATGTTCTTGGCGAGATAGCGCGTGATATAGGCGGCCGACCGGTCGACCTTGGTCGGGTCCTTGCCGCTGAACGCGCCGCCGCCATGGGGCGAGGCACCGCCATAGGTGTCGACGATGATCTTGCGGCCGGTCAGCCCGGCATCGCCGTCGGGCCCGCCGATCTCGAAACTGCCCGTCGGGTTGATGTGATAGACCGTTTCGCCGGACAGCAGCTCGGCGGGGATGATGGCGGCGACGACGCGCTTCACATAAGCGTGGAGCTCGGCTTCCCTGGCGCCTTCGTCATAGCCCTTGCCGTGCTGCGTCGAGACGACGATCGCGGTGGCGGCGACCGGCTTGCTGCCCTCATAGCGCAGCGTGACCTGGCTCTTGGCATCGGGTTCGAGGAACGGCGCGGCGCCCGAATGGCGGTCGGCCGCCATCTGTTCGAGGATCTTGTGGCTGTAATAGAGCGTCGCCGGCATTAGGTCTGGCGTGTCGTCGGCGGCATAGCCGAACATGATCCCCTGGTCCCCCGCACCCTCGTCCTTGTTGCCGCTGGCATCGACGCCCTGCGCGATGTGCGCCGATTGCGGGTGGAGGTTGTTTTCAAAGCGGAAGGTTCGCCAGTGAAAGCCGTCCTGTTCATAGCCGATGCGCCGGACGGTATCGCGAACCGCCTGTTCGACCTCTTCCGGCACGCCCGGCGCCCAATTGCCCGCTTCGTCCATGATCCCCTTGCCGCGAATCTCGCCGGCGAGCACCACCAATTGCGTCGTGGTCAGCGTTTCGCAGGCGATGCGCGCCTCCGGATCCTTGGACAGAAACAGGTCGACGATCGCGTCGCTGATCTGGTCGGCAACCTTGTCGGGATGGCCTTCGGACACGGATTCGGAGGTGAAGAGGTAATCGGAACGCATGCATTTCCTCATATTCTGGCGGGAAGCGGGCCGTTTCCATGCCCGTATAAAGAAATCGTTATATGAGCTGGTGCCCTAACGGTCCAGCCGGCGAATGGCAATCGCGTTAATCATCAACAGCCCCGCGATCAGCGCGGCGACGGCATTGCCCCACAGCGCGAATGGTGTCGGCGGCAAGGGACGGGGGAACGGAACCTCGATCGCGCCGGCGACGTGCGGCGGCAGCGCGGCGATCAGCCCGCCATCGGCGCCGATCACCGCCGAGATGCCGGTCGGCGTCGCGCGCACGATCGGCAGGCCCTCCTCGATCGCGCGCAGCCGCGCCTGCCGGAGGTGCTGGAGCGGCCCGATCTCGCCGAACCAGGCATCGTTCGATGGATTGAACAGCAGGCGCGGGCGCGTTCCTGGGCCAACGACCGCACCCGAAAAGATCACTTCATAGCAGACCAGCATCCCGATTCGGCCAAAGCCGGGCAGGTCCAGCGAGCGGGGACCCGGGCCGGGAATGAAGTCGATGTCGCCGGGCACCAGCCGCGACAGCCCGATCGCTTCGAGCAACCGCCTGAGCGGCAGATACTCGCCATAGGGAACGAGGTGCGCCTTGTCATAGCGGCCATGGAGGCGGGCATCGGGACCGATCGCGACGATTGCGTTGGTCGCCGCGACCAGATCGCCGCCACGTCCGAAATACATCGGCTGCGCGCCGGTCAGCACTAGGTCGCGATCGCCGAGCAGGAAGGCGATGCGCGCACGCGCTGCCGTCGCGTTACCCATTTCCCTGTAGATATAGCGCGGATAGCCGTCCTCGACCGGATAGCGCAGCGCGCCCTCCGGCCATACTATCAGCCGGGGGCGCCCGGGCGGGCGCCCCGACCAGCGGGCCAGTGCCTGGAAGTTGTTCTCGGGATAATCGGGGGTCGGCCGCTCCTCTTCGGCCAGATCGGGCTGGACCACGCGGAGCAGGGGTCCGCCGGCGGGGGGCGATGGGGGCGAAGGCGCATAGGCCGCGATAAACAGGGCGCCGCCAATGGCCGCCCCGCCGAGCGGCATCCGCCAGCGGCCGGCGACCAGCATCGCCAGCATCCCCGAGGCGACGATCGTCAGCCCGGACAGCGCATAGGTGCCGGTCAGCCGCGCGACCCGGGCGACGTCGGGCACCCAGATGACCGACAGCGGATCCCACGGATAGCCGGTAAACATCGTACCGCGCAGCCATTCGGTCGCGATCCAGCCCGCCCCGGCGACGCAGACGAAGGCGCCGTCCAGAGCCGCCACCGGTGCTCCGCGCGCGGCGGGACGGGCCAGCCGCCAAGCCAGCCCCGCGGCCAGCATCGGATAGATGGCGAGGTACATGGCAAGCAGCAGCACCGCCAGATAGCCGAGCCAATGCGGCATCGCGTCCTGGAAATCGAATGCCTGGCGGATCCAGATGTTGGCGACGCCAAAATGGCCGACGCCGAACAGCCAGCCGATCAGCAGCATCCGGCGCGGCGTCGCCGCGCGGTGCACCGCGACCAGCCACAGGGCACAACATACCAGCGTCATCGGCCACCAGCCGAACGGCGCGAACCCGGTTGCGGCCAGCGCGCCGAGCGCGAGCGGGTAAAGCGGAGCAAGGCGGCGCATCGTCCGGCTATCGCCGTGCGGCGGCGGCGCGGCAATGGCCGTCATGCCACGCGACCGCTCCGCCCCTCTTCGCACCTAGCGTCTGATCGGGTAGCAACGGCGCATGCCCTGTCCCTTCCATCTCGCCTTTCCGGTCCACGATCTGGACGCCGCGCGGGCCTTTTACGGCGGTATGCTCGGATGCCCGGAGGGCCGGAGCGCCGAGCGCTGGATCGATTTCGACTTGTTCGGGCATCAGATCGTGGCGCACCTTGATCCTGCGGCCGGGGCGGCTGGGCTGACCAATCCGGTCGACGGCCATGACGTGCCGGTGCCGCATTTCGGCGTCGTGCTGGCGATGGACGACTGGCGCGCGCTGGCGGCGCGGGCCGCGGCGGCGGGGATCGTGTTCGGGATCGAACCGCACGTCCGCTTCGTTGGTCAGCCTGGCGAGCAGGCGACGATGTTCTTCCGCGATCCGTCGGGCAACGCGCTGGAGTTCAAGGCGTTTGCCGATGATGCGATGCTGTTCGCCACGTGATCGTGGCGGGGCTGTTCGCGAGCTTGAGGTGATAGATGAGCGAGCCGATTACCGTCGACATACCGCACAAACTGGGTCTGGCCGAAGCGCGGCGGCGGATCGACGCCGGCATCGGCCAGCTTGCCGGCTGGTTTCCCGGCGGCGCGGCGGTCGACCATCATTGGCAGGGGGACATCATGGCGTTCACCGTGGCGGCCTTGGGGCAGCGCGTCGCCGGCCGGCTGGACGTGCGCGACGAGCGCGTGATCGCGACGGTCGACCTGCCGCCCTTCCTCGCGCTGTTCGCCGACCGCATTCGCGCCAAGCTGGCCAAGGAAGCGCCCAGGTTGCTCGAATGATCCCTATTTTACCGGCGCCGCGGCGCTGACCCGCCAGATCGTGTTGCCGACATCGTCGGCCACCAGCAGCGCGCCGGTACGATCGAGCACGACGCCGACCGGTCGCCCCTGCGCGCGACCTTCGCCATCGAGAAAGCCGGACAGGACGTCCACCGGCATCGCGCCGCGCGCCGGAAAACCGTCGTCGCCAAAGGGCACGAAGATCACCTTGTAACCCGACGCCGGCTGTCGGTTCCACGAGCCGTGCTGGCCGATGAACGCGCCGCTGGCGAAGGCCGGGCCAAGCGTGGCGCCGGCGGCGAAAGTCAGCCCCAATGATGCCGTATGCGGCCCCAGCGCATAATCGGGACGCTTCGAATATTCCTGCAGGCCCGGGTTTTCGGGTTTCACGCGGCGGTCCGGATAGCCGCCCCAATAAAACCACGGCCAGCCGAAATTGTCGCCGATCTCGATCTGGCTCATGTAATCGGGCGGGCCGTCCGACCCCAGCATGTCGCGTTCGTTGACCACCGCCCACAGCGTGTTGCTGTGGGGCTCCAGCGCCATGCCGTTGGCGTTGCGCAGGCCGGCGGCATAGATGCGGAAGGTCTTCCGGTCGGGAAATACCTGAAGGATGTCGGCGCGCAGCTTTTCGGCGTCGAGCCCGTTTTCGGCAATGTTGCTCGACGATCCCACCGACAGGTAAAGCGACTGGCCGTCTTCCGCGGCGATGACGTTGCGCGCCCAGTGATTGCCGCCGCCGGGATAGCGCACGATCAGTTCGGGCGGGGCGATGATCCGCGTCTGGCCGGGGGTGAACGGATAGCGGACCAGCGCGTCGGTGTTGGCGACGTAGAGCCATTGCCCCATCAGCACCATGCCCGAGGGCGAGTTGAGCCCGTCGAGCAGCACCGACCGGCTTTCCGCCACGCCGTCGCCATCCGCGTCGCGCAGCAGGACGATCCGGTTGGGCGAGGCGCCGCCGGCACCGACGCGCCCGAGCAGCCAGCCCATCACGATGTCGGCGATCCCGCGCGTCGCGCGCGGCGGCGAATTGCTTTCGGCGACCAGCACGTCGCCATTGGGCAGGCGGTGCAGCCAGCGCGGATGCTCCAGCCCGGTGGCGAACGCCTTGACCTTCAGCCCGGCGGCTGCCCTGGGGGTCGCGCCATCGCCCCAGCCGACCGCCTGGGCGGTTCCCATTGTCGGCCACAATTGCGCGCGGGGCGGGGTGATTTCGGGCCGTCGCCCGGTAACCGCCGCGACGCTCAACCGGGCTTCGTCGGGCTGGGCAAACAGGAGATACAGCCCGCCCAGCACGACCAGGACGAGCGCAAGACCGATCAGGATTCGCTGGCGCATGCCGCCACGATAGGGAGAGGAACGGGCGGCGGCAACCGGCAGGTCCCCGACGCCACGCGCGCCGGGGACGGGAGGTCAAGCCGCGACCAGATCGTAGCGGTCGGCGTTCATCACCTTGGTCCACGCCGCGACAAAGTCCTTGACGAACTTGCCCCCCGCGTCGGCCGAGGCATAGACCTCCGCCAGCGCGCGCAGCTGCGAGTTAGAGCCGAACACCAGGTCGGTGCGCGACGCCGTCCAGCGGGGCTCATGGGTGTGGCGGTCGGTGCCGACGAACTCCTCGTCGCTCTCGTCGCTGACCTGGCGCCACGCGGTCTGCATGTCGAGCAGGTTGACGAAGAAGTCGTTGCTCAGCTGCCCGGGGCGATCGGTGAACATTCCGTGCTTGGCGGCGCCACTGTGATTGACGCCGAGCACGCGCAAGCCCCCGACCAATACCGTCATTTCGGGCGCGCTGAGGCCCAGCAATTGCGAGCGGTCGACCAGCAGCTCCTCGGTCGGCACGTTGTAGCGCGTCTGGAGGTAGTTGCGGAAGCCGTCGCACTTGGGCTCGAGCACGTCGAAGCTCTCGGCGTCGGTCTGCTCGGGGGTCGCGTCGGTGCGGCCGGGGATGAACGGCACCGCGATCGCCTGGCCGCAGTCATGCGCCGCCTTCTCAATGCCGACCGAGCCGCCCAGCACGATCAGGTCGGCGATCGACACCTTCCTGCCGTCTGCCGCCTGCGCGTCGAAGTCGCGCTTGATGTCCTCATAGGCGGCGAGCACCCTGGCAAGCTGCGCGGGCTCGTTGACGTCCCAATCCTTTTGCGGCGCGAGGCGGATGCGTGCGCCGTTGGCGCCGCCGCGATGGTCGGACCCGCGCCAGGTCGAGGCCGACGCCCAGGCGGTGCCCACCAGCTCGGCGACCGAGAGACCCGACGCCGCGATCATCAGCTTCAGCGAGGCAATTTCGTTAGTCTCGATGATCTTGTAGTCGGCGGCCGGGATCGGATCCTGCCAGATCAGGTCCTCGGCCGGCACCTCGGGCCCAAGCAGACGGATCTTGGGGCCCATGTCGCGATGGCACAGCTTGAACCATGCCCGCGCCCAGGCGTCGGCGAACTGGCCGGGGTTGTCGCGGAACCGTTCGGAGATGGCCCGGTATCTAGGGTCCTTCTTCAGCGCCATGTCGGCGGTGGTCATCATCGTCGGCACGCGGCGGTTGGGGCTGTGCGCGCCCGGCGCCAGGTCCTGCGGCGCCTGGTCGACCGGCTGCCACTGATGCGCGCCGGCGGGGCTCTTCACCAGTTCATATTCATAGTCGAGCAGCATATGGAAATAGCTGTCGTCCCAGGTGATCGGCGTCGGCGTCCACGACCCCTCGATGCCGCTGGTGATCGTATGGTCGCCCATCCCGCTCTCGTGGGTCGAAGTCCAGCCCAGGCCCTGGCTGGCGATGTCGGAGCCTTCCGGCTCCTTGCCGACCAGCTTCGGGTCGCCCGCGCCGTGCGCCTTGCCGAAGGTGTGGCCGCCGGCGGTCAGCGCGACGGTCTCCTCGTCGTTCATGCCCATCCGGGCAAAGGTCTCGCGCATGTCGCGTCCCGAGCCGATCGGGTCCGGGCAACCGCCGGGTCCTTCGGGATTGACGTAGATCAGGCCGTGCTGGATGGCGGCGAGCGGAGTCTCCAGCGCCAGTCCGGCCTCCTCGTCGATCCGCGTCTGGCCGAGCCATTCCTCCTCGGTGCCCCAATAGATATCCTTTTCGGGCTCGAACACGTCGGCGCGGCCGCCGCCAAAGCCGAAGGTCGGGCCGCCCATCGATTCGATCGCGACGTTGCCGGCGAGGATGAACAGGTCGGCCCAGCTGAGCTTGGACCCGTATTTCTGCTTGATCGGCCAGAGCAGGCGGCGCGCCTTGTCGAGATTGCCGTTGTCCGGCCACGAATTGAGCGGAGCGAAACGCTGCTGCCCCGCGCCCGAGCCGCCGCGGCCGTCGCCGGTACGGTACGTGCCGGCCGAATGCCACGCCATGCGGATGAAGAACGGGCCGTAATGACCGTAATCTGCCGGCCACCAGGGCTGGCTGTCGGTCATCAGCGCGGTGAGATCGCGTTTCAGCGCGTCATAATCGAGCGATCGGAACGCTTGCGCATAGTCGAAATCATCGCCCATGGGGTTGCCGGTAAGACCCTTCTGGTGAAGGATCTCGAGCGACAGCTGGTTGGGCCACCAGTCGCGATTGGTGCGGCCGAGCAACGTGCGCAGCGCGGCGGGCTGCTTGCCTGGCGCGCTCAGCGGGCTGCCTTCAGTGATTGCGTCCATCTCTCTGCTCCTCATTGTCCCCGGCGCTCGCGCAGGGATAGGGACATGCGCGCCGTCGTTGCGGCTTGCTGAGCGGACACTGAACTCGGCGGCTCCTTCCCGCAATGATTTATGCAATGAGTTAATCTGATCTACGATAGCGAAAAAATCGATCACAGGCGTTGAGCCTGCATTCTAATCGTCGGTGTTCTCCGGCACCGGCCGGGGCGGGTGGAGCCGGACACGCTGGACACGGCGTTCGTCCGCATTGATCACCTCGATCGTCCAGCCGCTTGGCGTATCAAGCCGCTCGCCCCGCACCGGCACGCGCCCCGCCAGTACCGCCGCCAGCCCCCCCAGCGTATCGACATCCTCGTCAGGGGCAGTCAGCTTCGGGTCGATCATCGCGGCGACATCCTCCAGCTCGACCCGCGCATCGGCATCCCAGGCGCCGCCGTCGAGCGGCACGAGCAGCGCTTCAGGCGCGTCGTCATGCTCGTCCTCGATGTCGCCGACGATTTCCTCGATCAGATCCTCGATCGTCACCAATCCCTCGGTGCCCGAATATTCGTCGAGCACGATCGCCAGATGGACGCGTTTCTGGCGCATGTCGGCGAGCAGGTCGAGCGCGCCCTGCGCCATCGGCACGTAGAGCGGCTGGCGGACGAGCGCGGTGATCCCGTCGGGGGAGGGGGCGCCATTTGCCAGGATCGCGAACACGTCCTTGATGTGGATCATGCCGACGACCTTATCGAGCGACTCGCGATAGACCGGGAGGCGCGAATGCCCGGCATCGGCGAACAAGGCCACGAGATCGGTGAAGCTGGTCTTTTCCTCGACCGCGACGATGTCGGCGCGCGGCACGCCGACGTCGCCCGCATCACGCTCGCCGAAATGGAGCAGGTTACGGACCATCTGGCGTTCCAGCGGGGTCAGGTCACCTTTGGCATCCGGGGCGGGATCGCCCTCATGGCGCCGGATCATGTCTTCCAGCTGGTCGCGCAACGACGGCTCCGCGTCGCCGAACAGCCCCATCAACTTGCGCCAGAGACTATTTTCGCCGGTGTCCCCGGTACTTTGGCCCTCAGGCATAAGAGTGATCAATCCTCGTGGATCAGATAGGGATTGGCGATACCGAGCGAGGCCAGGGCACGCGCCTCGATCTCCTCCATCGCCTCCGCCTCGCGCGGGTCCATATGATCATAGCCTAGCAAATGCAGCGTGCCGTGCACGATCAAATGCGCGGCGTGCGCGGCCAGGTCGATGTCGCGCTCCGCGGCTTCCGCGGCGCAGACGTCATGCGCCAGCACGATGTCGCCCAGCAACACCTCGCCATCGTCGGAATTGAGCGTGACGGCATCGAGCAGGTCGCGCTGCACCATCGGGAAGCTCAGCACGTTGGTCGGCTTGTCCTGGTGGCGATACTGGTGGTTGAGGGCGTGGACCTCGTCGTCGGTGGTGAGCCGGACCGAAATTTCGATGGTTGCCGGACCCCCGAGCCAGTCGCCATACGGCGTCAGACAAATCGCCGCCTGCGCCGCAGCGGCGGCGAGCGCGTCCCAGTCATGATGGGGCCATGGATCTTCGCGAGTGATGGCGATGTCAAGCATCAGGCGAGGTCCGTCCGGGCGAAGTTACCGCCCTTGTAGAGCAATTGCGCGCCATTGGCCTTGGCGCAGGCATATGCAAAGCAATCGCCCAGATTAAGCCTGGCGGGGTGCCGGCCCTTGCCATACCGTTCATAGGCCTCGAGCGCGAGATCGGCTTCTACTGCTCCGATCGTGACCAGACGGATTGGCATTGGTGCCAGAACCTCGACGATACGATGGCGTGCCGCGGGCGCGTCGAGCTTGTATGACCAGCACAGGGCAGAAACCGCTTCCCAATACGTCATGGCCGACCAGATGGGGTTGTTGTCATCTGCCAGACGTGCGGAAAGTGCCCGGCGTTCGGGTTCATCGGCGGCAAGAGCGACAAGCGCGGAGGCATCAATGAAAAGGGTCATCCACGTCCTCTTCGCCGGACAACCAGTCAAAGAATGCCTTGTCTGCCTTGAGCCCGGTCGGCTCCAGGCGGGGATGCGTACGATGATATTCTTCCATCCATTCGACCAAATTGGCCTTGGGCTCCAGAACCTCCAGTTCGGCCTTCTTCGCGCGAAGCAACTCACGAACAATCTCTGTCTTGGTCTTGCCAAGTTTTCCGGCAATTTCGCTGGCCAAGGCCGCGGTCTCGCTGTCCTTGATGTAAAGAGAAGCCACGACCGCCCTCCATGGATATCCAATTATATGTCGGGATATCCCTGCAATCAACCGCTTGTTCCCTCATAAGCCTCGACGATGCGACCGACGATCGGGTGCCGTACCACGTCGGTTGAGGTAAACCGCGCCACCGCAATGCCCTCCAGGCCCTCCAGCCGCACGACCGCGTCGTTCAGGCCCGAGGCGACGACGCCGCCCGGAATGTCGACCTGGTTGGGATCGCCGCAGATCACCATCCGGCTGTTCTGCCCGAAGCGGGTCAGGAACATCTTCATCTGCGCGGGCGTCGTGTTCTGCGCCTCGTCGAGGATCACGAAGGCGTCGGCCAGCGTGCGGCCGCGCATGAACGCGATCGGCGCGACCTCGATCTCGCCCGACAGGATGCGGCGCTCGACCTGTTCGGCGGGCAGGCAGTCGTTGAGCGCGTCATAGAGCGGGCGCAGATAGGGATCGACCTTCTCCTTCATGTCGCCCGGCAGGAAGCCGAGCTTCTCGCCGGCCTCGACCGCGGGACGCGACAGGATCAGCCGCTGCACCGATCCGTTGATCAGCTGCGCGACCGCTTGCGCGACCGCGACATAGGTCTTGCCGGTGCCGGCCGGTCCCAGCGCGAAGATCATGTCGTGGCCGGTCAAGTCGCGCATGTACTGCGCCTGGGCCAGCGTGCGGGGGACGATCGTCTTCTTGCGCGTGCGGATCATGATTGACGGGTCGCCATTACCTCCGGGCACGGCACGGATGATGCCCTCCAGCGTCGGTTCGGCGGCCATCGCGATCGACGCATCGACCAGTCCCCCGTCGAGGTCTTCGCCGCGCTGGATACGCTTGTAGAGGTCGTTGAGCACGTCGCGCGCCATCGCCACCTGTTCGGCGGTGCCCTCCAGCCCGACGCGATTGCCGCGCGCGGTGATGTAGATGCCCAGCCGGTGTTCCAAGGCGACGAGGTTGCGGTCATATTGGCCGAACAATTGCGCGAGCAGCTGGGGCTTGTCGAAGGTCAGCTCGACGCGGCTGCGGTCGCCGATCTGCGCGGGAACGGGCTTGCGGCTCATGCGGCTCCTTTGGGCCAGGACGGGGAGTATGGATCGGGCAAACGCGCGAGGGTATGGAAACGAGCCACGCGATTTCCGTGGTGCTCGGGGAGGCGGGTATGATTCATCCGTGTCGAAGGATGACAGAGCGGCGGCGGGCAAGACAGCTAAAAAGGGGCGGTTGGTCCATTTTCGCTTCGTTCAAGCGCACGAGACTTCAAGCCGCCGCCGACATCCCGACCGCACCCGCCATGCTGTTCGGATCGGCGCGGATCAGGTCGACCTGTACCAGCGCGCCGATCTTCGCCTCGCTCGTCAGGTGCACCGATTGCAGCCATGGGCTCTTGCCGATCAACTGCCCCGGCAGCTTGCCCTTGCGCTCGATCAGCACCCGGCACGTGCGTCCCACCGTCGCGGCATTGAACGCCGCCTGATCGCGGTTGAGGCTGGCCTGGAGGCGCTGCAGGCGGTCGTCCATCACCTCTGCCGGCATCTGTCCCGCCATGTCGGCGGCCGGGGTGCCCGGGCGCGGCGAGTATTTGAAGCTGTATGCCTGGGCATAGCCGACTGCATCGATCAGGCTAAGCGTGTCGGCGAACTCGGCCTCGGTCTCCTGCGGGAAGCCGACGATGAAGTCGCCCGACAGCGCGATGTCGGGCCGTGCCGCGCGCACCCGGTCGAGGATGCGCAGGTAGCTGTCGCGGGAATGGCTGCGGTTCATCGCCTTCAGCACGCGATCATTGCCCGACTGGACGGGCAGATGGAGGAACGGCATCAGCTTCTCGACGTGCGCGTGCGCGTCGATCAGCCCCTGGGTCATGTCGTTGGGGTGGCTGGTCGTATAGCGGATCCGCGCGAGGCCGGGAATATGATCGAGCTCGCGGATCAAGGCGCCGAGATCGCGGTCGCCCTGGCGCCATGCATTGACGTTCTGGCCGAGCAACGTGATCTCTCGCGCGCCGGCATCGACCAGCGCCTTCGCCTCGTCGACCAGCGTGGTCCAGGGCCGGCTGATCTCTGCCCCGCGCGTATAGGGAACGACGCAATAGGTGCAGAATTTGTCGCATCCCTCCTGCACCGTCAGGAACGCGGTCGGCCCGACCTTGCGCCGCGCCGGCAGCGCGGCGAACTTGGCCAGGCCGGGCATGTCCATGTCGATGCCGAGGCCGCCGCGCGCCGCCCGGGCGACGAGGGCGGGCAGGTGGTGATAGGCCTGGGGCCCGACGACGACGTCGACCCCGGCGCGGCGAGCGATCTCGTCGCCCTGGGCCTGGGCGACACAGCCGGCGATCGCGATCATCGGGCCGCGCCCCTGCTTGCGGGCATGCTTGCGCAGGCGGCCGATGTCCGAATAGACCTTCTCGGTCGCCCGCTCGCGAATGTGGCAGGTATTGAGCACGATCAGGTCGGCATCGCCCGCCTCGCCGGTCGCGGTCATCCCCTGCGCCGCCATCAGCTCGCTTATCCGCTCGCCGTCATAGACGTTCATCTGGCAGCCGAAGCTCTTGACGTGGAATGTCTTGGGAGAAGCGGTCATGGCAGGCCGTTAGCAAATCCTGTCCAATATTGTCAGGAGTTTTGCCCGCCCAGGCGTTATGACCGATAAAGTCCGGCACCGGGCGGCCCATCGCCTCGGCCAGCGCGTCGCGGATGCGGCGCTGGCTTTCCGCCGCGATCGCCTTGCGGCCGGAAAAGTCGCGCGGGTGGAATGGCTCCAGGCAATGGAGGCGCACCGCAAAGCTGCCCCGTCGCGCCAGCACGCGCAGCGCATTGTCGCGTCCGTTCTCCACGCCGATCCAGGCGATGTCGGGGCCGACCGCGCCGTAATCGAGCATCAGCGGCTGGACCCTGACCCCGGGCGGCGGCGGTTCCAGCACCTTGAGCAACGGCGACTTGAACGGGATCAGCGATCGGTTGTCGGTGGTCGTACCCTCGGGAAATACGGTGACCGACCAGTTGCGCGCCATCGCCGCGCGCAGGCGGTTGATCTGTTCGGCGACGCCCAGCCGATCCTCGCGCGAGACGAACACGGTACGGTTCATGTTCGCCAGCCAGCCGATCATCGGCGTGCGCTGCAGCTCGGCCTTGGCGATGAACGCGCTGCCGCTCGCGCCCGCAATCGCCAGGATGTCGATCCAGCTGCAATGGTTGGAGATGAAGAATACGTCGCGGCGCAACGGCGTGCCGGTCACCGTCACCCGCGCGCCTGCCACCCGACCCGCATAGGCCAGGAACAGCCGCGGCCAGGGGGATGGCGCCCTGACCAGCCGCCACAGGAAGTGGAGTGGCACACAGACCAGAACGCCAAGCGCAAGGCCCGCCACGCGCCGTGCGATCCGCCCCCAGCCTAGCGGAGGAATGCGCGACGGCCGACCGGCGGCCGCGTCAATCCTTGCGCGAGAGATTGACTCCATACAGTTCCATCCGGTGATCGACGAGGCGGAAACCGAGCCGCTCGGCAATCTGCTTCTGGAGCTGTTCGAGCTCGGGATCGACGAACTCGATCACCCGCCCGCTCTCGACGTCGATCAGATGGTCGTGATGCGCCTCGGGCGAGGGCTCGTAGCGTGAGCGGCCGTCACCGAAATCGTGGCGATCGAGGATGCCGGCCTCCTCGAACAGGCGGACCGTGCGGTATACCGTCGCAATCGAGATGCCGGGGTCGATCGACGAGGCGCGCTCATAGACCTTCTCGACGTCGGGGTGGTCCTCCGCTTCCGACAGCACCCGCGCGATCACGCGGCGCTGATCGGTGATTCGCAGACCCCGTTCGTTGCAAAGCATCTCGAGATCGATTTTTCGTGACATGCATCCGATGTAGGGCGTGCGGGCTTATTGCGAAAGAGGAGAGTGAGTCGCAACAGGCGGCGCGATCACCCCGGCGCCCCGGTGGCCGTCGCCAGTACCGTCAGTCCATCTTGCGATGCAGCGTCAAGGCCGAATAGCTCTGGCCGTTGCCGCCGCGATAATAATCGCGGCGCTCGCCGATCTTCACGAAACCCGTGCTGCGATACAGGTTGATGGCGTCGTTCCCCGCGCGCACCTCCAGGTGCAGCGTGGCGATCTTGCGTGTCCGACACTCGGCCAGCAAGCACCGCATCAATGCCGAACCAACACCGCGCCGCCGCGCCGTTGGCAGGACCGCGATCAACAGCAACTCGGCCTCCCCGGCAATGCCGCGGGCCAGCGCGAAGCCGCAGGGCGTGCCGGCCATTTCGGCCAGGGTCATCCAGACGCCCGGCATCGCCAGGATGCCGATCACCTGGTTGCGCGTCCACGCCTCGCCATAACGGGGATCGAACGCCTCGGTGATGATGCGTTCGACCTGATCGACATCGGCGATGCCGCCCTGGCGCAACTCGATCAACACGGTGCTCATGACGCGATCGCCATCGGCTTGGCGTCGGGGGCGCGGCCATAACAGGGGCTCGGCGGCAGAAGGCGGCAGGCGGACGGCAGCAGCGTGATGTCGCGGGCATCCGGCAGGGCGTCGATCGCCTCGATCATCGGATCGATGGCGGCCAGGAAGCGGACGCCGTTGCCGACGGCCCGGCGGCCGCCCAACGCCGCCAGCGCTGCCGCCGGCGGCAGCGAGGCCAAGGCGGAGGTGGCGGCGAAGGGCTGGGCGTTGAACGACTGCATGAACACTTCGCCATGCCCGCCTTCCAGAAGTACGGCAAGCCGGCGGCAGCCGGGGTCGTGGCCGAACGCGGCGGCGGCGACCAGCGCCAGCGACGAAAACCCGGCGACCGGCACGCCCCAGCCCAGCGCCAGCCCGCGCGCGGCGGCGATCCCGACGCGAATCCCCGTGAAGCTGCCCGGCCCGACATCGACCAGGATCGCCTGGGCGCGACCGCCGTCGGGCAGCGTGGCGATCATCGGGACCAGCCGTTCGGCATGGCCGCGGCCGACCACTTCATGGGCGTGGCCGACCATCACGTCGCCGGCGACCAGCGCTACTGAACAGGCGGCGGTGGCGGTCTCGATCACAAGCGTGCGGATCATTGGCCCCGCTACCGCAATCATTCGTCAGACAATAGTGTTGAACCTGTCGAAGTCGGGACGCGGCAGCCGGCCGAAGATGCTGGTCGGGTCGCCATGGCCGAACGTCGAGATCATGATCGACCGGTAATCGGGCCGATCGGCGAAGAAGGCGGCATCGACGGCGGCATTGTCGAAGCCAGTCATCGGTCCGGTGTCGAAACCCAGCGCGCGGGCGGCCAGGATGAAATATCCCGCCTGCAGTGTCGTGTTGAGCGTGGCGTGACGTTCGCGTGCGACGGGGTCGGCGAACCACGGCCGCGCGTCGACATGCGGAAACAATTCGGGAAGGTGCTCGTGGAACTCGCGGTCATAGGCGATGATCACCGTCGCCGGCGCGGCGATGACCTTGGGGGCGTTCTTTTCGCCGGTGCAGGCGGCGAGCTTGGCCTTGGCTTCGGCGCTGTGGCACCAGACGAAGCGTCCGGGCTGCTGATTGGCGGATGTCGGCGCCATCTTTACCAGGTCGTAGATGGCGTGGATATCGGCCTCGCTCACGGCACCGTCGGTATAGCCGTTATAGCTGCGCGCGGTGCGGAACAGCGTGTCGAGCGCGGCATCGTCGAGCTTGTCGGCCATGGCATTACCTTTCCAGGGGTGACGAGGCGTCCCTGGACAGCCCCACCAGTTGACGGATGCAATCAGCAGCGGGAGGTGCCGGTCAGACCGCGCGCACCTCGGTCACTTCGGGGACATAATGCCTGAGCAGCTGCTCGATGCCGTTCTTCAGCGTCGCCGTCGATGACGGGCAGCCGGCACAAGCCCCCTGCATCCGCAGGAAGACCTTGCCCTTGTCGAACCCGCGATAGATGATGTCCCCGCCGTCATTGGCCACCGCCGGCCGCACGCGGGTATCGATCAGCTCGCGGATCTGCGCGACGATGTCGGCATCGGCGGGATCGTCGGCCAACCCGCCATCGTCGGGCGCCACGCCGATGCCCGCGGCCGACGCCGGATGGAAGAGCGGCATCCGTGCCGAAAAATGATCGAGCAGGATAGCAAGCACGTCGGGCTTCAGCCCCGACCAGGCAGTTCCCGGCGCGGCGGTGACCGACACGAAATCGCGGCCGAAGAAAACGCCGGTCACGTCGCCCAGGTCGAACAGCGCTTCCGCCAATGGCGAGGCCTCGGCCTCTTCCGGCGTCGCAAAGTCGCGCGTGCCGTGTTCCATGACCGTCCGTCCAGGCAGGAACTTCACCGTCGCCGGATTGGGTGTTGCTTCGGTTTCGATCAGCATGCCCGGTATGTGGCGTGACGACTTGCGCTTATCAAGCGCGGCCTTAGGCGGCGGTTCCGGCCCGGGGCCCTCCCAGCGATATACCGACGCGGGCTGGCGGCGACCGGCGAAGCCCGCTAGACAGGGCTGATGTCGATATATCCACGCACACAGCGCTTTTCCCTGGTCGCCGCGATCGTCCTGGGTCTCGCGATCCCGGCCATTGCCCAGGACGTTCCCGACCGGAAGAACGATCCGGCCCGCGCCAATGCGCAGCAAACGGGGAACGTTGCGCTCGCGGTCCGGCCTGAAGTCGATCGGTCGGCGTGGCTGTTCAAGGGCAGCGACATCACCCCCGACCTCAACTGGCGGTTCGGCACCCTGCCCAACGGCCTGCGCTATGCGGTGCGCAAGAACGGCGTGCCGCCCGGGCAGGTCTCGATCCGGGTCCGGATCGACGTCGGCTCGCTGATGGAGACCCCGAAGGAACTGGGTTTCGCCCATCTGATGGAGCATCTGTCGTTTCGCGGCAGCCAGTATGTCGCCGACGGCGAGGCGAAGCGCACCTGGCAGCGGTTCGGCGCGACCTTCGGCACCGACACCAATGCGCAGACCACGCCGACCCAGACGGTCTACAAGCTGGACCTGCCGCAGGCGTCGGCGGAAAGCGTCGACGAAAGCCTGAAGATCCTTTCGGGCATGATGGCCAGACCCACCTTCGACCAGAAGGTGCTCGATTCGGAGCGTCCGGTGGTGCTCGCCGAAAAGCGCGAGGCGCCGGGGCCCCAGGTCCGCTTTTCCGACGCGCTGCGCGCGACGTTGTTCGCCGGACAGCCGATGGCGACGCGCCCGCCGATCGGCACCGACGAGACGCTGCTCGCGGCGACCGCCGATACCGTGCGCACGTTTCATGACAAATGGTATCGCCCCGAACGCACCGTCATCATCATCTCCGGCGATTTCGACCCGACCTTGTTTGAAGTGCTGGTCGACAAGAACTTTTCGGGCTGGAAGGGGATCGGACCGGCGCCGGCCGACGCCGATTTCGGCAGTCCCGCCCCGGGGCAGCCGACCACCGGCACGCTGGTCGAGCCCGGCCTGCCGGCGCTGGTGACGATGGGCGTGATCCGGCCGTGGAAGTTCAATGCCGACACGGTCATCTTCAACCAGAAGCGGATGATCGACCAGCTGGCCGCGCAGATCATCAGCCGCCGGCTGGAGACGCGCGCCCGCGCCGGGGGCAGCTTTCTCCAGGCGCAGGTCAGCCTCGACGACGTATCGCGGTCGGTCAACGGCACCTTCGTCAACGTCGTGCCGGTCGGCGACAATTGGGAACAGGCGCTGAAGGATGTCCGCGCGGTGATCGCCGACGCCCAGACCAGGCCGCCGAGCCAGGCCGAACTCGATCGCGAACTCGCCGAATATGATTCGGCGATGAAGAACGGCGTGGAAACTTCCCGGGTCGAGGCGGGCGCGGCACAGGCCGACAACATGGTCGCGGCGCTCGATATCCGCGAGACGGTGGCCGCGCCCGACATATCCTATGCGATCTTCACCGACGCACGGGCCAAGGGGATGTTCACCCCGGCGTCGATCCTGGCGTCGAGCAAGAAGATCTTCCAGGGGGTAGAGACCCGCGCCCTCGTCTCGACGCCCCAGCCGGATGCCGCCGCCGGCACCAAGCTGGCCGCCGCGCTGAAGGCCGACGTGTCGAAGCTGGCGGGCAAGCGCACCGCCACGGCAAGGGTCGACTTCTCCAGGCTGCCGCCGCTCGGCAAGCCGGCGACGGTGGTCAGCCGGGAGGCACTGCCCGAGCTGGACATGGAACGCGTCACCTATTCCAACGGCGTGCGGCTGATGCTGTTCGCCAATCCCAGCGAGACCGGGCGCGTCTATGTCCGCGTGCGCTGGGGTGGCGGCTATAACGCACTCCCCGCCGACCGGCGGACGCCGGCCTGGGCCGGCGACCTCGCGCTGGTCGCCAGCGGCATCGGCCGGCTCGGCCAGGAACAGCTCGACCAGCTGACGTCCGGGCGCCGGCTGGGGATGGATTTCTCGATCGACGACGACGCCTTCGTGCTCGGCGGGATCACGTCGCCCGCCGATTACAAGGACGAGTTGCGGCTGATCGCCGAAAAGCTGGCCGCGCCGGGCTGGGACCCCAATCCGGTGGCGCGCGCCAAGGCGGTGATGCTGGCCGGCTATTCGGGGCTCGAATCCTCGCCTGATGGCGTGCTCTCGCGCGATCTCGAATGGCTGCTGCACGCCAAGGATCCGCGCTGGGGTATTCCGCCGCGCGATTCGGTGACCGGCATGACAGCTGCCGATTTCCGCAGATTGTGGGAGCCTATCCTCGCCAGCGGCCCGATCGAAGTGCAGGTGTTCGGCGACGTCAAGGCCGACGACGCGGTTGCCGCGGTCGCCGCGACCTTCGGCGCGCTCAAGCCCCGTACGGCATTGGCCGCGACGGAAACGCCGATCCGCTTTCCGGACCATATCGTCGATCCGGTCGTACGTACGCATAACGGGCCCGAAAACCAGGCGGTGGCGGTGATCGCCTGGCCGACCGGGGCGGGTGTCGACGGCATCCGCGAAGGCCGCCAGCTCGACATCCTGGCGGCGGTGTTCAGCGACCGGCTGTTCGACCGCCTGCGCATCGCGGCCGGCGCGAGCTACAGCCCCAACGTCCAGTCGAGCTGGCCGACGGGGCTGTCGGCGGGAGGGCGGATGATCGCGATCGGGCAGGTGCCGCCCGACAAGACCGCCCTCTTCTTCAAGCTGTCGCGCGAGATTGCCGCCGACCTGGTCGCCAATCCGATCAGCGACGACGAGCTGCAGCGCGCCAAGCTGCCGATGCAGCAATATATCCTGCGCGCGTCGACGGGCAACACGTTCTGGCTCGATCAGCTGGCCGGCGCGACCTATGACCCGCGCCGCCTGATCGCGGTGCGCGGCATCGCCAGCGATTATGCCAATGCCACCCCGGCGGCGTTGCAGGCGGTGGCGGCCAAATACCTGAAGCCCGGCACCGACTGGACGATGGAGGTGCTGCCCAGGACGGTGGCGGCAAAGATGGGTGTGTCGGCCGCCGCGCCGTAGGTTGTCACCGCCGCCGACGTCGCCTCACCGATACAGCGCGTCCAGCCGCGCGCCATAGATGGCCTTCAACACGTGGCGGCGGTTCTTCATGCTGGGCGTCATCTGTTCGTTGGCGATGGTGAACGGCTCGTCGGCGATGATGAAGCGGCGGACGCGCTCGGTCTGCGATAGGTCGCCGTTGACGCGGTCGACCGCCGCCATCAGCGCGGCGCGATAATCCGCATTGCCGGCGAGCGCGGCGAAGTTGCACGACGATCCGCTCATCGCGCACCATTGCTGGGTCCATTCGGCATCCGGCACCAGCAGCGCGACCATATAGGGGCGCTGGTCGCCGGTAATCATCGCCTGGCTGATCTCGGGCTGCAGCGTCAGCATCCCCTCGACCTTCTGGGGCGAGACGTTGTCGCCCTTGTCGTTGACGATCAGGTCCTTCTTGCGGTCGGTGATCCTGATCCGCCCGGCATCGTCAATGTCGCCGATATCACCGGTCAGCAGCCAGCCGTCGTGCAAAACGCGCCGCGTCTCGGCCTCGTTGCGCCAGTAACCGTGCGTGACGAGCTCGCCGCGCACCAGGATCTCGCCATCCTCGGCGATTCGCACCTCGACATTGCCGAGCGGCGGGCCGACCGTGTCCATCCTGATCCCGGCGCGGGGGCGGTTGCACGAGATTATCGGTGCCGCCTCGGTCTGGCCATAACCCTGGAGGAACGTCAGGCCGAGCGACTGGAAGAAGGTGCCGACCTCGGGATTGAGCGGTGCGCCGCCCGACACCAGCGCCTTGACGCGGCCGCCGAACTGCGCGGCGATCTTCGGCTTCAGCAGCGCGTCGACCAGCAGCGAGACAGGCCGGTCGCGCAGCCGCATGCGTCCCGCGCCGCGCCGCCGGCCGATGGCCACCGCGCGGTCGAGCAGATAGGTCTGCAGGCGGCCCTGTTTCTCCACCGCCTTGGTGATCCGGGTCCGCAGCACCTCGAACAGGCGCGGCACCACGACCATGATCGTGGGGCGCACTTCGGCGATGTTCGACGCCAGCTTGTCGAGCCCTTCGGCATAATAGATCTGCGCGCCCAGCCCGATCGGCAGATGCTGGCCGCCGGTATGTTCATAAGCGTGGCTCAGCGGCAGGAACGACAGGAACACTTCGTCCGCCCAGCCGAAATCCTCGGCGATCAGCGCAACACAGCCCTCGACATTGTGGAGGATCGCGCCGTGATGCTGCCGCACGCCGCGCGGCGTACCGCCGGTGCCGCTGGTATAGATGATGCACGCCAGGTCATCGCGCCCGGCGTCCGCGGCGATCATGTCGGGGGTGGCCGGGTGGTCGGCGATCAGCCGGCCCCAATCGTGGTGATCGAACGCGTCGGCCGGGCCGAGCTTCAGCTCCTCGATCCCGATGATGGCCATCGACCCTGCGGACGCGGTTACTGCCGGGAGCAGCGGGCGGGCGAGCTTCGCGGTCGACACGATCACCGCGCGCGCGCCCGAATTCTCGATGATATAGGCGTGGTCGCGTTCGGTGTTGGTGACATAGGTCGGCACCGTCACGCACCCGGCGGCCATCACCGCCAGGTCGCTGATGCACCATTCGGGACGATTCTCGCTGACCAGCATCACGCGGTCGCCGGGCTGTAGGCCGATGGCCTTGAGCGCCCTGGCCAGGCTCGCCACCTGGCGCGCGGCCTCGGCCCAGCTGGTCGCCACCCATTTGCCGCGGGTCTTGCGCCACAGGAATGGCGCGTCGCCTCCCGCTGCGGCGCGCGCGAGAAACATTGCGACCAGATTGGGAAAGCGCTCGATCTGCCGGCTCATCAATGCTCCCGTCGAAATCGCGATGCAGGCGCCAGGGTGTCACCGCGACGGCCATCGGTCTACCGCCGCCAGGCGATTTTCGCCAGCACCGGCCACATGCTTGCCATCGACAGCCCCACCCTAGCATGCCTATCATCATGGTGCGGCGAACGGAGACACGATGATGCAGGGCATGCGACCGTGGCGCAGGTGATGCGGCGGACCAAAATCGCGCTTGCCGTTCTGCTGGCAACCGTGCTGGCGGGGTGCGTCACGACACGCGAATCGCAACCTGCGACGGTCACGCGCGACGACCGGGTGTTCGTTGCCGCCGCTAATCCGGTCGCGGTGGAGGCGGGGCTGGCGGTGCTTCGGCGCGGCGGCAGCGCGGTCGACGCGGCGGTCGCGATGCAGGCGATGCTCTCGCTCGTCGAGCCGCAGAGCTCGGGAATCGGCGGCGGCGCCTTCATGATTTATCTAGACGCCGCAACCAGCCGCATAACCCTCTATGACGGGCGCGAAACGGCACCGGCCGGGGCCACCGCCGACATGTTCCTGGGCGCCGACGGCAAGCCGATGCCGTTCAACGAGGCGGTGTTGAGCGGGCGCGCGACCGGCGTGCCCGGCGCGGTGCGGCTGCTTGGGCTGGCGCATGACGAGCATGGCCGATTGCCGTGGCGTACCCTGTTCGGCGATGCCGGGCGGGTTGCCCGCGACGGCTTCATCGTGTCGCCCCGGCTGGGGCGTTTCCTGGCCGGCAAGTTCGCGGAGAATGATGCTCCCGACGTCCGCACCTATTTCACCGGGCCCGACGGCAAACTGGTTCGGACCGGCGACCGCCTGCGCAACCCGGCCTATGCCGAATTCCTCGGCCGTCTGGCACGCCAGGGCATGGCCGCGCTTTATGCCGGGCCGACGGCGGCGCGGATCGTCGCGCGAACGCATGCCGAACCGCTGGCGGGGACCATGACGCTGGCCGATCTCGCCGGCTATCGCCCGGTCAAGCGAGATCCCTTGTGCGGCCACTACCGCGTGTACCTCGTCTGCGTGCCCCCGCCCCCGTCGAGCGGCGTCGCGCTGCTGCAATTGCTGGCGATGCTGGAACGCACCGATATCGCGACACGCGGGCCGCAGGACCCCCAGGCGTGGTTCCTGTTCGCCGAGGCGAGCCGGCTGATGTACGCCGATCGCGACCGGTATGTCGGCGATCCGGCGTTCGTCAAGGTGCCGGTGGCGGGCCTGCTCGATCCCGCTTACGTTGCCTCGCGCGCGGCGCTGATCGGTACCAGCGCGGCGCCAGCGCCTGCCGCAGGCATGCCGCCAGGCGCAACGCTGGCAGCGATCGACGCGACGGTCGAGCCGACCGGCACCTCGCACTTCATCGTCCGCGATGCCGCGGGCAACGTGGTGTCGATGACGACGACGGTTGAATCGATCTTCGGCACCGGGCGGATGGTCGATGGCTTCTTCCTCAACAACCAGCTGACCGATTTCTCGTTTGCGCCGCGCGACGCGCAGGGCCGGCCGATCGCCAATGCGGCAGCGCCGGGTAAGCGCCCGCGATCGTCGATGACGCCGCTGATCATGCTGGATGCCGACGGCCGCTTTGCCGGCGCGCTGGGATCGGCGGGAGGCAGCGCGATCCTGGCCTATGTCGGCAAGTCGATGGTCGGCGCGATCGACTGGAAGCTGCCGATGCAGGACGCGCTGGCCCTCCCCAATCTGGTCGCGACCGGGGGGAACTTCTTCGGTGAGGTGACCAAATTCTCACCCGGTCTGCAGGCCGCACTGGCAGCGCGCGGCATCACCCTGCGGCCGGGCCAGGGCGAGGATTCGGGCCTGCAGGGGCTGATCGTGCGTGATGGCGCGTTCGACGGCGGCTATGATCCTCGGCGCGAGGGCCAGGCCATCACCGAACGGGTGATGCGGAGGCGCTAGCTGTCCGTGCCGGTCGCCTCGGCTACCGTTGCAAAGCCGTCCCTCGCCAGCAATGCCGCCAAGTCTCGGAGCAGGCGTGCGGGCAGTCCCGGCCCCCCATAGACCAAAGCGGTATAGAGCTGGACCAGGCTGGCGCCGGCGCGGATCCGGGCATAGGCTTCACCCGCATCGCCGATGCCCCCGACGGCGATCAGCGGCAACGCGCCCCCCGTGGCCGTGCGGAAATCGGCCAGCCGCCGGCGGGCGAGCGCGGCGAGCGGGGCGCCCGACAGGCCGCCGCTTTCGCCGGCATTCGGTGAGGCGAGGGTAAAGCGGGCAGTCGTCGTGTTGCCGACGATCAGCGCGTCGATCCCCGCATCGATCGCGGCACGGGCGATGGCGTCGACCTGGCGGTGGTCAAGATCGGGCGCGACCTTCAGGAACAGCGGCGTCGTCCCGCGCGCCCCCGCCGCGCGCGCAAGCAACTCGACCAGCGCCGGGCCATGTTGCAGGTCGCGCAAACCCTGGGTGTTGGGCGAGCTGATATTTATCGTGACGTAATCGCTGACGCAGGCGGCGCCGGCGACGCCGTGTTCGTAATCGGCGATGCGATCGGCGGCGTCCTTGTTGGCGCCGATATTGATCCCCAGCACGCCACGCCTTCGGGCGCGCTCGGCGCGGGGCAGCGCGGCGGCCAGTCCTGCATTGTTGAACCCCATGCGGTTGATCACCGCGCGGTCGGCCACCAGCCGAAACAGTCGAGGGCGCGGATTGCCCGGCTGGGGCAGCGGGGTCAGCGTGCCGATCTCGACATGGCCAAAGCCCAGCGCCAAGAATCCATCGATTGCTCGCCCGTCCTTGTCGACGCCCGCGGCAAGCCCGAGCGGGTTGGCAAAGGTGATGCCGGCGACGGTCACCGGCAATGCCGGCGGCTGCGGCGCGAACGGCAAGCCGGCGGACGCCCAGCCCGCGAGCAGGCGGATCGTCAGGCGGTGTGCCGGTTCGGCGGGAAGCGTGAACAGCAGGGGGCGGGCGGGAAAGCTCATGCGGAGTCAGATGCCAGGCTGCACCCTAGACCAGGCATGATCAAGCGGCATCCATGCGATCGACGTGGCGGCGAGCGGTTGACGACGCGTCCGTCAACGCCCACATGGCAATCGGACTGATTAGGTCCTATTTAAGGTTGTCGTAACAATGCGCCTTTCCTCGCTGGCTGATTATGCGGTCGTGATGATGTCCGCCGCCGCGCGAAGCTGTGGGGCGAGGGGTGGCTCGACGCGGCTCAATGCGACTTTGCTCGCTGTCGAAACCGGGCTGCCGCTACCGACCGTGCAGAAGCTGGTCAGCCGCCTGTCGGCCGCCGGTCTGATCGAGAGCACGCGCGGCACTGGTGGCGGTTTTCGCCTGTCGCGACCGCCGGCGGCGATCAGCCTGGCCGACATCGTCGAGGCGATCGAGGGGCCGATCATGCTGACCGCCTGTGTCGAGGGCAGCACGCACGAATGCTGCGTCGAGGAAAGCTGTCGCGTGAAGCCGCACTGGAACGCGGTCAATGGTGCGGTGCGTGGTGCGCTGGCGGGGGTGAGCCTGGCGAGTTTGTCCAACGCTCCCTCCGTTTGCCGGGAGCTTGTCGAAGGGCGGTCCTTTTCTTTGACGTTACAGAACAAGGACGGGGCTTCGACAAGCTCAGCCCGAACGGAAGTTGGGATTTCCTGAAGATGGCCACCAAGAACGCGGAGGCTTATGCGGCTGCGAACAAGGCGTACGAATGGGGCTTCCATTCGGACATCGAGCAGGAGTTCGCGCCCAAGGGGTTGAGCGAGGACACCGTCCGCTTCATTTCCGCGCGCAAGAACGAGCCGGAGTGGATGCTCGATTGGCGGCTGAAGGCCTATCGCCTGTGGCTGACGATGACGCCGCCCGATTGGGCCAAGTTGCGGCTCGATCCGATCGATTACCAGGACGCCTATTATTATGCCGAGCCCAAGGCCCGGGCCACGGTCGGGAGCCTCGACGAGGTAGATCCCGAGATTCTCAAGGTCTATGAAAAGCTCGGCATCCCGATCGAGGAGCAGAAGATGCTCGCCGGGGTGGAGGGTGCGCGCAAGGTCGCGGTCGATGCGGTATTCGACAGCGTCTCTGTCGCCACGACGTTCCGCAAGGAGCTTGAAGCCGCGGGCGTGATCTTCCGGTCGATCAGCGAGGCGATCAGGGACTATCCGGACCTGATCCGCAAATGGCTGGGCAAGGTGGTGCCACAGCACGACAATTACTTCGCCGCGCTGAATTGCGCGGTCTTCTCTGACGGGACCTTCGTCTACATCCCTAAGGGCGTGCGCTGCCCGATGGAGCTGTCGACCTATTTCCGCATCAATGCCGAGAATACCGGCCAGTTCGAGCGCACGCTGATCGTCGCCGACAAGGGCTCGTACGTCAGCTACCTCGAAGGCTGCACCGCGCCGATGCGCGACGAGAACCAGCTCCACGCCGCGGTGGTCGAGCTGGTCGCGCTGGACGATGCCGAGATCAAATATTCGACCGTGCAGAACTGGTATCCCGGCGACGCGGACGGCAAGGGCGGGATTTACAATTTCGTCACCAAGCGCGCCTTGTGCCAGGGGCGCAATTCGAAGGTGTCGTGGACGCAGGTCGAGACTGGCAGCGCGATCACCTGGAAATACCCGTCGTGCGTGCTGAACGGCGAGAACAGCGTCGGCGAATTCTATTCGGTCGCGGTGACGAACAACCGCCAGCAGGCCGACACCGGCACCAAGATGATCCACCT